>URXT01000001.1 GCA_900551915.1 uncultured bacterium
ACTGAATAAAAGACAATGTGAACAGAGAAGACGACTGGCATCCCAAATTGAATCCCGTGGATTTGAGGCTGTCGTAGAAGAAGTAGCTTATACCTGGTTCAATCGAATCTGTGCCATTCGTTTTATGGAAGTGAATGATTATCTTCCAAACAGAGTTCGTGTACTTTCTTCCGAAAAAGAAGGAAAGATGGAGCCGGATCTTGTGACACAGGCACCGGATGTAGACTTGGATCTGACTGCACAGGAAAAAGAAGAGATTATCAACTGGAAACTGAGTGGAACATCCGAAGATACCGATAAGTTGTACGGTAAACTGTTCCTGAAGAAGTGTCATCAGCTACATGATATCCTGCCAGGACTGTTTGAGGCGGACTCTGACTATATGGAACTGCTCTTTGGTATTTCTTACACCAATAAAGATGATGTCATCTATATGCTTGTGAATCCAGAGACTGGTATTCCAGAACAGGATTTTAATGTATCTACACTGGACGAAGAAGGCAATCCAATAATGTCATCTGCTCAAATTGACAAATGGTTTCAAAAATATTTTTCCAAATTTATTGTTTTAAAGAAAAAATTAAATAAGTCAGGAACAATAGTTTATTATTTAAATGATGGCAGCGCATTCCAATTAGGAGCAGACGATAGTGTTACAAGCTCAAGAGCTATAACCTTTTTCCCCGGGAATCCTGATAAATGCGGAGCCATGGATTACGGCAAGTGCAAATTTTATTTTTTATATCAGCCTGTAGATACAAGTAAACTGTGGAAATATCACTACAAAAAAGGGGTAGAACCATGCAAATATAATTGGGATGGAAAAGTAGAAACACTTTACAATAACTGCAAAAGCACAAATACAATAAATAAAAAATATTGTACTGCAATAATACAGCTAAACGACTGGGAAATTCCTAAGGATTACCCGTATAAAGTTTCTTATTAAAGAAGATTATGTACGCTGGTTAAAAAGATTAACTATAAAGGCTTCTGCCTGCTCTTTAGTTGTAATATCACCCGACATCTGAGCTTCATGCAGAGCATTCATTATTTCGCCTAATTGTTTTGACGGTTTGATGTTGAGCATCTTCATAACATCATTTCCGTCAAGCAGAACAGGCAAAGGCTCAAGTGAATCTTTTACGTTCAAATAAAAGTCAAGCAAACGGTTTAACAGGTTAATATTTTTTTCAACAACCTCTTTGGTTATAGCCTCGCCCAGGGCTGAAAGACGGTCAGCTTGTGCTAGAAGTATTACATCAGCAGAATTATCTTCCATTTTTCTGACAAATCTCATCATTATTTTGTCATTTATCTCGGGGGCACTCATAACCTGTGACGGGTATATGTGATTACGTATCATTGAAGATACATAATCTATCTGCTTGTTAGAAAAATTCATTTTTTTCAACAGCGGCACAGAAAGCTTTGCGCCTGCATCGTCGTGTTTTATAAACCTGTGGCGCCCTGTTCCTTCTTCAATTGTCCAGGTAGAAAATTTACCAATATCATGAAGGAATGCAGCAAGTTTTAAATGAGCAAGCCTTGCTGCTCCGCCAAAGTCCACAGCTTCCATATGAGCCTTAACAACATCCGGGGCGTTTTCATACAAAAGCTGAACCTGTCTGACTGTTTCAACAGAATGATGGAATAAATCCAGATGATGGTGGGAGTTAGGGGGAACCTGCTTCAACTCATTCACAATCGGAAATATCTCTTCTAAAAGCCAGGTTTTATTCATGTTTAACAAAGCTTTATCCGCATACTTTCCGCCGAAAAGAAGTATAAGCTCATGCGCAATCCTCTCCACTGCAGGCTGGTGAATAAGTTTCACATATTTACAAACTGCATGAATAGTTTCCGGAGATAAATCAAATCCCAGTATTGATTGGAAACGATAAACCCTTAATAACCTTAGTGGATCATCTTCAAAATTATGCTCATTTATATAGTTTATACATTTGTTCTGAATATCTGTAATTCCGCCGCACATATCTTCAATTTCATAAGTTTTAATATTAACGGCAATCGCATTAATAGTTAAATCACGACGCATCAAATCTTTATGAAGCGAATCTTCTATTGGATTTGTGACATCAATTATATTAACCTTGTCCGGCAGAACAACTCTGTAAATCTTATTTATTTCATCAAGCGGGACAAAGACTGCTTCAAAGTGAGCGGCAAGTTTTTGCGCAAAAATCTTTGCATCCTCATCAATTACAATCAAATCGCGGTCAAAAGTTTCTTTTCCCATTATAAAATCTCTAATAGCACCGCCGACAAGATAAATTTCGCAGTCAAAGTTAGATGCAATTTCAGAGAGTATTTTGTCTGATTTAATTTTTTCCGTAATTTGTGTATTCATAAATAATATTTCCTAACGCAACAACAACCGCAGTATCAGCTTTTAATATTAAATCCCCGAGTGTAAGCATCGGGATATTATGTGTTTTGAAAAGTTCAAACTCTCTGTCTGAAAACCCGCCTTCTGGACCTATAATAACAAGAACATTTTCCCCTTTTTTAAAAGGATTTTTACAACAGTACTCATGCAGCGTCATATCAGCAATACGCTCACAGAATGCTATTACCTTATCGAAAATAACATTTCTCGCGTTCATATCATCAAAAACTGATTTATTGCGGGAAGAAATTAGATTTTCAAGTGTAGTTAAATTTTCGCATACAGGAATATCAGCTCTCTCGCATTGCTTTGAGGCTTCATACATAATACGCTGCCACTTGGTTATTTTCTTTTCAATAACGCTTTTATTAACGCTGCAATTATCAGTAAGAACAGGATATACTGCGGCTGCGCCCAGTTCTGCGGCTTTTTCAATAATGACAGACTGTGCGTCACTCCTGAGTGGGCTTTGCGCAAGATATAATCCAAAATCAAGGTTTCTATGAGATTGATAAGAAGTTTCAATTTTCGCTGTTATCTCCCTGCTTGTAATTTGCTCAATAACAGTTTCGTATTGAATTTTATTTTCGTCAATTAAAAGCAATTTTTCACCGCTGCGGGCGCGCAAAGATCGCGCAATATGCCTGTAGTTCTCTTCATCATTGATAATTGCAAATCCGTTATTTATATTTTCTGATTTTATAAAAAAATGCGGCAAAGAAACCTCCTAAATCATTTTATACGATAAAATTCCGTCTTGCAACAATCCGGCTGCACCAATAGGAAAAGTTTGTTTATCAGCAGCATGAGTAAATTTAAAACCGCCGTAAGCAGGAACTTCAAGAAGCATTGCAGTTTCTGTAAAAATTTCATCAAGCCATTTTTCATCCCCGCAATCCAAAAATTCACCCAGAACAAGCCCCTTGCAATACTTACGAAAATCTTTCATATTAACAAGCTGGCTGAACATTTTATCTATTTTGTAAGCCGGCTCGTTAAGATCTTCTGCTGCAAATATAAAATCCTCATCAGGAAGAAAATCAATCCCGCAAAGAGAAACAATAGTTGAAAGATTTCCACCCCAGATAATCCCGCTTGCATTCCCTGTATTATATGTAACCCTGGAAAAATATTCCTCAAAGCCTCCGGAAAGTACATTGAAGAAAGATTTTTCCGTAAACTCAGTTATATCATTAAAATCCGACTGAGCCATAGGTCCTGAAAATGTTATTAAATCAGAGTGCTTTGCAAACATTAAAGAAAGTGCTGTAATATCGGAAAAGCCGCAAAATATTTTAGGGTGTCTTCTTATAATTTCAAAGTCAATGAGCTTGATAAGCCGTATGGCTCCGTAACCGCCTCTTGCACAGACAACAGCATTAACCTCATTATCAAGAAAAGCCTCATGTAAATCACTTACACGTTCTTCATCAGTTCCAGACATATATCTGAAAGAATTAAACAAATGCTTGCCCAATTTAACCTTAAACCCAAGACTCTCAAACTTATTTTTTGCTTTCAAAATTTCTTCATACTCTACAATGCCGGCAGGTGCTATAATTGCTACAGTATTGCCCTCTTTTAAATATGGAGGTTTAATTAAGTTCATAATTTCCCCTTTTTCATAACTTTTGTTATATTATTATTATCATGAACGAAAAATATATTCCATTATACAGAAAATACCGCCCGCAAAAGCTTGAGGAAGTCGTAGGTCAGGAACATATCAAAAAAGCATTAACAAATGCAATTGCAATGGATAAGATTTCCCACGCATACCTGTTTACAGGTCCGCGCGGCACCGGTAAAACCTCAACTGCGCGTATTTTTGCAAAATCACTAAACTGTAAAGATGGTCCTACTATCAATCCTTGCGGAAAATGTGAAAATTGTGTTGATATTACAAATTCTGTCCCTATGGATGTTATTGAAATTGACGCGGCAAGCAACAGAAAAGTTGAAGATGCACAGAATATCCTTGAAAAAGTAATGTATGCACCAGTCAACAGCCGGTATAAAATTTATATTATAGACGAAGTCCACATGCTTTCAAACACAGCATTCAATGCACTTTTGAAAACACTGGAAGAACCGCCTAAAAATGTAATTTTTATCCTTGCGACAACCGAAGTCCATAAAGTTCTTGATACTATAAAAAGCCGCTGCCAGCGTTTTGACTTTAGAAGAATCACAACAGATGACATTGTTAAGCATCTAAGATATATTTCTGACAAAGAACAAATTAATATAACAGATGATGCACTTTTTACGATTGCCAAAAATTCAGCAGGCGGAATGCGCGACAGCATAGCACTTCTCGACCAGCTTAGCATTTTAGACGGGGAAGAAGCTATATCTACAGATGATATTAATAATCTTCTGGGAAGACTTTCGTTTGATACTTTGCATACTCTTGCAGAAGGCATAATTACCTCAAAACCGCAGGAAGCAATAGAAACTCTGGAAAAAATCTATAACTCCGGTAATGAACCTACCCAGATTTTAACTAACCTTCTTGACTATTTCAAAAATATGCTTATTGTCAAAAACTGTAATCCTGAAATAGTATTTGAGCTTACACAGCTAAATGATGCACAGATTAAAGAACTCGGCAAACAAGCGCAAAGTGTTGAAACGCACCAGATTACATTCCTAATTGATAAAACAGCAGATTATATAAAAGATGTAAAAACAACAAACAATCCGCGGCTTTGGCTTGAAGTAGGCATTATTGACCTTGCAAATCTTGCTGAAAATACATCACTTCTGGAATTGCAGAACAGACTTGCAAAGCTTGAAAGCGGTGCTCCCGTACAGGCAGCCCCAAGCTATAAAACACCGCCGGCACCGGTTTTAAACAGGCAAAAGATAAAGGATTTGACTGATGAAAAACCAATAAAGCCTGCTGAAAATCTTTCACAGCCGGCAAAGCCGCAAGAGGCGCCAAAACCTGAGCCTGCGGTTCAGCAGGAAACACAACAGCCTGAGGAAGATTTTGCACCAATGCCAAAAGCTCATCCGGTTTCTGCCGGAGATGATATTGGAGCACAGTGGGGAGCATTACTGCAAAACATACAAAGTGCACCTACAAGAGCACTTCTTAAACAGTGGGCAAATCCGGTTAAAATTAGCCCTGAGGAAACCATTTTAACAATGAAAAATGAAATTTTCCTAAATCAGGTAGCAAACGGCAATAAAAAGAAAATGATTATAGACGCTCTGGATGCAATGTTTTCACAGGAAAACTCAAATGTCATAATAAGACTTCCCCTACCTGATGACATGCCTGTAAAAGCGGTGCCTCCCAGGCAAGTAACACCAAAAGCCCCACCTCAGATGCAGCCGGAAGCAATTGAAGTTGAAGAGGAAACCGGTGAGGAGGAAATCGAAGAGGCTCAGGAAGAAGTTAAAACTTCTGAAACCTCAAAACCAAAAGATTATATAAACTCCCATTCAGATATGGTAAATATGGTTATGGACTTATTTGACGGCAAAATAATTGATTAGATAGCAAAAAATTATATTTGCGCGTTTTAGTATATTACTCAACAATTAACAAGACAGGAGAAATTTATGAAAATTATGCCTTTACAGACACAGAATTTCTGTGCAAGCCCCGAGTATTATGAAGTTAAGGAAAACCGCGACAGGTTTTATGAACTAAGCACAGATCAAAAATTGAATGTATTATTTGATACACTTAATAACAGCAGCAAAAAACTTGCTTCAAACCAGGTTAAAATGCAGGAGTTTAACAAAACCGCAATAAAAACCTTATTTTCAAATGCGTCCAGAGATGAAAAACGCGACAAAATGGTTTCTGCTGACAGATTGTGCCAGCTCAACACTATTGCTTAATTGATAAAGACTTGAATTTAAATGCCTGAAATTCTTTTGAAAAGTAATCAGGCGTCAAGCCGGCTTTTTGTTTAAGTGAATTTAAGAAGTCCTGTTTATCCGGAAGCTGTTCCCACACAACAGGAAGATATACAGCCTGATAGTTTCCGTCCCTGATAATCAATCCATCCTCAAACGGAGTTATTTTAGTCAGCAGGTCTTCTTCACTTTCAAAAAGTATTCTCTCAGGCTGAGAAAGCAGCGAAACTGAAATTTTTACCCTGCCAAACTCACCTCTTGTTAAAGGATTAAATCTAGGATCCCTGAATGCAGCAGAATGTGCATTCTCCATAATGTCTTTTATTAAAGAACGGTGTGCGATAATAGAACCAATGCAGCCTCTTAAATTACCGTCCAGTTCCAGGGTTACAAAAGCCGCACCAGCCTCCTCAAATACACAGGCATATTCTGCGGGAGTAAAATCTCCAAGATGAAAACCTGATAATATACTTTTTCTGCATACATCAATCACAAAATCAGAAAAATATTCTTTTATATAATCATTTTTTCCGCCCTCATATAAAAACCAAGAGCCATAGCCGACAACTCTTGAACTGTCCCCTGTCATTTTGGCAGAATTTGTTAATCCGACCCTTATAAGAGAAAAGTTCTTTTCTTTAGCAAAGCTGACTGCTCCGCAGACGCCTACGGCACCGCATGCCTGTTCTGCATCAAAATTTGCAATATTATTTGTTTCTATCATTTGAGCAGTATAATTATCTATCCTTGAACTTTCTCTTTCTGGATAAAAATGGCTTAAATCTGTAGAGATTACAAAGGCGTTTTCAGGATTATCATAGTATCTCGCAATAGTGTCTTTCAGCACATTATAATCAGTACACCCGTATAGTACCGGAATAATCTGAACCTGAGGTTCTTCTTTTGTACAAAGCTCTGAATTTTCGGCGCATATTTGCTCTTTACGGCAGAAATACTGAATAAAAGGCAGTTGAATTTCTATAGAATGTTCCTTTTCAAAAGCTTCATTATTGACCTCGCACCCTATTGAAGATGTAATTTTCCTATTAATATAAATCATCCCCAGAGGAGTTTCAAAAGCATCATAATCAGGAACTACACATCCGAATATTCTGCTGTAATGCGAAGGCGCAAAAATAAATATATTTTTAATATTCTTCCCGAAATATTTGTACCCCTGAGCAGCAAGAGCACCGGAATATACAATTCCTGCATGAGGAACTATAATTAATCTCGAAAAGTAAGGCGAGGATTTTTCTTCCCTTGAAGCAAAATCCATCAGCATAGATATTAATTCTTCCTTATCTTCAGGATAGAACATTCCTGCAACATTTGGCTGTTTAATCTTCATAAGGTTATTTTAACTCCTTAATTATTTTTCTCTATAGGATAGTAAGTTAATAGAATATCATCCCCAAAGTGTTTAACACTATAAAATTTAAATATTTTACTCTCATTTATATCTGTAACACTTCCGGAATTAAAACACGAGCGTCCCTCATTATCTCCTAAGATTTTAGGTGCTATGAAGTGGTATATTTTATCTGCATATTTTATTGCAGATCCGTTTAAGTGTCCTCCGGCTTCAATAAGCACACTCATCACTCTTAATTCATAAAGCTTATTAAATACAAACTCTAAATCAAGCATTCCGCTTATAACCGGAGTTTTTATAAATTCTATTCCGTTTAATTTTGGTGCATCAAGTGTTTTATCATAAAATACAATGATTCTTCCGGATTTATATATCTTTGAAGTAAAATCTGTTTTTAGTCTGCGGTCTAATATAATTTTTGTCTTATGCTCCATTGTAGGATTATCAGCAATAACAGTATCAGAAGATGTCATAATAGCATCATAAGTTTTCCTTATAGCCTTAACCTCTTCTCTAGCCTGTACACCTGTAATCCATTTTGAAGATCCGTTCTTTGCTGCAATTTTACCATCAAGAGTTGCTGCGGTTTTTATTGCAACGAAGGTTTTATGCTCCGTCATATTCCTGATAAAAACCTCATTAAGTCTTTTGCATTCATCATTCAGAACATCTTCAACAACTTCTATACCTGCATCAAGAAGCTTTCTGATGCCGTTGCCTGCTACTATAGGATTTACATCACGCATACCGGTTACGACTTTTTTAAGCCCGCGCTCAATTATTAAATCTACACAAGGCGGAGTATGCCCGAAATGCGAACAAGGTTCAAGATTTACAAACAGAGTTCCGCCCCTTGCTTCGTCATTATTTAATTTCAAAAGAGCATTCCGCTCTGCATGGTTTTCACCGTATTTCTCGTGGAAACCTTCAGCAATCAGGTTTCCGTTTTTATCATAAACCACACATCCGACAAGAGGATTTGGCGAAACTGCTCCCCGTCCTTTCTTAGCAAGCTCTATACATCTTTTCATTGATTTTTCATAATCCATAGTTGTATTTTATAATAAAAAATGGTATTTTAATACAAGAGAAACAAAACGTTTTACAACGAAAAATAAGGAGAGTAGTATGGTAGACTTAAAATACATCGGTCACAGTGCATTTGAAATCAAAACCGGCGACAAATCAATTCTTGTTGATCCGCTTGTTTCAATAAATCCTAAATACGATTATAAGCAGTCAAATATTGTTGATATATTCGTAACCCATGGACATTCAGACCATTTAGGCGAAGCAATTGAAATTTCAAAAGAAAAAAAAGCTCCGATTACAGCAATCACAGAAGTTGCATCTTACTGTGCAGGGAAAAAGGTTAAAACCCGTCCTGTATGCCCGGGCGGCTGGCTGAATTATGACTGGGGACGCGCAATCTTTTTACCGGCTTACCACTCAAGCTCTCTTCCGGATGGCTCTTACGGCGGAATTGCTGCAAGCATTCTTTTTGATATTGAAGGTGTAAGAATTTTCCATGCAGGTGATACATGCCTGACACCGGATTTTAAAGCTTACAAGGATTTATATAGACCCAATATTGCACTTCTTCCTATCGGAGGAAATTATACAATGGACATAGAACACGCAGTTGTTGCAGCTGACTGGCTCGGTGCGAAAACAGTAATTCCTATGCACTACAACACATTCCCTGAAATACAGGCTGACTTGCAAAAATTCGCACAGTTGATGCAGGTAAATAATACAACCTGCTGTATATTAAATCCTGAGGAAATTAAATAGTCCGTCTATTTATATCCATAAATATTAAAATATTACCGCCTCTAAGATTGTCATCAAACATCATTGGTGGTAATATTTTTTTGAAAAGAGGGATTTTATGAATATCTTATTTATTATTGACAGAATAGAACTCAAGTATTTTGAGTTTAATAACCTTGTGACAAACTTCTGGTTAATCAGAGAGATGCTTAATGAGAATAACAAAGTTTTTATTACAACGATTGATAAGCTGAGTCTTATAGATGCCGAGGCTTATACTCACTGCTATGAAGCTTATGAAAAAAGCGGAAACATATTTTATGATAAACAGGATATTCACAAAAAAATAGAAGAATTTCATCTTGTAATGTTCAGGCAGGATCCGCCTGTTGATATGGACTATATTAATTCAACATACATATTTGATTTTGTAGACAGAAATAAAACTATGGTTCTGAATGAGCCGCGTTCGATAAGGGACTTTAACGAAAAACTTCACGCAGTAAAATTCCTTGAATTTATGCCGGAAAATATCGTTACCTCATCGAAATCAGACATTATGGAATTTCTGGATAAACATGAGGAAATAGTTTTAAAACCTCTCAATAGGTGCTTTGGGGCAGGAGTAATGTGCCTTAAAAAAGGTGATAAGAATACTGCTGTAATAATCAATTCAATGACAAATAACCAGTCTACACTTGTTATGGTGCAAAAATATATTGAAAAAGCTAAATACGGCGACAAACGGGTTTTATTCCTCGGGGATAAAGTTCTTGACTATTGTGTACAGAAGCTTCCTTCTAATGATGATTTCAAATTCAATGAACACTGTGATGCAAATATTATAAAAGCAGAGTTAAGCGACATAGAAAAAGCTAAATTCCAGCTTGTAGCAGAAGAATTAAATAAAATGGGAATTTGTATGGCAGGACTTGATGTAATTGACGGACAGATTATAGAGATTAATGTGACAAGCCCTTGCTATTTCATAAAAGAAATTAATGCTCATTTTGGCTGCGAACTTGAAAAAGAAATCACTGACTTTATTTTAAATAAGGTTAACACTGCAAGCTTAAAAAGATGCCTTAATGTCTGAGAGCAGATGCCAGTATTCCGGTTTAATTAAAGAGCGGCTCTTTTCAAGAGCAAGCAATATATCCTTGTGATTTGGGATTTCAGCCTTAACCGCAGAATTGTAAAGATTATTCCAGTATTCAACACGTTTAAGCTGGGTTTTCACTTCATCTTTCATCTGGATTTGCGAGATTTTATGATAATATCTGCGTGCAATTCCGTTTTGCGAAAGCTCTTCCATACCTCTCAACGGTTTAATCCCGCCGTAATCAATTACGCGGTCTTCGACCTTGTTATTTTTATTCATAATTAAATCATCATGGAATAACCCGTATTTATGAAGGTTAATTTTTCTTCTTACAGCAGGCAGAGCTTTATCAGAAAATTCTGACAATCCGACATTATTCTGTGTGTTAAGGTAAAACACATCAATATAATCCGATGCAGTCATAGGATGTCCAGCAGAACGCTTGATAAACTGTGTAAGATTGCTTTCTGGTCCTATTCCGTTAT
Source organism: uncultured bacterium (assembly GCA_900551915.1). Lineage (GTDB taxonomy): Bacteria > Cyanobacteriota > Vampirovibrionia > Gastranaerophilales > Gastranaerophilaceae > Scatenecus > Scatenecus faecavium. The sequence goes on from URXT01000001.1 coordinate 11,022, forward strand.
ATTTAATCTCGTCATACATTGTGCGCTTGATTAGATCCATAAACTTTTCTTCTTCATTTTTCATCTTCATCTTGCTGTAGATTTCAAGAAGTGATTTTTTATATAAATCTTTCTCTTTTGGAGGTACAACCTTAGAAGATGCGTGGTCAAGCACATTAGTTACGACACTGAGATATTCCTTTGGCTTAATTGTTTGGAAGTATTTTTTCATCATCCCTAGAAGAACATTAATTTGTTCCATAGCAGATTTTGGAGATTTAAAACTTAGAATAACTTTAGGATGAATAATATCTTTATCATTTTCATCAAGGAGACACATTTTAAAGGTATTTTTGTATTTTCCCTGGTCAATATATGTGAGTTGAACTTTGTCGGATGGTTTTAGAAGTCCAATTTCTTTAAATCTATTTTCGAGAAGTGCTCCGGCTTTAGTTGTGAATACAGATAAGGCTTCCTTATCCGGCGTAAAGCGCTTCCTCATTTCAGTGATAATCCTTGGAATTCTCTCGGGCTGGATATTAATTTTAGCTATTTTAGGCAGAAACTGATTAATTAAGCTGTTTGGCTTCATATCTTTACCTATACGAATTTTCAGCTCTTCAATCCCTGCTAAAAGCATATTTGCATCATTAAGTGCATCTTTAACTTTTTTTATATTTTCAGCATTAGCTTCTCTTGATCTGGAACGGAAAAGCTCAAATAAATCCTTAGGCAAATTACCTACACTACCCTGTTCCCGCGTATAAACCTGACTTAAGTGCTCAAGATACTCAGGGTTAGTTGAAATCCGCTTGCTCATAAGTTTTGTCAAGCCCTCAAACGATGGGCGTGAATATTCATATTTCCTGTTATCAAAGCTATTTATCTGCACACTGTAAACCTTATATTTTATTCTTAGTAAGGTTTATGAAAAATAAAAATTGCACAAAAAATATGAAATATTAACTTTTGTTAAAAATTCATTTAACTCTTGAAAATACTTCTACATTAATATCATCAAAAGTATTTGTATTGAAATAGGCACATGAAGCAACCATTGCAGCATTGTCAGTACAGTATTTCATCGGTGGTGCATAAACTTTGTAGCCTTCGTTTTCGAGATTAAAAATCTTCCTTCTAATTTCAGAATTTGCAGCTACACCGCCGGCAATAACAACCTGCTTATATCCGTTTTCCTCGGCAGCGCGCTTAAGTTTCTTCAAAAGAGCGGCTGACACGCATTCCTGAAAACTTGCACATACATCTTTTACAACATTTTCAGGAAGTTCTTCTGTATTATATTTTTGCTTAAGCTCCTTCACTAATCTCAACACTGCTGTTTTTAAACCGCTGAAACTGAAATTATAACCGTCAACTTTTGCCTGCGGAAGTTGAAAGGCTTTGCTGTTACCTTCCTGTGCAAGTTTGTCCAGCCTTGGACCACCAGGATAAGGAAGCCCGATAAGTCTTGCAACTTTATCATAAGCCTCGCCTACAGCATCATCAATAGTTTCTCCAAGAATATGCTGTTCGGAATAGGATTTAACATCAATAATCTGAGTATGCCCTCCGCTTACAAGCAATGCCATAAAAGGAGGTTTTAATTCTGTATCAATATAATTACCGCAAAGATGAGCATTAAGATGATTAACTCCGATAAAAGGCTTATCATACACAAGCGCAAGAGTTTTTGCTGCATTTAACCCGACAAGCAGGCATCCTACAAGTCCCGGACCAACGGTTCCTGCAAAAGCAGTAATATCATCCGGCTCAATTCCGGCATTTTTCTTTGCCTGTTCAAAAGCCTCTTCTATTACTATATTAATGGAATCAAGATGTTCGCGTGCAGCTATTTCAGGAATTACCCCGCCAAACTTTTCATGAGTTTTTATTTGGGATGCAACAACATTTGCAATCACTTCACGCCCATTCTTTACGATAGCGCAGGCTGTTTCATCACAGCTTGATTCAATAGCCATTATATAATTGTCATACCCGCTGTCCGGACCAATCTCAACAGCGGTTTTGGTAAATAATTTTTCTTTTATCATTTTCATAGTATTATTATAATACAAATAAAAAAAAATTTTAGCAGCATCAAAAAAGGGAAACGCTCAAATTGGCGGATTTAAACCGTTTTAAGACTGCGGTACCTGAATGAATAAGGGATATAAATAAAATGCAATTTTTAGATAAAACAAGAATTAGAATTGTATCCGGCCGGGGCGGTAACGGAATGGTAGCCTGGCGCAGAGAAAAATATGTTGACAAAGGAGGTCCGGCAGGAGGTGACGGCGGCAAAGGCGGAGATGTTTATCTGATAGCCGATGAAAATATGTCAACTTTGATGGATTTCAAGTACAAATCCGTTTTCAAAGCCGAAAGCGGCGAGAATGGCGGAATTAAAAACTGCCACGGACATTGGGCAAAGGATTTAGTGATAAAAGTTCCGGTGGGAACTGTGGTAATTGATGTTAAATCAGGCAATGTGATTGCCGATTTAAAAGAACACGAACAAAAAGTTCTTGTTGCAAAAGGCGGACGCGGAGGACGCGGAAACGCAAGGTTTGCCACCGCGCAGAAGCGTGCGCCTCAATTTTGCGAACCCGGTGAGCCGGGAATTGAACGAGAATTAATTCTTGAGTTGAAATTAATCGCGGATGTCGGGCTTTTGGGAATGCCGAATGCCGGAAAGTCTACTTTAATCAGCAGGATAAGCTCTGCAAAACCAAAAATTGCAGATTATCCTTTTACGACGCTCGTTCCGAATCTGGGTGTTGTTAAAGGTCTTAACGGCGACGGTTTTGTTGTTGCTGATATTCCGGGGCTTATTGAAGGCGCGTCTGAGGGTGTCGGTTTGGGACATGATTTCTTACGCCACGTTGAAAGATGCAGATTTCTTGTTCACCTTGTGGATTTGACGGAAGAAAACCCGTTTGATAATTACAAGATTATTAATAATGAACTTGAAAAGCATTCGGAGCGTTTGGCTTCGCTTTATCAGATTATTGCCCTCAATAAAATTGACGCGGTCGATGACGATAAGAAAAAAGAAATGCTTGACCTTTTTAAAACTGAGTCTGATGATGTTTTCATAATTTCAGCGGTTACGGGCGAAGGTATACCTGAACTTGTGAACTTCATGTCAGAAATGGTTGAAAAAATCGAAAAACCTGTTTCCGAAATTGTTGTTGAAGAGGATTTAGGCGCATTTAACAACGATGACAGCGAATATGAAATTTCTAAAATTGCAAAAGACACTTTTGTAATCGTTGGCGGCAAAATAGGACGACTTGCAAAAGTTACTGATGAAAGAAATACTGAGCAGGTAATAAGATTTCAAAATATTTTGACCGGGATGGGAGTTTTTGACAAACTCAAATCAATGGGAGTCAAAGATGGGGACACAATTATTGTCGGCCATCTGGAATTTGCGTATTATGCGGATGAATTTTACGGATAAACAGCATTTAATCAAAATGGCGCGCAGAATAATCTGTGCGCCATAATTCTGTAGGTATCAAACAAGTCCTTCTTTTAAGGCTTTAACTGCCGCCTGTGTCCTGTCATCAACTACAAGTTTTTGAATTATATTGCAGACGTGCGCTTTTGCAGTATGTTCGCTTATTGTTAATTCCTGTGCGATTTCGTTGTTTGATTTGCCGTCAACAACGAGTTTTAATACCTCGTATTCACGTTGTGTAAGATTTGCGTGCTGTTCTTTAAACATTGCCCTTGACATCTGACGCGGCGGCACAACTCCGCAGTTTTTTTCGCGTAAAATCGGTACTGCCTGCGGGTCAAGCCACATGGCACCGTCTTTGACAGTTCTTATAATCATCTTTAAAATTTCAGTGTTAATATCCTTCATTACATACGCGCACGCGCCTGCGTGAAGTGCATCTATCACTTCATTCTCCGAAAGATGCGAGGTCAAAATTATTACTTTGGCTTTTGAGTCGGTTTCAAGAATTTTTTTAGTGGCTTCAATCCCGCTCATATCAGGCAGCCCTATATCCATCAAGGTTATGTCGGGATGAATGGCTTTATATTTTTCTATTGCTTCGCGGCCGCTTTGAGCTTCCGCAATTATTTCAAGTTCAGGATGTTCTTCAAAAAGTGATTTTAAACCTACACGCATAAGTTTTTGGTCTTCTACTAACAGGATTCGTATTGCCGAATTTGTCATATTTCCTCCAATTCTGCTGAATATTACTATGCATTTTTATTTAAAAGCTTTTGGATATCATTTAAATCAGCCGCAAGTAAAAAAACGGTGTTTATATTACACCGAGTTTCTTTTTAAATAAAATTTGATGTAAAATTAGCGTTTAGATATGAATTCTTAATAAAAAATTTATGTTGTGAGGTGGAAAAATAAAATCATTTAGGTTAAAATATTGAAGATAGAAAAAAGGGATATAATCATGAAATACTCAAAATATTCGGCAGTAATAATCGGAAGCGGTATCTCAGGCTTGTACGCAGCTTTGAAGCTTGAACAGCAGACAAAGTTTGCAGACGGAATTCTGCTAATAACCAAATCGCAGCTTGGTGAAAGTAACTCACGATACGCTCAAGGCGGTATGGTCGGGGTTTTGAAGGAAAATAAATCCGATTCAACAGCTTCCCATATAAGCGATACTGTGAAAGCCGGAGCCGGTTTGAGCGAACTTAATACAGTAAGATTTATTTCTGAAAATTCCGATAAAGTTATAAAAGATTTGCTGAATTTTGGCGTTGAATTCGACAGAGATGAAAATAATAACTTTACTTTTACTCTTGAAGCAGCACATAGCGTAAGACGGGTTCTCCACTCGGGCGGCGACGCAACAGGAAGAAAAATTGAAGAAGCTCTTGTGAAGAAAATTTCTTCAAACCAAAATATTGATATCTATGAAGAAACTCTTGCTGTTGAACTTCTGGTAGACGAAACAAATGAGTGTAAGGGTGTTATAGTCTTCAATAATCTTACCGGCGAATATGAAGTTATATATTCATCAGCCGTAATTCTTGCAACAGGCGGAATCGGCCAGCTTTATAAATACACCACAAACCCCTCGGGAGCAACCGGCGATGGGATGGCGCTTGCTTTTAACGCCGGAGCTGTTATGCAGGATATGGAGTTTGTGCAGTTTCATCCGACCGCACTCGCTATCGATGGGGAAGAAAACAGATTTTTAATTTCGGAAGCTGTCCGCGGCGAAGGCGCAAAACTCGTTGATGCTGACGGCAAAGAATTTATGCAGAAATATCATGAAAAACGTGAACTTGCACCGCGTGATATTGTGACACGCGCAAATTATTGCGAAATGCAAAAAAATCATTCGGAAAATGTTTATCTTAATGCAACCTGCATAAATAAAGAAAAACTAGCCAAAAGATTTCCGACAATTTCAAAAAAATGTCTTGAACACGGTATTGATATTTCAAAAGATTTCATTCCGGTTGCTCCTGCCGCACATTACATGATGGGCGGAATAAAAACAAATATTGAAGGTGAAACCTCTGTCAGGGGACTTTATGCAATAGGAGAAACCGCTTCAACCGGACTTCATGGCGGCAACAGACTCGCAAGCAATTCGCTTCTTGAATGTGTTGTCTGCGCTTATGAAGTAGCAAATTATCTTAAAACACTTGAGCTTCAGCCGCCTAAACAAATCAGCGGAACTATAAAAGATATTATTGAAAAATATTCCGATGAAATTTATCTTGAAGAAATTGATGTTTCTGAAATGCGCAAAAACCTTCAAAATATAATGTGGGACGGCGCCGGCATTTACCGGAGTGAAGAAACCCTCAAAAATGCTTTTGAAAAGATTGAGCAGCTAAAACTTGATTTTCATAGAACTGACAAATGTCTTTCAAAATCAGAGTATGAATTTAAAAATATGCTGACGGTTGCGGAAATGGTTATAACTTCCGCCATAAAACGCAAGGAATCACGCGGAGCTCATTTTAGAACAGACTTTACGCAGACAAACGATATGAGTTTTCATAGCTGCCTTACAAGGACTTCGTTGGAGGATTCGAAAGCTTTCCTCAGAAATCAAAATTCCGAAATCGTAAGCTACCGTCAGATTAGATAGCTGAAATAATTTATTACACAAGGAGATTAAGATGTTAAACAAATTCATAATGGAAGAGCATGTAAAATCAGCACTGATTGAAGATATTGGCTATGGAGATATCACGACAGAAAATTTAGCTGAAGAAAACGATAAACTCAAAGGTTTTTTAAACACAAGAACTGACGGCGTTCTCTGCGGTGTTGAAGTTTTTAAAACTGTTTATAAATTACTTTCCGATGATATAAAAATTGATTTTCATTTTAAAGAAGGTGACAAAATTAAAAAAGGCGACAAAATTGCAACTTTGTCCGGCCCCGCAAAAGAACTTTTGATGGGTGAAAGACTTTCTCTGAATTACATTCAGCGTATGAGCGGAATTGCAACAGAAACCTGCAAATACCAGGAGGCAATCGGTGACTATCCTGCAAAAATCGTTGATACAAGAAAAACCACTCCGAACTTCAGAATGTTTGAGAAGCATGCCGTAAAAACAGGCGGCGGCGCGCTTCACAGATTTAATCTTTCTGACTGCGCCATGATAAAAGACAATCATATAAGGCTTGCCGGTTCAATTACAAAAGCCGTTGAAAAACTTCGCAAAAATCTTTCTCATGCTCATAAAATAGAAGTCGAATGCGATACGCTTGAACAAGTTTCAGAAGCAATTCAGTGCAAAGCTGATATCATCATGCTTGATAATATGAGCATTGAAGATATGAAAAAAGCTGTAAAAATGATTAATCATCAGGCGATTGTCGAAGCAAGCGGAAATGTAAATCTTTCAACAGTGCGTGAAATTGCCTCAACCGGAGTTGATATAATATCGTCAAGCGCAATTGTTGCAAAAGCTCAAACTTTGGATATAGCCTTAGATATTTAAAAGATATAAAGTGTATAGCAAACACTAATTGTTAAGCGCGTTGGGATTTAAAACCAACGTGTTTTCTTTATTAAGAGTATTTTTATTAAAAAAATCAAACTGAATTGTAAACTTTTTTAAATAACGTGGCAAAAAAAATTTTCCTTTGATTTAAAATAAATGTACAGACTTTAGTAAACAATTTGGTGGAACATGAAAATTAATTTACTCAACTACAATAACCCGTATTTATCGGGTTCAACGCCGGTTCACAAAGACCCGCAAATGTTCAAGGAGCGATTTGACGCGGGTTTGTGTGACAAAAACGATAGTACAAGAGGATATAATGTGAATTTTAGCGGTGGCCAAAAAGAGAGTGTGGCTGCCGCTAAAACTTTAGGTGAAAAAATCCTCTCAAGTAAAACCTTTGGCTCAATTCTTGAATATGCAGAGGCTCATCCGATTTCGTGCCAGGCATTATTTGCTTTAGTGCTGGCAGGAATTCTTAGACCATTAACTATACTTGCACTCTCCGGAGATAGCGAAAAAGAAAAGAAAGACAGCAGAAATGCTGCAGCTCACGCTGTTGCTTCAGGTGTAATCGGATTTGTTTCATCAACAATTATAATGAGTCCTTTTGATGCTGCAATGAAAAGGGTTAAAAACGATCCTGCAAAATACCTCGGAAAAGCCGGTAAAAAAGCAGAAAGTTACCTTGGAGACTTAAAAGCAAAAGGCCTTACTAAAACACAAAAGTTCAAGAATGTTGAAACTTTAATGAAAATGGGTCCAGATATTGTAATAGGTATTCCAAGATCGATTATAACAATTGCTCTAATCCCTCCAATTCTGAAATATGTCTTTGGAATAGATCCTAAATCAAAACAGAAAAAAACTGAGGAAGCAAAACCTGAGCAAAAACCTGAAAATATCAATACTATGCAATATGCCGGAGCTTCAATAAAAAGTGCGGCCTTCGGTGATTTTAACGGAGGTGCAAAGTAATGCGGGTAACATTTAATACACAGAGATACAATCAAAATTCCAATAATTTTCAAAATACTTCACTGCCTCAATGCTGCAAACCAAAACCGCAAGCCTTCACTGGCAGTCAGGAGGAACTTGTTTCCGCTTTGACTTCAAAATCAAAATTCTTTGAACCTTTGGAAAAAATTTGGAATAATTCAGTTGAGTGGCTGGCAGAAAACTTTGTAGCAAAAACAATGAACACAGAGTTCGTAGCAAAATTTGCTGAAAAATTTAAAGATAGTAAAATTATTACTAACCACATGACAACAATTGGTGCCGCTACCGGAACAGGGATGTATATGTATCGTACAATGAAACTTCCTGAAGAGCAAATGGAAAGTGACAGAAAGAAAATTCTTACACTAAACCATGCACTTACTTTCGGTTTTTCAACCGCTGGTGCTTATCTTGTTGACGGCGCGCTGGTCGGAATATGGAAAAAGGTAACAAATAAATACGCTGAACTTTATACAAAAGATAAAAACTTGCTTTCTAAAATAGAAGATATTAATAAAGGTTTGGTCAAAGAAGGCAAAAATAAAATCGATTTAATCGATTACGCATATGATCACCTTGGTGATAAGAAATTTGCAAACCGCTTAATCGGTATGGATATTGCGAAGAAACTCTTAATTTTTGCAATGATATACAGATATGTAGTACCGGTTGCAGTAACGCCGATAGCAAACAAACTTGGTGACAAATTCCTTGCTCATAAAAAAGAACAGGAAGAAAAATTTGAAAAATCATAAAAAAAACGGCGGATTAATATCAATCCGCCGTTTTTTTATGAATTTAAATGGACAGATGGCTAATAGTATTTTTTGATTCGTTGTGCTACTATTTCAGAAATTATAATTATTATTAATGACGGATTAAGGGCATAATGGCATTATTCAAATTTGAAAAGATATACGGAAGAGTTTTTGTAAAGATTTTTGGGATAAACATTTCTTTTGCAATGCCCCCTAAAATTTGTAATTACTATATAAGTCTCGGGCAAAACTGTTTTGTAAGGACAATTTTGACCAGGTACGGAATAAAAGCCAAGCGTAAACAAGGTGAATTGAGCTGCCCCTTTGATTTGCTGCTTCTTCCTTTGGAGAAAGTTGCTTTTCTTCTTGAAAATGATTTTGAAGGCTTAACATCTGATTTGCGTCATGATTTGGAAACCGATTACTGGTATAATGACAGTTTAGATGTAGCTTTCCTTCATGACAAAAATCTTTCAAAAGAAGAATTAAAAGCTCGCTACCAGAAACGCGTGGAGAACTTTATTAATATTTCTGAAACTTCAAAGGAACTTAAGTATATATTAATTTGTAAAACTTGCGATTGTACAGCAGAAATTCTTAACAATATCAATCAGAGTTTGAAACATTACAGGCACAATAAACCATACACATTTATTGTTGCAGGCTTGTCAGAAAAAAATGAAAAGGATTTTGAATTTATTCCGGAACTAAATCAAGATATTGTGTTCAAGCAATATAAAATACCAATACCACTAAAAGACTTTTTAGAAAACTGGTTTATAAAAAGAAATATGCACAATGAAGACTGGGTAAAAGATTTGCATAAAAATTTTATTTCAGATGTCTTAAGCGCCTAGTATGTGAAAATTTGTGAAAAGCTTGAAAAAAAAACGTATTTGTTGTATTTTTCTGTCATAGAACAGCGGGGAAATCAAGGGGTTGATATGGCTGAAGACAACAGATTAAATTTAGAGGCAATCGCCGAAAAATATAATTTGTTTGATAATTTAAACATACCGGCTTTGTTGTCGAGAATTTCAGCTTTGGAAAACGATTTCAGCAGCGAAGAACTTGTCAAAATTTATAATTATCTGCTTGTAAACTCCTCAAATTCAGAAGTTTTAATGTTCGTAATCAAACTTGCCGACAGATTTAGAAATTATTCTACGCTTTCAATATTAGTTGACCTTCTTCTTTTGAAAAATACGGAAAATCTTGTTTCTGCCGAAAAAGAAAATTATATAAATCTCCGCGTAATGTGCGCAAAAGCCATTTCAAATTACCGGGATGCCTCTGCTGTAACTCCTTTACTTTATTGCCTGAATAATAAGGATGAAAACTATAAAGTGCGTTTTGCATGCGCTGATGCGCTCGGACGAATTGGCGATAAATACGCAGTTGCGCCTTTAATTGACGTTGTCAAAGACGAGGAAGAAAAGTCGGTTTATTTAAGAGAATCGGCGGCTTCGGCTCTTGGCATGCTTGGTGATATGCGCGCGGTTGACCCTCTTGTGAGTATTCTTGAAACAAAACAAGGGATAATTGACAAGTTTACCTTTTTAAAAGAAAGGGTTATAGAAGCGCTTGGCAAGCTTCGCCTGAGTGATAATGAAAGAGTTTTTAATGCTTTAAAAAGAACCCTTCTGGATGAATCTCCGCAAATCCGCATAAATGCAATCGAAGCCATTATGGAAAGCGACCATCCGGAAAGTTTTGAAACAATAAAAGAATGTCTTTTGGACGATGATGACGAAGTTAAAAAAAATGCACTCGTTGCACTTTATAACCTTCATGGCCGTGCAATTCTTGACGAAGTTATCAGGGAGCCTCTTTACAGCGATGTTTTGAAAGTCGAAGCTGTTTCAATGATTGATGAATACGAAACTGATGAGGATGAAGAGTTCGCAAGAAAATTCAGAGAGGAACTCGATGGTTAAATCAATCATTTTAATGTCAGGCGGCCTCGATTCAGTCGTAAGCCTCGGTCTTACGAGAAATAAATACAATGTTGAGCTTGCTTTGACTTTTGATTACGGACAGAAAGCCGCAAATACGGAAATTGAAGCGTCAAAAAAGATTTGTGAATTTTATAATGTTTCACATAAAGTAATCAAACTGGATTTTCTAAAAGAAATTACGCACACCTCGCTTGTAGCTGATTGCGAAGTTCCGACAGGCGAAGGGCTTCTCGATGAAGTCAAAAGTGCGCAAAATGTTTGGGTGCCAAACCGAAACGGCCTGTTCTTAAACATTGCCGCAAGTTTTGCAGATGGTGAAAACTATGATTATATAATTATCGGCGCCAACCTTGAAGAAGGCCAGACTTTTCCGGATAATACAAAAGAGTTTATCGAAAGAGTAAATCAAGAGTTTGAATATTCTACCGGCAAACACCCCAAAGTCCTTGCCCCCTTGATAAATTCCGGCAAGAATGATATAGTAAAACAAGCAATTGAGAACTCTGTTCCGCTTGAATATATAAGGAGCTGTTATGTAGGCGGCAAAAAACATTGCGGAAAATGCGAATCATGTACAAGGCTTAAAAACGCTTTGTTGTATAATAAAGATACGTATTACATAAAAGAATTATTTGAATAAAACACTGAGAAACTTATGCATTATATATTATCAGAAAATGAAATTAAATACGAGGGCTATCAATTATCTCCGCACTGGATTTACAAGAATTTTAAGATAATGGGAGATGCAATCGTGGGCTTTACCGGCGAATGTGAGGTGAAGCTTACTGAAATGGTTGATATAGAAGATGTAATTAATAATGAACCGATTTACAGTAAAAACATGCTGAGCTTTATTACCGAGCAGTTTAATGTAGGTTTGGTTGAAGGTGTTTTCAGACAAAGGCTTCTCATCTGTACTATAAAAGAAGCTCTTGAACGCCGCGGCGTAAAAGTTGTCAGAAACGGAGACGATTTGTTTGTAAATGATAAAAAACTTACAGTTTCAATCGCTACCAAATCTCTGACTTCAATTCTTATTCACACGGGCATAAATATTAATTCAGAGGGTGCACCGGTCAAGGCATGCGGTCTTCAAAACGATTTAGGTATAACTGATATAAAAGATTTTGCTATAGAAATTATGAAAAATTATTCAGAAGAACTTGCAGACATAACGCTTGCGAGTACCAAAGTAAGAGGAGTGTAAGAATGGACGAACCAAAGCAGATTGTGAATCCTGAACACATTAGTTACCGAGAATATAAAAAGCGGCTTTCTAAAAATCCGCATCAAAATTTAGTATTATTTATTTCGGCATTTTTCATACTTCTGCTTGCATTTTTAGGTCTGGCGAAAGTAATGTCGCCTGACGTTGATATTGCAATAGGCGATGAACCTGAAGTAACCTATGAACAAGAAGGCATTGTCCGCGGGAACGTTGATGACAGATTAAAACGTCTTCAAGATGAAGATAACGGAATTGGAACCCCTGCAGAATCAACTTTGCAGCCGGAACTTGATGAAAAGGTTGTAATCCCCGAGAAAAAACAGGAGCCTGAGCCGTTAAAAGTTCAGGAAGACGCACCGATTGTGCTGGAACATACAAAGTCTCAAGAGCTTCCTTCCGCTCAAAATAATGAAAATAATATGCAAGACCAGCCTAAAAAAGTTGAGGAAACTAAACCGCAAGATGACTTAACACAGCCGAATGCCGCGCCAGTTCCTCCTGCATCAATGATGCCGGCAGCTGCGCAAAAAACTTATAAAGTTTATGTTGGTAATTACGCTTCAGCCGCGCAAGCCGAAGTTGCAAAAGGAATTATTTCGGAATCAAATGTCGGCGTAAATCCGTTTGTTAAAAATGTTAACGGAAGCTATACGCTGCAAGCCGGCTCCTTCTCCTCTTCCGAGAAGGCAAACAGTGTTGCAAATGATTTGTTGAAAAATAATTTCCCGGCGCGCGTGGTTGCTGAATAAAATTGTAACCTTTGATTTTTGTGTTAAAATACACTTGTAATTAAAGTTTAAAACCCGTATTTACAGCGGAAATATAAAAATAATAAAAAGTCGATATATAAGGAGAAACCATGGAAAGTTTAAGAGATAAGTATGAAGTTGTGATTGGGCTTGAAGTTCACGCTCAATTGAAAACAAAATCCAAAATATTTGCCCCTGACGGCACAGAATTCGGACAGGAGCCGAATTCACAAACCAGCCCGATTACATTAGGGATGCCGGGAGTTCTTCCTGTTTTGAACAGAGAAGTTGTAAATATGGGGATTTTGACAGGACTTGCTCTTAACTGCGAAATTCCGGAACGCTGCAAATTTGACAGAAAACAATATTTCTATCCGGATTTGCCGAAAGGTTATCAGATTTCACAATATGACGAACCGATTTGTATAAACGGTTATATTGATATTAAAGGTAAAAGAATAGGGATTACACGCGCTCACCTTGAAGAAGACGCCGGCAAACTTGTTCACGCCGGTGCTTCAGGACTTGCAGGGTCAAGCTATTCTTTAGTCGACTTGAACCGCGCCGGAACTCCTCTTTTGGAAATCGTTTCAGAACCTGATATGAGAAGTTCCGAAGAAGCCAGAATGTACATGGAAGAATTAAGAAATATTGTCCGTTACATCGGCGTTTGCGACGGAAACCTCGAGGAAGGCTCAATGAGATGTGACGCAAATATTTCAATCATGCCAAAAGGCTCAAAAGAATTCGGAACACGTGCTGAAATTAAAAACGTAAACAGTTTTTCAGCACTTCAACGCGCAATTGAATATGAAATTGACCGCCAAATCGAAATCGTTGAAGAAGGCGGAGAAGTTGTTCAGGAAACCCGCCTCTGGGATGACAATGCGCGCGAAACAAAGTCAATGCGCGGAAAAGAAGACGCACATGATTACAGATATTTTCCGGAACCGGATTTGATGCCTTTGAAGATTTCACGTGAATGGGTTCAGGAAATCAAAGACAAAATGCCCGAACTTCCGGAAGCAAAACGCCAGAGATATATGAGTCTTGGTTTAAGCGAATATGATGCGAGCGTAATTGTTGAACAAATGGGACTTGCTCTTTTCTTTGACGAAGTTCTTAAGCTCGGCGCAACTCCGAAAATTGCAGTAAATTTCATTATGGGTGAGATTGCAGCTTATTTGAAAGAAGAACATCTTGAAATTTCCGAAACTAAATTAACTCCGGAAAATTTGGCCGAACTTATTTCATTAATTGAAAAGAATACAATTTCAAATAACATAGGTAAACAAATTATTGTTGATATGATGAAATCAGGTGAAAAAGCCTCTAAAATAGTTGAAAGCCGCGGTTTGAGCCAAATCTCTGATGAAGGCGCAATCAAAGAAATCTGCCAGAAAGTTGCAGACGCAAATCCTGAACAGGTTGAAAAATACAAAGCCGGTAAAGTTCAGCTTTTAGGCTTCTTCGTCGGTCAAGTTATGAAAGAAACAAAAGGCAGAGCTAATCCGAAAGCCGTAAACGACTTGATGAAAGAAATTCTTGGATAATTAAACTCAAAAGAGGAAAAATGTTATTTAAAGAACAACCAAAATCCAGTATGGAAGAAGAGATTTTCGAGCAGGCTGAAGTGCTTGAAAATCTCCTTTCAACTCATTTAGACGGTAATAATATTATTTTTGAGGTTCCGGCAGAAGTAAAAAAAGTTGTGCTTGTTGCAAGCGGCTCATCTTATCATTGCGCGCGATTTGCGGCTGATTTGTTTGGTAATGTTGCAGATATTGAAGCACGTGCAATTTATTCAAGCGAGTTTCTTTTAAAATCTGTTGTTCCGCATGGAAATGATATTTTATACGTATTCATTACCCAGTCCGGCGAAACCTCCGACACAAACAAAGCGTTAAAGAAGGCTAAAGAATACGGCGTTCAAACACTCTGCATCACAAATAAAAAAGATTCAACAATCTGGCTTGCTTCAGATTACAAAATTGACTGCTGCGCCGGCGAAGAAAAAAGCATTGCCGCAACTAAATCGCTTACAACACAAATGCTTTGTTCGACCCTGCTTGTCCTGAAATATGCTGAACAAAAAGGTATTGATATTGAACCTTATCTTTTACAGCTTAAAACTTTGCCGGAATGCATTAGAAAAACTTATGAACTTCAAGAAAATATCAGAGAAGTTGCCAAACCTTTATCAGAATTTACAAATCTGGTTGTAACTGCTGACGGAATTTCTTATGCAATTGCAAAAGAGGCTTCGCTGAAAATTAAAGAAACCTCTTACATCAATGTTTATTCAAATATTTTGGGTGAATTCATGCATGGTCATGTTGCGGTTTTAAACAACAAAATTGCGCAAATTCATATAAGTGTAACTGATTTAAGTTATACGGCAATTAAAAATCTTAACAAAATTCAGGAAGAATATCATCCTTTACTCTGCATAATAGGCAATTCAAATGAAAAAGTTAAATCAGATTTTAACATAAACCTGAATTGTGAAAGCAGTATTGTAAAATCGTTTTGTCTTGTGGTAATTGTTCAAATTTTAGCGCTGGAAATAGCAAAAAAATTAAAAAGAAATGTTGACAAACCGCATGGACTTAATAAAGTTGTAAAGTAATTTATCAAAACGATTGTGTTTCTGATTTGCCTTTTGCATGTTAGAAATTTTTAAAGTTTTCCGATACTTTTCAAAAATTTATAGGTTATAACGGTTGTATCCTTATCAGTTTTAAGTTTTTCAACAATCGCATCAAGAATTTTATCATAATCATTGAGGTGAGAAAACTGAAATAACTCTGCAATCTCTACATTCAAAACTTTGCTGATTTTTACGATATTTTCAGGTTTTGGAAATGATAATCCATTTTCTATTCTTGAATAATTTTCAGGCTTTATATCAATGAGTTCAGCAACAGTCTCCTGTGTAAGCATTTTTGACGTGCGTAATTCTCTGAGTCTTTTTCCAAACATTTTTTTCATATTAGTATTAAACTCCATATCAAAGAATTTATTAAACCTATAACAGGACATATTAATGATGTATTGCATTAAGTTTATTGATGTGATACGATAATAAATATGTAAAAACTTAATATATTAAGGGGTGAAACATGAGAAAAGCATTTACTATGGCAGAAGTTTTAATCACACTTGGAATTATTGGTGTTGTTGCGGCTTTAACTATGCCAGTAATCTTGTCAAAAGTAGAAGATAAAGTTTTGGAAAGCCAAAGTTTGAAAACTCAAAATATTTTAGCAAATGGTATGAGGTTATTAATGGCAAAAGAAACGGTAAATGAGTTAAAATATACCTCATTGTCTGCTTGTGAAGATAAAGAATGCGTAAAAGATATTATGCACAAAACCTTTTCAATTATTGCCGAAGTAGCAGATGACTCCAAGATAGTTCCTCAAATATATAAATTTGATGACGGTGAAGAAAAATCTATTTGGTTAGATAATGAAGATATTATATATTCTTTTGTAACTAATGATGGTGCAATTTATGGTGTAAAAACTTTTGATAAAGGTACTTCTTCACTAAATATAATTGCTGACATTAATGGAGCAAAAAATCCTAACAGAGGGGCAAAAGACTTATGTTTATATTATGTCTCAAACGGTGGAACAGTAAAAGAATCTTGTGCACAAATGGCAAAAGTTGAAACTGCCGAAACTGATGCTTGTGTTGTCCCAGATGATTATTGGGATAATTGTCAGCCTGGTTTTAAGTGGTTGGAAATTAAATATAAACATGTATGTGCCAAGTGTAAATCCGGTTATAAAATGGTAAAATTGCCAGGTAAATTGGTTGCCGGATACTGTATGCCTCAAGGATGCAAATAATGTATTAAAATTAATCATAAAAAAGGTGGCTTTTTAAGGCCACCTTTTTTTAAAACTGTTTCAAAAATCTTTCATCATTGTTGAAGAAAAGTCTTATGTCATCAACTGCGTATTTCAACATCGCAAGCCTTTCAACACCCATTCCGAATGCAAATCCGGAATATACATCAGGATCAATTCCCACATTTTTCAAAACATTCGGGTCAACCATTCCGCTTCCTAAAATTTCAAGCCAGCCGGTTCCTGAACATGTACGGCAGCCTTTGCCTTCGCACATTATGCACTGAACATCAACTTCGGCAGAGGGTTCAGTGAAGGGGAAGAAGCTGTTTCTAAATCTTGTCGGACGGCTTGCACCAAAGTAAATTCTGATGAATTCGTTCAAAACGCCTTTCAAATCACCAAAAGTTATATCTTTGTCAACATAAAGCCCTTCGATTTGGTGAAAAAAGTTATTTTTGCGGGCATTTACGCTTTCGTTTCTGTAAACGCGCCCTGGGGCAATAACTCTAATCGGCGGGTTTTTACCTTCCATTGCATGAATTTGTGCACCGGAAGTTTGGCTTCTCAAGATTACATTTGAAGCATTCTCGACATAAAACGTATCCTGCATGTCGCGTGCCGGATGGTCTTTTGGAACATTGAGCGCATCAAAATTGTAAAATTCAGTTTCCACTTCAGGTGATTGAAAGTTAGGAACTACAGAAAAACCTAAACTTTGGAAAATCGCAACGATTTCGTTTGTAGTCGTAGTCAGGGGGTGTGCTTTCCCTTGGCGTTCAAACTTTCCTGGTAATGTAATATCAATTCTTTCTTTCAAAAGCTTTGCATCAAGTTCTTTTTTATAAAATTCATCGTGTTTCGCTTTCAAAGAAGTTTCCAGTTTTTGCGTGATTTCATTTGCAAGTGAACCGACAACTCTCTTGTCTTCATCAGACAAGTTTTTAAGATTTTTCTTAATTTCGTTGAATTCGCCTTTGCGGCTTAAATATTTTGCTCTAATATTATCCAAATCATTTATTGAAGCTGATTTTTCAATATCAGCTGCTGCATTTGCATAAATTTTTTCCAGTTGTTCTTTCATTTATAATCCCTCCACCGCTGACGCGGTAACCTTCCTTTTCGCAAGGGAGGCGTATTTTAAATTATTTCGTTGTGTTTCTTTTCGTAACCGATTGTTGTCATTTCGTTGTGTCCCGGAAAAACTTCTGTTTCATCCGGCAGTTTGTATAAAACATTTTTTATACTGTTCTCAAGTTTTGCATAATTTCCGCCCGGCAAATCTGTTCTTCCGACATAATTCCTGAATAATGTATCACCGGAAAAAAGTTTCCCATCAATAAGGTAACAAAGTCCGCCTTCTGTATGTCCGGGAGTTTCGAAAATTTTTATAGGAATTTCTCCGATTTTGAGTTCTGTGTTTTTATCAATATATTTGTCATACTCCGGATTTTTTTCAACGAAAATTCCGAAGGTTTTGAGAATTGTCTGCGTCATTTCAAGCTGTTTTTCATCTTTTTGATTAATCAGAACTTCTGCCCCGAGCTCTTTTTTCATGCTGTTTACGCCCATAACATGGTCAAAATGCCCGTGAGTTAAAAGAATATATTTAACTTTTAAGCCAAGCTCTTTAACATCATCAAGAATTTTTTGCACATGTTCGGAGCAGTCAATTAAAACCGCTTCTTTAGATTTTTCGTCCGCAACAAGATAATTGTTTGCGTCAATCGGGCCTGCAATGTATTGTTTTAAAATCATATTATTTTCTTACAACCTCAAATATTTGTTGACATTTTGCAAAAACTTCTTGGGCTGATGCAATTGAAAGCATATTTGGTCCGTCGCATAAAGCTTTGTCAGGATTTGGGTGAACCTCAAAGAATAAAGCATTTGCGCCTGCTGCCATTGCTGATTTTGCAAGAACAGGAACAAATCTTCTGTCGCCGCCGGAACAAGTTCCATTTGCACCGGGAAGTTGAACACTGTGCGTAGCATCAAAAACAACCGGATAACCAAAGCTTTGCATAATCGGAATTGCACGGAAATCAACTACAAGGTTGTTATACCCGAAAGTGAAACCTCTGTCTGTCAGAAGAATATTTTTATTTCCGGAGTCTTCAACTTTTTTAACTAAGCTTCCCATCTGTTCCGGCGCTAAAAACTGGCCTTTTTTAATATTGACAATTTTACCGGTTTTGGCAGCTGCAACAAGCAAATCTGTTTGTCTGCATAAAAACGCAGGAATTTGAATTACATCGGCAACTTCTGCTGCGATTGCCGCTTGTTCAGGGATGTGAATATCAGTTACTATCGGCAAATCATATTTCGATTTTATTTCAGCAAGCATTTCCAAGCCTTTTTCAATGCCAGGACCTCTGTAAGAAGTTATTGACGAGCGGTTTGCTTTGTCAAAAGAGGACTTAAAAATAAAATTGATACCGAGTTTTTCTGTAATTTCTTTTAATGCAGAAGCTGTTTCATCAAGAATAGCCATGCTTTCAGCCGCACAAGGCCCTGCAAGAATGGTCAGCTTGTCAGCTCCGATTTCAAAATTTTTTAATTTAATTTTCTCCATAAGTTGATTATAATATAAAAAACAGTCAAAATACAAGCTGGAAATAAAGATTGTTATTTAGTAATTGTTGTGTTAAAATCAGGGTTGTAGGAGAGCTTATGGAACAAAAGATAACGAAACTTAAAAATGATATTGACTTTTTTTATAAAAGAAATTTAGATACGCCGCGTGCTGCGTTCTGTATGAATTTTTCAATCTGTGAGCCGGAACTGGCTGCCGGAGTAAATTCTGTTATGGCAAGACTTCTTTTTCAGGGAACCAAAAGTCGAAATGCTGAACAAATTGCAGAAGAATTTGATTCAAACGGGATTGATTTTACAGTTGAGATGAAGCCGGATTATTTAAGATTTCGTTTTATCTGCCTCAACGAAGATTTTCCAAAGGCAATTGAACTTGTAACCGATTTGGTTAAAAATTCTACATTTGAAGAGTTTGATAAAGAACTTGCCAAAATGGAAGGCGAAATAGTTGCTGAACTTGATAATGCAAGAGCAAAAGCTTCAGATAATTATGAAAAAAACATGTTTGAAGGACATTATTACGGTTTTACAAATACCAAAATCCTTGAAAATATCAAAAATATTACAAAAGAACAAGTCATAAAAGCTTATAACGATATGCTAAATAATGGCAAAAAAGTTCTTACTTTTGTTGGAGATATTGACTTTGAAACTGTGGAAAATCTGTTTAACTATAACTTTGGCGATTTGCAGGCAGGGTCAGACACATGTTCGTGCACATTTCCAAAAACATTAAATTCAAAAAAAGAAGTTGAGATTATAAAACCTGACGCAAATCAGGCTCATATAATTAAAGGCTGGCGAACAGGCTCAGTGGACAGTGAGGATTATCCTGCTCTTGTGTTGTTGAATATAATCTTAGGAGCAAGCGGACTTTCTTCAAGACTTTTCCTTGAACTTCGCGACAAAAAAGGGCTTGCTTATGTTGTTAGAAGTTCATATTCAACGCTTCTTTATGGTGCAAGCTTCTCAATATATATTGCAACTGAACCGAAAAATATCGAGGTTTCTCTTGCCGGATTTGATGAAGAAATTGAAAAAATCAAAACAATTCCGGTTTCACAAGAAGAGCTTGAAAATGCAAAAAATAATCTTTTCGGCAAATGGGCTTTCTCCTTTGAAACAAATGCCCAGCAGGCCTGCAATTATGCTCACTACGGAATTTTGGGGCTTGGTTTTGACTTTAACGAAAGAGTGCGAAAAGAGGTTAAAGCTGTTACGGCAGAACAATTAATGGATTGTGCAAATAAATATTTTAATGACAAATTTGTGCTTTCTGTGCTAAAACCATAATCAGCCGAAAAGATTTTTTAACTTTTTGCGAAGTTATTGCAATGTCAGGGAATAGAAGAACTTTACATTATGACGGATAATAATTCCGGTACCATTTTTTAAAGGCGTGTAAAGTGAGAATTCTTGGCATCATACTGCTTATATTTGTTTTGCAGATTTCAGAGTTTGCGTTTTGTGCTGAGGAGGTCAAGACAATATTTGTAAGTGCAGCGGTTAACAACAAAGCTGTTGATATAAAAAAAAGATTTGAAGAGGTTTTGCCGGCCGGAACTCCGGTGATTTATACAATTGTGCCGCGCGGGCTTATTGTAAGCATACGTGAAGATACTTTTTTCAGCGGTGAAAGTGTTTATATAAAAAGTACAGCTGCAGGAGTTTTGAATGGTATTGCAAAAGTTTTGAAAGACATAGACAACAATTGTACTGTAGAAAGCCATACAGAAGGACATACTTCAAATGATGAAGGTTTTAATTCAAATTGGGAAATCTCTATGGTTAGAGCAAACAGTATTGCAGATTACCTTATTTATTGCGGACAAATTCCTGTTGAAAGGATTTTTCCTGTTGGGTTTGGGGATTTTATGCCCTTCAAAGATAATGTTTCTAAAACAAACTCAGGTTTTGATAAAAGAGTTGATTTTGTGATTTTTGATTACGAATACGAAAGATAATTATGCAATAATGCTTTGGCGCATGCGTGAAGAACGGTCTTCATTAAGAATATTTTTAAGTTTCATAATCGACTGTGCATGAAGCTGGCAAACACGGGATTCTGACATGTTAAGCGTTTGACCGATTTCCTTTAAAGTCATGTTTTCCTGATAGTAAAGAACCATTATGACCCGCTCACGTTCCGGAAGTCTTCTCAGTGCTTTTTCAAGCTGCTGCTTTACATTTTTTTCTTCCATTTGCTCTTGAGGATTAAGCTTATTAGTGTCTTGTATGGTATCAATGATTTCCATACTGTCTTCGCTTGAGCCTCTTTTCTCATAAATGGAAGTCATTGTTGTATCTTCCGATAAAAGTTGGTTTACTTTTTCAGGATCCATTTCAAGAAGGTGGGCAACTTCTGTTGTTGTAGGAGTTCTTCCAAGTTCCTGCTTAAGTTGTTCTTGAGCATTTTTGATGTCTTTAATTTTTTTACGGACACTTCTTGGTAAAAAGTCCTGCGCCCTTATTCTATCAATAATTGCGCCGCGTATTCTGATAAGGGCGTAAGTTTCAAATCGGGTATTTTTTTGAGGAGAATACCTCTCAATCGCATTAATAAGCCCTTCTACGCCGTATCCGGCGATATCTTCTACTGAAATTGACGACGGAAGTGTAACTTTCACTCTTCCAACAACGTAGCGGATTAAATAAATATATTGAACAATAAGAGCATCTCTGGCGCTTTTTTGGGTTTTGTCTTTAAAGTATTCTCCCCACAGTGCCGTTAATTCCTCTTCCGAAAGCCTTTTTATGTTGTTGTAAGATGTGAAATCAAAACTTTGATCCATTAATCCGCCTAAGTCTTTAAGATTATTACATTATTATTCTATACAATCCGTAAAAACCTACATCATTTAAAAGGTTGAAAATTTTAAGGCGGCTAGTCGAATAGGTTTAGATTAATCAAATTTAGTCTGAAAAACAATTAGAATTGAAGCTTGCAATTAGAGTAAAAACTGTTATAATAATTAATGTGAAAAAATTTAAGAAAGGAGATACAATGACTAAAAAACAAGCTATGATTGAATTTCAGGGGGGGGGGGGCGTCTAAAAACAAGCTCCTGAGAGGAAATACCAAAGGATTTACATTCGCGTTAAAAAATATTTTACCTGCATTCTTACAAAAGAAATTAGCATTTACACTTGCAGAGGTTCTGATAACTCTTGGTATAATCGGTATAGTCGCAGCGATGACTTTACCAACTTTAATAGGTAATTACCAAAAAAAAGTGTTAGTAAATCAATTAAAAAAATCTGTTTCGACATTTGAACAGGGAATGCAAAAAATTTATGTTTCAGAAGGTGCTGTCAGTTGGGATGAACTTGGGTGGGGGCTTGGGACCCCGAGCATTTTGAGTCATGACTCTGACTTTATGTTCCAAAAATTTAAAGAAAACTTTAATATTGTAAGTTACAAGATTGGTACTGAACGTGAGGATTTAGAATACATAAAAAAGATGGATTCTCAGGATTCTGTTACAGATATAAGCTGGGGTGGCTTTTTCATATTGGGCTTTACTATAAAATTAGCTGATGGCAGTATTTGGTATTACCAAGGTTCAACTGATAGTTATAAAAATTCTTTTAAGGTTATTTTAGATGTAAATGGGGAAAAGGGACCAAATCAAGCGGGCAGAGATGTTTTTATGTTAGTTTACACCCCCAAGGGTCGTATCGCAGGTGCGTTTAGCAGCACTTATCTTAAAGATATAAGTGAGGATTTGCCAGATGGGTTTGATAATCCTTTTGAAGCGGCATTCCCGTGTCAGAAAAATGCAGAGCTTAATAACTCAGGATTGTGTTTTCAGAAAATTCAGGATGATGGCTGGGAAATGAACTATTAAAAAGAGTTATTATTTCAAAAATAATTTTCCATATCTGTTTTTGAATAAACCTTTCATGCGTTATTGAAAGGTTTATTCTCATAAAATGTTTAGCGAAAAGACGCCATATCTGGCGCCTTTTTTTGTTAAACATATATTTATAGTTTATTCCTCTGCAGCAGCGGTTTTTTGCTGATTAATGAGGCTTTGAAGTTTGTCTCTTAATTCATCGCCTTTTTTCTGCATATCAGAAACAACGTCGTCTGCTCTTGATTGAATTTCTTTTACTGTTTCATCAGCGCGGCGCAAAACATCTTTTGATGTATCTGCAATTAATTGTCTTGTTTCTTCACCGGACTTTGGAGCAAGTAAAATTCCTGCAATAGCACCGATTGCTCCGCCTACTATGAATCCTGCTAAAAATTTAGTTGCTGACATAATAAATTACTCCTTTACTTTTTGTTTAGGTTAATTACTTGTGTTGATAATCAAACCTGTGTTACCTTAAAATATCTGCCTTAATTTTAACTTCATCATGCGATAAAATAATCACCGCAAACTACTATTTTTTACTTTCTTGTAAACAGACCCATTACGGTAACAAAGCCTTTGATTACTCCTGAAACGATTGATTCGGAAATCATTTTGGTTTTTCCGAAAGTCTTTTCAACTGCACTTTTAAAGCTGTCTACATTTCTGTCAGTGCTTTTTACAAGGGTATTCACCGCATGTAATGTCTCGTTAATTTCTTGCAGTGTAGGCTTTAATTCAGTGTTAATTAAAATTGATGTCTCGTTTAAGTTTTTTGAAAGAGCTGACAGGTCAATCAGCAGTTTAATTAAAAATCCGCCGACAGCAAGGATTACAATGCCCGTAACCCAGGCTAAAAATGTCAAACCCTGATTTAATGCTATTTGAGAAAAATCCATCGTGTTTATTCCTTATAAGTTAGAGTGACCGTTTGACGCCGGGTTGTGCGCCAAAATTTAGTAATCAAATTCTGAAGAACCTTCTTCAAGTTCTTTTGCTTTTAAAAGCTTCTTTGATTTTATCATATTGTTAAATTTTCTGAATTGTCTTTCTAACTTATATTTCATTAAATCGACATTTTCCATTGCTTGTCTTTTAGCTTCATTTATAGCCGGTGAGTGTTTTTCGTACAATTCACAGGCTGCTTCTTTAATCTCTCTTCTTGATTCTTCGCCTGATTTCGGGGCAAAAAGAACTCCGGCAACGATTCCTCCCACAACACCTGCAAGAAGTCCCATTCCGAACATAAAGGATTTATTTTTTGACATTGGTTACCTCTTCTTTCATTTGTATATAACTATTATAACATTATTTTAAAAAATTACAAGCTTTTTAGGCTGAAACGCTGTCCCAGACGTCTTTTACGAGTAATATCCCCTGACAGATTGAAGCGGCTTTTTTGCATTTGCCTTTGATGATAAACAACAAAAGATATACAAGAATCATCTTTGCTAGACTGATTAAATATTGATTTCGTTTTTGCTTAACAATTTCAAAGAGAAGCCCCTGCTTTTCTCTTACTATATGAATACCTTCTCTAACTCCTAAAAGGCCCGCTTTAATTTGAGGTTTCCTGAAAATTATCTCTTTACGCAAATCCTGCACGGCCTTGTCTGCCTTGAGAATATATGTTATCAAGGTTAATGCAATTATTAATTCCGCTATGAAAATTGTTGCAATAAATAAAAACATTTTAATTATTTCTTATTTTGTATTATATTTGAATTATAAAGTATTTAAGAGAGATTGGAAATACGCCTAAAGGACTATTTATGCTGAAGAAATTTAAATTTTATACCTCGCTGCTTCTGGCAAGAGCCGCTTATTTAGGGATTAAAGCCTTTTCAAAATCAGGAGGAACTTCGTTTGTCGGAATGGCTGTTCTGAAATATTATCCGGAATTTCTCACCAATTGCAGAGACTTTATCAAAGAAAAAAGCATAACAGTTACGGGTACAAACGGTAAAACCACAACTTCAGGGCTTATTTCGCATATATTGGAAACCTCTCACCAAAAAGTTATTCATAATCTTAAGGGCGCCAATATGCTGACAGGTGTGGCAAATGTTTTTGCACTTAATCTTGCGCCGTTCAGAAAATTCGACTATTCCGTCATTGAATCTGATGAAGCATATCTTACAAAACTTTATGATTATATGCCGTCAGACTATCTGGTTGTAACAAACCTTTTCAGAGACCAGCTTGACCGTTACGGCGAACTTGCTACAACTGCGGGGTTTATTAAAAACGCAATTGATAAAAATCCTGATTTGAAACTTGTCTTAAATGCGGATGACCCGCTTGTTGCAACATTTGACAGAACAAAGTATGCGGTTTATTACGGTTTTGAAGATGTTCAATACGACTGCAATTATGAACATAACTCTAATGCCCCGGCTGAAATTTTCAATTGTCATTGCGGCGAGCCTTTGCAGTATAATAAAAGATTTTTTGCACAGGAAGGACATTATTTCTGCCCAAAATGCGGTTACAAACGCCAAGCTTGCGATTATTCTGCAAAAGCCGTAATTCACAATGATTTTTCTGAAATTACCCTCACTCACAACGGAATTGACTACAATTTCCGCGTAAATCTTGTCGGACTTTACAATGCCTACAATGCATTGGCTGCAATCGCGCTTTCGTTTGAATTGGGGCTTAATCAGGCTGAAATTCAAAGGGCATTGGACAGTTTCAAATCAATCTTCGGGCGAACTGAAAAACGTACTATAAACGGACATGAAGCATTAATTCAGCTTATCAAAAATCCGACCGGTGCAAGTGAAGTTTTGAAAACCGTTGATTTAAATTCAAACATTTTAATTGCAATTAATGATAATTACGCTGACGGACGCGATGTTTCATGGCTTTGGGACGCGGATTTCGAGCAGTTGAAAAATGCAGATAAACTTGTTATAACATCAGGAATTCGCGCGTACGATATGGCGGTAAGGCTTAAATATGCTGGAATTCCACAGGAAAGAATTACGGTTGAACCAAATCTTGAAAAAGCAATTCAACTTGCAGCGAGCACGGAAGAAACCGATAAAATAACAATTTTGCCCTCTTACACGGCATTATTGAAGATTAACAAACTAAAATTGAGAAAGTAAATACTACCACCGCTTTCGCGGTTTCCCTCCTTTTGGCAGGGGAGGCAAAAGTTACAAAAAGAAAAGAGGTAAAAATGCTTTTAGGCGTAAATATAGATCATGTAGCAACTTTAAGAAATGCTAGGGGAGGAGTTGAGCCGTCTGTTATTGATGCTGCCAGAATTTCGGAAGAAAACGGTGCTACGTCAATTACAACCCACCTTCGCGAAGACCGCCGCCATATTAAAGACGAGGATGTTTATACATTAACCAAAACCCTGACTACAAAACTTAACCTTGAAATGGCAATGGCTGATGATATTCAAAAAATTGCTCTTGAAATCAAACCGCATTCAATCTGCCTTGTTCCTGAAAAGCGTCAGGAAGTTACAACCGAAGGCGGACTTGATGTTG
This sequence comes from uncultured bacterium, assembly GCA_900551915.1. Taxonomy (GTDB): domain Bacteria; phylum Cyanobacteriota; class Vampirovibrionia; order Gastranaerophilales; family Gastranaerophilaceae; genus Scatenecus; species Scatenecus faecavium. The sequence goes on from URXT01000001.1 coordinate 37,468, forward strand.
CCGGCCAGTTGTCCAAGGTTACGGAATTTATCAAACCGCTTCTTGATGCAGGAATTATCGTAAGCCTTTTCATAGACCCGGATGAGGAGCAGGTGAAGGCTTCAGCCAAAACCGGCGCACAATTTATTGAAATGCATACCGGTACGTATTCTGAAACTTTCGGCACTGAAAAAGAAGAAGCTGAATTCCACAATCTTAAAAATGCGGCAAAATTAGCCCAAAGTTTAGGTCTGAAGGTTAATGCGGGACACGGTCTAAACTATGAAAATGTTCACAGAATGCACGAAATTCCGGGGCTTGTTGAACTTAACATCGGGCACTCAATAATTTCGCGTGCCGTGTTCACTGGCCTTGGCGAAGCCGTTTCTAAAATGACTGAACTTATCAAATAACTTGCTTTAAGAAAGGTTTATATGAAAAACAAACAGGAAATAATAGAAGAAATGCAGCAGGTCGCTGAACAGATGCGCCTTGACGATATTGAGGAAAATCCTGATATTGAAAACGAATTTTTTGACTGCGATTGCTGCGGTCAGTACAAATGCCTTGCCGGTTCAATTCAATACGGAAATTATAGACTTTGCAACGACTGTGTTTTGCTTGCTGAAACAAGTTTTGCGCTTAACAAAATCAAAGATGTTCAAGAACTTATTGATGCGATGGAGGACAACAGACTTGAAGGAATGTGTGAATTTCTAAAGCAGGAAGAAACACGAGAACTAAACTAAAAGAATTAGTTCTTTAAAAATCCCGTTTTAAAGGGGTAATTCTCAAGGCTGCTGCTTTCTTGCGAAAAACTAATTCTAAAGTATTAATTTTTCTTAACAAATAGTTATAAAGAACTACATCTTGGGTATATATAATATATATAGGAAAGAGGTATTGCTAAAGTTTTTATATAACCCCGAAGCATTGCTTTGGCAGAAGTGCAACCATTAATATCTGCGGTGCAGTTGCTGCCACAACTGCACTCCTTAATATATCAGATGTGGAACACTATCTCTTAGACTATCATATACGTTTGATTGAGCGGAAAAACTTCCGCTCATTTTGTTTTTGTTTTGCCTAAGAATATTCAGCGCGTATAATATAATTATGGATAAAAAGATTTCAGAAAAAGTTATAAGCCGCTTAACCCTTTACCATTGCATTTTGGATGATTACATCAAAAATAATATAGAGTTTATTGCAAGTAAGCAAATCTCTGTTCTGTTAAATATTGACGATTCGCAGGTTAGAAAAGATATAAGCCTTCTTAACAATTCCGGCAAATGCCGCGTCGGCTACATCGTAAAAGAGTTAAAAAAATCAATCGAGACAACTTTAGGATTTTCCAAGACCAAAAACGCCTTTATCATAGGCGCCGGAAATCTTGGAATGGCGCTTGCAAAATATGATAATTTTACAAATTACGGTTTGAATATAATTGCGCTTTTCGACAACGACAACGCTAAAATCGGCAAAACTGTCAATAACAAATTAATTCTGGATATTGAAAAACTACCGAATTTGTGTAAAAAATCAGGTGTTGATATTGCTATTTTAACAGTCCCAAAAGCGTTTGCGCAAATTACCGCAGATTATCTGGTTAAGGCAAACATAAAATATATTTGGAATTTTGCCCCCGCAGTTTTGTCTGTTCCAAAAGATGTACAGGTTTGGAATGAAAATCTTATGGGGAATTTTTTACAATTTACATACAATATTTAAAAACATGGCAAAAATAATATTGTTTTGTTTTTAAAAATACATAATGAAAATTTATAATAATTTTATACAAAATACCCCCGCTTATAAAACCACACCTTCACAACAGCCGGCGTTCTCCGGCTTAAAATTAAGTAAGAAAATTTTTAATGATGTTTTCATACAGCAAAATCCACTGTCTAAAAAGGGGTTGAAATCTTTGAAAAATATTAGAAGCGGAGAATTTGGTACTGTATGCAAAGGTTCAACTCCGTTAAAGCCTTTTGGGGCTCATTTTGACAAGCACGAACGTTTAAAACTTAAGCATATCGGGCTTTCAACAAATGCGGACGGTTTTCCCAGAAGTTTTCTAAAAAGTTCGGCAGACAAACCTTTGTCAACTTCGTTTGTACATAGCTGCTCTGTAATGTATCTTTATAACAAGCCGACAAACACCCATTTTCTATACCATGCATCAGAAGAAGTTCCAAAAAGTGAACTTGGCTATATGGTGAAGAATTTTATGCCGGAAGGCTGCACACATGCGATTATTAAACCAGGCGACGGCTATTGGTCTGATGTTCATAAAATTACTCTTCCGGAGATGTTTGATGCTATCAGGCAGAATGCGACGGATGCGATTATAAATGTGTACCATGATTCAACAAAATATCCGGAAATCGTAGGTTATAAAGGAATGTTGTATGAAATTCCTAATCGGGATGTGCTTTTGCAAAACAGCATTAATCCGGAAGATTATGGGCAGGCAAGCTTTACAATTTCTGATATACAGGGGTTTGATACGATTGATGTGATAAAATATAGCGCCTTCAATAGAGAATCAATTGAGGAGCTGAAAAAGAAATTTGCGAAAAATAGCTGGGACATAGAAATGAAAAAGGTAGTTAATAAAATTCTTGAAGGACGAGAAACTGTTATTGAAGAAATTGAAGATTGTAAAACTCCACAGGAGCTTGAAAGTTTCTTAACTTCTCACGACAAAAGTTTTGCTGAAACATATTGGCGTGCATTAGCAGAAAAGAGAAAATCCTTTACATTAAAGCAAAATAAATCTAAATCACACCTAATTTGCCATGGCCGGAAGTCTGTTTAACTGATAAAGGTAACGCAAACCTTCAAGAGTTAAGGTTGGGTTTATGTAGTCAAATTGTCTTTTTAAATACTTTGAGATAAGCCCCGAATATCCGCCGGTTGCAACAAGAACAGCTTTTTCGCCGAGTTCTTTTTCGCATTGCTCCACCAGCCCGTCAATCATACTGGCTGAACCTCTTATAACACCTGATAAAATAGCGTCAGTTGTGTTGCTTCCGATTGCATGGTTCGAAATAGCCGCATCTATGCGCGGAAGTTTTGATGTGAATTTGTTTAAAGTTTTTAGTTGTAAATTTAATCCGGGTGCGATAACGCCTCCGATGAATTCTCCGTTTTTGTTTACAATATCAAATGAGGTTGCTGTTCCGAAATCAACTACGATAACAGGCTTGCTGTACAAAACATAAGCGCCTGCCGCATTTGCAATTCTGTCAGCGCCGGCTTCTTCAGGGTTGTCGAGTGCAATTTTAATTCCGGTATTTATTTTAGTACTCAAAAATAAAGGCTCGAATTTAAAAACATTCTTGACTGCTTCTTTAAATTTTTCGTTAAGCTCTTCTACAACAGAAGAAATCATGCAGCCGTCAATTTTATAATCCTTAAAAAGTGATTTTAAAAGCACTTCATACTCTTCAAGCGGCAAATCCTTATCTGATGCAAGACGAAATTCTTCTACGAGTGCATCATCTTCAAACAATCCCAGTGTAATACTTGTATTTCCGATATCGGCAGTTAACAGCATAAAATAGTCCTCATTTGAGAACTATTTTATAACAAAGAAAATTATTCTGCAAAAAATACTGATTATGTGTAACTTGCAGTGTTAGTATTCTGCGAGCCGTTCAACAGCGAAGGTAAATCCGGCATAAATGCAGTACGCACCGGAGCATTAGCACCAGCTGCTGCTTCTAAATGGATTGAATTTATTTTCTGTTTCTTCTGCATTTTTACAGGTGTTACAGAAGAATTATCATAGTCATTTCGTGAAACTCTGCCAACTCTCATGTCATCACTCATAATATATCTCCTTGGTTACAGAAACTCTATATCTCTTATACATATATAAAGTATATTATTCCAATATAATTGCTCAATATCACAAAAATAGTTACAAAACTTTACAAAAACTGCCCGAAATCCTGAAACCGCGTATTTGTTGACAAAAAGACTTGCTCAAAATATAATTTCCTTATGGCTAAGATTTTAAATGTTGTAAAAGGGACAAAAGATATACTTCCGCAGGATGCACCGATGTGGCACTTGCTTGAAAAAAATGCGCTTGAGATTTTTTCAAAATACGGTTATAAAGAAATAAGAACCCCGATTTTTGAAGTTACCGAACTGTTCGCACGCGGAGTAGGCGACACAACAGACATTGTCAACAAGGAAATGTATACGTTTGAAAAAAGCGAACGTTCACTTACGCTCCGCCCTGAAAACACAGCAGGAGTTGTCCGCTCATTTATCGAAAACGGTATGAGCCGGCTTTCAGCACCGGTAAAACTCTGGTATAAAGGTCCTATGTTTCGTTACGAACGCCCGCAGGCAGGACGCCAGCGGCAGTTTCATCAGGTCGGTGTTGAAATGTTCGGAGTTAAAGAACCGGCAGCAGATGCCGAAGCTATTCTTCTGGCCGTTGATTATTTGAAATCACTCGGATTGAATGACTTGGAAGTTGAAATAAATTCACTCGGCTGCCCTGAATGCCGCGAAGCTTACAAAAAAAGAATTAAAGAAGTTCTTAAACCTGAATTTGACAATCTTTGCGAGGATTGCCGGAATCGCTATGAAAAAAATCCTTTAAGACTTCTCGATTGCAAAGTTGAAAGTTGTAAAGAAATTTTTGAAAAACCGGAAATAAAATCTGTTATTTTATCTGATTTTATTTGTGAAGATTGTGCAGAGCACTATTCAAAATTAAAAACTTACCTTGACGAACTCGGCGTCAAATACGTTGAAAATAAACTTCTGGTACGAGGTTTGGATTATTACAATCGGACAGTTTTTGAAATTAAATCCAATAACTTGGGTTCTCAAAATGCAGTCTGCGGAGGCGGCCGCTATGACAGTTTAGTCAGAAAACTCGGCGGTGAAGATACTCCGGCGGTCGGCTGGGCAATGGGTATGGAAAGACTTATTTCTCTTATTCCTGCAATTGAGTCTCAAAAACTTGACGGATATATTGTTTCAAATTCGCCTGCCGAAGCCTTTAAACTTGCCGCTGATTTGCGAAATGCCGGTTTAAAAGTAGAATTCGACCTTCAGAACAAGAAATTTACAAAACAACTTGAAAAAGCCTCAAAAATTGCCCGATATGCATTCATATTGGGTGAAGATGAAATAAAAAATAATATGGTTTCTGTTAAAAATCTTTCTACAGCTCATCAAGAGCAGCTGGAAAGGTCAAAATTATGGAGTGAATTCAAAAATGTCTGAAAAACTTAATGAAGTAATCAAAAAGTTATCAAATGCTTTTAGAAAGAAATTTGATGACTATAAAGGCCTATATCTTTTCGGTACTTACCTTGACGGAAAAGACCATGAAGATGAAGATATTGAAATAGTGGCTATTTTCGATATCGAAGACAAATCAAAACGCGAGCAAATCTGGCCGGTTATCGGCAAAATCGAAACAGAACTTGAGGTCTGCATTGATTTATATCCTTATACAATGGAGGATTTTAAAAAGGACGAGGAATTGTATGAGGAAGTAATGGAGGAAGGCATTTTTTATAACACCTTAGGAATCAGACAGGAAAAGGGTTTAGAACAATAGCGCTTGCTTTATTTCCTGAATTGTGATATAATACGCAATTGTTAACCGATTATGAGGGGAATTTTATGGACAAAATTACTATACGTTCAGACAGAGACACAGATTACATTTTCCAGTACAAAGGCGAGGATGTTACGCTTAAAGCAGGAAGCATTTTGAGCATTGCAGACGGGCTTAACCATGTTGTACTTCCAACCTGCGCAATGAAAATTGCAAACAATCTTATTATCATTAAAGAAGATGTGAAAAAGAATTAGAAAATAGATTAAGGAGGATTGAAATGTCTAAAATGCACGCTATGACCCGCTTCCAGGGGGGGGGGGCACCGCGGAATAACCTCCTGAAAGGTTTTTTACTAAACCGGAGAATTATTTGTAAAAATATTATTACTAATAGTGCCAGGGTTACAAAAGGGTTTACTTTAGCAGAAACTCTTGTAACACTTGGCATTATTGGTATTGTTGCTGCTATGACCCTGCCTGCTGTTGTTGGCAAATGGCAGAAAACTGTGCATATAAATCAGATGAAACACACCTATTCAGTTATTGCAAACGCCTTTCAGATGTCAATGCAGGACAACGGCAATCCTAAGGAATGGGACTGGGGGACAGATTATAGTAATGAAAACATTGAAAGAGTTGTGGAAACATACCTGCTTCCTTATCTTAATTTTGATACAATAGATAAAAAATATTTAGAGGAGGGAACGTACTACACTAGAAACATAATAGTAAGGCTGAAAAATGGAACAACATTAGTGTTTGCTTTGGATGGATGTACAGACCCAAATTCATGCACCCCAATACGTATATTAAGTTTATATATAGTTGTTTCTCCGAAAGGCAATGTTCAGCCAATGTCTCACGAAAGTCGTGACTATTCTCGCAGCGATTTTATCCTTGAATTCTCTAAATCAAGTGAAAAATTAGAATTCTTCAACTGGGGCGGCAACACAAGAGAAGGAATGAAAAACAACTCGAAATACGCCTGTAATAAAAATATTGCAAAAAATATGAGATACAATTGTGGTGCTTTAATATTCTATGACAATTGGGAAATCAGAGACGATTACCCCTGGTAACCTATTCCTGCAAATTGAAAATGGTTTAACTTAAGCGTTGAGAAAGGATGATTAAGCAAAGTTGAGTAACCATTTTTGTATGTTCAAAAAAAATAACGTATTTTACGGCTATTATGATGCAAGCCTGGAGAGTTTTTCGTCAATTTTGCTGACTAACTCCTGGTTCGAAGCCTGAACTGCGCTTGTGCGGGCTTTTTGCAGAAGTCCGCGGGCTTTGTTTGTGCAATTGTAATCAAGCATAATCTCAGCGGCATCCATGTAGCTTTGTGCTGCTTTCAGGGGCGAATTTGCGTCTGAATAATGTTTTACGGCTTTTGAATATGACTTTAACGCCTCCTGCGGTTCGCCAAACTTGTCGTAAGCCTTTGCAAGACTTGAAGAAACGTAACCTTTAACTTTGTTGTTGTCGGTTTCGGCTGCCAAATCGTCTGCAACTGTCAGATAATCAAGTGCGTCCTGTTCATACATATCAGTGTAGATGTTGCCCATTTTTGTAAGCGAAGTTGATTGTGCTGCAAGGTTTTCAGACTCACCGCCGTAAGCTACCGAACTGTAATAATGGTCAAGCGCCGGCTTAATCTGGTTTACATCGTCATAAATCTGTGCCATTGAATAGTGGGCTTTTGTCCGAACATTATTGTCTGTTGTTTGCTCAAGAGATTTGTTGTAACTTTTCAGGGCCTGAGCGTAATAGTCGTGGTCGTCATATATTTTGCCGACTTCATAGTAAATTTTTGCACCGGTTTCGGTGTCGCCGACTTCTTCTGCGCGTTCTAAAGCTTTTTGAAAATTTTCAATGGCTTTTTGCGGTTCATTTGCGTAGGCAAGTCTTTTTGACTGCAAAAATAAAGATTTTAATTCCTTATCCTGCGGAACGTAAACTTTTGTCTGCTGTTGGATTTGCTCTTGTGCTTCTTCATTTTCAGGCTTGACAACTCCGCTTGAAACTTCCATTTCAGTAACGTTTTCCGGGGTTGTTTCTGCTTTTTTTGCCTGCTCTGTCGAACCTTCCGGGAATTTTACGAGAAACTGCGGGTTAATATTGTTTTCATTGTAGCTGAAATCAATATCCTGCAAGAATAATGCACTTACCCAGTTCTCAACTACTTTTGAATCTTTGTTAAGAGTTTGTGAAATGTAACGGTCAAGGCGTCTTGAGGCATTCATCAAGTCAGACTTCACAAGTCCGGTATCAGGGTTTTCTTTTGAAACTTCAGCCTTGATTAAACTTATTCTGTTGTTGATTTCAACGCTTAAATCTTCGGGTGTGCCGATTGCGATTGAAGTGTTTTTAAAATCTTTTAAGATTTGCGCAATGTTAATTGAAGATGAACGGGTTTTGTATTCCGAAGCTTCGGTTGATACAGGTTGGGAGTACTGCGGTACTTTTGTGCCTGTTACGTTTTGTGAATATTGACCGTATAACTGTTGAGCTCTCTGTGATTGGGCAGGTGTAACAGTCGAATAGTTTGCAGAATTCTGTTCAACGTATTGCAAGCCGCGGCTGCGTGATTGATTTCCGGCGCGTTCCTCCTGTTCAAGCTGAACTGCTGACTTTTTAGACTCCTCGTCTTGTTTTTTCTTTACAAGACTTCTTCCGTCTTTTACTATATATGGGCGCTGGTAAATATTGTTTAAATTTAACCCCATACCGGTTTTTACAATACCTCACTAATCTGACTTTTGCGCATTATACAAACAATGCGACATACTTACTATAACCTGAATTACACATATTGTTATCATACTTTCGTATGATATATTCACAGATTATTTAAGGTTTTTTCAAGTAATGTCAAGGATTTTTTATGCGGCTTGCGGAAATGTTATTCCAAAGTTTCGTATAAAGTCGGAGCTTCCTGAACGCTGACGTTGTTCTGCGGAATTTTTACAACCCGCACACAAACAGTTCTGTTTGCATATTCAATTTTGATAATGTCGCCTTCTTTAAGCTGCTTTGAAGGTTTTGCAGGGTTTTCGTTCACCAAAACACGCCCCATATCTGAAACTTCATTTGCTACGGTTCTTCTTTTGATGAGTCTTGAAACTTTCAAAAATTTGTCTAATCTCATTTATTTCTCCTTTGTTCATAATATTAGCATATACAAATTCTTCATGATATAATTCATATATGGAAAATATAAGGAGTATTTTTTCTTAAATGAAAAGTATTTTGATAAAATTTTTAACGGTTCTTTGCTGTTTACTTTGTGTTAATCGTGCATTCGCAGGTGATATAAAGTTTGTACAGATTACTGATTCACACTATGAAGTCGGCAATGATTATTCAAAAGAAGTTCTTGAAGAAGCTGTAAAACAGGTTAATAAACTTAAAGGTGTGTCATTTGTTGTTTTTACGGGCGACAATATTAACCGTCCGCGCGAAGAAAATCTTGTAGAATTTGTCAGAATTGTAAATAAGCTTAACGTTCCTTATTATTTAGCTTTTGGAAATCATGATGTGTACAAAAACGGCGGGATGTCAAAAGTTAACTATATTAAAATTGTTAAAGACAACAATGTATTTTATAAACCTTCTAGTCCAAACTATGTTGTTAAAAAAAATGGATTTGTATTTATAGTTCTTGATGGCGCCAAAGAAGTTATTCCCGGTTCCGTCGGCTATTACAGGCAAAGCACTCTTGAATGGCTTGACAAACAGTTATCAAAATATAAAAAATACCCTGTTGTTATTTTACAGCATTATCCGATTGTTGAACCTAAAGAAAGAAAGTCCCGCAGGGTTTATCAGCCTGAAAAATATTTCAAGGTTTTAGAAAAACACAACAATGTAATTGCAATTGTTTCAGGTCACTATCACCTTAATGGAGAACAAATGAAGGACGGAATATATCATATTTCAACACCTTCACTGATAGTGGAACCGAATTATTATAAGATAATTGATATTGTAACAACTCCCGGATTTTCTCCTATGATATATACAGAGCTTAAGTCTGTTGGAGTTAAGTAGCATCTTGCAATTTTTAGATAATATTATATAATTAAACAATAGAGATATCGAGGTAAAATTAACTAATGGAAGAGTCAGGCAGTTTAATATTTAATTTGTTTGTAATAGTTTTTTTACTATTTTCAAACGGCTTTTTTGTTGCATCGGAATTTGCAATGGTGAAAGTTCGTAAAACCAGAATTGAACAACTTGTAAATGAAGGAAATCACAATGCAAAAATTGCACTTGAAGCAATTAAGGATTTGGATAAATTTATCGCCGCAGTTCAACTCGGTGTAACAATTTCAAGTATCGGCTTAGGCTGGGTTGGCGAAGGAACTCTGGCAAGAATTATAGAACCGCTTTTTGTGTTTTTGCCGGGCATAAGCCAGAATATTGCAACACATACGGTTTCAGTTTCAGTTTCTTTCGCTTTGATTACCTTTATGCATGTTGTAATCGGTGAACTTATTCCGAAATCAATTGCACTTGAATACCCTGAGCAGACTTCTCTTGTTATTGCAAGGCCAATGCAGTGGATTTCCTTCTTATTTACTCCGTTTATATGGATGTTGAACGGATTTGGAAATTCTATTTTGAATCTTTTTCATGTCCCGCATAAACATAAATCATCTTTGGTGCATTCAACAGAAGAGTTAAATATGCTTGTTGATGCCAGCTATAATGGTGGTGTGCTCAATGAAACAGAGAAAAATATTCTCCATAATGCTTTTAAATTTTCAGATTTGACAGCAAAGCAAGTTATGGTTCCAAGAACGGATATGGTTTGTATCCCAAATGACATGAGTATTGAAGAATTAAGCAAACTTGCGGCAGAAAATCAATATACAAGATACCCGGTCTATGATGAAGATATTGACCATATTACCGGCTTAATCCATGTTAAGGATTTATTTTCGCTTTCGCTCAAGGATGAAGTTTGTCCTTTGAAAATGCTTGAGCGTGAAATAATGCTCGTTCCGGAAACTATTACAATGGATAAGTTGGTTTTGGAATTCAAGAGACGCAAAAGCCAGATGGCAATTGTCGTGGATGAATTCGGCGGAACTTCTGGGCTGATTACGGTTGAAGATGTTCTTGAGGAAATCTTCGGGGATGTTCAGGACGAGTTTGACGAAGAAGAAGAAATCTGTGATATTGTCGAAGTTGAACCAAATCATTACTTTGCGAATGCGATGGTAAGATTGGACGAAATGGCTGAGTTTTTCGGTATTAAAGAAGATAATATTGATGATGAAGACATTGAAACAATAGGCGGGCTTGTTGTTAAACTTTTAGGCCGGATTGCAGAAGTCAATGATACTGTAACTTTTGAAAATTTAACATTCATTGTTAAAGAGGTTGAAGGCGCACGAATTACCAAACTTGAGATTTTCCAGGGTGTTGAAGAGTCAAAAGAATCTGAAGAAGCTGCAAAAGATTAATAAGAACATATAAATATAAAAAAATAAACCGGTTTAAATTTTAAACCGGTTTATTTTTTATGAAATTAAAATATGGTTATGATGCTTGTGTCTGCTGTTCTTCTTCTTTTGCAACTTTAGGGGCTGTCATCTTTGCGCCGATATAAGATGCTATACCAAGAGCCAATCCAACTCCGGCTGCCCATTTTGCACCTGCCCAGAGTTTTGTATCTTTAGCGGCTTTTTTAACAGCATCGCCAGCGCCTTCAAGATTTAACTTTCCGTCTTTGATAAAGGCTTTTAAATCGTTTTCTTTATCTTTTAAAGGTTTAGTTACATTTTTTGCTAACTCTTTAATCTCGGTAATGTCTTTTTTTAGGAAATCATCGACTTTATCAGCTTCAACGCCTAATGTTTCAGCGTGCTTAGAAACAAATGCTTTTAAATCTTCAGCTTTTGCATCGTTTGCCAATTCTTTAAGATCTTTTGAAAGTTCTGCTAATTTTTTACTGTCTTTGAAACCTTTTGTTGCATTTTCTGTTGCAACGTCAGAAACTGTTTTTTCCATTTTTTCTTTTAGTTTGGCAGCGTCAGGGTTTTCACCAACGAATTCTTCAATAACTTTGTCTAAGCTTTTTGTTTCTTTTCCATCAGCATCCACTTCAGCTTTCAAACCAAAGGTTTTTGCATTATCATTAATTATTGTTTTTAGCTGGTCAACGTTATTGCCTGCATCTTTGTAAGCTTTAGATTCTGTAAGATTTTTCTTAGCATCTTCTCCTGCTTTTACAATTGAATCTTTTACATCATTGTCATAATATCTTCTGACAAAAGCGTCTGACGGAGCTTCTCCGTTTAACAACGGTTTTGACATCCATCCGCCGTATCCTGCACCTGCTGCGGCACCTGCTACTGTTCCAATACCTGTATAAATTGTGGTATTGTTATTGTTGTTTACTGCATCTACCATATTTTGTGTCCTTCCTTTTTAATACACACTTTTATAAATTTTATAAAAATTCTGAATTTATTTATTTGCTAAAAATAATTATAATACGTTACAAATATTTACAAAATTCTTATAAAAAAATATTTTTCCATTAGTTACATAAATTATAACATAAATTTGAATTCTTGTGAACAGATTAATTTAGTTTAATAAATAAATAAGCAAATATTTTACTTATTTTTCTTTAAAGCTTCTTCAAGAGCTTTTTCCAGAACCTGAATTTTTGCTTCCAAAACCTTTACTTTTGCGCTGCTTTCGTCATTAGAAACGGCTGTTTTTTCTAATCGTCTTTCATAAGCGCCTTCTTTTTCTTTGTTTTGTATTAAAAGCGGTAAAAGAAAGAGTTTTGCTGTTGTAAAACCTGCAAGGAAAATTATACAAATAATCAAGCCCATATTAAGAGCAAGCCTTCTTGGAAAAGTTCCCAATGCACCTGCAAGACCGTTGTCAAGTATGGTTATTCCGCCGACTGCTGTCAAGTTTGCGATAACCAGATAAATCCATATTATTGTTATGATAAAAGCGCTTGTCCAAAATACGTATTTCATAAATTAACTCCTGTTTTTCAGATAATTGAGTACTTTTTTTATTTTTTCATCAGGCTCAATTTTCAGCTCTATTATTTCATCAGAAAACGGTTTTGTAAATCTCAAATAGTACGATTGTAACACTTGTTCATCAGTTTTAACTTTTGCCATTCCTGCACCGTAAAGAGTGTCATTAAAGACCGGAAAACCTTTGTGGCTTAAATGTACGCGGATTTGGTGCGTTCTTCCGGTAACAAGAGTTATCTCCAAATAGGTTGCATCTTTATATCGTTCTATAATTTTAACAATTGTTGTACTTTCTTTTCCATTTTCAATAACTGCCATTTTGTGAGGCTGGGCCGGATGTCTGCCTATCGGAAGGTCAATTAAATCCTCCTCTTTTGGATAAACTCCTTTAACAATTGTTCTGTATTTTTTTGTTAAATCATGGTTTTTAATCAAATCAGCAAGATATTCATGCGTTTTGTTATTTTTTGCAATCATCAAAAGTCCGGATGTATTCTTGTCCAGCCGGTGAACAATTCCGCGTCTGAATTCGCCATTTATATCAGAAAGATTTTCACCAAACCTAAAAAGAAGCGCATTGACTAAAGTTCCGGATTTTTCAGTTGAAGTAGGGTGTGTAAGCATCCCCGAGGGTTTGTTTATTACAGCCATGTTTTCATCTTCATATATAATTTCAAGCGGTATATTTTCAGCCTCAATTTTTAAACTCTGTTCTTCTGGAATGCAAAATACTATTTTATCGCCTTCTTTGACGCAGTAAGAAGGTTTCTTAATTGTTCCGTTAACCTTTATATTGCCGGATTTAATGAGACTCTGAATTTTTGTCCGCGCCAAATCAGCAGTGACTGCTGTCAAAAAATTATCCAGCCTTGTATTTTCATCATTTTCATCTGCTAAAAAAATCATTCTTTTATTCCGATTTCAAAACCTTACTTGGTCTTCTTGAGTAGAATTAGGATTACAAGTGATATAACGCCTACCGTAATAAATATATCAGAAATATTAAAAACCGGAAAGTTGAAAGCTTTTATTTCAAAAAAATCTCTTACATAGCCATAGATAATTCGTTCATGAAGATTTCCTGCGATGCCTGCTGACAAAAGTGCTATGAAAAATATGCTTTTAAACGATATTGATTTCAAATGCTTAATCACATAGCCGAAGAGCAGTACAATTGCAACAACCGAAAGTATAATCAAAACTTCTCTTGCGTTTTGCATAATGCTGAAGGCTGCGCCGTAATTTTTGACATAAGTGAGTGCAAAAACGGGAGTTGAAATTTTTAACCCTGTTCCCAATTGCCTTACAAGCTGCGCTGAAAAATACAGGTCAACCCATAGGAAAAAGACGAAACAAATAATCAAATATATAGAACTACTTAGTTTTTTGTGCATTTTCGTCCTCTTCTTTTATGAAGTTATTTTGAGGAATTACATTAACTCTGCTCATCAAAAATGCAATTCCTGACATATAAACCTTTGAATGATTTTCGTCATAAGGTTCGGATTTTGCAATTCCGATTGAGGCGGTAGCGTATTCGTTAATATTTTTTTTGTTTGCAGTAAAAATTCTTTCAAGTTCACTGTCTGCGCCTATGGCTCTAAATGCTTCCTCTGGTTTGTCAAGCGGGTGAATTACAAGCTGTTTGTCAATTGATGCAATTCCGCTTTCGTCATCTGCCAGATCAATAGAAAGTTCTGCAGAATATTCTTCACCTGCGTTGATTACTCTTGGGGCATTCAAATCCATTTTAATAAATCTTGCATCTCCGTATTTGAGCTGTGATTTTTCGCTCAAAACCTGTTCGGAGACAATCTGCCATTTTTTACCGGATTTTTTAAGGTAATAAATGCTGTTAGCGTTTGAGCGGAGTTCGCCGTAAGCATCAACTTTTTCAGATTGTTCGTGCGTTACTGCAAGTGCTGTTTCAAATGTCTGAACGCTTGCATAATCTCCATCAATTTGAATGTCGCGGATTACTGTATCGTATTGTATTTCCGGATAAGTTTCCCAGGTGTCTTTAATTAATTTAAAATAAAGTTTTTTGTCAAATCCGTCATTATTTACGAAGCTTTCATCGTACAAATCAGATAGTTTATCAAGGTCATGAGCGTTTGTAAATTTGTCCTGTTTTACAAAAATCTCTTTAATCTCCTGCTGGGTATTTTTAAATTCTCTGTTTGCAGAAATTCTTGCCTTGTAGCTTCCGACAAACCCGGCCTGCGCCGGTTCTGTCTGCAGACCTGCAAGTGCTAAACTAAATATTAATGTTAAAATAAATCTCTTCTTCATAATACAAAATTATAATATAAAGTTTTAAAAACGGTAATAGTATAAATAAATTATTTTTATTTAAAGAATTCAAAAAAATCCTCCAGAATTTCTGGAGGATTTTTGATTAGTATGTCATAGTCCAATTTTCTTCAATAACTCTTGCGGTGCAGCCATATCCGGTGCTGTTTGCAGGAACCTTTTTGCCGGGCCAACCGCAGAGCATTTCATTTGTTTTCCAGTACATATTACGATTGCCATTAGAATATACTAGTCCGTAGTATGGATGTATAAGCCCTTTATTGTCCATTCTAAACAGAAAAATATCACGTCCGATAGTGTTTGGTTTTTTATCTCCATTCACATCAACTGTAATTGAATTCCATTCTGCTCCTTCGGTCTTGGGCATTATTTTTATTTTTATCCCATCAGCTGTCATGAATGAAAAGTTTGTTTCGCTGAAACCGTTTTCTTGAAAAACCCCGGATAACTGATAGGTGGGTGTTGTACAAGCATTATTTCCATATTTGCACATTTTTGTAATGTTAAACAGTTTTTTCATTTTGGATTCCATTTGGTTGTTCCAATCTTCATCGCTAACCTCGCCGACAAAACCTAAACAAGCGACATCTTCACATCCTGTTTGATACTTCATTAAATTGATTCCTTGGGAAAACACAGTGTAAAATTTTTTTAAAGTTGTGACGTTAACCATATTTTGCTGACGCTGTATTAAACTTGGCAGCGTCATAGCTGCAATGATTCCGATAATACCTAGTGTAATCAGAACTTCTGCCATAGTGAATGCAACGCACGGCTTCTTGAGAAAATTGCAGTTGCGTCTTAAGCCGGCATTATTGTGCAAAAGCAGAGTTCGTCTTTTAAATTCGGACTTTTGTTTGAAAATCGTGAGAAAACGTGACTTGTACTTGTGTCCTAATCCTGTGCCAATATGTAAAAGTAGACTTTGTCTACCCCCCCCCCCGAGCCTTTCTTTCAGTCATATCAATGGTTTTCATACTTTCCTCCTTTTTTGTTTGCAAATAAAAAACCTTTATTATAATACTAAAATTTTTAGATTTTTTCAAGATTGATAATAAACCTTTTTTATGCTAATCTTTTTGAAGAATAAGAGTTAGGGAGAAAAAGATGAAAGAATCATATTATCCTCAGGAAATAGAAAAGAAATGGCAGAAGGTTTGGGAAGAGAATAAAGCTTTCAAAACCCCGGACAATAGTGATAAGCCGAAATATTACGCCCTTTCAATGTTTCCTTACCCGTCAGGGAAACTTCATATGGGGCACGTAAGAAATTATACAATTACAGATGTAATTGCTCGTTATAAAAAGATGAACGGGTTTAATGTCCTTCACCCGATGGGCTGGGACAGCTTCGGACTTCCGGCCGAAAACGCCGCAATGAAGCATGGTGCAAACCCTGAAACCTGGACTGACGAAAATATTGCTTATATGACAAAACAGCTAAAAATGCTCGGGCTTTCATACGATTGGGACAGAGAAGTCACTACCTGCAAACCAGATTATTACAAATGGACTCAATGGCTGTTTTTGCAGCTTTATAAAAAAGGTCTGGCTTACAAAAAAGAAGCCGCTGTTAACTGGTGCGAAGAATGCGGAACAGTTCTTGCAAACGAACAGGTAATCGACGGCAAATGCTGGCGATGCGACCATGTTGTCGAGAAAAAATATTTGTCACAGTGGTTCTTGAAAATTACCGATTATGCCGAAGTTCTTCTTGAAGATTTGGACAAACTTCCGGGCTGGGGCGACAACGTTAAAACAATGCAGGCAAACTGGATTGGAAAATCTCAAGGTGCGCTTTTGAGGTTTAAAGTCAAAGAAATTCCGGGAATGGAAGTTCCGGTTTACACAACACGCCCTGATACGGTTTACGGCATAACATATCTGGTTGTTGCGCCGGAATACAAAGATATTGAAAAACTTACAACTCCCGAAAACAAAGCCGCGGTTGAAGAATATCGTGCAAACGCACGCAAAATGACCGAGATAGAAAGACTTTCAACCGAGCGTGTCAAAACAGGTGTTCCGCTTGGAACTCACTGTATAAATCCGTTTAACGACGAAGAATTCCCGCTCTGGACAGCGGATTACGCGCTTGTTGAATATGGAACCGGTGCTGTAATGGCTGTTCCGACTCACGATACGCGCGATTTTGACTTTGCGAAAAAATATAATCTTCCGATGAAAGTCGTAATTGAAAATCCTGAAAATCCGTCCGACTGCAAGGTTGAAGCTTACACAGAACCCGGAGTTATGGTTAATTCCGGCGAATTCAACGGAATGAAAAACGAAGAAGCTAAAAAAGCGATTACCGAAAAGGCTGTGAGAGAAGGTTTCGGTGAGTTTAAAACACAATACCGCCTCCGCGACTGGCTTGTTTCGCGTCAGAGATACTGGGGCGCGCCGATTCCGGTTGTTTATTGCGAAAAATGCGGAATTCAGCCCGTTCCGGAAGACCAGCTTCCCGTAATGCTTCCGAAAGACGTTGATTTCAGTGTTGTCGGCAAATCACCGATTACAACTTCAAAAACCTTTGTTGAAACCACCTGCCCTTGCTGCGGCGGGCCCGCAAAACGCGAAACCGACACAATGGATACTTTTGTATGTTCAAGCTGGTATTATTTGAGATATTCAGATGCGAAAAATGCTGACAAGCCGTTTGACAGAGAATTAGTAAACAAATGGCTTCCGGTTGACCAGTATGTCGGAGGAATTGAGCATGCAATTCTTCACCTTTTATATTCAAGATTTTTCACAAAAGCGTTGAGAGATTTGGGGCTTTTGGATTTCGACGAACCTTTCAAAAATCTTCTGACGCAGGGAATGGTTTTGAAAGACGGCTCCAAAATGTCCAAATCAAAAGGCAACACGGTTGATCCTGATGAAATCTTTGAAAATTACGGTGCAGATACCGCAAGATTGTTTATTCTCTCAGATTCACCGCCGGCAAGAGATTTCGACTGGTCAGATGCAGGTGTTGAAGGCTGTTACAAATTCCTGAACAGGGTTTGGAGACTGATTTCTTCAAATGCCGGAAATCTCACACTTGATTACAAGCTGGAATTCCCGCTCAAGAAAGAAAACGACGACCTTGTACGCAAGGTTCATATGGCAATCAAAGGAATTTCAATTGATATTGCAAACGACTTCCAGTTCAATACGGTAATTTCAAAATACCGCGAACTCGTGAACGCAATTTACGATTGGCAGGGCAAAAAATCACAGCTTGATAATGAAGACAAACAGGTTGTAAGTTTTGCAATCCTTTCTTTAATCAAACTTATGTCACCTGTTGCGGTTCACCTGACAGAAGAGGCCTGGCATGAACTCGGCGCAAAAACTTCAATTCACGAAGAAGAATGGCCGAAATGGGACGAAAATCTTGCAAAAGCAAGTTCAATTACGCTGATTGTTCAGGTTAACGGCAAGCTTAAGGACAAGATTGAAGCCGATGAAGCGTTGAATGAAAATGAATTAAAAGCTCTTGCGCTTGAAAGTCCGAAGGTTAAAGAATTAACCGATGGCAAGACAATTGTAAAAACAATTGTTGTTCCGAAAAAGCTGGTCAATATTGTTGTAAAATAAATTGCCAATTTAAGGTTATTCGTATAACTCAAAGTAAAAACAGGTGTTTGGTTTAATCAAATGCCTGTTTTATTTTTAGGCAAGTACATTGAAAGGCACCAGCTTCTGTATGGCCGTGGAAAAGGAGTTTTGTTTTTCATTAATTTGTCAATGCATTCAATCTGATAATTGCTCTGTGAATTAAAACCTAAACTTCTGTAAAAATAGAACGGCGGATTGTCTGAGTTAACTGCGTCAAGGTGAATACGTCCCTTACAATTAAATCTTCTGCTTTCGCATAGTGCCAGATGAAGAAGTTTTTTCCCGGTGCCTTTTCTTAATTCCTCTGCCTTCAGTTTCTGCACATAAAAGGACTCGTAAAAACTCATGTTTGGATAATAATCCAAACTGTCAACAAGTTCTGGAAAACCTTTCATTAAACCAAGTTTTTTAAAAGAATATTTACCGGTTGTTTTGTCAAATTTCATTGAAGAAAGAATATATGTGTTATTTAATTTGCAGACAATTTCTTTTACTTTTTTACTAAACGGTTTTATCTCCATTAAAGATTGTATATGAAAATCTTTTTTTAGTTTGTCAAATTTTTGTAAGTTTTTGTAATTTTGTAAGGTTTTCTGAAAGCTTGAGCTGATTCTTGCTATATTAATAAAATTATATATGTTATTAATTATTCCCATACATCTAAAGTAAAACAAACCTTTTAAATTTTTTGCTATTAAATTATATTAAAAATTTATAACATTCGATACACGCGGGGATTTATGTATTATAATAACAATGTAGAGACAGTTTTAAGGGATAGAGTTTTGAATAAGAAGTATCATTTTATAGCAATCGGCGGAATTGGGATGAGTGGTCTTGCAAAATATTTGCTGGAAAATGGCTGTGAGGTTTCCGGTTCTGATATAAAAGACAGTAAATATATTGATAAATTAAGAAAATTAGGCGCAAAAGTTTTTATCGGGCACGAGGAAAGCAACCTGCCCGATGATTGTGTTGTTGTTGCAAGCACAGCAATCAAAGAAGATAACCCCGAACTTAAAAAAGCCAAAAGATTTGGTTTGTCAATTTTTCACCGCTCGGATTTACTTGCTGAAATCTCAAAACAGGATAAATTTTTTATTGGCTACTCAGGCACACATGGCAAAACCACAACCAGCGGACTTGCTTCTTATGTTCTTGCTCTTGCCGGTTATGAACCCTCCTTTGTTGTCGGTGGTATAATTCCTGAATTGGGTGTGAATTCTCAATCAACAAAAGGTAAATATTTTGTCGCGGAACTTGATGAAAGCGACGGAACTATTGTAAAATATGCTCCTAATGTTTGTGTAATTAACAATCTTGAACCCGACCATCTTGATTTTTACAAAGATGGAATGAAATCGCTTTTAGAAACTTTTGAAAAGTTTATCTCTAATATGAAGGACGATTCAATAATTTTGATTAACAATGATTGTGAAGTTTTGAAGCAGCTTCATGCACATAATGTTTTGACTTTCGGGTTGAATGAAGCGGATTATACGGCAAAAAATATCGTGTTTAATCAGGATTGTACAACCTTTGATATTTATTTTAAAGGTACGGTTTTAACTTCGCTTTCGATAATTCTTAAAGGCCGACACAATGTTTATAACGCGCTTTCGGTTGTCGCAAGCCTTCACCAGGCAGGCGTCGATATTGCGCAGGTTAAAAAACACTTTGCAACCTTTACCGGCATGGGCAGAAGATTTCAAAAAGTTGGTGAATTCGACGGAATTACCATTTATGATGATTACGCGCACCACCCGACCGAAATCAAAGCAACATTATCATGTGCTGAAAGTTTCAAAAACAAACGGGTGATTGCAGTATTTCAGCCGCACCGTTACAGCCGTTTGAAGAATCTTTGGGGTGATTTTCTCGGTGCATTTGAAGGTGTTGATAAAGTTGTTGTAACAGATGTCTATGCGGCTTCTGAAGAGCCGGTTGCAGGAGTGACCGGAGCTGATTTTGCGGAAGACCTTTCTAAAAAAATCACTGTTCCCTGCAAGCATATTCCAGGAGATATGAAAGCTGTTGCAAAAGAGCTTTTCCCGCTTCTTGAAAACGGTGATGTTGTAATCGGACTCGGAGCCGGCACAATTACTGCACTTGGAAAAGAGCTTCTTGCATTGAATGAGGAAGGGATGGCAAATGTTGCAAAGTGAAGAAAATTATGATGTAAAAAAAATGACATCTTTCAAAATCGGCGGCGAAATTGCAAGAATGTATTTTCCGACAACGGTTGAAGAATTCACGCAAATAAAAAAGCTTGAGCCTGATGCTTTTGTTGCGGGAAATATGTCAAATATTCTTGTTTCATCAGAAGGCTATGACGGTGTGGTGATTTGTACAAAGAAAATGGATGAAATCCGTTTTGAAGGAAATACTGTTTTTGCAGGCGCCGGAGTCCGCGGTACAAAACTTTCCAAAATGGCAGCCGAAAAGAACTTAAGTGGTCTGGAATTTATGGTTGCATTTCCGGGTTCTGTGGGCGGCGAGGTTTTTATGAATGCCGGCGCGCACGGGCAAATGATTGCAGATGTTTTGAAATCTGCCAAAATTTATTGCCCGGAAAACGGTGTAATAACTCTAACAAATTCGCAAATGGAATTCAGTTACAGAGCTTCAATCTGCCAGAGAAAACCCTATTCGGTTTTGGAAGCAGAATTTGAACTTACACCTTCATCAAGTGAAAAAATTCAGGAGAAAATGAATGAAAATCTTTCGTTTCGCCAAAATAAACAGCCATCCTTGACTTTGCCTAATTGCGGAAGCACTTTCAGAAATCCGGAAGGGGATTCTGCGGGCAGACTGCTTGATGCGGCGGGCGTTAAGGGGCTTGTTTCAGGCGGAGTTCATGTTTGGGAAAATCACGCGAATTTTATTATAAATGACGGCGACGCTACATCGTTAGATGTTTTGCGGCTTATGGATGAAATGTATTCATGTGTGAAATCAAAATTTAATATAGAATTGAAGCCCGAAGTCAGGTTTTTGGGCGGAAAAAATAAAGAAGAGGTTGAAATATGCAAAAAGTTGAAAATGATATAAATAAAAATGCTAAAATCGCGGTTCTTTGCGGCGGTTTGTCTACGGAAAAAGAAATTTCAATACGTTCAGGCAAGGGCTGCTTTGAAGCCTTGCAAAGGCTTGGTTATAAAAACGCAGAGATGGTCGTTGTGGATGAAGATATTGCTCTTAAACTTAAAAATGGCAAATACGATTATGCGTTCAATGCTCTTCATGGAAAATTTGGAGAAGACGGATGTATTCAGGGCATTTTGGAAATCCTTCACCTTCCATACACAGGCTGCGGCGTTATGGCAAGTTCTTTGTGCATGAATAAAGAATTTACAAAACGAATTCTCTCAACAAATCCTGACATAATAATGGCAAAGTCTGCTTTTGTTCAAAAAGGCGACGATATTTTTGAAAAAACTAAAGATTTGACCTATCCGCTTTTTGTAAAACCTGTATCTGAAGGTTCAAGCTTCGGTATGACAAAAGTTGATAGAAAAGAAGACCTGAAAGTTGCTTATGACCTTGCAGTTAAGTATAATAGTGATGTTTTAATTGAAGAATTTATCGACGGCTTTTTTATAACCGTCGGCGTTCTTACTGACGCCAAAACCGGTAAAAATTTTGCGACTGAAATTCTCGAAATAAGACCTAAAACCGAATGGTATGACTTTGAAGCAAAATACACAAGCGGAATGTCTGAATTTATTTGTCCGTCAAGTTTGTCAAAGGACGTCAGCGATAAAGTTAAGGAAATTTCAGTGAAAGCTTTTGAAACAGCAGGCTGCAGCGGCGTTTCAAGGGTTGATTTTATGATGAAAGATGATATTCCGTATCTTCTTGAAATCAACACAAGCCCCGGAATGACTGCGACAAGCGACCTTCCGGCGCAGGCTAAAGCAATGGGAATTTCCTATGATGAATTGGTTCAGATAATTTTAAACAGTGCAGGTTTGAATAAATAAACGGCAGAAACAACATGGATGAAAATAACCACATATCTGAAGATGAAATCGTAGACGGTAAAAAGCTTGTAAAACGTATGCAGCGAAGCCGTCAGGTTAGAAAAGGACGTAAACGTCAAAATGCGTTTCGAACTTTTTTGTGTCTGGTTATGAATGTTTTAATCATTTTGTCTTTGGTATATCTGACACAGATGCCTCAGTGGTATCTTGATGAAAACATTTTTTCGGTTTCCGACAGCGGTGCGCTTGAGATTTTGAACAATAAAATAGTTTCGACGAAAAAAATTCTTGCTGCACTGAAGACCGTTGAAGTACCTGAGGTTCCTGTATATATGGCGAAAACCGATAATTTGAAAGAAAAACTTCTCCAGTTTCCGCCGGTTGAAGAGGTTTACATAAGAAGATATGCATTTCCGGCGCGTTTGCAGATTATCCTTAGAGAACGCGAACCGTTTATTACAATTTCGCCTGATGCTAAGGTTCAGCCTGTTGCATTTTTTACAAAAGACGGAAAACTTATCGGACGCGAATATCTTCCGCTTAAACCGGAGTTTAAAACACTTCTTGTTCTTTCATACGGCAACAAGGGCGATGATTACAGCAAATGGGATTTGAAAAAGCTTCAAAAACTTGACAGAATTGCAAGATATATAGAGGTTTATTCAAAAGAACCGGTTGAATACGTTGACCTTCGAAATCCAGAGGATGTTTATGTGAAAATTAAATCTGTTAACATCAGATTAGGAAGGCTTGACGAGCATGTTAATGAAAGAATTGAAAGAATTCCGTCTATTCTTCCGGAGGTTCAGCTTATGGATACAAAAATCAAGTATCTTGATTTGCGCTGGAAAGACACTAACTATTTAAAACTCGACAAATAGGAGAAATTATGAAAATCGAAATTGCCCAAATAAAATTAAAAACAGGAGATTTCAACTTTAATTATGAAAATATAATCAAATATATTGAAAAGTCAGACGCCGGATTGATAATATTTCCTCGTTCTGATATTGAAGCGCTTGGCGGCAAAGACCTTGTTTATAACGAAGCCTGCCTTCAAAAGGAAGTTGAAATGTTTGAAAAAATTGCCGGAAAAAATTACCCGAAAACAATTTTAATCGGCGACGTTTTGATAAAAGATGAGATGGCAGAAGAGGTTGAGTTTTTTGAATTCGATGGCAGAAAAGTTTATGTTTCAGACAGCTTTATCGAAGATGTTGACTGTGATTTGTATGTGCTTTCACACAACAAATACTTTGCAATGAACACATACGACGCTTTTGTTGAAAGTATTGATGCAAAAACTGATTTTATTTTCATAAGTTCAATCGGAATGGCAGATGAAAATATTTTTGCAGGCGGAAGTTTTGCCAAAAACAAAAATAACGAACTTGTTTTGCAGCTTCCTGTTTGTGAAGAGGTTTCAGCCGTAGTGGATTTTGAAAAACCTGCTGAATTTCATCCTGAAAACACGGAAGAAAGTGTTTATAAAGTAACAACTTTTGCACTGAGAGAATATTGTGAAAATACAGGATTTAAAAAAGTAATTTTAGGCCTGTCAGGCGGTATTGACAGCGCTTTAACAGCTGCGCTTGCAGCTGAGGCTCTGGGCAGAGAAAATGTTTTGGGCGTTCTTATGCCGAGCATGTTTTCATCCGAAGGCAGCGTGACAGATTCGATAGCCCTGGCGCAAAATCTCGGGATTAAAACCATCAAACATTCGATAACGCCGCTTTTTGATAACTTTATGGAGAAAGTCGCTCATGAAAGACTTCATGATTTAGCGGAAGAGAATTTGCAGGCAAGATTGCGCGCTTTAATTTTAATGTTTTTCTCAAACCGCGACAATTACCTTCTTCTTTCAACCGGTAACAAATCCGAAGCTTCAATGGGCTACGGAACTTTGTACGGCGATTTGGCCGGCGGTTATAATTTGATTTGTGATTTGACAAAGACAAATGTGTACAAACTTGCCAATTATATTAACAGAAACGGCGAAATTATTCCGCAGGAGATTATAGACAAAGCGCCTTCCGCCGAGCTTCGTCCGAACCAGAAGGATCAGGATAGTCTGCCTGAATACGCCGTATTGGATGATATTATTGAAATGTATGTTGAAAAACTTTGTCCGTTAGAAGAAATTTATGAAAAATATGACAGGGCTTTGGTTGATGAAACTGTGAAGAAAATTCATCGGGCGCAATTTAAGCGTAAACAGTGCTGTTTAGGAGTAAGGTTGACTGAAAGGTCTTTTACAAACGGAGTTTCGTACCCTATTGTCCAAAGATATTTATAAAAACCCGAATTGTCGGGTCTTTATAATTCACCTGCAGTATATTTTTTATAATAATACTTAGTATCAAGAAACCCTGGCTTAGTGAGGGCATAATACGTGCAGCCAAGTCCTGCATATAAGCCTTTCTCCGATTCATTGCAATTGTAGTTGTATAGATTTGAGCAACCGATTTTGCCGCCGCATGGCATAATCTGTTTTTCCATAACACGAAAAGTAAATACATCCCGTCCCCAGGCATTTGGTTTTTTAAATGGGCCGTTTACGTCAACGCTTATCATACGTCCATGTTTATTAGTGCCGCCAAAAATAATCAGTCTGCCTTCTTTAGTTATGAATTTATTTTTGGAAAAATAGTAGTTTGAATTGGGAGTATTACCAGTGGTAATATTGATTTTGTCTCCAGCATATGTATAATAGATGATATCCTCTTTATAGCAGGAATTGTTGCTGCAGTCCTTGGCATTGTCATAATATTTCATAAAAAGATTTTTAGTTTGTTCATCATCATATAGTTTTATAACATTCCCGATATCTTCGCCGTGTTCATTTGAAATTAAATTAACTATGTTTTGAAGTTCGGCATAGCTTTTGTTTAGGGAAACCAGAATTGATTTTGTCTGCTGTTTCTGAATCAAAGCCGGCAGCGTCATAGCTGCAACAATCCCGATAATGCCAAGGGTAATCAAAACTTCAGCCATTGTAAATGCTGTATAAAAAATTAAAGGAGAGTTAGATTTTGAAGCCCCCCCCCTGGCTCAAAGTATTGTGTTTACTGAATTTTAGCATGTTTGCGTATCTCCTTTTTTATTAATATTCTTTGTTTATTATAAATCATTTTCTGCTTATCTGCAACTTAACTTATAAATTTTCTAGCGCTGCAATTTTCATTGCGTTGAAGTCAGGAGTTCTGCCAAACCAGATTTCCTGAGCACTTATTGCCTGATAAATCAGCATATCAAGACCGTTTATTGTTCGCAAACCAAGTTTTTCTGCGGTTTTTAGAAGAATTGTTTTTTTAGGATTGTAAATTACATCATAAACAGTCGAATTTTCTGGCATGGTTTTTAAAACATTTTCTTCTACCGGTGTCATATCGGCTGAACGCCCCTGCATTCCGATAGGTGTTGTGTTTACAAGCATTTGATAGCGGCTTAAGTCGCGAACCTGGTCGATTTGATATGCTGTAAAAGTAATTTCAGGAAATTTCCTTCTCATATAAGCCAAATAATCCATGGCATTGGGAATGTTTCTTGTGTAAACACCGATTTCGGAAACTCCGCATTCAGACAGCGCCAGAACCGCAGCTCTGCTTGCTCCGCCTGTTCCTAAAAGAGCAACATTCGCACCTTTTAAATCAATATCTTTCGGAATTGCTTTTTTAAAGCCTGAAGCGTCTGTGTTGTATCCTGACAATGTTTTATCAGCATTAATTTTTACAGTGTTCACTGCGCCTGCAATGTCAGCGTATTTATCAACCTCGTTTATGAAAAGCGTAATCGGAAGTTTCAGCGGGATTGTCACGTTAAAGCCGGAATAATTTTCGCGTTTTAAGAATTTCACGCGGTCAACCAAATCCTCCGGATCAGTTTCAAGAAGTTCATAACTTGCATTTACTCCAAGACTTTCAAAGCCTGCCTTGTGAATGAATGCTGAAATCGAATGTCCGAGCGGGAAACCAATTAATCCGAATTTTTGCATAAACCCTCCCAATTTCATTATATCTTTAAACAATCATAACAGAAATATTTATAAAAACTGAATTGTAACAAAATGTAAACATGAATTTAAAAACGGCTGAAATTTAGTTATAATCTGCTGTATGGTATGGTGCGGTGCCGTACTGTCAATAGTTTCCGGCTTTTTGTTTTAATAAAAATACAGGGAAAATCGATTTTAACCATTTTAGAATTTTTAAAAAGTTATCCTTCCTTTTCAGGGGAAAGGTAACTTTTTTTATAGAAAATTTTACCGTAATTGTCAATGCTTTCTTTTAACGCCTGATTTTCGATTTCGTTGTAGTTTAGAATATCAAATTTGTAAGGTGTTGAAAGCTCGTCGAGTTCACAGGCAATATGGCGAAGCCCTTTGCTGTCTATCTCTCCAAAAATTGCAAAATCAATGTCTGAAGCCGGTTTGTAATTCCCTTTTGCTCTTGAGCCAAAAATTTTGACCATTTCGATACTTTCAATTTCTGAAAAAAGGTTTTGTATTAATTTTATAGTTTCATCATCAAGCCCGAAAAATTCCATTAAAGTTTTTCCCCCAGCTTTTCAGAAAGATTGTGTAACTGTTTTGTATATTCGTTGAGAATTTCGTTTGCAAGTTCTTTAGCAAAACTTTGATTGTATGTATGAGAGGTTTTGTTCCGGGCTTCCATCATTAAAATCCAGATTTTGCCGTCTTCAATCAGATTGTTTGAAAATGCTGATTTTATGGCTTCGCGCGGCGTATCTGTTTTTATCCCGCTGTATTCAAGATAATCCTTGATTGTTTTCCACGCAAGTTCAAACGCTATTTCAAAAGCTTGAACAAGCGCCATTGTATAAATTTTTGAAATCCCGTCCCTATTTATGCACTCTACTGTTTCATCAAGATTGTCCAGTGCTGTTTTGTAATTTTCAAATCTCTGAATCCATCGTGTTTCCTGCATAAAATCTCCTTTTTTTGAATTCTGTCCGGTTTATTCCGCCGGCATTTCATCACTTGGTGTCTCCGCGTCAGCAGTCTCAGTGACCGGAGCCTTGTAGCCGCAGGAACGGTTTGAACATTCGATAGTTGTGCCTTTTTTAAGTTCTTTTTTTACTAAAAGCCCGCCGCAGTCAGGACAAACTTCGCCTGTCGGTTCATTCCATAAAACAAAGTCACAATCCGGATATTTGTCACACCCGAAAAATACTGTTCCGCGTTTTGATTTTCTCTCAACAATAACGCCTTTGCCGCATTTCGGGCAAGTTACACCGGTTGAGCGGCGGTAAGGTTTTCTGAATTTGCAGCCTTCGTTTGTGCATTCAAGATATTTCCCGTAAGGCCCCTGTTTAAACACCATTTCAGAACCGCATTTTTCGCATTTTGCTTCGCATACTTCGGGGGCGTTTGAGGGTGCGCCTTCCATGTTTTCAGTCAAAACATTCATTGACATAACGGTTTTGCACTCGGGATAGCCTGAGCAGCCCAAAAATTGCTGGCCTTTGCGGCTTGTTTTGACAAGCATAGGCTTGCCGCAGTTCGGGCATTTGATGTTGCTTTCGATTTTTACACGCTCGCTGCTTCCAAGGGCCTTATTAACTTCCTGAATAAAAGGTTCGTAGAATTTTTCCAGCACCTCATTCCAAATCAGTTTTTTGTCGGCAATTTCGTCCAGCTTGCTCTCCATGCCGGCTGTGAATTTGTAATCCATAATGTCGGCAAACTGTGCGACAAGCTGTTTTGAAACCGTTCGGCCAAGAAGCGTCGGATGAAGCGCTTTTTCACGTTTTTCGACGTATTTTCTGGTCTGAATAACCGTGATAATTGTCGCATAAGTTGACGGACGTCCGATACCGTGCTCTTCAAGCGCTTTAACCAGCGAGGCTTCGTTGTAGCGCGGAGGCGGCTGTGTAAAGTGCTGTTTCGGCGTAATTTTTCTGCAAATCACTTTGTCGCCTTTTTCTAAATCCGGAATTTTAGAATCCGCTGCTTTTTCGTCTTCTTCTGAGTCGTTGTAAAGCTTTAAAAACCCGTCGAAGGTGACTTTTGAAGTTCCGGCTTTTAATATGCAGTCGCCTGCCTGAATTTCGATTGATTTGTTTGCGATTTCTGCATTTGACATCTGAGAAGACATAAATTTATTCCAGATGAGTTTGTAAAGCTTATACTGGTCAGCGTCAAGATACTGTTTAATGCTGTCCGGCGTGCGTTCGGGGTATGACGGACGGATCGCTTCGTGCGCATCCTGAACATTTTGTTTGCCTTTTGTGTAAATGTTCGGGGTTTCGGGATAATATTTTTCGCCGTAATTCCCGAGAATAAAATCTTTTGCCATTGCCTGCGCATCGTCTGAAACCCTGACACTGTCGGTTCTCATATAGGTAATCAAACCGACCGGAGTTCCGTCGATTTCCATACCTTCGTAAAGTTTCTGGGCAACCTGCATTGTTTTTTGAACGCCAAAACCGAGTTTTGAACTTGCTGCGCGCTGGAGGGTCGAAGTTATAAAAGGCGCGGTGGGTTTGCGCTTCATTGATTTTTTTGTGACCTTTGCAACTTCAAATTCGCGAGCCGGGTCTTTTAAATAATCAACAATTTTTTGCGCATCTTCCTGATTTTTAATTGTTTTTTCAATTGCTTTATTTTTGTATTTTGAAAGCTCGGCTTCAAAAACTTTTCCGTCTTTGTCGAGGTCTGTATGGATTGACCAGTATTCCTGCGGAACAAATGCTTCGATTTCCTCTTCGCGCTCGCAAATCATTCTTAATGCAACCGACTGAACGCGGCCGGCTGAAAGGTTTCTGTTGCCGATTTGCTTCCAGAGCACGGGGCTTAATTTGTAGCCTACAAGTTTGTCTAAGATTTGGCGGGTCTGCTGGGCCTGCACCATATCCATATCAATTCCGCGCGGATTTTCAACAGAATGTTTTACGGCTTTCGGGGTAATTTCGTTAAAAACAATTCTTAAAACTTTTTCATCCGGAACCTTTAAAAGCTGGCGGACGTGCCAGGCTATAGCTTCTCCCTCGCGGTCAGGGTCGGAGGCAAGGTAAATTTTGTCAACTTTCTGGGCTAAATCATTGAGCTTTTTAACAACCGCCTGTTTTCCCGGAATTACTTCAAACTTCGGTGTAAAGTGGTTCTGGATATCAAAGCCGAGGTTTTCGGTTGAGGGGTCTTTTGTCGGAAGATTTCGCACATGGCCGAAACTCGCCTCAATCTGAAAACTGTCGCCTAAAATCTTTCTGATTGTTTTGGATTTTGCAGGAGACTCGACTATAACTAAAGATTTTTCTTTTTTATTAGATGCTTTTTTAGCGGGTTTCTCTGCCGCTGCTGCTGCTTTTGCCATTTATATTTACACCCTCTTATATCTGTCGCCGTTGACCTGTTCTATTATGCCCTTAAGCTCCATTGTTGTCAAGTTGATTAACAGCGTGTCAAAGTCGATTTTTGTAATTGCCATAATTTCATCAACGCCTTTTTCTTCAACCTCAATTGCGCTTAAGATTTTTGCTTCTGCGTCATCAAGATTTGTCAAATCTATTTTCAATTGTTCTGCCGGCTTAATTTCCCAGCCGAGCGCCTCAAGAATGTCTTCTGACTTTGTAACGAGTGTTGCTCCGTTTTTGAGAAGTTTGTAAATGCCTTCGGTATTTGGATTTGTAATAAGCCCCGGAATGCACATCAATTCGCGTCCCTGCTCAAGCGTTAAGTTTGCCGTAATGAGCGCGCCGCTTTTGATTGAGGCTTCTGCAACGAGCGTTCCGTATGAAAGCCCAGAAACAATCCTGTTTCTCTGCGGAAACCTGAATTTTAGCGGCTCAAAGGTCGGATAATATTCAGAGAAGATTACACCTCCGCCGTTTTCAATTTGTTTGTACAAATCTTTGTTTGCTGCCGGATATGTGAAATCAAAACCGCTTGCAATAACTCCGATTGTTTTTAAATTGTTATCGAGCGCCGCAACATGCGCAGCCGTATCAACGCCGGAGGCAAGTCCTGAAACTATACAAATATCTGTGTTTGCAAATCCTTCCAAAAGTTTGTGAACAGCGTCTTTTGCATATTTTGACGTTTTTCTCGAGCCGACAACCGCCAGAGTTTTTTCGAAATTAATGCTTTTCAAATCACCTTTGTAAAAAAGTACAGATGGCGGATTGTCAATATTCTTAAGCATTTCGGGATAGTTGTCATCCTCAAAAGTTAAATATCCGATTTCTTTTTCGTTTACAAGTTCAAGCGCTTTGTCAGGATTTGTTTTGTCTCGGAATTTGATAAAGTTTTCGGCTTTTTTTATGCTTAAGCCTTCAATATTTTTCAATTCGTCAGACGTCGCATTAAACGCCTTTTCAATGTCTTTGAAATGTTCAAAAAGTTTCAGTGTAAAAGCACTGTCGATTTGTTCTATTGATGAAAATGCTATCCAGTATTTATCCTTCATTTTCCTGTTTCTTCTTAATTCTTTCAACAAGTTTTTTGATATTTTCTTTTTCTTCAGCGGGAATATTTAAATCCATGTATGATTCAAAATATTCAATTGCATCCTCCATATCGCCGCGTGCTAAAAATAAAATTGCGGCTTTTTTATATGCGGGATGAAAAGCGTCGTTTACGGCGATTGCTTTAAGGAAATTTGAGAGCGCCTTGTCGATTTCGTCGTTTGCCTCGTAAGCCTGGCCGAGATAGTAATAAAGCCATTCGTTATTTTCTTTGTATTGAAGAACGTTTTCAAAGTTTTCTGCTGCAAGCGCGTAATTACCGAGTTCAAAGTGAACTTTACCCAAATCATAGTATGCGTCATAGTTTTCGGGCTGATGTTCGAGGATTTTTTCGAGTTCGTCAATTGCCAAATCCAGACGGGCGTCTTCCATGTAAAACCTTGCAAGAAAATGCGCCAGAACCATCTCTTGTGGGAGTTCGTAAACACCTTGCGAAAGAAGCTGGATTCCGTTTTCGTAATCTTTTTCTTTGTAATAAAGTTCTGCAAGGTTTACGTATATCTGCGCTAATTTCGGATTTAATTTTATTGCTTTGAGAAAATTTTCTTCGGCCTTTTCCGTGTTTCCCGTGTGAAGATAACAAAGCCCGA
This sequence comes from uncultured bacterium, assembly GCA_900551915.1. Classification (GTDB taxonomy): domain Bacteria; phylum Cyanobacteriota; class Vampirovibrionia; order Gastranaerophilales; family Gastranaerophilaceae; genus Scatenecus; species Scatenecus faecavium. The sequence continues at coordinate 69,040 of URXT01000001.1, forward strand.
TATTATTATAAATTTCAGCAGATTCTTCGCCGGTTTCAACAACCGAACTGAATAAGTCCAAAGCTTTTTCAAAATCTTTTTTCTTGAATGCCTCTAATGCCTGTTCAATCTTACTCATAATTACTCCTTCAAGGGCTATAATCCAAGCGTCATTTCTTCGTCATCGCCGTTACCGCCGCCTCCGATGTTTTTAATTACCGTGCGGGTATTGCCTTCTGCGTGGAAGTCTTTTGGTTTCAAAATCATACGGATTTTGTCGGCGTAAATCGTGCGCATGCCTTGTGTTATGCTTGAGCGGCCGACAAAATATATTTCATTGGGTTTCTTTGTTGTTTTGTCAGGGTAAACCGCAATTTTCGGCCCTTGCGCAAAGTAATCCTGATACCATACTTTGACATTTCCGCTTGCATTAAAGGTGTTTGTGTTTTGAGTGTATTCCTGTCTGGCGGATTTTAAGGTTAATGTATCACCGTTTTCCATAATGGCGTTTGTTGTTGTATTTCCGGTTGCTGTGATTAATTTTGTTGCATCATCATAGTAAAATCTGTCGGCAAAAGATTCGTTGTCCTGCTGTTTTACTCTGGCGTTTCCGATTAATTCCAGGTCTTGCAAATCGCCGTTTTTGTTTGTTTTGATGATTGCTTTGTTTGAAAAGGTCTCAAGTTCTTTGTACATAATTGTTACAGCGCCGGTTGCAGTCATTACACCTGTTTTTGTGTTGTATTCCTGAACGTCTGCGTTTATTACAACAATCGGTTTCTGGCCTTCAAAAACAATTGATTGCGAATCCCCTTCGGCTCTTACAATCTTTGTTATAAGCGATAATTTAAGAATGTTTGCTTTAACTTCGCGTTTTTTATTCTTCTTAATTTCATATGCGTAAGGTTTATCATAAAAAGTTGCGGTATCAAGCTTTTGGCCGTCAATTACGTTAACATCGGCTTTTTGACCTTCAACACGGAGGCTGTCAACTGAAACTTTTACATCTCCGCTGAATTTAATTTTGCTGTCGCCTTCGTTAAAAGTCTGTGTTTTTGATTCAATAACAAGATCTGCCGCCTGGACTGCCAGGCCTGCAAATAAAAATATTCCTATAAATGCAATCAATATCTTTTTCATTTTTTCTCCTTGTTATCGTATAGTTTTGAAACCGCATGCCCCATTATTTTAAAAGAAGAATAATCAGGGCTGATTTCAACCTCGTCCGCTGTTGCATAAAATTCATTATTTCTTGTAATAACAACATCTCCGCGTGCTGTGACAGGATTGTTTGAGCCTGACCAGGTCAGCCTTTTGGTTTTTAATGTTGTTCCATCTTTGATTACTATTGTCGTATTTTCATATAAAATGATTTCATTTTTTTTAGAGTTGTATGTTCCGTGAGAAGATTCGAAACTCATTGAAACCTGGTTGTTTTCGTCATAAAAGTTTCCGATTACGTTATCAAGCACTGCAACTTCGTTGCTGCTGTTGTAGGTTCCGGTTTCTCCGTAAATCTCCCAATATTTTTCTGATTTTTTTGTTTCGGTCAAAATAAGTCCGTTGATTAATGCTTCCTGTTTGTCCTCCTGCGTCGCAAGCTGGCTTCTGTTAAAATTGTGGGTTATCACGCCTGCCGAAATAAATGCCCAGGCCAAAATGCCAATAAGCGTCAGCAATCCCAGGATATAAGCTTTTCTCTTTCTACTTAAATTTTTCCAGTTCATATTTAAGATGTTAGCATAAATTCTTTCATTTATACAAAAAGAAATTAAATATCTTAATATTTTAAACATATTGACTTCTTTTGTAATATAATCATTTTAAATAGGGATATTTTAACAGAAAGAGGTTTTATATGGCATTGAGATTTGACGCCGGTGAAGTTGTTACAGCTATGGTTACGCCGATGAAGAAATCCGGCGAAATTGATTATAATAAAGCGGAGGAACTCGCAAAATATTTGATTGCAAACGGGAGTGAAACACTTCTTGTAGCGGGAACAACAGGCGAAAGCCCGACTTTAACCCATGAAGAAGAACTGGAGCTTCTTTCAACTGTAAAACGGGCTTCTGCAAACAAAGCTAAAATTATTATGAACACAGGGTCAAATTCTACTGAAACTGCGGTTAAAATGACAAAACTTGCACAAAAAGAGGAGGTTGATGCTGTTTTGTCAGTTGTTCCTTATTACAACAAGCCTTCGCAAAAAGGCATGATTGAACATTTTTCAGCAGTTGCGGAAGCCTCTGATTTGCCGGTAATTCTATATAATATTCCGTCCCGTACAGGTGTGAATATGCTTCCGGCAACAGTCGCATATCTGGCTGACAAGTATTCAAACATTGTTGCGATTAAGCAAAGCTGTCCTGATATGGATTTGATTTCCGAAATGAAAATTCAATGCCCGGCTGATTTTGCAATTTATTCAGGCGACGACAGTTTAACTCTTCCGATGATGGCGCTCGGTGTTCATGGTGTAATTTCGGTTGCATCACATCTTTTCGGCGCTGAATTGAAGTCTATGATTAGGAATTTTAAAACCGGAGAAGTTACGGCTGCAAAAAATATGCACAAAACGCTTTTCCCGGTATTCAGAAAGCTCTTTATGGCGCCAAATCCTGTTCCGGTTAAAGCTGCGCTTGCACATGCCGGATTAATTGAAGATTATGTCAGATTGCCGCTTGTTCAGCTTGATGATGCGCAAAAAGCTGAATTATTTGCGGTTGTTGATAAAGTTAAAACCGAATTAGCCGGATAAGGTTATAAATTAATTTTATATTTTTAAATAAAATATAAAAATCCACAGGATTCTCCTGTTTGAAAACTACACAAAAAAATACAGTAAAAGAGGAATAAAAAAGTGAAAAACAAAATTATTATGTTTTGGGTAATTGTTGCAATTGTAGTAACTTCAATTGCTGTAATTCTCATGAAGCCGACAAAACTCGGACTTGATTTGGTCGGCGGTTCAAGACTTGTTCTTGAAGCTCAAACTACTGATCAGGTAAAAGAAATTACTCCTGATGTTATGAGCCACCTGCAGTTTGCAATTGAGCAGCGCGTTAATAAACTCGGGGTTTCTGAAACTGTTGTACAGCAGGTTGGCGACAAAAGATTGCTGGTTGAAATTCCGGCTGTTACGGATTTAAAAGAAGCAAAGGCTTTTATTGGCGAAACCGCGCAGCTTGAATTCAAAAGACCTGGTAAAACCGAAAAAGGTGTTGTATCTTGGGAGTCTACAGGTTTGACCGGTAAGGATTTATCAAAATCACAATTGACAACAGATTCGTCAGGCCAATGGGTTGTATCTTTGGAATTTAATGCAGAAGGTGCTAAGAAATTCGCTCAATTGACAGAAGAACTTGTAAATCAGCAAATGGCAATTTTCTTTGACGGCGAATTGCAATCCGCACCTGTTATCAGAGAACCGATTTACGGCGGAAATGCTCAAATCTCCGGCGGTGACAGCGGTTTTGCTTATGAAGAAGCAGAAAGAATGGTTGATTTGCTGAACGCCGGCGCGCTTCCTGTTCCGGCTGAAGTTGTTGAAGAAAATACAGTTGGGCCGACACTCGGCGCAGATAGTATTGCAGCTTCTAAAAAAGCCGGTATAATCGGGCTTGGTGCAGTTATGGTATTTATGCTTGTGTTCTACCATGTTCCGGGCTTGATTGCAGATATTGCTTTAATAATCTACAGTTTAATATTGTTTGCATTGTTCAAAACCATTCCTGTAACTTTGACACTGGCAGGTATTGCAGGTTTCATCCTTTCAATCGGTATGGCGGTTGATGCAAATATCCTTATTTTTGAAAGAACAAAAGAAGAGTTGAGAGCCGGAAGAAATCTTTTCACTGCTATCAATTCAGGTTTTGACAGAGCTTTCACCAGTATTTTTGACTCAAATATGACAACTATAATTACATGCGTAATCCTTTATCTGCTTGGAACAAGTGTTGTTAAAGGATTTGCACTGACACTTGCGTTAGGTGTTATGGTTTCAATGTTCACGGCAATCACTGTTACCAAAAACTTTATGCACTTGATTTTTGGTACAGGTGAATTGAAACACCCCGGATTATTCGGACTTAAGAAGGAAGAAATCGGCGAAAGCTACCGTGCGGAAGAAACCAAACGTGAAAAAGCCCGTTTCGGAATTCTTGATTAATCGGGTTTTGAAGCATTTGTCATAATATATAATTTAGAAAGGTAAACAAAAATGTTAAATATAGGAAGAAAGCACTTGGTGCATATTGTAAAATTCAGATGGTGGTGGATGGCACTTACAACACTTCTTCTTGTGCCGGGAATAATTGCGATGATTTATTCCTCTGTCACATATTCGAACCATGCTCCTTTAAAAGTCGGTATTGATTACACAGGCGGTACTATTTTGCAGTACGGAATTGTTGAAAAAGTTACAAACAACGATTTGGCAAAAATGAGAGAGACTCTTGAAGAAAAAGGTATTGAAAACCCTTATCTTCAAATCCTGAATGTAAACAGCGACCAGCAAAAAAATACAGCTTCCGAAATTCAGTCAATAATTTCAGTCAGAACAAAATTTATTGACAAAGATTCAACTGACGGCGACAAAATTACAGAGGTTATGCAGGAACAATATTCAAATCCTGAATTGATGTCTGTCAGCTCAGTTGGCCCGACAATGGGGAAAGAATTATTTAAAAATTCGCTTATTGCCGTAACTCTGGCCTTCTTGGGAATTGTTGCATATCTGTCTTTCAGATTTAGATTTGATTATGCGCTGGCTGCAATACTTGGTGTTTTGCATGATGTATTGTTTGTAGTCGGAGTTTTCTCAATTCTCGGACTTGTTTACAATGTTCAGATTGACGGTCTGTTTATCACGGCAATTCTTACAGTAATCGGGTTTTCTGTTCACGATACAATCGTTGTATTTGATAGAATTCGTGAAAACCTGAGATATTATTCTAAGAAAATGTCTTTTGGTGAAATTGTTGACGCTTCTGTTAACCAAACTTTGACAAGAAGTATCAATACTTCATTAACAACATTAATCACACTTTTGGCGCTTTACTTCTTTGGCGGCGTTACAACAAGAGATTTTGTATTAGCAATGATTTTGGGTATTATTATCGGAACATACTCATCAATCTTCTTCTGCTCAATGCTTGTTGACTTCTGGAACGATAAACAGCAGAAAAAAGATGCGGTCGCAGTGTAAATATTTTATAGATATTAAAAAGACCTCTGAAAAGAGGTCTTTTTTTTATTTAATATGTTTAGCGGCTGATTTTATGCTGTCATTAATCATTTTCATTCTTATTTGTTCATTTTTCAAAGAATCATTTAAGGTGCGAAGTGCTTCGCCCCAGAAAATCATTTTGCTGTCATAAAATTTCAGTTTTGTTTCTTCTTTTAATAAGTTTTCATATTTTTTGGGTGCAATTTCGTTATATATTTTTTTTAGTTTCGTTAATTGTGTTTTGATATTTTGTATCAATAATTTTTGGTGCAGATAACCTTGCACCGCAGTAAATACATCCACTCATAAGAGCACTGTATCCAAGTATTTTTAAACTTATCTTATTCATTTTAGCCTCTGCATAAAATTTGTACAAATATATAAAAATTTCAAACAAAATTTAATTTGCACAATTTGGTGTCAGGAGTTACAAAAGTTAATCAAAAAACGAATCCCAGCCGCCTTCTAACCTGTCTTCAAGAATTTTTAAAAGTTCTGACGGTCTCATGTCCAGCCCCAGTGCCAAACGCCAGAAGGTTGTAAGCTGCGGGTCTTTTTTCCCGTCCAAAATATAATAAACCACACTTCTTGGTAAATCACTTTCGTATGCCAGAATTGATTTTTTCTTTTTCCCTTTTAATTCTTGAACAACACTGCCTAAAAGTTTGCAAATTTCCTGATTTTTTTTAGTTTTCGTTACTTGCATAAAATCAATTTAAATGTTAATATAAAAGAAAATGTCTCGTACGAGACATTTTCTTAAAAGGAGGTTTTTCTTTATCATGTTTCAGAAAATAAATATTTATGCAAAAGCTTTTACCAAATGTTTACACGCATTTACACTTGCAGAGGTCCTGATTACGCTCGGTATTATCGGAGTTATTGCTGCTATGACTTTGCCCGTTATCATGTCAAAAGTTCAGAGTGTAATATTAAAAAATCAGTTTAAAACAGCTTATTCAAAATTATCTCAAGCTGTTTTACAAACTCAAGCCCGAATGGATTACGGGGTTGGCTGCTTCTATTGGATGGTAGGGCAGTTGTGCAAAGAGGTTTGTACAAAAAGAGATCCAGTATATGGAGGGTGTATTGAGTTTAAATGCGAAGATGGCTCTTCACTTCCTGCAAATCAGAACGGGCTTCGAAATGATTGCGCGGTTTTTGAAGAAGAATTATTCACAAAAACCTTGAAAGTTGTAAAATTCTGTCAAAATAATGCCTTAGCTGAAGGTTGCCTGACTGACAAATACAGGGGGACAGACAAAATAAAAAAGGAACAAAATCCAAATATTGAGGTAGATCCGAATCGGGATTTCAGCGATTCAAATATTAAAACCCGTTATTCAGCATGGATTCTGGCTGACGGAACTCTTATAATAAAATACGGAAATTATAAAGCAAGTAATTTCCCTATATTTACAATTGATGTAAACGGACACAAAGGCCCTAATAAATGGGGGTACGATATTTTCACTCTAGGGCTTCAAGGGGATATTGACGGTATTAAAAAGCTGGCTCCGTATACGTACGCGGTCGAAAAAGGTGGTAAAAGTTCCCAAGAAATTCTGGAAGAATTCTGATTTATAAGACAGCTTTAATTGCTTCAATCATTCCGGTTTCATCCGCAAGGTTTTTGCCTGCAATGTCGAATGCTGTGCCATGACCAGGTGATGTTCTTATTATATCAAGACCTATAGTCATATTCACCGTTTTATCACCCGCAACGGTTTTTATTGGAATCAAACCTTGATCGTGGTAGTTTGCAATGTAACAATCATAAGGAAGCTTTTTTTCTGCATAGTATTTTTTTGCAGCTTCGACAAATAATGTGTCAGCTGGCAGTGGATAAGTTATGTTAATTCCTTTTTTCTGTAAAATTTTCACAGCCGGATTTAAAATTTCAAGTTCTTCGCTGCCCAAAATTCCATCTTCTCCGGCATGAGGATTAAATGCACAAAGTGCGAATTTCGGAGGAATTATTTCAAATTTTTCTTCAAAAATATTGTTTAATTTCTTAATTTTTTCAACGAGCATTTTTTTTGATATTGTTACATCTTTCAACGCGCAGTGCCTTGTTAGCAAAAGGACTCTGAATTGGCCGGCTACAAAAAGCATTTCGGCATGCTGCCCGTCATGGGCAAGATATTTTTGTAAAATTTCAGTTTGACCGTTGAATTTGTGGCCTGCTAAATAAAGAGCATTTTTGGCAACTGGTGCGGTAACTATTGCGCCGGGATTTATTTCACAAGCTTTTTTAACTGACTGGAATGAGAATTCTCCGCATTCTTTCGTAACCCGGCCCGGTTCAATTTTTGCATCAAACGGGATTTCAATAATTTCGTAATCCTTGTCTAGTTTCCCATAGAAATCAAGTATTTTTTTATTAGTAATTAATACAATTTTATAATCCGGCAAATTAAGTTTATTTAATGCCTTAATTGTAATTTCTGCACCAATACCGTTTGGATCGCCTGTGGTAATTGCGATTTTATTTCTCATAGCCTCTTCTCCTTATTTAGGTATGTTGAAAAAGATTGTTTATTCATGATGCTCAAAATACTTTAGAATATCTATTAAAGTATTTATTCCGCCCAAATTACCGGATTTTGTTACAATCCATTGGGCATTATGGTCAAGCGATAAAGCAATTGCCGGTGCCACTTCATCCACAATCTGCAATTGAGTTGCTCCGATTTTTTCGCAGCATTTGTATGAAGTTTCGCCGCCTAAAGTTATTAGAATAAACTCGCGCTTTTCAGTTACACGTTTTGTAAGTTCAGCAAGGTAATCCGTAATCAAACAGGCAAGACTTGCTTTTGTCAAATCAGCTTCCAAAAGTTCCTCCGAAAATCCGTCAAAATCAGTTATAAGATTTGAGGTATGAACAACTACTATATTGTTTTGCACAAGATTTCCGCAAATCCGTTCAGTAAGTTCTTCAAACTCCCAGCTGATAATATTTTTAAGAGAAACTTCAATGAATAAAGTATTTTCAAACTCATCGGATTCTTCAAGTCTTTTTATCTGTTTTGCTGTAATTTCTGTTGCGCTCCCTGACATTATAAGCTTAGGAAGTTCAGGTATTGTTTTGTTTATGTGTCGCGGTTCTAAATCAGAATACCATAAGTCGCTTAAAACTTGTGCAGCCGCTGCCGTTCCGGTAGGTAAAATATTGTAATCCGATTTGTTCATAGCAAGAACAACCTGTTCAATGTCAACCGTAGAGACTGCATCAACAACAATCAGCTTTTTGCCTTCTTTGATAAGTTCATTCAGCTTTATCAAAATCGGTCCGGCGCCTTTCATTACAGTTTTAAGTTCAATCAAGCCTACAAGATGTTCATAACTTTCATCAAGCTGGCTTTTCAGAAGTGTTGGCAAATGCGATTCTCTGATAGGTGAATGCGGGTCGCGCGCCATTTCAGTTCTTTCAATCGGAATTCCTTTCAATAAATGATAGCCTCCAATCGTAACGCGTCCTTCTGAAGGAAATGCCGGAATAATTATAGAAGCATCCCATTCAAGAACTTCAAGCAAGGCCAAAACTTCAATAGCAATGTTTCCGCGAATAGTTGAATCTATTTTTTTATAATAATAATCAGGTTTTAATTTCTCCACAAACATTTGAGCAGCCTCTTTAACCTGATGATAAGCTGATTCAGCATCAACGTTTCTGGTCTCCGTTGAAAGCGCCCAGGTCTGTGTTCCTTTGATATTTAAGGGTTCTTCATCGCAGTTCAAAAGGATTTGAGTGGCTGCACCATGATTATAAAACTGCAGAGCGGTATCATTTGCGCCGGTCAAATCATCTGCGATAATTCCTGTTATATTAGAAGTTATTATCATTCTCAGCGTCTCTTTTTGAGCCTAAAAGTCTGATATTGTTTGCAATTACAAAGAAAGATTCTCTTTCGTTGCCGGTGGCTTTATCAGTCCACTTGTTCTGGCCGATTCTGCCGTCAACAGCAACCTGCATGCCTTTTTTAATATATTCTCCGGCAAATTCTGCCTGTTTATCCCAAACATCAATATTAAACCAATCAGTTACTTCTGATTTTGTTTTTGAATCCCAGCGGTTAACTGCGAGTGAAAACTGTGCTTTTACTTTTCCTGATTCAAAATATCTGACTTCAGCGTCGCGTCCGACTCTTCCTACAACTGTTGCTGTGTTCATTTAAACCTCTTTCGTGGATATCATTACATAACTTATATTATAACAAAAACACTAATTGCACGAAATCTCATTACTTTTTGTTAAGCTTTGGGGTTTCCTTGTAATAAATTCATGTCAGTGCTAAGCTTTTATTGTAGTTAGTTTGGGGGGTCCACCCCGGGGGCGAACTTAATGTACGAGAGGTTTTTGTGCATTGCCGGGTTCGCCAAAATCCCAAAAGGACAGATTGGAAAATTTTATGGAAAAAAATGCTGAAACTTTACACACTCTGAGACACTCCTGCTCTCACGTCATGGCGCAGGCTGTTCAAAAGCTTTTCCCGCAGGCAAAGTTAGCCATCGGGCCGGCTGTTGAAAACGGCTTTTATTACGACTTTGATATGACAGACGGTTACGCCTTCACAGAAGACGACCTTGTGAAAATCGAAGAAGAAATGAAAAACATAATTAAACAAAATCTTTCATTTGAAAAATACGTAATTCCTGATGTTGACAAGCAAATCGCAGAATTTAAAGCAGAGGGCGAAATTTACAAAGCGGAACTTCTTGAAGAACACAGAAATGACACCCCGACTTTGTATTTAACAAAAGATAAAGACGGAAATGTACTTTTCAATGACCTTTGTGCAGGCCCGCATATTCCAAACACTTCATTTATTAAAGCAAATGCAGTTAAATTACTAAAAGTTGCCGGTGCATACTGGCGCGGCAACGCTAAAAATAAAATGCTTCAAAGAATTTATGCAACAGCATTCTGGAATAAAGAAGATTTGCAGGATTACCTGACTTTCATTGAAGAAGCAGAAAAGCGCGACCACAGAAAACTCGGCGCAAAACTTGATTTGTTCTCAACAAGAGAGGAACTTGGCGGCGGGCTTGTTTTGTGGCATCCGAACCTTGCGGTTGTCCGTGAGGAAATCGAAAATTACTGGAGAACAGAACACAGAAAACGCGGTTACGTGATTGTAAACACCCCGCATATCGCAAAATCAAAACTCTGGGAAATTTCAGGCCACGCTGACCACTACCGCGAAAATATGTTCTTTATTCAAAAAGAAGAAGACTCAGACGAACAATTTATCTTAAAGCCGATGAACTGTCCGTTCCATATTTTGATTTATCAGGCAAACCGTTATTCATACCGTTCATTGCCGCTTCGTATGGCAGAACTCGGAACTGTTTACAGAAAAGAACATTCCGGCGCGCTCGCAGGCTTAACCCGTGTTCAGGGCTTTACTCAGGATGATGCGCATATTTTCTGTACGCCGGAACAATTGGTTGATGAAATCAATGAAATCATTGACTTTGTTGCAGATACAATGAAAATCTTCAACATGAATTTTGAAGTTGAACTTTCAACACGTCCTGAAAGCTATGTCGGCGAAATCGAAAACTGGAACCGCGCAGAAGCCGGCTTGAAAGAAGCAATGGACAGACGCGGTATGAAATACGAAATTAACGAAGGCGACGGAGCTTTCTACGGCCCGAAAATCGACTTTAAAGTTAAAGACGCAATCGGCAGAACATGGCAGTGCGCTACAATTCAGCTTGACTTCAATCTTCCTGAAAGATTTGACATCAAATATCAGGACAAAGACGGTCAGATGAAAACTCCGGTTATGCTTCACCGTGTAATTTTCGGTTCAATGGAGCGTTTCCACGGAATTCTAATCGAACATTACGCCGGCGCATTCCCGACATGGCTTGCACCGACTCAGGTTGCGATTGTTCCTATTAGCAACGAAAAACACGCTGATTTCGCTGAAAAAGTTTACAAAGAGATGCGCGCGGCTGGAATTCGTGTGAAACTTGATGACCGTTCTGAAAGCATGAATTACAAAATCCGCGAAAGCTTGCAGGATAAGAAAATTCCTTACGTTGTCGTAATCGGTGACAAGGAAATCGAAGCAAATTCCGTTGCGGTTCGTGCACGCGGAATCGGTCAGGTCGGAACAATGAAAGTTGATGAATTCATCGCTAAAATTGAGGCTGAAATTAAAGCCAGAAGTTCCGAATCTTTCGCAAAAGAACTTGTTAAAGCGTAAGTTAAATTTTACGAGTTTTGGAAAGTAGTTAAAACGGCGCCGCTTGCGGCGCCGTTTGTTTATTGTTTTATCTGTTCCGCTGGCAGGTCAGCTGGCTTTTTCCCTGTTAAAAACGCGGTGCCAAGTCCGATTGCGCCAAGTGCAACGGCTCCGATGCCTGCCCATTTGCCGGCATTTTTCCAGTTCATTTCGCTGATAGTCTTTTTGATTGAGTTATAAAGGCTTTTTGTCTCAGCATCTGCTTCTGCCGGCATATCTTTCAGCTTTTTGCCTGAAATATCAATATGTTCTTTAATAGAGTTTTTATATTCTGTTATCTCATTCTGATATTCTTGTATTTGTTCGGCAATGTCTTTTTTTAGCTCATTAACAATTGAAGTTTTGCCATCTTTGTTAATCTGTCTTTGAAAATAGTCTTTTAATGATTCCCCTTCGTCTAAATCAAATTCAAGTTCACATCCAGTCAGTTTTTCTTCATATAATTTTGCAATATCATCTGCGGAGATGTTATCATCAATTTTGAAAGATTTGAGAACTTGTATTTTTTTATTATAAGATGTACATGACATTTCCTTTTGAAGTTCTTTTGCTCTTTGTATAATCTCATCATTGTTTTCTGCAACAACAACGATTCTTAGTTTTTCTAATTTCTCGTTAGCAAGTTCTTTTACTTTGTCAGGTCCTAAGTCTTTCATTTTTTGTTTATTTTCTTCTGAAAAAAGTTCTAATGTATCTTTTGATAGATGTTCAAAATTACCTGTTTCAGAGGCTTTTTTTAATTCATTAATACTTGTTTCCAGTGTCTGCAAGTCAAATTTGTCTGCTTTAGTCTCAACTTCTTTAATAAAAGTGTCAGTTATGTCACCATTTTTAAGCCATGGTTTTTGAAAATAGCCGAACGCTCCGCCGGCAACTACGCCTGCGCCAAGCCCTGCAGCTGTGTAAGCCATGTTTCTTTTTTGATAACTTGAAATATCGTTTGTTTTGTCAACTTGCATATAAAAATCCTACTTTTACCTTCACTTCACATATTTATTAACGTATGAATATAAAAAGAATTGCTTTTTTTCATCAAATCTTAACCAAACTTCATAATCTGTATTAAACAAGCGGGCTTTTTAAACCCGCTTGTTATGTTTGTGTTTATAAAATTCCGATTGATTTGTGTTTTTCAACGATTGCATCTGCCATTTTGTCCAGTTCCAGGAAGGTTTCGGCCGTAGGCTTACCTTTTACCTGAATCGGGTCAATCAAATCAAGTTTCAAAGGTGCAAGCAAGTTTACAATTACATCAAAAAGCTTGCCGCCCCATCCGTATGAGCCGATTATTGTTGCAAACTTGGCTTTTGGTCTTAAAACACTTGCAAGATAAGCAATATTTACTGCCATCGGGTGCGGGCCTGCAAGAACCATTGATGTGCCCAGAACAATTGTTGCCGCATCAACAAGCGCCATTGCCAAATCACCTAAATCGCCGTCTACAATGTCGAATTTAAATGTTTTAACGCCTTTTGCTTCAAGCTTGTCGCTCAAATGTTCTACCATTTCCTTTGTGCTTTCATACATTGAAACGTAAGGCATTACAACAAGATTTTTCGGTGTATCTGAAGTCCAGTCAGTGTACAAATCCAAGATATAATTCGGATTTGTATAAACCGGCCCGTGGCTTGGCAAAATCATGTCAACATTCATTTCTTTAATCATTTTTGTGTAACGCTGGCACATCATTCTAAAAGGCATCATAATTTCTGCATAGTAGCGTTTCGCGCTGTGTTCCAGCTCTTTGCTTTCAACCGCAAAAACATCTGAGAATGTATAATGTGCGCCTAAAAAGTCGCATGTACAAATAACATTGTCCTCTTTAATGTAAGTAAACATTGTATCAGGCCAGTGAACTCCGGGAGCAAAAATGAATTTTAGAGTTTTATCACCAAGAGAAACTTCTTCGCCGTCTGCAATTTCTCTAATTCTTTCTGCTGGAACAAAAAGCATGTTTTTTATATTTTCTGCAACTTTCGGGTTTGTTAGAACAATCGCATTCGGATATTTTGCCAATAACGCCGGAATTGAACCTGAGTGGTCTTGTTCTCCATGGTTTGCAATAATATAGTCAACTTTTCCGACTTGATTATCAAAAAGACGCTTCATATATTCTTTAGTTTTGGGCGGATACATTGTATCGATAATCGCTGTTTTTTCAGAACCTTTTACCAGATATGAATTATAACTTGTTCCATGCTCAAGAGGTATTAATTCATCAAAAATTCTTCTGTCGCAGTCGTTCAAGCCGCAATAAAAAATATTGTTTTTAATTTCTTGAAATTTCATTTACATTCTCCTTTACTATTTATACATTTCAATCAGCTTTTTTATAAAAGAAAACATCTTCTTTAACGCAAAGCGGGCAGTAATCAGGTTCTTCTTCCTGCACAAAAATTCCGCCGCAAACGCTGCAAACCCAATTAAAAGTTCCATCAGGGTTTGGTTTTACATCATCTTTGAGTTTTAGTATTACCTTGCGTAATCTTTCATAGTGGATTTTCTCAATGTTTTCAATGTTTTCAAAAAGTCCGGCAATGTGTTCAATGCCTTCCTCTCTCGCTGTCAGGGCAAAATTTTCGTATAAACCTTCAATCGTATTTTTTTCGTCAGCTAAAGCTTTTTCAAGGCATTCTATTAGGGTCGGGGCATTCCCATTATTAATCCATTTGTACCAAAGTTTGGCATGTTCTTTTTCATGCTCGGCGAAAAGCGAAAGCAGTCTGCTTATATCATCAAATCCTTGCTTTTTTGCTATTAACGCATAAATATCATATTCAGTTCTTCTTTTTGCTTCTATTTCAAAGGCTTTTATTAAGTTGTTTTCGGTTTGGCTTCCTTTAATATCCACTTTTTTCTCCCTTTATATTTAATACATTAATAGTTTAGCATAATTAAAAGGCTTTGCCAAAGCAAAGCCTTTTTGAACTTAATAGTTCTGCGCTTTGATAAAGAAATAAGCCTGCGGGTGTTTGCATACCGGACAAAGTTGCGGAGCTTTTTCACCTTTAACAACATGTCCGCAGTTGCCGCATTCCCAAACAACTTCTTCTGATTTTTCAAAAACTGTTCCGTTCTTCACTGCTTCTAACAATTTTCTGTAACGGTCTTCATGTTCTTTTTCAATTTTTCCGACCATTTCAAAAAGAATTGCAAGGGTATCAAAGCCTTCTTCTTTTGCTTCGCGTGCAAATTGAGCATACATGTCAGTCCATTCGTAATTTTCGCCGTCTGCAGCATCTTGAAGATTTGTTAATGTATCAGGAATTTTTTCTCCGTGAAGCGCTTTAAACCATAATTTGGCGTGCTCTTTTTCATTATTTGCGGTTTCTTCAAAAATCCTGCTGATTTGCACAAAACCTTCTTTTTTTGCCTGAGAAGCATAGTAGGTATATTTATTTCTAGCTTGAGATTCTCCGGCAAACGCTGCCATAAGATTTTTTTCGGTTTTTGAGCCTTTTAAATCCATCTTAATTCCTTTCAATTATTCTTTTTCAAACATGTCTTTGCCAACACCGCATAACGGGCAAGCATAATCCTCCGGCAAATTTTCAAAAGCAACGTTGTCGTTTTCTGCCGGATCATAAACATATCCGCATACCGTACATACAAATTTTTCCATATTATTCTCCTTTACTGTTATTGTTACAATCCTTGCAGATACCTGAAAAAACAATATCATGATTTTGGATTGTAAATCCTGTGCTTGATTGTGTTTTTTTTATTAAATCAGGTGCGACTTCTGCCGCAATGTCAAAGACCCGTTTGCATTTTGTGCATATAAAATGATAATGCTCATGAGTATTATGATCGAAATGCGAAGAAGTTTCAAGTCCATCAATTTTTTTTATTATTCCATTTTCCGATAGCTGGTTTAAGTTTCTGTATAGGGTTGCGAGGCTGATTTTCGGATCTTTTTCTTTAACTTTTTCCCACAAATATTCTGCAGTCGGGTGGACAACATTTTCTTTTAATGTGTTTAATATTATTTCCCTTTGTTTAGAATAATTCATAATTTGTACTTATAATTGATAATAATTCTTAGTTTATATTATCACGAAAAAATTGTCAAGCATCATGGTTGAATTTTTTATTAAATATGTGCGCAATTTTTTTATTGTTCATGTTTTTATATAAATATGGTAAATGGTGTAGAAAATAATCTTGTTTTAAATAATAACCCTAAAGTAGGCATTTTGACGCCTCCAAATGCGCTGCATAAGCCGAAACTTTATTCAGATAAAGAGGCTGAAATGCAGTTTCAGCAGTTATCTCATGATATTTATCAGAAGCAAAGCGAGCATAAATTCGAAAATAAAAGAAAAACTCCTTTTTCTGTAATTTTAACATTATGTGCAGCAGCAGCCGGAGCCGGATACATTGTGTTTAAAAAAGCGATGAAGTGGTAATTGATTATTTAACAGCTTTGAAAAATTCTTCCGAAATCAGCTGTGAATATCTTTTCTTTTCGTTGGCCGAAATAAGCAGTCGTTGTTCTCCTTCTTTGTTTTCGGCAACAGAAATTATACCTGCAACATCTCCTATAGGAAGTTTTTTGGGGCGGGCTTCAAATTTCACATAAGGAGCTTCTTTTCCGTATGAGTTCATAGTTCCGCGTTTGGTTACTTTCAATTCCTCGACCTGAAAAGTTTGGTATTTAACTTTTTTTGTCAAATTTAAAAGCTTTTCTTCAATATTTTCTGATTTAATGTCTTCTTTTGTTAAAATCGGCTTGTTGTTAGTGTCAATCACAAGAAGCTTTTGCCCAGAAGCTTTGTGTTCTGCAACGACCCCGTTGTATCCGAGCATGCCCGCGGCTCTTTCAAGTTCAAATTCATCATTGATTTTGGAAAAATCGCCGACTTTTTCTGCCCGTTTTATTAACTCGTCTTTTGGAGGATTAAGAAAATTATCAACAATGTCACCGACCAGTCTTCCCCCGCCCAGCGACATAAAGCCTATAAATGCAAGTGCTAATAATATTGCCATGCAAATATTTTTTAAGCAGCCCATGTTGTTTTCCTTATTTCATGTTATAATCTGATTATAGCTATGTCAAAATCAGAAATCAATCAAATAAATTCATGGGATGTAAAGATAGAAGACTTGACGCCTGTTATGCAGCAGTACATGCAAATTAAGCGTCAAAATCCGGGCACGGTTCTCTTGTACCGCCTGGGAGATTTTTACGAAACTTTTTTTGAAGACGCTGTTCTTCTTTCAAAAGAATTGGAACTCACATTAACAGGACGTGACGCAGGAGCTGTTTACGGCAGAGTTCCTCTTGCCGGAATTCCTTTTAAGGCAATAAACGGTTATCTTGAAAAGCTTGTGCAGAAAAATATCAGGGTAGCACTTTGCGACCAGCTTGAAGACCCGAAATTTGCCAAGGGGCTTGTAAAGCGCGGCGTAACAAGAATTATTACTTCCGGAACACTCACGGAAAGCGACTTTTTAAAGCAAAATACAAACAATTATATTGCCGCAATGTTTAAGGATGATAAATCCGAGCTATACGGATTTGCATATTCAGATATCTCAACCGGCGAATTTAAGGTTACTCAGGCTCCTTTAAATCTTTTAATGTCAGAGCTTGCAAGAACTGCGCCGGCAGAAATCGTTGCGCCGGCTGTACGCGGTGAAATTAAACCTTTCCAAATCGTTCCCGAAGAAAGAGCTGATTTGCCTGATGTTATTGTAAAAACTTACAACTGTTCAAAAATTCCGGCAAGCGTTTTTGACTTTTCAATGTCGGATTCAAATTTAAAAGCTGTTTTCACTCCAGCTTCTTTAACCGCTTTCGGGTACGACAAATGTAAATTAGGCTTCCGCGCGGCCGGTGCACTTTTGGCTTATGTTTGGGAAAGCATGAAGGAGAATGTCCCGAAAATCGAGCGGATTGAAGCTTACGAACTTTCAGAATACATGATTCTGGATGCCGGAACACGCAAAAACCTTGAACTTGTTGAAACCATGCGCGAAAAAAATAAATACGGGTCGCTTCTCTGGGCAATTGACCAAACAAAGACAAACATGGGCGCAAGGCTTTTGAGAAACTGGATTTGCCAGCCTCTAAAAAGAGTTCATGATATTATGGTTCGCCAAAGAGCAGTGTCAGAACTTGTTGAACAGTCTTCAATAAGAGTTTCCCTTATTGAAGTCCTTGAAAAAATTTATGATATTCAAAGACTTTCAACCAGACTGAGCAACAATTCGGCTAATCCGAAGGACTTTTTGAGTTTAAAAGCTTCTTTGGAAATGCTTCCGGAACTTATTGAAATTTCCAGCTCTCTTGAAAACAATCCCTTTGCGTCGGTCAAAGATTACGAAGAAGAAATCAAAGCTTATACTGAATTAATCGCCCGCACAATTAAAGAAGATGCGCCGATGGTTATTAAAGAAGGCGGAATTATAAACGAGGGAGTTTCCGGTGAATTGGATTACTACCGCGATTTGCTTACAAACGGCGAAGAATGGCTTATTAATTTTGCAGAACGCGAACGTGAAAAAACAGGTATTAAAACTTTAAAAGTCGGCGAAAACAAAGTTTTCGGGTATTTTATAGAAATCACAAATACTTACAGAAACATGATTCCCGAAAATTACGTGCGTAAACAAACCTTAACAGGTGCTGAACGTTATATCACAGAAGAACTCAAAAAACACGAAGACGATGTTTTATCTGCAAGATTTAAAGCAACCGAACTTGAATATAAGATGTTCACTGATTTCAGAGAATATTCAAAAGAGTTTGTTACAAAAATCAGAGAAATTGCAGATTGTGTTGCAAAAGCCGATGTGCTTTCATCATTAGCACAGACAGCTGTTGAGAATAATTTTTGCAAACCTGAAATTGATGAGTCGGGCGACTTTATTGTAAGAAACGGACGCCATCCGGTTTTGGAGAAAATTCTTCCATTGGGTGAGTATGTTGCAAATGATTTGGAACTTCAAAGCAATACTATGGACAAAACTCAGTTTATGATTTTAACAGGGCCCAATATGGCTGGTAAATCAACTTACATGCGCCAAAACGCTTTGATTGCACTGCTCGCGCAAATTGGTTCCTGGGTTCCGGCGGATTATTTGAAACTCGGCGTAATTGACAAAATCTTTACACGTGTCGGCGCCTCTGATGATTTAACCCTAGGCCAGTCAACGTTCATGGTTGAAATGATAGAAACAGCCTATATTTTAAATGCAGCAACCGATAAAAGTTTCATTCTTCTTGATGAAATCGGCCGCGGCACAAGCACTTATGACGGCGTGGCAATTGCCTGGTCGGTTGCAGAATATATTGCAACGAGAGTGAAAGCAAGATGTATATTTGCAACTCACTATCACGAGTTGAACGTAATGACAAAAACTTACCCGCAAATTAAAAATTACAGAATTACAGTAACCGAAGAAAATGGCGAAATTGAATTCTTACGAAAAATTGTTCAGGGCGGAGCAAGCAAAAGTTATGGTATTCAAGTTGCGAAAATGGCAGGTTTGCCAAGTGCAGTAATCAGACGTTCGCAAGATTTGATGGTGAAAATGCAGAAGGATTTTTCAAACAACCTTGCAACCCGAAAAAAATCTGATAGCGCTGAACTTGAAGTTCCGCAGTTGAATTTGTTTAATGTCGGCGAATAAGTTTGAATTTTTGTCAATATTCCGACTGTCTAATTTTTTAAAAATCCGGATTTATGTTATAATAACTCCAGATAATGAGTAATTAGAGAGGGATATGATGAAAAAATTTCTTTTAGTTTTCACGGCTTTTGTTATCGGAACTTCAGTTTTTGCAAGCGAAGCCGCGGTCTACAACCTTGATAACGGGCAGACTGTTATTATTAAAGAAGTCCGGACAAATCCGATTGTCACAGTTGATACCTGGATTAAAACAGGGTCGATTAACGAAAATGACAAAAATAACGGCGTTTCACATTTTCTGGAACACTTATTTTTTAAAGGTTCGACAAACCACGCTCCAGGAGAATTCGACAAAATCCTTGAAACAAAAGGCGCAATTACTAATGCCGCGACAAGTAAAGATTTTACTCATTATTATATAACAATTCCGTCAAATTATTTTGATTTGGCAATGGAGCTTCACGCGGATATGCTGCTTAATCCGCTTGTTCCGCGAAAAGAGCTTGAAAAAGAACGCAAAGTTGTAATTGAAGAAATTTCAAAAGATGAAACAACGCCGCAAAATGTAGTTTATGAAAATTTGATTTCAATGCTTTACACAACGCATCCATACAAGCGTAAGGTTATCGGAACACGCGAGATTATAAGCACAATTCACCGCGATGAAATTTTAAATTACTACAACAGCTTTTATGTGCCGTCAAATATGGTCACTGTAATTGTCGGCGATGTTGACACCGAACATGCTCTTGAACTTGTTAAAAAAGATTTTAACTGTGATTATAAAAAAGTTTCAAAAGAGGATTTCGCGGCAGAAAAACCGCTTACGGCTCAGGCTCGAAAAACCGCTTATCTTCCGGCACAATCAGGTTACATGCTAATCGGGTTTAGAGGGGTGAAGGTTACAAATAACGATTCTTACGCACTGGATGTTCTTTCAACAATCCTTGGCGACGGACGTTCCTCTGTTTTCTATAGAAATATTAAAGATAAAAAGCAGCTTGCATTTTCAATAGGTGCGTCAAATGCAGGTTTTAGAGATGACGGTATTTTTTATGTTTCAGCTAACTTCACGCCAGGAAATGAGAAAAAACTCGAAGATGCAATTTTTGAAGAAATCGCAAATATTCAGAAAAACGGCGTAACCCCGGCACAGGTTGCTCTGGCTAAAAACATAATCGAGCGTGATACTTATTATGCAAGAGAATCTATATCAAATATTGCGCAGGAAATCGGTTACACAATGGTAACTGCAAATGACATAAAATATTACAAAAATTACCTTGAAGAGATTAAGAAAGTAACACCGGAGGAGGTTAAGCGCGTTGCAAACAAATACCTCGGCGTTGATAAATCTGCAATTTCAATTGTGCTTCCGGAGGCTTCAAAGGAAGTTAATATCTCCTCAAAACTTCCGTCAAAAGAGGTTAAACCTGCCAAACTTGTCAGTGCAAATTCGCAGACAAAAAAATACCGGCTTTCAAACGGCGCAGATTTATTAATTACTCAAAACGATGTTAACGAAATTATTGCAATAAGCATTTATGCAAAAGGCGGAACCTTTCTGGACAAAATTCCGGGAACCTCTGTTTTGACAGCGGATGTTATGATGAAAGGCACAAGAAAATACTCTCCGGTAGAGCTTGCGCGTGTTTTGGAGGACAACGGCATAAAAATCGAGCCTTCAGTCAGAGCCGATGCATTTTCAGTTGATGTTTTGACGACAAAACCCGAATATGACAAAACAATCGAAATCCTTAATGAAGTAATTAACAACGCGACTTTTGACGATTACGAAATCGAAAAAGCAAGAACCGAAAAACTTAGTAAGATTAAGCGCAACCGTGATATTCCTCTTCAGGTCGCAATTGAAAATTATAAGGATTTGATTTTTGAAGGCTCGCCTTATTCTTACACAAGCAAGATTTTTGAAAAAACTTATCCGCAAATAACTCATAAAGATTTGGTGGATTACTATAATCAAATTTTCACACCGCAAAATGTTGTTATTTCTGTGAACGGAAATGTTGATAACGAACAGGTTATCAAGGATTTTACCAGAATTTTCTCCGGCAGAGATGGCGAAACTTTTGACTACAAAATCAGAGCTTCTGAAATAGGCCGCCTGACATCACCGAAAGAAGCCGTGAAAATTATGCCTGAAACAAAAACCGATTGGATTTTTCTTGCCTGGCAGACTCCGGGTGTGCTCAATAAAAAAGATTATGCTGCTTTACAAGTAATAGATTCACTTCTTGGCGCCGGCATGAGTTCAAGGCTTTTCAAAAATATCAGAGACCAGGAAGGGCTTGCCTATCAGCTCGGCTCAAGTTACGGCCCGAATATTTTGAAGGGTGCTTTTGTTGTCTACATCGGCACAAATCCGGAAAATCTCGATTGTGCCAAAACCAAACTTTTAGAAGAAGTTTTCAGGCTTAAAAAAGAGTTTGTCGGAAGCAAGGAGTTAAAAGAGGCCAAGGATAAACTCATCGGCAACTACATAATTTCACTTGAAACCAATCTTGAAAAAGCTTCAAATCTCGGCTGGTTTGAAGTCACGGGACGCGGCTATGAATTCAAGGACGAATATATAAAACTTATTAATTCAGTCACTGAATCTGATATAATTGAAGTTGCAAACAAATATTTTAACAATAACTATGTTTATTCTGTAGTTAAGCCAAAATAAATAACCAATTATAAATTTAAGCCGGCGTTACAGCCGGCTTTTTTATTCTTCAAAATCAAAAAGTTTTAATACCGGGATTTTAAGAGCATTAGACAAACGATTTACGGTCTTTAGAGTCAAGTTACATTTTCCGTTTTCAATTTGACTTATTCTGTGTTCTGAAATTTCAACCATTTCACCAAGCTGAGCCTGTGTGTAGTCACGCTTTAGCCTGTATAGTTTCAATTGAAATCCGAATTCTTTTAGAAAATCTTCGTCTAGCATATTGCAATGTTAGCAATACTATATTGATAAATAAATTATACTATGTTATAATAAATATTATATTATATTATAATAATAAGAGGATAATGAATGAAAAACTTGAAATTTATTGGCTTTACCATGGCGGAAGTTTTAATAACCCTTGGTATCATTGGCATAATTGCTGCTATGACAATTCCTCAGTTAATAAAAAATTATCAGGCGAAAGTTTTGGAAGTTGGGCTGAAAAAGTCTTATGCAAATCTTTCAAATGCATATTTGATGACAAAGGCTTCCTTGGGTGTTTCAAATCTTAGGAAAGCTTTTGCTGCTAATTATGATAGTGATAATGGTTACGTCGACGCGCCAATTTTTATAGATGAATTTTACAAGCAGTTGAATGTAGTTAAAAAACTTGATAGTATCTATCCTATGACGAATTTTAATAAAACGAAAGTTATCATGTCTGACCCGGGAAGAGATTCTCCAAAAGCTCTTTATATTTTACCTGATGGAGGCAGTATTGGTGTAGACGTTAATAATAGCTCAATAATATTCTGGATAGATACAAACGGACCTTACGCAAAGCCTAACAGACTTGGGTTTGATATTTTTGAATTTCGGGTTAACGATGCTTCAGACCAAATAAAGCCGTTAAAACAGACTCGTACCTATACTCAAGAAGAGTTAGAAGAGCTCCAATGGCCGGAAGTAGCAGGCTCTCCATGTAACAAAAGCTCAACCCAGCTTCTGAATGGGATTGGCTGTGCCTGGTTTGCAGTAAATGACATTTCTCCGGAAGAGCAATCAAAACATTATTGGAAAAACCTTCCCTGGTAGTCGGTTTAGCAGAACTTTTTGTTAGTCCCATATTTGTCAATAGCAAGCTGCATTTTTATTTCTACAAAAGCCAAACCTTAAGCGGTCTTCCGACGCTGTTGTATAACTTGTTTTCTATTACAACTCCCTGCAAAGTTCCGTCAGCAAGGAAAATATATTCGTAACCATCAACTGCAAAAAATCTTACTTTTTGAAGGTATCCGTTAAAAGAGTAAACGGCTTTATAATGCGGAAGTATGTAATCTTCTCCGGTTAAAATTACAACCTGATAAAGATTTCCGAACATATCGTAAATGTATTCCGTGTAAGGGTCATTATTATAAATTACAGAATAATTTGCCAGGATATTATCTGCCATCTGGTAATAATTCCCTTTTAATTTATAATCAGCTCCGCTCAATTCGTTTTTATGTTTTATGCTGTCACGGTTTTTCTTGTAGTTTTTATCTTTTTTAAAAGGCTTAAAATCTTGTTTATAACTGGAATGCGATTCATCAAAAATGCCTGTTTTTTCAAGATAATCTTTGTAAGTTTTTATTCTCTGGTTTCTGTCCTGCTGGGTTGTGTATCGGAAATCCTTTTGAACCCGTACTCCGTAGGCATATACGCCGCAGCAAAAGCTGAGGTTTAATATTAAACAAAAGAAAATTACTAAAATTTTTTTCATAAATTTTACCAGTTGGTTCTAGTGAGAGTTTGTTTTGCATTTCTGTCGTACATTTTATCCATAAACCATACTCCCTGAAATTTTCCGTCAGGTTCGTACATATATTGCATATCATGCGAAACGAAATATATTGCACTTATCATTTTTCCGCCTGCTCTATATTGTTTTGACCAGTATGGAAAGTTCGGGTAATTATCTGAAATCATATCAACATATTTAAGATTTCCGAATGCGTCATAGTAGTAAACGGTTTTCGGATTTTTTTTGTACTGAATTGCGTAGCTGATTAATATTTTTCCGCTGAAAAATCCGCTTAATCTGTAATCCTTAGTTTCGGTTATTCCTTCTTGTGCTTCAAGGTAATGAGTTTTGTTGTTTTCGTCTTTTAGATAATCTTTGTGAAGTGTTCTGAAATCTTTTCGCTTGTATTTGTAAACTGTGTCATCCCCAAAAATTATTTTTTTATAATTATCAATGATTGTGTCACGTTCGATTTGCGACATGTCAAGCCAGTTAAAGTCAGCTTTCCCTTGCAGAGTCAAAGTTTCAGTTTCTTGTGCAAAAGCCGGGTTTAAAAATATAAATATGCTTAATAGTGCAAATAGTATAATAACTTTTTTTTTCATGTTTATAAACTTCCTTTTGTTTTTTTCTGGATTATACCATCTATATTGTAATAAGTGCCACCCTCTAAAATAACTTCTACATCCCCGTTTTGATCGAAATAAATTATGCGATTATTGTCATATAATGCCGTTGTAATTAATTTTTTATATTTATTATATTTTTTGACAATATAAATTCCGTTTGCAGAGGAAGGCGTTTGAGTTTTAATTTCTGTTAAATTGCCGCTTTTGTTAAAACTCAGTGTAATATTGTCATTTGAAAGTGTATATCCTGAATTTATTTGCATTGACGGACCGCTTTGTCCAAGATAACTCGGGCCCGGCATTAAATACGACCAGCTTGTATTCCTTAAGGCTACTCCCTTTAGCGAAGTTTTTCCTGTGCTGTGTTCTTTGTAATTAGGATCTCTTGAGGATGTAATTCCGAAAATATTTTCTAAAGTATTTTTTGAGATATCAATATCATCAGAAGATTTCATATCTTCTATTGACTGATTTATATAAGCCTCCCGTTCTTTTTGCGAAAGCTCATTCCAGGAAGCAGAAAATGCTGAATTATTAAATCCTGAAAAAATAACCAATAGACAAACAGCAAATAATATAAAAAATCTTTTCATAATTACCCCTCAGATTAAAATGTAGCAGAAAGTTTGAATATATGCAAGTTTTGAATACTTTAACAGGGGAACTTTATTTAAAACCAATTAGTGGCATAAATCCTTATATAAAGATAATTTTATGCCCATAAAGTCAAAATCTTTAACTATTTATTACGAAAATTTAACAAAATTTTTGAAAAGGTTTCAAATTTTCTTGACTAAAAATATTGATGTATTACGATTAAAGAACATGTTAAATTAAAGTCGGGTGAATTGTGCCCAAATAAAATTCCCCCGAATATCATATAAAGATTTATCAGTCTGAGACGCAGGCAGGTAAAAGGTTTACAGCCTTAAGTTAGAAAAATATTTTTTAGTAGTATGTACACCATTATTTAATGAGGTGAATTGATGTCTAAGACAAAATATGCGAAAAGAGTAACGCCAATGGGTATCCCGCATACCAGATTGGACGATTTACCGGATCTTATTGAAGTGCAAAAAAAATCGTTTGAATGGTTTTTGAAAGAAGGTTTGAAAGAAGAATTGCTTTCTTTCTCTCCGATTAAAGACTATACCGGCAGATTAGAATTGCATTTCTTGCCAAACTATACTTTTGATAACGCAAAGTATACGGTTGAAGAAGCAAGAATTCATGACGCAACTTATGCCAAACAGCTTCGTGTTATGATAAGACTCGTAAACCGTGACAGCGGTGAAATTAAAGAACAAGAAGTTTATATCGGTGATATTCCGACAATGACAGATAAAGGTACATTTATCGTAAACGGTGCTGAACGTGTTATCGTATCGCAAATCGTTCGTTCACCGGGCGTTTACTTCAAACGTGAAATTTCACCTGCAGGAAAACGTTTATATAACGCAACTATGATTCCGAACCGCGGCGCATGGTTGAAAATCGAAACTGATTCTAACGATTTAATTTACGTTAAAATCGACAAAAACAGAAAAATCTTAGCTACAACCTTGTTGAAAGCTATGGGTATAACAGTTTCTGAAATGGAATCTTTATTCACTCACTTTGAATTCTTGAAGAAAACTCTTGATAAAGATACAGCAGAAACAACTGATGATGCATTAATTGAAGTTTATAAAAAATTAAGACCCGGTGATCCTGCATCAGCAGCAGGCGGACGTTCAATTTTGGAAGCCCGCTTCTTTGATGAAAAGAAATACGATATCGGCCGTGTCGGACGTTATAAATTAAACAAAAAATTGAACCTGAACATTCCAAAAAATCAGAGAACTTTGACTGTTCAGGATATTGTTGCATCAATCGAATATTTAATTAATTTAACATACGATGAAGGAACTGTTGATGATATTGACCACCTTGGCAATAGAAGAATCCGTTCAGTTGGTGAACTTCTTCAAAACCAGTTCAGAGTTGGGCTTTCAAGAATTGAAAGAATTGTTAAAGAAAGAATGACTCTTCAAGATTCAGAAACTTTGACTCCGTTGAACTTATTGAACACCAAGCCTTTGGTTGCTTCATTAAAAGAATTCTTTGGTTCTTCACAGTTATCACAGTTCATGGACCAGATTAACCCGTTGGCTGAATTAACTCACAAAAGACGTATTTCAGCTCTTGGGCCAGGCGGTTTGATGAGAGAACGTGCAGGTTTTGCAGTTCGTGACATTCACCCTTCTCACTACGGACGTATCTGCCCGATTGAAACTCCTGAAGGTCCGAACGCAGGTCTTATCGGTTCTTTGGCAACTCACGCAAAAGTTAATGATTATGGCTTCATTGAATCTCCGTTCTTTGTTGTTAAAGACGGTGTTGTAACTGATGAAGTTGTTTATATGACAGCAGACGAAGACGAAAACTTCCGTGTTGCACCGGCTGACGTTCAATTGAATGATGACAGAACATTTAAAGATGAATATGTCCCTATTCGTTATCGTTCTGAATTCACAATGGGCGAATCTCAAAAAGTTGACTACGTTGGGGTTTCTCCAATCCAGATTATCTCAGTTGCAACTTCATTAATTCCGTTTATTGAGCACGATGACGCCAACCGTGCATTGATGGGTTCAAACATGCAGCGTCAGTCAGTACCGCTTTTGATTACAGACAGACCGCGTGTTGGAACAGGTATGGAAGCTCGTGCCGCAAAAGATTCAGGTATGGTTGTAATATCAGAAGTTGATGGTGTTGTTGAACGTGTAGTCGGTGAAGAAATTGTAATTCGCGATACAAATAACAAACCTCACATATATCAATTAATGAAATATTTAAGAAGCAACCAGGATACTTGCATTAACCAGCGTCCGATTGTTAATGAAGGCGACAAGGTTAAAGCCGGCGATGTAATCGCTGACGGTGCGTCCACTAACGGCGGTGAACTTTCATTAGGTAAAAACGTAATTGTTGCGTACATGCCTTGGGAAGGTTACAACTATGAAGACGCGATTTTACTTTCAGAAAGATGCGTTCACGATGATGTGTTCACATCCGTTCACATTGAAAAATTAGAAATCGACGCACGTCAGACAAAACTCGGACCGGAAGAAATTACCCGCGAAATTCCAAACGTTTCAGAAGATGCTTTGAGACATCTGGATGAACGCGGAATTGTTCGTATCGGTGCAAGAGTTTATGCAGACGATATTTTGGTAGGTAAAGTTACACCGAAAGGCGAATCTGAGCATCCGCCTGAAGAAAAACTTCTCCGCGCAATCTTCGCAGAAAAAGCAAGAGATGTAAAAGATAACTCATTAAGAGTTCCTCATGGTGAAGGCGGCCGTGTTCTCGACGTTAAAGTATTTGACAGAGAAAAAGGCGACGAACTTCCGCCGGGCGCAAATACAGTAATCAGAGTTTACATCGCTCAAAAACGTAAAGTTTCAGTGGGTGACAAACTCTCAGGACGCCACGGTAATAAAGGTATCGTATCAAGAATTTTACCGAAAGAAGATATGCCGTTTATGCCTGATGGAACACCGGTTGATATCGTATTGAATCCGCTTGGTGTACCTTCTCGTATGAATGTTGGCCAGACTTATGAATTATTGCTAGGTTTGGCAGCATACTTGACAGGAAATTACTACGAAGCACCTTCATTTGATGAAATGTACGGTGATAACAAATCCGAAATCGCAACAAAAGCCGAACTTTTGAAAGGTATTAAAGAATCAGGCTGCGATTGGGTAACCGAAGACGGTAAAGTCAGATTGATTGACGGACGTACAGGTGAACCGTTTGATGAACCTGTAGCAGTTGGTCTTTCATATATACTTAAACTTGTTCACTTGGTTGATGACAAAATCCACGCTCGTTCAACAGGTCCTTACTCATTAGTAACTCAACAGCCTTTGGGTGGTAAAGCTCAATTCGGCGGACAGAGATTCGGTGAGATGGAAGTTTGGGCCCTGGAAGCTTACGGTGCTGCTTACACATTGCAGGAAATGCTTACAATCAAATCCGACGATGTTAACGGCAGAAACCGCGCTTACGAAGCAATTGTTAAAGGCGATAACATCCCGAGACCGGGTATTCCGGAATCTTTCAAAGTATTGGTTCGCGAATTACAGTCTATCGGCTTGGATATCACAGTTGCGAAGAAAGACGGCGCTGAAGTTGACTTGATGACAGATATGGATGATTTGAGAAAATCAGCTCCGAAAAGAACTCTGTCTGATATCGATTCAGAATTGTTAAACATCAACTTCTTTGAAACACCGACAACCTTTGGTGATATTTAAGAACGTAACAAGCTAAGCAATGATAATTAAATGGGGGAATTGAATTCCCCCAGATAAAAAGGAGAAATATATAAATGTCAACAAGTATTGATTATTTTGACTATATACGAATAAGTATAGCGTCGCCGGAAAGGATTTTGAAATGGTCCTACGGTGAGGTTACCAAACCTGAAACAATTAACTACCGTACA
Organism: uncultured bacterium; assembly: GCA_900551915.1. Taxonomy (GTDB): domain Bacteria; phylum Cyanobacteriota; class Vampirovibrionia; order Gastranaerophilales; family Gastranaerophilaceae; genus Scatenecus; species Scatenecus faecavium. Next base: position 97,728 of record URXT01000001.1, read on the forward strand.
TTAAAACCCGAACGCGACGGTCTTTTCTGCGAAAGAATTTTCGGGCCATCAAAAGACTGGGAATGCTATTGCGGTAAGTATAAAAGAGTTCGCCACAAAGGTATTATCTGCGAACGCTGCGGTGTAGAAGTTACAGATTCAAAAGTAAGACGTCAGAGAATGGGACACATCAAACTGGCGGCTCCTGTTTCTCACATCTGGTTTTTGAAAGGAATTCCTTCATACCTCGGTTTATTGCTAGATATGACTTTGAAAGACCTTGAACAGGTTATTTATTTTAACAACTACGTAGTTCTTGATCCGGGCGAAAGCCAATTCAAAAAACTTCAGCTTTTAGGCGAAGAAGAATATGAAGATTATATGGCTGAAAACGAAGATTCTACATTAAAAGTAGGCATCGGTGCAGAAGCTATTAAAGAATTATTATCAGAAATTAATACAAAAGAACTTGCAGAAGAAATCAGAACAGAACTTGCAGGTTCAGTAAATTCAGTTCAAAAGAAAAGCAAACTTATCAAACGTTTAAGACTGCTTGACAGCTTGATTTCATCTGAAACAGATCCGACCTGGATGATTATGGATGTTTTGCCTGTAACTCCTCCGGATTTGAGACCGATGGTACAATTGGACGGCGGACGTTTTGCAACTTCTGACTTGAACGATTTGTACAGACGTGTTATTAACAGAAACAACCGTTTACAAAGACTTTTGGAAATGGGTGCTCCTGAAATCATTGTTCGTAACGAAAAACGTATGCTGCAAGAAGCTGTTGACGCTCTTATTGACAATGGCAGACGTGGAAGAACAGTTGTCGGCCCAAACAACAGAGCATTAAAATCACTTTCTAATATTATCGAAGGTAAACAAGGTCGTTTCCGTCAGAACCTGCTCGGTAAACGTGTTGACTACTCAGGCCGTTCAGTTATCGTTGTAGGTCCGCAATTGAGCTTAAATCAGTGCGGCTTGCCGAAAGAAATGGCAATAGAATTGTTCAAACCATTTGTTGTTAACAAACTTATTGAACGCGGATATGTTCAAAACATTAAATCAGCTAAGAAGAAAATCGAGCGCTCAGAAGCAATCGTTTGGGATATCCTTGAAGAAGTAATCGACGGACACCCGGTATTGTTAAACCGTGCCCCGACCCTTCACAGACTGGGTATTCAGGCATTTGAGCCGAAATTGGTAGAAGGCCGCGCAATTCAGCTTCACCCGCTTGTTTGTACAGCGTTCAACGCTGACTTCGACGGTGACCAGATGGCTGTTCACGTTCCGCTTTCAATCGAAGCGCAAACTGAAGCCCGTATGTTAATGTTAGCAACTAATAACATTCTTGCACCGGCTACAGGTAAACCGATTATTACACCAACTCAGGACATGGTTTTGGGTATGTACTACCTGACAATCCTGAAAAATCCGGAAGCAGATCCGAAAGGATATTTCTATAACTTCCAGGACGCAATTTCAGCTCTTGAAGTCGGCGTAATTGACCTTCACGACAAAATCGTTGTACGTGATGAACACGGCGGAAGGTTAGAAACTACAGCAGGAAGATTAATCTTCAATGAAGCTGTAAGAAAAGCCCTGGTTTAAGATTGATAAATGCGACTTAACTAAAATCGTAAGCTAAGTTATAAAATAAAGGAAATATAGAATGGAAACATACACAAATTCAAAGAAAACTCCGGAATTTATTAATAAACAGATGGATAAAAAAGGTTTAAACAACCTTCTGTCTCAAATATATTTGGAGTTTGGCGGTGCTAAAACCGCAGAACTTGCAAACAGCCTGAAAAACTTGGGCTATAAGTATGCCACCAAATCCGGTACAACAATTTCAATTGCGGATTTGCAGGTACCTTCCGTTAAAAAAGAATTACTGAAAGAAGCGGAAAAAGAAATTGAAAAATCAACTAACAGATACTTAAAAGGTGAAATTACCGAAGTTGAAAGATATACAAAAGTTATCGACACCTGGTCTGAAACTACTGAAAAATTAACAGCTCAGGTTGTTGAAAATTTTGATAAATTAAACCCTGTATATATGATGGCGTTCTCCGGTGCGAGAGGTAACTTATCACAGGTATCACAGCTTGTAGGTATGCGCGGTTTGATGGCTGATGCACAAGGTCAGATTATCGACTTGCCGATTAAATCAAACTTTAAAGAAGGCTTGTCAGTTACCGAATACATCATTTCATCATACGGTGCACGTAAAGGTCTTGTAGATACAGCGTTAAAAACAGCCGACTCTGGTTATTTGACAAGACGTTTGGTTGATGTTGCGCAGGACGTAATTATTCGTGCTGATGACTGTCATACAACTAAAGCTATCAACATGAAACCGATTACAAACGGTGATGCTGTAATTGTTCCGTTAATTGACAGACTTTTAGGAAGAACAATTGCAGAAGATATTAAAGATACAGACGGAACAGTTCTTGTTCAAGCCGGAACAACAATGAACCGTGATGATGTTAAAAAAGTTGCACACTTGAACCTTCAGGAATTACGTGTTCGTTCAGGATTGACTTGCGGACTTGAATACGGTATCTGCCAAAAATGCTACGGCTGGGCAATGACAACCCAAAAGCTCGTAGATATTGGTGAAGCTATCGGTATTATTGCAGCCCAGTCAATCGGTGAACCCGGAACACAGCTTACAATGAGAACATTCCACACCGGCGGTGTATTCAAAGGTGCCGGCGCTATGAAATCAATCGAAGCCAAATCTGCCGGTGAAGTTGTTTCAAGCGTTAAAACCCGCGAAGTAAGAACACGCCACGGGGACGTTGTTAAAGTTGCAAACTACGAAGCCGATATCGAAATTAAAGGTGCAAAACGTACTGATAAATATCATATTCCGGCTGGTTCAACTGTGTTCTTTACAAACGGAATGCAGGTTGAAAAAGGTTTCAAACTTGCAGTTTATGAACCTGCATCATCAGGCGACGGCTCTCGTTTGACTGAAAAAGCTACAAAAGATATTACATCAGACCTTCCGGGCGAAGTTATCTACGAAGATTTCATCGCTGATGAAAAGAAAGACAGACAAGGCAACATTTCAAGAACTACAAACAAACAAGGTATTATTTGGGTTCTTGGAGGCGATGTTTATAACCTTCCGGGCGGCTCTAAAGTTCTTGTAAAAGACGAACAGCCAGTCAAAGAAGGCGAAAAATTAGCTGAAACTTTAACCATTTCAGAACACGGCGGCGAAGTTCGTTTCGGGGAAGATTTGGTTATTGAAGATGTTAAATTTGAAGGCAAAAATATCAAGAAAATTGTTCAAGGTAAAGAATTAACAATTGTAATTGCTTCATTAATGCCTGAAAACGCTTCATTTGAACAAACCAAAAAAGAACAGCTCTGGACAGTTGACAAAACCGGCGAAAAATACATCGTTAAAGCTCCGGTTGATACTCCGGTTGAAAACGGTATGATTATTGCAGAACTTATCGACGATGAGTGCGCAGTAACTTCCTCCGGTGAAATCAGATACGTTGATGTTGAAGTTGATGAAAATCAAATCATCACAAAACCGGGTTCTGTTGTATTTATTCCGGAAGAAATTCACCAGATTTCAAAAGACAGCTCTTTGAAAATGGTTGAAAACGGAACTTTCGTTACAGCAGGTACCGAAGTTGTGAAAGACGTTTACTGTCACATCGACGGTATTGTTGAATTCAAAGAATTTAACGACATTATTCACGAAATCACGGTAAGACCCGGCGAAGTTCATACACTTTCAAGCATTTCAGAACTTAAGGTGGATGAAGGCGAAGTTGTTAAAAAAGGAACAGTTATCGCAGAAGGTATTAAAGCAAGTGAAACTTCAATCGTGTCAATTATGGATTCAGCTAATGATGACATTGATATTGATGATTTGGATGAAGAACTTGACGCAAGCCTTTCACTTGATGAAGACAACATTGCAAACCAGCCTGTTCAAATTCTTATCAGACCTGTTCAAGTACTTGAAGTTGAACAAAAAGACGTTTCAATTAAATTTAATACAACAGATGATTTGATTGACATTGTTCCTGTAACACAGCTTCAATACAAAGACGGTGCAAGAGTTAGAAACCTTGATGGTTCAACAATTACCAGAACAAGCTTGGTTCTTCAAATGCAGGGTTACTTATCACACCTTAAAGGTATGGTAGAACTTGATGATAAAGGTAATTTGAGAATTGTTGTTCTTGAAAACCTTATCATCCGTCGTGAATTCGAAGGTAATTCAAAATTGATGTCTTCACTTCAAACAGAGCTTCTTGTAAAAGACGGCCAGACAATTGACCCGAAAACTCCGGTTGCAAAAACTCAGGTTCTTGCAATTAACGACGGTGCAGCTTCTATTAAACACGACAATGAAGATGCGCGCAGATTGTTAATCATTTGCGACAACTACGAAACAGTTGTTACTTTAAAAGGCAAAGCTTCTGTTAAGAAGGGCGATTTTGTTAAACTTGATTCAATCATATCTGACAACGGCGAAAAATCTCCGGTTTCAGGACAAATTGTTTCAATCAACAAGAACGAAGTTAAAATCAGAAACGGCCGTCCTTACTTAATCAGTCCAGGTACAATGCTTCAGGTTGAAAGCGGCGCATTGGTACTTCGCGGTGATATTATTGCAACACTGGTATTTGAAAGACAAAAAACCGGTGACATCGTTCAAGGTCTTCCGCGTGTTGAAGAACTTCTTGAAGGCCGTAAACCGAAAGATTGCGCAATCCTTGCAGAAGTTGACGGCGTAGCTGAAATCGAAACAGACGATGACTTGCCGAGATTGTACCTCGTTAACGAAAACGGACGTACAGAAATTAAATACGCAATCGATGCAAACATCATTGTTCAAGACAAACAGAAAATCACAAAAGGTCAGCCTTTAACAAGCGGTCCTTTGAACCCGCACGATGTTATCAGACTTTGCGGACCTGAAGCTGCTCAACAGTATCTGGTAGATGAAGTTCAGCGCGTATATCGTTCACAGGGCGTAGAAATTGCTGACAAACACGTTGAAATTATTGTTCGTCAGATGACCAAGAAAGTTAAAGTTGTTGACGCCGGCGATACAACATTGCTGCCTGGTGAATTGGTTGAAATTCAGCACTTCGAAAATGCAAACAAAGAAGTTGAAGCAGAAGGTAAAACTCCTGCAACTTGTGAATTCCTGCTATTGGGTATCACAAAAGCTTCCTTGAACACAGAAAGCTTCATTTCAGCAGCTTCATTCCAGGAAACAACAAGAATTCTTACAGAAGCAGCGGTTGATGGTAAGAAAGACTTGCTCCGCGGATTAAAAGAAAACGTAATTATCGGTCGTTTAATCCCGGCAGGTACAGGCTTCCACCACTTGACCAACGCTAACGAAGAAAAAGAACGTGAAGCAAGAAAACGTGCTGTTGCTCAAAGAAATCAGGCTCGTAAACCGTCTGCGATTTTGGAAGAAATCGAAGGTATGTTCGGAGCTCCTGATTTCCAGATTGACAACGGCGACGAAGAATAATATAATAAAATCGGAACGATAAAGCGAAGAGAGGATTGAAAAATCCTCTCTTTTGCTTTTGATAAATGGTATATTTACATCATGTGCTATTTTAAAATTTCCAATATAATTCTAAAAAAGGAGATTTTATGGCATTAAGCGAAACAGTTTTATAACCAAATAGTCGCAGTTTTTTTAATGTCAGAGACTACTTCAAATTGGACGAAAAAACAGGATCATAAAAAGAGGAATAAATATGTCTGAAGAAAATCACAATTCCTATGTTGAGATTCAAAACATGTTTGAAAAACTTGTTTTAGAACATGAAAACGAGAGAAAAAAGAGATTAAATGTTGTAATTTTAATTTTCTTTTGTTTTATATGTTTGGTTTCCGCATTTTTGTATGTTGTTTTGAATAAAGTTAGTTTACAGTTTATTTTTTTATTCGTCATTCCTGTAATACTTCTTTTAACCTGTCTTTGTCTATTTATTATCAATCGATACAACAAGAATTTTAAATTGTATCTGAAAAAAGCCTGTTTACAAAAAGTTTTGACCCGACTTGGCAGTATAAAGTGGCAAGTTGGTAACCATATTATACCAAAAACTAAACGTACAAAAAGTATGCTCTTGCCAGACTATCACTATTTTAAAAATGATGACACATTTACTGGAGAATACAAAGGTGTTGTATATTCGATAGCGGAAACAGAACTATTTTACAGACGTCGCCAAACCACCGAAGATACAAAAATTTACCACGGTGTTCTAATCAATTTTGCGGCAAATAAAAAGATAAAAGCAAAAACAATAGTTACGTCAAAAGGTGATATGAATATTATGAATAATGCTCCATTATTGGGTGCATTAATAGCATTGTCTGTTTTTGTAATTTCAGCCGGGCCATATGCAATTTTGATGATTATTGCAATTTTGTTCGGGCTAAGTATTGCGTTTGCGGTTTTATCTTTATTTCATAAAGAACCGTTTGAAAAATTAAACAAAATAGTTCTTGAAGATCCGGTCTTCAACAGAAAATATACAGCATATTCTTCTGATGAAGTAGAAGGCCGCTATTTATTGACAACCGGATTTATGGAAAGATTTAATAAAGTCCGTACAGCTTTTGGGGTAAACAATATCAAATGTTCATTTTATGATAATGATTTTATGATTGCAATCAAAACAAGGAAGGACTTATTTGAGCTTGGCAGTCTTTTTACATCATTAAAAAATCCAAAATATATCAGAAAATTTATGGATGAATATATTTCAATAATATCACTTATAGACTACTTCAAACTTGATGAGAAAACAGGTTTATAATTTCAAAAAGGATTTCTAAATAACGCGGAGGATTTTGTAAAAGTTCTTCGCGTTTTTGCCGTTAATATTTTTGAAAGGATTTATTTATGGCAATAATTATTGAAGGTCAAAGAAGAATTATTAAAATGTCCGTGGATGATATTTTAAATATTGTGCGCGAATATCAATTAATAACACGCGGCACCTGTTGTTACGAGCATACGAGAGAACTTCTTGAGCGTGCAGAATTTTTTGTGCCTGAAGATGTTTAAATTTTTGTAAAAGAATATTACAAAATTAGCAAAAAATCTTCTGTTTTGATTTAATATTTGCAGGAGGTGTCCTAATGTTTGTAAATTCTGTCAGAAATTTTAATTTTACATCGTTTAAAGCTCAAGAAAATGAAGTTTCTCAAGCTGCCGTAGCTAAAACTGAATCCCAACCTGCTCCGGAAATTCCTGAAATTACAAAACCGGAAGTCAAAGCCGACAGCTTTGAACATACTCAGCCGGCCGCTCCTCAGCCCGCGCAAAATCAAGGAGTAATTCCCGGAGTGCAAATGCCGACACTTGCTCAGATTTCAAAAGCTAAAACAACACAAAAAATTCTCGGTGGTTCAGTTTTTGCATTAGGCGCTTTAGGCATAGCTTCCGCCCTCAGCCCCAAAACATGGGTGAGACTTCTTTTCACAATTCCGGTAGGCGGTGCGATTGCATACTTTGGGGCAAATATGTATAACATGGCAAATGCTCTGGATAGATTAAAAGAGTATGCTGTCAATCCCCAGGCTAAGCAATAATAATTATGCCCGCTTAGAGTTTTGAAAAAATCCTTTTTGGTTTATGCTATTATGTAAGTCGAAAAGGAGAAATTCTCATGAAAAAAAACATTATTATTGTTGCATTAGTATTGATAGTTCCGCTTGTTGCATTTTGGATATTGAGTAATGCAAACACAACAACAGCACAGACAAATCCTGAAATCCCACAAACCGATCAGGTTGTTAACGAAGTTGCTATCGGAAAACCTCAAATCTTAAAATTCACATCAACGATGTGTCTAGACTGCCAGACAATGAACAAATTGTTTAAAGAAGTTTTTCCAAAATACCAGGATAAGATTGTTTTGACTGAAATTTCTGTTCAGGATGGAAAAGCTTTTACAAACGAACAAATCAAAAAATATAATATTACATTGGTGCCGACAATGATTTTCCTTGACTCAAATAACAATCAGGTTCAGAGAATTGAAGGCGCAATTGAGAAAGAAGTTTTGGAGAATTATTTAAAGGAACTTAAATAATGACAAACTACGTTGAACTTTTCACTAATGGAGGAAGCTTGCCGCTATTATTCGGGTTATCTTTTTTAGGCGGTTTAGTTGCATCATTTTCACCCTGCTCGCTGGCAATGCTTCCGTTGATAGTCGGTTATGTCGGCGGATATTCAAACGAAAATCCCGCAAAAACATTTTTGCAAATGTTATTTTTTGTTTTTGGAACAGCGATTGTTTTTTCGATAATCGGAATAATATGTGCAGTTACGGGTAAAGTGTTTGTTTCTTTTGCCGGCGGGTATTTCGGGCTTGTGCTTGCATCAATTGTTATGATTATGGGCTTAAAGCTTGTCGGCATTCTGGATTTTGACATGCCTGTTGTAATAAAAGAAATGCCGAAAAGCGAAGGTCATAATACATTTTTGTATCCTGTTTTGCTGGGTGCTGTATTTGCTCTTGCTGGAACACCATGCTCAACACCAATTTTAGCTGCTATTATGGCTTTTGCGTCACTTTCTGCAAGCCTTGGGCAAGCTGTAATTATGCTTTTCCTTTTTGCAATCGGACAAGGTTTAATCCTGATTTTTGCAGGCTTCATAACCTCACACCTCAAAAATTGGAAAGGGTTTTACAAAGTTTCCGATATCCTTTTGAAAGTCAGCGGAATTTTGTTAATAATGGCTGCTTTATATATTTTTTATAAGATTTTCCTGCCGTTTGTTGTAAAATAATGTAAAATGAGTTAAAATTATTACAGTTAAAAGGTTAGGGCTGTGTTAAGAATTATCGCGGCCGTGGAGAAAGATTATGAAAACTTATGAAGGCCAATTAGTAGCAGATAATGAAAAATTCTGTATAATTTTGTCAAGATTTAACGACTTTATCGGGTCGAAACTTTTATCAGGCGCCATTGACGAGCTTATTCGTCATGGCGTTTCAGATGAAAATATTGATGTTGTAAAAGTTCCCGGCGCGTTTGAAATACCGCTTGCAGCACAAAAGTTTGCTAAATCAGGCAGGTACAATGCAATAATTACGCTTGGTGCAGTTATTAAAGGTTCAACGTCTCATTATGACTATGTTTGTGCTGAAGTTTCAAAAGGGGTTGCGCAAGTTAGTCTTCAAACGGGAATTCCGGTAATTTTCGGTGTTCTAACCACAGATAATATTGAGCAGGCAATCGAAAGAGCCGGAACAAAAGCCGGTAACAAAGGGTCAGATGCCGCAAAAGCTGCAATTGAAATGGCAAACTTGATGAAGCTGTAAATTAAAATGGATTATGGTTATTAGTGTTTATATATAAAGGAGGCACCTGCATGAGCGACATTATTACAGAGTTCAGAAATGAAAACACAAAAGACATCGACATTCTTCCGACTATCGAAATCGTTAAGAAAATGAATGACGAAGACAAACTTGTTGCGCTGGCTGTTGAAGACGAAGCAGAACACATTGCAGAAGGTATTGACTTAATCGCAAAACAGTTTCTAAAAGGCGGAAAACTTTACTATTTTGGTGCCGGAACCTCCGGCCGTCTTGGAATTCTGGACGCATCAGAATGCCCTCCGACCTTTAGCGTACCCAAAGACATGGTTACCGGCTTTATAGCGGGAGGTGATAAAGCAATCCGACATTCAATTGAGGGCGCTGAAGATAATATGGATTTTGGCTATCACGATGCTGAGGTTTTAAAGCCAGACGATGTTGCAATTGTGATTTCTGCAAGCGGCAATCCAAAATATCTTTTGGGTGTCTTAAAACGCGCCGAAGAAGCCGGTGCAAAAACAATCGGCATTACCTGCAACCCGAAAGGCAGAATTGCCGAAGAAGCTGGACTTGTAATCTGTGCTGAAGTAGGCCCTGAAGTTATTGCCGGCTCAAGCCGTTTGAAAGCGGGAACTGCTCAAAAAATGATATTGAATATGCTTTCAACCGGTGCTATGATTAGAATAGGCAAGACTTATGAAAACTTCATGATTGACTTGCAGGCTGTAAATGAAAAATTGAAAGACCGTGCAATAAGAATTGTTGCTCAGATTGCAAATGTTTCACACAGCGAGGCTTTAGCAGCACTTCTCAAATGTGACTGGGAAATAAAAACAGCAATCGTCACGCTTGAATTGAAACTCGGCATTGAAGAAGCCAGAGCTGAACTTAAAAAACACCGCGGAGTCTTAAGAAAACTTTTGAATTCGAAAACAGCGGCCGTTTAAACAGAAAAATCCGCTTTTTGCGGCATAAATAACAAGAAAGAGGATAAGAAGTTATGAAATTGACAGTAATTGGTGCAGGATGTTGGGGGCTTACGCTCGCGTGGCTTTTAACCGATAATTTCGAGGAAGTCACAGTCTGGGGACGTGCGCAGGATTTGTCTGAAGATTTGATTAAAAATAAACATGCTTCAAAACCTCTTGAAGTTCAACTGGATGAAAAAGTTGAAATCACATCAGACCTTGCTCTTGCAATTAAAGATGCCGATATAATTCTGAATGTTGTTGCGACATCAGGAACCCGCGATGTGTGCGAAAACCTGAAAAAAGCCGGCATAAAACCCGAACAGATTCTTGTGAATGCGTCAAAAGGTATTGAACTTCCGTCGTTAATGAGAATGTCAGAGGTTATTAAAGAGGTTTTACCCGAACAGAAACTCGCAATCCTTTCAGGGCCGACTCTGGCAAAAGAAGTTCTTGCCGGACTTCCGACCGCGGCGTCTGTTGCATGTGAAGACATTAAAGTCGCCGAATTCGTCCAAAAAGCCTGCACTGTTCCATCAAAATTCAGGCTTTATACAAACTCGGACGTAATCGGTGTTGAACTTGGCGGAAGCCTTAAAAACGTAATTGCAATCGCGTCCGGTTTTGCAAAAACAATGGGACTCGGCGACAACTGCACCGGAACACTTTTGACACGCGGAATGGCGGAGATTGTTCGTGTAAGCCTTCAACTTGGTGCAAATCCATCGACTTTATACGGACTTTCCGGTATGGGCGACCTGATTGCAACCTGTTCAAGCCCGATGTCAAGAAATTACACGGTCGGTTCAATGCTTGCAAAAGGCAAAAAAATTGACGATATTTTAGCAGAACTCGGCTCAGTTGCAGAAGGCGTCAAAACTTCAAAAGCAATCTGCGAACTTGCTAAAAAACTAAATTTGGAGGTTCCTGTGTCTGCTGCAATTTATGAAGCTGTTTACACTGACATCACGCCGCAGGCGCTGCTCGAAAAACTTATGAACAGAAAACTTAAGGAAGAAGAAAGATACGTATAAAATGAAATTTGCCGTAAATTATATAAAAAACACATTTTACCCTCTGATTGTGCCGGAGAATATTCACCTCGAAGACGGCCAGATGGTTTTGGTGCGCACAGACAAGGGCGAAGAGGCTTTAAAGGCTTTTCTTGTAAATTCAAAGATTTCAGAGATTTGGGAGAAATCTAAAAATAAACCCGAACCTTTGACTGTTATCAGAACTTTGACCCAGCGGGACTTGCAAACTCTTGATGATATAAAAAAAGAAGAAGTTACGGCGTTTTTCAAATGTCAGGCGCTTGTCCAGCAGCACAAACTCGTTATGAACCTTGTTCAATGCAGAATAACTTTTGACAGAAGAAAAATAACTTTTTATTATACAGCGCCCGAACGTGTTGATTTTCGTGCACTTCTAAAAGATTTAACACAAACCTTCACGCGTGTGAGAATTGATTTGCGGCACATCGGCGTTCGTGATGAAACTTCAATTCTGGAAGGAACAGGTGTTTGCGGCCGTCCGTTCTGTTGTTCAACTTTTTTGAGAAAATTTGCGACAATTAACGTGAAGCTTGCAAAAGACCAGGGCATGCCAATTGCTCCCGGGAAAATCTCCGGTACCTGCGGAAGACTGCTTTGCTGTTTGACTTACGAATATTCAAACTATATTGATGCTGCAAAAGGAATGCCTCCGGTCGGGTCATCTGTTATGACGTCCGAAGGGCTTGGAAAAGTCTGTTACCTGCAATTCCTGAGCGGTAAAGTTGCTGTTAAGATGGAGGACGGTAAAGTCAAAGAATTTCCGAAAAACGATATTGAAATGGTTGATGCAGATGTTAACGTTGATATTGAAACCCCTGTTATAACTTCATATCAGGAGGAAACTGACGTTAATATTGATATCCGCCAGCTTGAAGACGATAGAAACAGTTCGACCGGAAATGTTTAACAAAGTTTTATAATAAAAGAATTATTCATAACGTATAATAGTGAATACAGAGAGCCTTAGCAATACTGTCATTCAGATACAAAGCGAACAGTTGAGTTAGACAAAACTAGTTAGCCTGTATCGGAATAGAGTGAGGTGTGGTAGCGAAGAATCTTCGCAAAATATTGCTTAGGATGACTACTCTCTGTCAAAGAATAATTCCCTATAATAATTTCCCGTAGTTCTCTTTATAAAAATCGCCAAACTTGTCGTCAAGAATTGCTTGACGGCATTTTTGCGAGAATTCTACAAGGAATTGTATGTTGTGGATTGAAAGAAGTGTTGCCGCCGTGCTTTCTCCGCAGCGCCAAAGATGTCTAATATATGCTTTTGAGTGGTTGCGGCAGGCATAACAGTTACATCCTTCAACAAGGGGTGCAGGGTCATCCTCGTAAGCTTTGACTTTAATATTCCGTTTTCCGTCAGGCGTAAAGAAGGAACCATGGCGTGCGTTTCTGGTCGGAAGAACACAGTCAAACATATCAATTCCGCGTTTAATTCCGTCCAACAAATCCTCCGGCGTTCCAACTCCCATAAGATATCTCGGCTTGCTTACAGGAAGCAAAGGGGCTGTGAATTCAACAAAATGATTCATTATATCTTTAGTTTCGCCGACGCTTAGACCGCCGATTGCATATCCGACCGCATCGTAAGAGGAAATTACAGATGCGCTTTCTTTCCTTAAATCGTCGTAAAATGCGCCTTGAACAATTGGAAATAATGCTTGGCGCGGGTTAGTTTTTGCTTTAAAACATCTTTCAAGCCAGCGGTGAGTGCGTTCCATTGCCTTTTTAGCGGTTTCGTAATCGCATGGAAAGGGTGCGCACTGGTCAAACGCCATTATAATATCAGCGCCGATATCCTGCTGAATTTCCATTGATACTTCGGGATTTATAAAGTGTTTTTTACCGTCTTTCGGGTCGCGAAATTCAACGCCGTCTTCTGTAATTTTATTCAAATGCGCGAGAGAAAATACCTGAAACCCTCCGGAATCAGTTAAAACAGGTTTATGCCAGTTCATCCAGCTGTGAATTCCGCCAAAATCTCTAATACGCTTTGTACCGGCTCTCAAATAAAGGTGGTAAGAATTCGAAAGCATAATTTGCGCGCCCGTGTCCATAATTTGGTCAGATGTCAGAGTTTTGACAGCTGAATTTGTCCCGACAGGCATGAATATCGGCGTCTTAATTATTCCATGCGGGGTTTTGAAAACTCCAGCTCTGGCGCCTGTTTGTTTGCATATGTGCGTAAGTTCGTAACTAAAAAAATCATCTTCCGGCTTATGTTTCATTTTAAGTTCCTGTTTTTATATAGTTAAGGCGTGAAAACATTCACGCCTTATTGATTATTATTCTTCATCAAGTTTTTCTATGACGATTTCTGCCATATTGTCGTATTCGTCGCAAAGTTCTTCAGGTTTGAAATAGATTGCAATTTCTCTTTCTGCACTTTCAACGCAATCTGAACCATGTACAACATTATACTCTTTTACTAATGCATAATCTGCTCTGATTGTCCCAACCTGTGCTTCAAGCGGTTTTGTCGAACCCATTAGCTGACGTGCTCCTGCTATTACATCAAAACCTTTCCAAACCATTGCCACAACCGGGCCACTTTGGATATATTCTATTAATCGCGGATAGAAGGGTTTGCCTTTATGTTCTCCATAATGTTTTTCAGCCATTTCCGGAGTTACATCAAGCATTTTCAGGCCGATGAGTTTAAACCCTTTTGCTTCAAATCTTTTGATAATCTCTCCTGTTAAACCTCTTTTAACTCCATCGGGTTTTACGGCGATAAATGTTCTCTGTTCTCTTTGCATCAGTATTTCCTCCATTCAAGTCTATTGTATCATAAAAACTTTTATTTATATAATAATTATTCTGCTCTCTGAGTATATACACGCTTTTTTAGAAGTGAAGCATTACCAAAACTTGCGAATTTGTATAGCAAAACATTGATAGTTCCGGTATTTTCGTCTGTTTTGTTTTTCAGGTATTCAGAAACTTTTTTCGCTAATTGTTCATCGTTGATATCTTTTACCGGAATGAATACTGTTAGAGTTGATTTTCCGGTTTTGTAGCTGGTTACTGAACTATTTTTTGTAATCTTAATATTCAGTTCTTTTTCTGTATTCGAGATAAGTTCAGCCGGCATTGTCATGCGGCTGAGTCCGATAAGTCCAAGACTTGTAAACATTCCGCACATTAGTGCAATCAAAACCGCAAAAACAACAGGAGTTGCGTTAATTTTATTATCTTTTAATGGTGCCTGACATTTTGTTGTAACAACATAGCTTTTTACAGTCAAATCATGTAATGTTTGCCGCGTTTTAAAATTAAATAAAAAGAGTAAATAAAATATTGTTCCTGCTGTTATTACCAGAACATAAATTATTTTCATAAAGGTGCTTAAATCTTTTACTGCTAATAAGTGAGAAATTGCCGCCGGCATCATTACACAAACAGCTAAGACGAAAGCTCTTAATATAGATTTGTTTAATGGAAGATAATTATTTGCTTCATCAACTACCTTTATTCCAAGAACAGATTTTGCAAGTGTTTGGCCTTTACATATTTCGCTGTTCATTATGCCAAAATACAGAACAAATATTGCAAGTCCGGTAAGGATAGAAAAATCACCAATTTTTGAAATTAAATCAGGATTTATCTTAAGTGCGAATAACGAAATAGGCGCAAGGATACATGATGCATCTATAAAATATGCAAGCAATCTTTTCCAGAAAGAAACAGCTTTTTTTGTTTCAATATTACCGCAGGCGTCTGTTTCCATAGGTTCTTCATACGGTGCAATCATGAGTTTTCCCGGAAGTAAAAGAAGTATGCAAGAGGCTGGCAGGATTAATACATATAAAAGATTAAATAATGCAGAATTGCTGTTTAAGAACATAAGACTTACTGTTAACAATGCTAAAATTCCTGCAATAAGGTATGAATGTGTTTCTTTCCCTAAGACATCAGTGATACGTTTTTTATTATTAATAAAAGATAAAATAATGCCTACAGACAAAAGGATAGCATACGAAATTGCTTCGCCTTTAGATATAAAGCCGGAGGTTAGTATTTTATATATGCAATAACCTTTTTCTGCATGTGTAAGCTGCATTATTTCGGTAAAAATCGAACGGCAAAGTGTAAATTGCAGAATAAAATTTATGGCTGCAATAATTATTCCTAATATAAAATACCATTTTCTACCCAAATATCCATTAATAGTAAACGGATTTTTGTTCTCTCTCAATTCCTTCATTCAAAACTCCTTTAAAATTATAACTCAAAGCAATTATAGCATTTTTAAGCTTCTGTGGCAACTGAGCTGGGTTTTAAATCTTTAATATATTTTGTGATAAATACAAGCATTATGATACAAAGAATTATTGCCGCGATTACAAGCCCCATCCAGAAACCGCGTAACATCAAATTGTATTTAAACGCTAATGTATAACCGAGCGGCAAACAAATAACCCAGTATGCTGTAAAGTTTGAAAGAAGAACAACGCCTGTCTTTTTTATGCCTTTGAAAATTCCTGCTAACGCTACTTGGAGCCCGTCAAATATTTGGAAAATTGATAGAATATAAAGAACCGGAACACTTATTTTTACAAGATTGGTGTCAATTGTAAACAGACCGACCAAAAAGTTCGGGAAGGTTGAGAAGATTATTGAACTGCAAATCATAAAAGCAACTGACATAACAAGACCGACAAAAGAATATCTCTTCAAGTCATAAAAGTTCTCAGCTCCATTTGCAAATCCGACTTTAACGGCGATTGCATTTGAAATTGCCAGAGGAACCATAAAGGAAACGGTGGTTAATGTGCTTATCAAATTCTGTGCTGCCGCATAAATTCCTGAAACTCTTCCCATTACGATTGCTGCACTGTTGAAGGCTATGAATTCAATCATTATTGCACAGGAAATTGGAATCCCTATTTTTATCAGGCTTTTATAATAATCAAACTCTTTATAATCCTTAAATTTCATTATTCTGAAGCAATATACCAGAAGGAAAATTCCCATAAAATATCTTACTGTAAAACTCGCAATTGCGAGTCCAACTGCACCTAATGATGGAATTGGTCCTATGCCAAATACTAAAACTGCATTCAATATAATATTTAAAAATACCGAAAATACTGTTACTAAATTTGGCACTAATACAATTTCAAACGCCTGCAAAAATTCTTTTAAAGCTGCATGCAAATACCCGCCAAAAGTAGCAAATGCCGTGATAAACATATAATCTTTAATCATGGGGACAAGTTTTTCTTCAAAATGCATAAAATCTATAAGCGGTATGAATGCTAAAACTGCAAGCATGATAATGAAGCCCAAAAACATTGAAAATCTGATAGTAGGGTAAAAATATTTTTTAGCGGATTTTCTTTCACCCCTGTAATTTGACAGCAAAGGCGAAACGCTTGCTATCAATCCTATTCCGAAGGTTTGGATACAGTTTGTTATTGCTGTTGCGATACTAATTGCCGCAAGCGTGTCTGTAGAGTGCCTTCCGGCAATCAAAACATCCCCCGCACCAATAAGAATAAATCCAAGATTCCCCATAATTATTGGCAAGGCAATATTTAAAAGCTCTTTGGCATAGTGTCTGAATTCAAATCTACTCATTATGACTTTATTATACTTCAAAAATATTATTTAGGAAATTTTTAATTCATTTAATGCATTACAGGCAAATTGAAAATTAGTATAATTATAAAATTAGTAAAATGAGGTTTTTATGGCTGTAAAATCAAATAATTTAGCCAATTTTATGGCAGATTTTCATAAAATATATTTTAAAGAAATTGCCCCGATTCTGAACAAGCATGAGGCTGACAGGATTAAAGCTTACAGAGGGCTTATCTATTACGAAATATTTTGGGGTGTGTTTTTTTGTGCATTATTTGTTTTTGAAGCTTGCAAATGTGGCGACTTGTTTAAATCCGAATTGGTTTTTATTGTTTTAGCCGTAAATATTTTTGCGCTTGCAGTTTTAATGGTTGTGCCGGCTGTTATGTGGGGTAAATTTTTTAAAGGCCGGCTAAAAGAAAAATGCTTGAAGAATGTTCTTAAAGTTTTTGGTAATATTAAATCAGAATATCAGTCTGAGGAATATGGCGAGGAATTTTTAAGAAAAAGTGAACTTTTTGCTAATTTTAATGTAAAAACTGATGATGATGTGTTTGTGGGTGAGTACAACGGAGTAAAATATACAATTTGTGAAACTGAATTGCATATTGATTTGATACGCCAAATCAATATTTTAAATTATATTTTTTCAAGGTATAAAGATAGTTATTTTGATAAATGCGTTTTCAAAGGTGTTGTTATTTGTTTTAAAACAAACAAAAACATCAAAACTAAAACAATAATTACAACAAAAAAAGATTTTGGAACAAGAGGGAAAGGTTTAATGAGCTTTTTCGCATTGTGGGTATATTTTTCGATTATACTTGCAGGTTTAGTAGTAGGAGGTTATTTAAAGCTTTTACCTGCATTAATTGTTGGAGGTATTTCGTTTGCTATTATGAAGTTTTGGCCGGCAAAACCAATTATTGATACTGAAAAACTTCACAAAATCAATCTCGAAGACCCTGTTTTTAATAAAAAGTATAATGTCTATTCCGCTGATGAGGTTGAAGCTCGTTATTTGATTACGACAGCATTTATGGAACGGTTCAAAAATCTTAGAACGGCTTTCGGTTCAAAATATGCAAAATGCTGCTTTTTAGACGATACTATTATGTTTGCAATTGCGACAAACAAAGATCTTTTTGAGTTTGGCTCGCTATTTTATCCGATTAATAACTCAAAGCATATGCAAATGTTCTTTAATCAATTAACTTCAATTCTTCAGCTCGCAGAACACTTTAAACTTGATGAAAATACAAAGTTATAAGTTTTAAAAGTTATAAAAAAGACCGATTTTTAAATCGGTCTTTTTTTCTCTAATATCTCTAATTATACACAGAGCCTAAGCATTAATCTTTCCCAGCGCCTATATTATAATCTAAATTATTCATTCTAATTCAAACAAAAGCGCCTTCAGTATGTCCGCTCCAATTTATAGATGTGCCTCAGGCACCCTCAGGCACCACCCGTTCTTTTGTAGAAGTCTTCAATAAAGCCGGTGTTGAAATTTCCGCTCATAAACACAGGGTCTTCAATGATTGACTGGTGGAACGGAATTGTTGTTTCCACGCCGGTGATAACGTATTCTTTAAGCGCACGGTACATTCTGCGTCGGGCTTCGTTTCTGGTTCTGCCCCAGCAGATTAATTTTCCTATCATGCTGTCATAGTACGGCGGGATTTTGTAATCCTGATAAGCGTGAGAGTCCACTCTGACGCCAAATCCGCCAGGAGTTACGTAACCCGTAATCTGACCCGGGTTCGGCATAAAATCTTTTTCCGGATTTTCTGCATTAATACGGCATTCAATTGCGTGGCCTCTCAAAATGATGTCATCCTGAGTAAAATCAAGCGGCTCGCCTGATGCAACCATGATTTGTTCTCTTACCAAATCAATATTTGAAATCATTTCGGTTACACAGTGTTCAACCTGAATTCGGGTATTCATTTCCATGAAATACCATTTGCCGTCATGGTCAAGAAGGAATTCACAGGTGCCGGCGCCTTCGTAATTAATCGCTTTTGCCGCACGGACTGCTGCTGCACCCATTTCTTTTCTTGTTGCTTCGTCAATTGCAGGTGAGGGTGCTTCTTCTAACAATTTCTGGTGGCGGCGCTGAATTGAGCAGTCGCGTTCGCCAAGGTGAACAACGTTTCCGTATTGGTCGCCCAAAATTTGAACTTCAATGTGGCGCGGGTTTTCAAGGAATTTTTCCGCATAAACATCAGGATTTCCAAAGAAATTTTGTGCTTCAGACTGGCAAAGGTTCATGTTTGTTTCAACTTCATCATCGGAGCGGACAATTCTCATGCCCTTTCCGCCTCCGCCGGCTGTTGCTTTCAGAATAATCGGATATCCTGCTTTTTTTGCAAATTCTTTTACTTCTTGCGGTGTTTTAAGAATTCCTGTTCCCGGAGTTACAGGAACATTGTTTTCAATCATTGTTTTACGGGCAGTTGCTTTGTCGCCCATTTTTCTCATAGCTTCTGAAGTTGGGCCGATAAACTTAATTCCATGTTTTTCACAAATTTCTGCAAAATCTGCGCGTTCTGACATAAAACCGTAGCCTGGATGGATTGCGTCAGCACCCGATACAAGAGCTGCTGAAATTATTGCCGGAATACTCAAATAACTTTTTGCACTTTGAGCAGGTCCAATGCAGTAAGCTTCTGTTGCAAGTCTTACGTGAAGAGAATTTGCATCAGCCTGCGAATAAATTGCGACTGTCGGAATTCCTATTTCTCTGCAAGCCCTGATAATTCTTACCGCAATTTCTCCGCGGTTAGCTATTAATACTTTTTTAAACATCTTTTTTCTATCCCTATAAAATAGTGAAAAGCGATTTTTCACTTTTCACTATTGACTATTCTTATTATTCTATATACATCAAAACTTGCCCGAATTCAACCGGCTGGCCGTCTTCAACACAAATTTCAACGATTTTTCCTGAAAATTCTGATTCGATTTCGTTCATCAATTTCATTGCTTCAACGATACAAACCACATCACCTTGATTTACGGACTGTCCTACTTCAACGAAGGGTTTAGCATCCGGAGAAGGTGATTTGTAGAAAGTTCCAACCATAGGAGAAGTCAGCGGTTTGCCGCGTTTAACTTCTTCTTTTGCCGCCGGAGCTGCTGCTGGCTGTACAGCCGGAGCCTGCGCAACTGCCGGAGCTGCTGCAACAACAGGAGTTCCTGTCACAACTTCCTTACGGATTGTAATTGCCTGTTCGCCGTCTTCAAGAGAAATCTCTGTTAAAGAAGAGTCCGACAAAACTTTAGCAAGTTTTTCAATGTATTCAATATCAAATTTCATTAGTTTGCCTTTCTGTTTGAGTAAAAAGTGAGAAGTGAAACGTGAAAAGTCCTTTACGTGATTTAATTTATCTTTCGCGATTCACAAATCACAGACTTATGCTCTGTCCAAGTATTCGTTAGTTCTTGTATCAACACGGATTACATCTCCGTTAGAAATGAAGAACGGAACGTTAACCATAGCTCCGGTTTCAAGTTTAGCAGGTTTTGTACCGCCTTGAGCAGTGTTTCCTTTTTCAGCCGGAGGTGTGTCAACAACTTCAAGTTCAACGTGCGCCGGAATGTCAACACCAATAATTCTTGAATCATGCATCAATACTTGAACATTCATATTTTCTTTCAAATATTTAAGCCCGTCGCCGATTTGGCTTTCAGATAAGTGAAGCTGGTCGTAAGTTTCATTATCCATCATTACGTAATCTGCACCTTCTTTGTATAAATATTGCATTTCACGTCTGTCAAGAGTTGCTTTGCCTACTTTTTCGCCGGCTCTAAATGTTTTTTCAATAACCTGTCCGGTTTCGACGTTTTTAAGTTTTGAACGTACAAAAGCTGCGCCTTTGCCGGGTTTTACATGTAAAAATTCAACAACAGACCATAAGCCGTTGTCCAATTGAAGCGTCAAGCCTGTTTTTAAATCGTTTACTGAAATCATATTTTTCCCCTTTTTAAAAGTATAATCATCTATTGTATCTTGATGTTAGCACAAAAGTTTGAAACTTCAAATATTTGTAACAATTTTAATTAACAATCCGGTTAAAATTTCAAGTTTTGTAAGTTTTTGGATTTATTTTTACAAAAAGATTTACAACAGTAATTCATTATGTTAATATAAACATAAACGTTAAAAATCAAAATAGAACAAAGAGAGTAGGAAAGAATGGTTGATATTGTGAATAATGGTTACGAGGCTTTAATTTCAGCAATTGCTGCGGCATTTTTTGCCCAGGTGATTAAATTTATTATTTTCACAATACAATCACGCAAGATAAATTTTAAAATTTTTACAACAACCGGCGGAATGCCGAGTTCTCATTCTGCTGGTGTTATGAGTCTGGCAACTTCTGTCGGGTTAATCGGCGGATTTGATTCCCTGACATTTGCAGTAGCTTTCGGCTTTGCTCTTATTACAATGTATGATGCCGCAGGCGTCCGCCGTGCTGCAGGAAAAACTGCTGCTTGTCTGAACAGAATGATGGAGGATTTTTACAAGCATGATGTTCAATCAATTGGCGGAAAGTTAAAAGAACTCTTGGGCCATACTCCTTTTGAAGTTATTATGGGTGCGGTTTTCGGTGTTCTTTTCGCATACAGTTTCCACCAATATTTAATCGGCTAAATCTGCTTGCCTTTTTTTATTTTCCATGTAATAATGTAACCGTTGAGGGTTTATAGAGCAAAATCTATATCCGAAGTTTCTACCCTTAGGAAAGAAAGAGATTCTCCAAGATAGATGGGTGTTGAAGAATTCAATTACAAATATATAAAAGATAATGCAAGTGCCGGAAGCTGGAGGCGCGGTTACGAATACCATTTAAAAGATATGGTATTTGATAATTACCCTGAAAAAAATTTTTATATGGCAAAAGTTAAAGGTAATTTTCAGGATTTTTATAAAACCGACCTGATTTTCAAAAAGAACAAAGTTGAAGCGCGCTGCAACTGCCCGTTAAAAGAGGAATGGTGTAAACACGCCGTTGCGGTTGCATTGAAGGCAATTGACGAGCATGCTTATGAAGACTGGCTTGAAACAAAATTCGGAATTGAACCGAATTTCCCTGATGAAAATACTGCACTCACCGAGCCGCCGCAGGGAAATTACATTTTTCACTTCAATTCAAAGCGCAAGGCAAACTTTTTCTCAATCCTTGTGATGTCAAGAGAAACGGGTAAAGTTGTAAGACAAATTGAGCCGATTCTGCGAGCCTTGATAGAAGCACAAAAGCAGGACAAGTCTTTTGAACTCAATAACTCACAAAAGGTTGAAGTTGCGATATTTCAGCAGCTTTTGACGATTTCCAGACAGGATAAAAAAGCCGGCTGGTATGATATCCCGATTACAAAATTCGGTCCGATGTTCAACCTTCTTTCAAAAGCCGATGAGGTTTTGGATGAAAAGACAAAAGACCGCCTGAAATTTACTGATGAGGAATGGAAACTTAAATTATACGTAAACACCGGCGCACAAGGCACAATTTTACTTTCTCTTGAGTGGATTCGTCCGGACAAAGACGATGTTATTCCGTTTGAAGAAGTAAGATATTTTTCAAGACATTTGAAATGGGGAAGATATAAAAATCTGATTTTCCCGACAAATGTTGCAATGCAGGTTCTTCCGCAAAATTTAATAAAGTCAACTTTCACGGATTTAAAAGATTCGGAAGGCGGTAAGTTTATTTATGAAGAACTGCCGAAGCTTAGAGAAGTTATGGACGTCGAAATTGCCGAAAATATCAGCAAATTAATGCTTGAAGAACGTCCGCCGCTCAACATTGTGACGCTCGGAATTGATTATGACCAATCCTTGAAAGCAACTTTGGAATTTGAATATGACGGGGTAAAAGTTCCGTTTTCAAAAACAGCCGAAAAAACTCCGTATATTACAATCAAAAAGCCGGGTGAAGATTTGGTATACTGGATTAAAAGAAATTACCAGCACGAAGTCGAAGCTTATCATATGCTTTTGGCGTGTAAATTCGTACCGATGCAGACAAACAATCTTGCGCTTGAAAAAGAAAACGCAATTGATTTTTACAATTATTACATCAAGCAGGCAGGAGACGGCTGGAGATTTGAAGAAAAAGACGATATGAATTTCTTCAAACTTATGGAGGATCCGTTCAGACTTTGCGCGAAAATCGATTTCAGCGAAGACGCCTCAGACAGCTTTGATATTACGCTTTACGGTCAGGTTGGTGAGGAAATTATTTCGTTCAGCGATATTTATGACACAATTCAGAGCGGCGAAAAATACAGCCGTATCAGAAGTTTGGGGTTTGTAGAATTCCCGGCTCAAAATATTTATGCAATGATGCGTGCCTTCAACTCCTTTGATGTTTACCGCAATGCTGATGATAAATTTACCGTAAAAACTTACCGCGCAGGCTTGATTACAGAGTTGAAAAACCTTGATGTCGAACTTGTTTTGAGTGAAGAGTTTGAAAAATTCTGGACGCAGATGTCTTCATTCTCAACGGCCGACGGGCATGATTTGCCGGAAAATATCAATGCAGAATTTCGTGAATACCAAATTAAAGGTTTTGGCTGGCTTTGGTTTATGTATAAATACGGGCTAAACGGAATTCTGGCGGATGATATGGGGCTTGGTAAAACATTACAGGCGCTTGCGGCAATCCAGAAAGCCAAAGAGGTTGACGGCCCTGCTCCGACACTTGTAATTTGTCCGACAACTGTTGTTTTCAACTGGGAATCTGAAATACAGAAGTTTGCACCGACATTAAGCTGTCTTAAACTAGCAGGAGTTGATAGAAAGAATTTCTTTAAAGAAATCCCGAATTACGATGTTGTAATAACAAGTTACGCGCTTGTCCGCCGCGACATTGATAAACTTCAAAAATACAATTTCAGATATGTAATTTTGGACGAATCGCAAAATATCAAAAATGCGCTTTCGCAAACCGCACAGGCTGTCAAAAAACTTAACGCAGACCACAAACTTGCGCTTTCCGGCACTCCGATTGAAAACAAGCTTGAAGAACTCTGGTCTGTCTTTGATTTTCTAATGCCGGGATTTTTGATGAGTATTTCGGAATTTAATTTCCGTTACGTGAACCCGATTATGGAGCGCGGAGACAAAACAGTTGAAAAACGTTTGAAATTGCAAATTTATCCGTTCATACTCCGCCGTATGAAACGTGACGTTGCAAAAGATTTGCCGGATAAAGTCGAAAACATTGCATACTGCGAACTTACTGACGAGCAAAAGGACTTCTACCTGCAGGTTCTTGACAGCACCAAAGAAGAACTCTTCAAATCAATTGAAGAAAACGGGCTTGAAAAAAGCAGACTTTCAATCTTCTCAGCACTTCTCAGACTTCGCCAAATCTGCTGCCATCCGCGCCTATACGATAAAGAAAACGTTAAACATGTTATGTCTTCGGGCAAGTTTGAAAAACTTAAAGTTATGCTGGAAGAAATTATTTCGGAAGGCCACCGTGTTCTTTTATTCAGCCAGTTTGTCAACATGCTGGATATTGTAAAAGGCTGGCTTGAACGCGAAGGCATTGATTACGAATATCTGACCGGAAAAACCAAAGACCGTCAGGCTGCTGTTGAAAGATTTAACAACAGTAACATTCCGATTTTCTTAATCAGCTTAAAAGCAGGCGGAACAGGCTTGAACCTAACCGGCGCAGACTATGTAATCCATTACGACCCATGGTGGAACCCTGCTGTTGAAGACCAGGCAACCGACCGTGCTTACCGTATCGGGCAGACTAAAAAAGTATTTGTTTACAGACTTATCACCAAAAATACGGTTGAAGAAAAAATCCAAAAACTCAAAACAGTTAAGAGAAACCTTGTTGACAGCGTAATTTCTGTTGACCGAAATATTGTTAAGTCTCTTACAATGGATGACATCAGAGAAATCTTCTCAACAGATTAGTATGTAAAGACAGTTTTATTTGCAATTGCCCGAATTAAAAGGTAAATATGGAGTGTGCCGGAAAAGAGCTTTTGGGGTTAGTATATTTATTGAGAGTCCTTGTATGAGGTTATTATTAGCCAGGGAGTCTATTTCAGGAAATCTTTCCAGTAACTTCCGTTACCAAGCGGACTTGTATCAGAAAGCGCATAATATGCGCAGGTGTATGTTGCAGTGTTTTGTGTATACGAGCACATAGTTGACGGGTCTTGTAAATCCTCGCCATAACCTGTCAAATCGTCTCCAATGTAAGGAATTACTCCTTTCTTTTCGGTGAAGGCAAAAACAAACCAGTCATAACCGTATTTATTTGGTCCTTTTTTGCCGTTTGTGTCAACACAGATTTTTGGCCCGACTGTAACATTGCTAAATGTTCCATTTAATAGATTATCCATGACAAAAAACCTTCCTGAAATATCTGTCATGATTATGCTTTCATCACAGGGCTGTGAGGAGTTGTCCGAGCCGTTCAAAGCTGCGGGTATATAACCAAGAATGCGTTTATAAACATCTTTTCTTAACGTTTCTTCTCCTTCAAGCTCGTTTGTCGAACCTGCAGCCTGTGCATGGCCGTTAAAATATTTCATATATAATTTCAGTAATCCGGTTGCGTCGTAAGCTTGTTCTGTAGTTTCAGCATCAGGATTTGTAAGTATTTTACTGTATTCATGCACGGTGAAACCTTCCTGAGCTTCAAACATTTTGGCCGCGTTATTCAAGTCGCTGTAAGCTTTTAAAAATTGTGTGTGAAGAGCCTTTTTTTCATAATTTTTTATCAATTGAGGAATTGTGAGCGCAGCAATAATCCCGATTATTCCTAATGTTATCAAAACCTCTGCCATTGTAAAAGCGTTTTTAGTTTTTCTCATTGATGTCTCCTATTAAGTAATATTATAGATTATTTATTGTTTTAAATAAAAATTCATTAAAAACAATAAATATATTCTCATATTAATCAAAAGATGTCAAGACGAATTAAAAAATATATAATTTTATTATGAGTGTAAGCGAGGATTTAAAGATATTATTGTTAAAAGAGAAAATGACCATCACGGAGCTTGCAGCGCTTGCTAGTCAAAAGTCCGGCAAGTCATATACTGTTTTTGGAATTTCACAAAAACTTGCTAGACGCTCAATGAAATACGATGAGCTGAAATTCCTCGCAGAAATCCTCGGTTACCGTATTAATTTCGAAAAAATTGAAGAATAAACTTATTCATATCTGAGCGCGTCAATAGGGTTTAAAAGCGAGGCTTTGTAAGCCGGGTAATATCCGAATAAAACTCCGATTGCGCCTGAAAATCCAAGCGATAAAAATATTGAAAATGCCTGGATTGAAATCGACATTCCGGCAAGCAGCTGTAAGATTTTTGAACCGGCTACGCCGATAAAAACTCCAATCAGCCCGCCGATTATTGAAAGCAAAAAGGATTCAATCAGAAATTGAACTCTTATGTCAGAAGCTTTTGCGCCGATTGCCATTCTGATACCGATTTCTTTTGTACGTTCAGTTACAGATACAAGCATAATGTTCATAATACCGATTCCGCCGACCAAAAGCGAGACCGATGCAATTGCGCCTAATAAAAGCGACATTGTGCGTGCTGAAGATTTTATAGTTTCCTGCATTTCGGCAAGGTTGCGGATTTCAAAGTCATCCTCCTGATTTTTACCGATGTTGTGGCGGCGTCTTAAGATGTCTGTAATATCGCTTTCTGCAATACCCAAAGTTTCTTCACTCTGCGCTTTTATATTAATCATTTTGACTGTGCCGGGAAAGTCTGTTCCGAAAACTTTTTTCTGTGCTGTCGTAATCGGTATGAAAACCAAATCATCCTGATCCATTCCCATTCCGTTTTCGCCTTTCATTTTCAAAAGCCCGATGACTTTAAACGGAACATTTCCTATGCGGATTGTTTTATTAATCGGGTCCATGTCGCCAAAAAGTTCTGTTGCTACAGTGTTTCCAATAATTGCAACTTTTGTGCTGTTTTTCTGGTCTTCTGGAAGAAAGTTTCGGCCTTCTATTATTTCATAATTTCTTATGAAAAGATAATCTGCATTAGTTCCGGCTACTGTAGTTGACCAGTTCTGATTGCCGTAAGTAAGTTGTTTGGCTTCTGAAGAGTAAGGAGCGACCGCAAGCACTCCGTTTGCATTTGCTTCAATTGTTTCAGCATCTTTGAGTGTAAGTGTGGGTTTTGTACCTGACCCCATACGTACGCCGCCGGAAGTTGCAGAACTTGAGCGTATCATAAGAAGATTGCTTCCCATAGATTCCATGTCTTTTGCAATTCTTTCGCTGGCGCCTGAACCTACCGCAAGCATTATGATTACTGCGCTTACGCCGATAATTATACCAAGAGAAGTCAGCATTGAGCGCATTTTGTTTATTTTAAGCGATACGACCGCCATTTTTAGTGTTGATTTGAAGTCTATCATTATTTGTCCTTTTATTTTAGTGAAATGTGAAATGTTCTTTACGGGGTAGTTTTTCAAACCCCTCACCCGCATTTCTAGCGCTCGCTGCCGTTCTCGCAGAACTGCTCCCTCTCACCACTTTGCTTCGCGTCGGGAAACAGGGTCACAAGACTCGTGCCTCGTATGTTCCCTTTGTTCCGCAAGGGGCGAGGGGTTTAATACGGAATTGTCGTGTGTTCATTAATCTCGTCTGAGACGATATTTCCATCTTTGAACCTGACAACACGCTTGCAGTATTGCGCAATGTCCGGTTCGTGAGTTACAAGAATTATAGTTTTACCCATGTTTTTGTTCAGGTTTACAAAGAATTCCATAACTTCAATACTTGTTTTTGTGTCTAAGTTTCCGGTCGGCTCGTCTGCAAGAATTAGCGGAGGGTCATTAACGATTGCACGTGCAATCGCAACACGCTGCTGCTGACCGCCTGACATTTGATTTGGCATATGGTCTTCTCTGTTTTCAAGCCCGACTATTTTCAGCGCCTGTTTTGCCCGAATTTCGCGCTCTTCTTCGGGAATTCCTTTGTAAATCATCGGAAGTTCGACATTTTCTAATGCAGAAGTTCGGGCAATCAGGTTAAATCCCTGAAATACAAAACCCATTTTTAAATTTCTGACATCAGCGAGTTCGTCAGGATTAAGTGAAAACATGTCAATTCCGTCAAGAAAGTAGCTGCCGGAATTTGGTTTGTCCAGAGTTCCGAGCATGTTCATGAAAGTTGATTTACCGGAACCTGAGGTTCCCATGATTGCAACAAATTCGCCTTTTTCAACGGTTAATGACACACAGTTGAGCGCGTTGAAGCTGTCTTCACCGGTCTGATAGGTTTTTATTGCATTTTTAACTTCTATGAGTGACATTTCTTCCTTTGTTATGTTTTTCCGGATTAAAACATTCCCGGCCCGCGGCGGCGTTTGTTTCCTTTTGCCGTGCCGGATTTGCCTTTAATGCCTGTAATGATTCTTGCATCTTCTTTTACGTCTTTTGCACTGATTTCAGTGAAGTTGTCGTCGCTTGCGCCGATTTGGATGTCATGTCTTACGGGTTTGTTGTTTTCCAGAAGCCAGACACCCTGATTTTTATATTTTGCTCCGTCTGTTTTTGGAGTGAATTTTAGCGCAACATTTGGCGCGCAAAGTACGTTTTCGCGTTTGTTTGTAATTATTGAAACATTTGCAGTCATTCCGGGCTTAAGTTTCAAGTCATTGTTTTCAACATCAACTATAACAGAATAAGTTACGACGTTATTTGTATTTGTGGAGGCGAGTCGAACCTGTGTGACTTTTCCTGTAAAAATACTGTCTGCATAACCGTCAAGCGTGTAAGTTACGTCCTGTCCTTCTTTAACTTCACCAATATCAGCTTCGGATACATTAACTTCAATCTGCATTTTTGTTAAATCCTGAGCGATTGTAAAAAGTTCCGGCGCCTGAAAGCTTGCTGCAACCGGCTGGCCAAGGTCGATTTCACGTGAAATTACTGTTCCGTCTACGGGCGCAATAATTTTTGTATAGCCGAGGTTTGTCATTGCGGTTTTTAAAGAGGCCTGATATTGAGCAATTTGAGCGCGGGCTGCATTTATCTGTGCAAGGTCGGATTTGTAAGTGCTTTCCATCTGGTCTAGGTCGCTGCGCGGAACAAAGTTCTTTGCATAAAGATTTTTGTAGCGTTCGTACATTTTTCTATCATATTCTGTTGTTGCCTGAAGTTTTGCAAGGTTTGCCTGAGCGTTTGCAATTTGAGCCTGATTTTGCTGAACTGTTGCTTCAAAGTTTGCGGGGTCTATTTGTGCCATAAGCTGACCTTTCTTAACTTCGGAGTTGAAGTCAACATAAATTTCTTTAATCAGGCCTGATACGGTTGAACCGACGCTCACTGTGTTTACAGGGTTAATTGTTCCTGACGCTTCGACGATTTCTGTGATTGTGCAGCGTTTGAGGGGGCGCGTTTGATAATGAACCTTGTTTTTCAGATATACATAAGTTGAAGCCCCTGCAATAATTACTACAAAAGCTAATGCTGTTATAATATATCGTTTTCTTATAAAAGTTTGTATTTTCATTAATCTTTATCCTCTATTGTGATTTTAACATCAGGTTTGAGCGCAATTGCCTGTTCAAGTTGTGCTCTCGCAACATTGTAATTGTAAACCGCTTCAACATAAGATTGCTGCGCGTTGTTGTAATTAACTTTGGCGTCTTGAAGTTCGATGTAATCGCCGATTCCGACAAAATATCTTCCGTCTGCAAGCTCAAGGTTTTCGAGCGTTTGACGAACTTTTACTGCAAGCAGCGGAATTTGTTTTTCTAATTGTATCATGTCAATGTAAGCTGCCTGAACTTCAAAATATATGTTTTGTTTCAAAAGGTCAATTTCGTTTTGTGCAAGTTCAACCTGAATTTTTCCGGCATCAATTTCGCTTTTCTTGCTCATTATATTTACAGAACTTTTCAAATTAATTCCGAGCGAAAAAGAGTTTGTGCTGTTGGTGTCACGGAAACCATATCCTGCACTTCCGGTGATTTCCGGATAATATTCGCGTTTTATGTAAAGCAGAGATTGTTTCATTGCTTTGAGAGTGTTTTCGTAAGCTTTTAGGTCAGGCCGGTTTTTTATTGCAATGTCGACTGCCTCTTCAAATGTATGCGGAAAAGGTTTGAAATTGAAATTCTCCATCACATCAAGTTTTTCGACTGAAGATGTTAATGTCGCATCTGATACGTTCTGTGGGGGATTGCTGAGGTCTCTTTTTTCGGAGATTTTTGTAAGGTTCACCGGGATTTCGTTTCGTTTGAAGTTGAAGGTTTCAGTATTTTTTATTTCGTACTCGGGAGCGTATGCTATGTACATTGAATTGTTTAATTTTACCAAAGCATTCTGATAATTTTTTATTGAATTAACGAGGGTTACTTTTGAGTCGCTCAGGTAAACTTCAGAGTTTACAAGATCGATTTTTGATTTAATTCCTTCATCAAAATAAGCTTTTGTTCTTTGATAGTTTCGTTCGTTAATCTGTACATTTGCACGGTTTACATCGACCGCTGCTTTTGCGGCCAAAACTCCGTAATAATTGTTTTTAACAGAATAAATTGTTGAAAGCACAGTGTTATCAAAGTTGAATTCTGATGCAATCTGATTAAATTTTTGCATTCTTATTCTTGCATTTGTTTTCCCGAAATTCCAGATTAGCTGGCTTATTGAGGCTTCTGCGCTGTAGTAATTGTTGTTTATATTTCTTATATTTGAGTGGTTGTCGTTGTAGTTAAAGCCTGTTCCGATGCCGATTGTGGGAAAATATGAGGCTTTTGCAATATTTACATCGGTTTTGCTCAAACGATAGTTGTATCTGGATTTTTTAACGGAAGGGCTGTTTTTCAGCGCAATTTCAATGCAGTCTTCAAGAGAAAGCACCATTCCCTTTTGGACTGCGGCAACTTCTGCACTGAAACATGGCGTAAATGATATTAATAAGCTTGTAACTATAAAGACGGCTTTTATTTTTATTGAAAATTTCAAACGAAAACAATCCTCAAATATATACCTTCATCTACATAACGATTTTAGTATATTATTTGTTCATTTTAATCATTTAGAAATATTAAATTATTGTTATTTTAAGCAGATTCTTTAAACGACCAGAAATCTTTCTGGAACATTACCAGAAATGGAATTATCTCAAGTCTGCCCACAAGCATTGATATTGTCATAATAATTTTAGTTGACATGTGCATACTGCTGAAGGAACCCATTGGACCTACAATATTCCCAAATCCAGGGCCAATATTGCCGAGTGCAGTAATAGAACTTGTGATACCGATTGTTGAATTTTGTTCAATAACTGTAATCAAGAACGCACCAATTGCAAAACATAAAAAATAGAAAAATACAAACACAACGGTTTGGTTTAGAATTTCGTGTGGGATAATCGCATTATCAACTTTTACATTCAAAATAGCGTTCGGATGAAGGATTTTTATTAAAGAATTTTTCATTGATTTGTACACAAGAATCCACCTTGTCATTTTAATACCGCCGCCGGCTGAGCTTGCACATGAACCCATAAACATAACTGTAAATAAGAGTGCTTGTGGTATAAAATGCCATTTTGCAAAATCAACACTTGCGCTTCCTGTAGAGGTTGTAATGCTTATTACCTGATAAAAAGCATGAGTTAAAGCTTCTTTTATACTGTACCCGTCGTAGAAAAATAATGCTATTGCAATTAAAAGAGCCATTAAACATGTCATAAATGTATATGTTCTGAATTCTTCGTTTTTGAGTAGTAAAGATGGTTTTTTTTGTGTTAAAACTTTATATTGAAAAATAAAACTTGCACCGGCAAGAAACATAAAAATTGTTGTTATCCAATACATAGGATAAGAATTATATCCGGCAAGACTTTGAGAATTTGGAGAAAATCCCCCTGCTGCAAGAGTTGATAACGAGTTGCAAACAGCATCAAAAACCGGCATTCCTGCCGCATGAAGAAGGATTACCTGGAGAAATGTCAGTCCTGCATAAATTTTCCAGAGCGCTGATGCTGTATTTCTAATTCTGGGTGTGATTTTATCTTCGGTCGGTCCAGGAGCTTCAGCAAAAAACATTTGTCTGCCGGCAACAGCAAACTGCGGCAGAATCGCAATAAATAAGACTATAATTCCCAAGCCACCAAGCCATTGTGTTAAAGAGCGCCAGAAAAAGAAGGTTTTTGGATAATCAAAGTTTGTCAGTATTGTAGCACCGGTGGTTGTTATTCCTGAAACTGCTTCAAAAATGGCATCAACCGGGTGAAGTCCGTAAAAAATAAAAGGAAGTCCTGAAACTATTCCGAAAATTATCCAGGAAAATGCAACAATAAATAGCGCTTCAGACTTTTTAATATCATTAAGGTTTTCAATTCTGTATGCGTTTTTGATGAATTTTCTTAATGCATATCCAAGGCTGATTGAGGCTATGCCTGCAGTTAAAAACGGCAGTATTGATATATAATCTTTATAAATTATTGCGACTATTATAGGAATAAGTATCACAAACCCTATATATTTTAAAATCATCCCTATTGCATTTGCAAGATAGTTTAAGCGCATATTACTTTACCTTAAAAAATTCTTTAATTCCCTGAGCATCTTCAGCTTTAGTAAAAATTATTAATGTATCACCTGACTTAATTTCAATATCACCTTTTGGTATAATAACAGAATTTTTGCGGTCTATTACACCAATAATTGCGCGTTTTGGAAGTGTCAAATCCATAATTCTTTTTCCGTCAAATTCCGGCAAAACTCCGATTTCCAAGACTTCTCCCTGCCCTTGTTCCACGGTTGCAAGAATATCAACATCATTTTCCTGTAAATCATTTCGGACTTCGTTCAGCGCAGAATTTTTTGGAGATATCGCAATGTCAATTCCGACTTTTTCAAACAATGGTATGTTTAAAACTTTTGAGACTCTTGCAATTACGCGTTTTACACCAAGCTGCTTTGCAAGGAGCGAGCATAAAAGATTTCTCTCATCATTATTTGTGACGCTGATTACTACATCAGATGAACCAATATCTTCTTCATCAAGAAGCTTCAAATCAGTACCGTCGCCGTTTATAATGAGTGTATTGCTTAATTTTTCGGCAAGGCAGTGACATCTATCCAGATTTTTTTCTATTATTTTGGTTTTGATTTTTACAGCTTCAAGGCTTTGAGCAAGCATTAAACCAACGTTTCCGCCGCCTATTATAGAAACACTTTTTACATATTCTTTTTCATGGAAAAATGTTCCAGCCAGAATGTCCAGGGAGTGAGAAGTTCCCATAAATATAAGTTTATCGCCTTCAAGAATTTCAGTTTCGCCTGATGGTATAAATAACTGTGAATTTCTGGTAATTCCGACAATCAGTGTGTCTTTTGTAAACCCTACATCTTTAATCTTTTGCCCGACAATTGGAAGGTTTTCTTTCACTTTGTATTCAAGCAAGCGCGCTTTTCCGTCTGCAAAATTTTCCACATCAAGAGCATGCGCGACCGTTACAATTCTGAAAATTTCCTGTGTCAAAAGTTCTTCCGGCCAGATTATGTAATCGATGAAAACGTCTGTAAAATAATCATCATTTTTCTCGTAAGTTAATGTATTTTTGTATTCTTCTTTGCTGACAAAACATATTGTACGAATTTTACCATATCTTTTTGCTGCAAGACAAGCAACAATATTAACTTCATCCATAGCAGTACAGGCAATAAAAATATCCGCATTTTTAATGTCTGCACACTTTAAAACTTCTATATCGGAAGCGTTTCCCTGAATGAAACTGATATCCAGCTTGTCAAATTCATCAGTACGGTTTTCTTCCTTGTCAATTATTGTAATATCGTGGTCTTCAAAAAATTCTGTTGCCAGGAGACACCCAACATCCGTTGCTCCATAAATAACTATCTTCATAATATATAAACTTTAACTTAAACATGATTTTTTTACAAGTTATTACGCAAACTGTAAAAGTCCGAAAATAATCAGATTTTGAATAAGCTGCAATGCCAAAATTGCAATAATTGGTGAAATATCAATCATGCCGATTGGCGGAATAAACCTTCTGAAGATATTTAAATAAACATCCGTAACTTCGCGGATAAAACGCCAGGGCTGCAAGTCCCATCTAACAGTCGGAATCCAGCTTAAGAAGATTCTTGCAATAATCAGAATGTAAAATATTAAAAATATATTGTTTATTCCGTAAATTAAACTTCTAATCATTTGTCGCCTCTATTTTACATCTGTGAACTTTTCTTTGTATTTGCACAATTACAATTGTTGCGTTCTGCAGGAATTTTTTCAATCATCTTGAAGAGCAATGTTTTCAAGTTTGAAAGATTATTGTTGAAAACTTCAATTACTTCATGGTGAGAAACCGGCGGAACATCACCGACAAGCCCTGCATCGTAATCTGTAATCAGCGAAATATTCACCGGACACATATCCATTTCTTTAACAAGATAGTTTTCGGGGAAAGCTGTCATGTTGATAACTTCCCAGCCCTGATTTGTGAAGAATTTTGATTCTGCTTTTGTTGAAAATCTAGGGCCATTTATTACAACAACAGTCCCTGTTTCATGAACCGTAATTCCAAGTTCTTTACCTGTTTCAATTGCAAGATTTCTAAGTTCGGGGCAGTAAGTTTCAGCTGCTGAAGGGTGGGTTACAATCGGACCTTCGAAGAAAGTGGATTTTCTGCCGTCTGTCCAATCTACAAATTGATCGCAAATTACAAAATCTCCGGGTTTAACATGTTTTTGCAAACTTCCGGCTGCGCAAGGCGAAATTACTCTTTCAACACCTACGGATTTCATCGCCCAAACATTTGCCCGATAATTAAGAAGATGTGGCAAAATTGTATGGTTTCTGCCATGGCGCGGCATAAATGCAACTTTATGCGGTCCGATTTTCCCTATAAAAAGGTTGTCGCTCGGCATACCATAAGGTGTTTCAACACGGACTTCTTCTATATCTTCCAGAAATTTGTAAAATCCTGAACCACCAAATACACCTATTGTTGCCAATTTTTTGTTTTCCATCTGCATCTCCTTAAAAATTTGTCATATCCGTAAACTGATCTTATCATAAAAAAAGTTAATCGCAAATTCGGATTAAAAAATGAGAAATTGCATTGTAAAATGAATTAACAAATTTGACTTCGCACTTGACAAATAATTGTAAATCTTACAATTGTAAAACCCTTGCGGGAAAAGGGTTTTGAACCTTGCGTTGAAATCAGGGCTTGAAATTTGAAATTTTTGTAATATTATGATGGTATGAATTAAATTCTTTGAAGTTAAATTCCTTAAAAAAGAGGGAGAGAAAATTAACTTTTAAGGATTCTCAATTTACAACCAGAGGATTACATTTTGAAAAAACTATTACTAATCACAGCTGCGCTTATGTGCATGATTTGCTGTGCGCCCGCACAAGCATCTGATGTAAATACTGTAAAAGCTGCAATAGTAAAACATGCTCTTGAAATGGGTGTAGACCCGGCAATTGCTTTATCTATTGCAAGAACAGAATCCGGTTTTAGACATGAAGCAAAAAGCAGCCACGGTGCAGTAGGTGTATTTCAATTAATGCCTTCTACAGCAAGAAGAATGGGGCTTAACCCGTATTCTTTGAACGATAATATCCGCGGCGGTATTATGTATTACAAAATGATGTATAAAATGTTCGGCTCAATGGAATTGGCTCTTGCAGCTTACAACGCAGGACCGGGAAATGTGAAAAAATACAAAGCTGTTCCTCCGTATGCTGAAACTAGACGTTTTGTAAACAAAATTATGACGGATTATCACAATTACAAGAAAAACCCTGACCCGATAATGGTGAAGGCGACTAAACCTGTGACTCCGGCTAAACCAGCAGCTCCGGCTGTAAAAACAGAAACAGTTAATCCTGTAAGTGTAGAAGTTGTGGAAGAAACTCCAATAGAATTGAAGATAGAAGCTACTACACTGGCAATTTAGTTGAAATTTAGAATTAAAGAGGCGGCTTGTTCAAGCCGTCTTTTTTGTGCTTATTTTGAGGGTATTTAATTTTGAATTTTTAGAACAGATGCTCGGGGCTTATATACATGTTTACACCATATAAGTATCAACTCGTCACTGCGAGCTTAAGCGAAGCAGTCTTGAGAAAGTAAAATGGATTGCCGCGAAAATCTGCGATTTTCTCGCAATGACAAGGAACGTTGTGTAAGCTTGTATATAAGTCCCGGATGCTCAATCTTGAAAAAAATTATAAAATTTGTTATAATTAAATAATAAATAATCAAGGGGTTGAGATGCAAGAAGACTATAATAAGTTAATAGAAAAATTATTTGAAGATAGTGATTGGTCTGGTATTATTTCTTTATGTACAAAAATTCTAGAGAAGGATGAGAAGGATATTTTCGCCTATTTTAGGCGTGCTGTGGCGCATTACAACCTTC
Source organism: uncultured bacterium (assembly GCA_900551915.1). Classification (GTDB taxonomy): domain Bacteria; phylum Cyanobacteriota; class Vampirovibrionia; order Gastranaerophilales; family Gastranaerophilaceae; genus Scatenecus; species Scatenecus faecavium. Next base: position 134,112 of record URXT01000001.1, read on the forward strand.
AAGAGTTGGAACTTTGCCTGCAAGATGCGGAAAGAATGAAAGAATTAGCTCCGGATGAATATCGAGGCTATGATTGGGCTGGAGGGATTTATTTTGAGCTTAATCAGTGTGAAAAAGCTATAGAAAATTTTAATAAAGTCCTAGAACTAAATCCAGAATATGCAGCAGCCTATAATAATCGCGGAGCTTCTAAATATGCTCTTGGTGATAAAGCCGGCGCCATAGCAGACTATGATAAAGCCCTGGAGCTAAATCCAGAATATGCAGTAGCCTATTATAATCGTGGACTTTGTAAATATGACCTTGGCGATAACATCGGCGCCATAGCAGACTACGATAAAGCTCTAGAGCTAAATCCAGAAGATGCAAAAGCCTATAATAATCGCGCGGAGACTAAATATGCCATTGGTGATAAGGTCGGCGCGATTGCAGACTACGATAAAGTCCTAGAGCTAAATTTTAAATATGTACATGTCTATAATAATCGTGGATTGTGCAAATCTGATCTTGGCGATGATGTCGGAGCTATTGGGGACTTCACCAAAGCGATAGAACTAAACAGAAATGAGGAATGTTATTTGTTCGGATACATTAATCGTTCTATGAGTTATGAACGTCTAGGGCGTTACAAAGAGGCTTTAGCCGATGTGAATAAATACCTGGAGTCTGACCCGGAAAATAATGATGCGCTTGAATTTAAACAGAAAATCGAAGAGAAATTAAAAAATGAATAAAAAGCTTATCCTATGTAAGCTGCGTAAAATTTGTTTAAAAGTTCCTGACCTTTTATAATTGATTTGTAATTGACGTTTTCTTCTTTGGAATGCATGTTGTGGACATCTGCAAGTCCGACAAGATAAGGTAAAAACTTTTCACCTTTTGAATTTGTTCTGTTTGCATAAATGTGGGTTTCCGCGCCTGCGTGGAAAGACGAAATCTGAGGTTTTACACCTGCTTTTTTTGCTGCAGCCTCAAATAATATCGGAATATATTCATCGTCAGCTTTTTCAAACGGCGGAAGATGCTCAGCAAATTCAATTGTCGCTTTTGCTATGCTGGTATATTGTTTGTTAAAATCGTCTATTTCAAATTTAAATCTTTCCTTCAATTCGTTTTCCATTTCACGGCTGGAACTTCTAATTGAATAACTTGCTTCTGCTGTTGTGTTAATTATATTTGTCACATTTAACTTTCCGGCAGAAATTCCACCGATATTGCAGGAAGTTATGACCTCGCCGTCTTTAGAATAATAAACTCCCTGCGGGAGATTTGAAACAAGGTCAGCAATAAGTTTTGCTGCATTTTCGCGGGTTGTATCTGCAATATCAATGCCGGAGTGACCGCCTTTAAAGCTTTCAACATGAATTTTGACGCTTGTGTAGCTTGCGCCTGAAGTCATCAGCTGGCCAAGGCTGTCGCTGTCAAGAACAAGAACATATTTTGAATTAAGTTTATCAAACTCAATGTTTCTTATGCCGCTTGCACCGTTTTCTTCATCTCGTGTGAATACAAGTTCAAGTTCTCCATGGGCGATATCGGATTTTGCAAGTTTTGTTGCAAAATAAAGCGCGTTTGCTAACCCTGCTTTGTCATCGGCACCGAGAGTCCTGCCTTTAGCTCTTATCAAATCCCCGTCTAAATATGTTTCAACCGGACTGTCATCGCCGATTACATCCATATGCGCAGAAAGCAGCAGTGCCGGCTTTGAAGCGTCTGTTGCCGGAATTCTTATAATTACATTTTTATAACTGTCAAGCCGGCAGTCAAGTGAATTCTCTTTACAGTAATTTTCCAGCCAGGCGATTACTTTTTCTTCGTGCATTGAAGGTGACGGGATTTCCGCTAAGGTGCAAAAAAGATTGATTAATTCATTTTCATTTCTAATATTATCTATATGCATAAGGCATTCCTTAAATTAATTTTTTGTGAAAATATTGTATCACGAAAATTTTTAAAAATTCATCATTTTCCAGTTTATAAATTATAACTCTAATTTTACCTTAAGTCAATAACGCTGATTCCGTCGCCGCCCTCACCGTCTCCGCCCGGACGGAAGTTTTTCACATAAGGCGACGTTTTAAGAAAATCTCTTACTGCGGCTTTCAATGCGCCTGTTCCATGCCCGTGAATTACCGAAACTTCTGCAAAACCTGCAAGGCTTGCCTGGTCTAAAAATAATTCCAATGCATCAAGTGAATCTTCAACTGTTTTTCCGCGCAAATCAAGGCGGTTTGAAACCTCAGCGCGCCGCAATTCAAATCTTTCAATATTTACTGGCATATAACCGGTGGTTTTTCTGTCAAATTTTTTGTCATAAGGCGCAAGTTTTTCTTTATCCATTTTTGTTTTTATATTGCCCATTTGAACAAAAATCTTGCCTTTTTTGTCCGGTTTTGAAAGCACTGTGACTGTTTGGTGAAGTTCTTTTACAAGAAGTTTGTCGCCGATTTCGATTTTGTCAAAATCAACCGGTGCGTAATTGTTTTTCTCGTCGTATTTGCCAAGTTTTTCATTGAAGCCTTCTTCTATTTTTGCGAGCCTTGAATAAGAGCGACGGGCGATTTTTTCTGTTTTTTCGCGGCGCATTTCATCAAGAATTTCCTTGATTTCAGCGCGAACAGACATCATTTCATAATCGAATTTTGTTTTAATATTTTTTACTGTTTTTTTCTTGTCTTTTTTGATAGCTTCAAGATTTTCTTCATATTCTTTTTTGAGTTCGTCAGCTTCTTCTTTTGCAGTTTCGGAGTCTTTAAGGTTGTCTGAAAGTTTTTGCTGAGTTTCCTGCAATTTTTCAACAACAAGAATTGAGGGGTCTTTCTGGTTGATTAGAATTTCCTTTGCGCGTTCGGTAATCTCTTTTGACAGACCGAGATTGGCAGAAATAGCGATTGCATTGCTTAAACCCGGAATTCCGATTAAAAGCTTGTAGGTCGGCTTTAGAGAATTTGTATCAAACTCAACCGAGGCGTTTTTGAAATACGGATTTGTGTATTCAAGCGCCTTTAATTCGCCGTAGTGCGTTGTAATTGTTGAGAAAACTCCTTTTTGCGCAAGTTTTTCAAGAATAACTTTTGCAAGCACAGAACCCTCCTGAGGGTCGGTTCCGGCACAGATTTCATCCAGAAGAACATAAGTTTCGTCATCTGATTTTTCGACAATCTCAATAATGTTTTTCATGTGCGAGGAGAAAGTCGACAAACTTTGCAAAATGCTCTGGTCGTCGCCGATATCTGCAAAAACCTGCTTAAACGGATAAAGCTTCGCCATTGTGCACGGCAGGAAAAATCCGGCTTTTGCCATTAAAATAAATAATCCGATGGTTTTTATTGTAACTGTTTTTCCGCCTGTGTTTGAACCTGTGATTACGATGGATTTGTAATCTTTTCCTATTTCAAAGTCGTTTGAGACAATATTTTCGACCGTTCCGATTAAAAGCGGGTGGCGCATGTTTTCAAAACTTACTCTTTTTTCAGTTCCTGCCAAGGGCGGAATAATCTCCGGTTCAATTGCGTTAATTCTTGCGGCATACCGCGCTTTTGCAAAATGAAAATCAATCTCGGCAAGCGTTCTTTCCGCGATTTTCAAGTCCGTCATTTTTTCTTTTACCAGCGAAGACAGCTCAACAAGAATTCGCACCTGTTCGGCGTGGATTTGCGCCTGAATTTCGCGGATTTTGTTGTTAATCGGCACAAGTGCTTCCGGTTCAATATAAAAAGTTTTATTGGTTGCAGAAACGTCATGAACAATCCCTTTAACTTTGTTTTTTGAGGGCGCTTTTACCTGAAAAACAATTCTATCGTCGCGGGTTGTGTAAATATTCTCCTGCAAATGTTTTGCAAATTCTGTTGAATTAAGCAAATCATTAACTTTGTTCCTGAGATTTTTTTCGTTGTCGTTCAGTGACGCCCAAAGCCCTTTAAGTTCCGGAGTTGCATCTTTTTTTATTTCCAGATTTTCGTCAAAGGTATCGAAAATTCTTTCCTCCAAATCTCTTGCAGAAAGAAGATTTTCAGAAAGCCCGCGAAGCTGGGGAGCTTTAATTTGTTCGGAGTTCTCCTGAAGAAATTTCTTCACAAGCCTTGACGAACGCATTGTTTTGGCAACGTCGGTCAACTCTTCTTCAGTTAGATAGCTGATTTGTCCGTTTTTCTGGATTTTGTTGATATCTGCCACAAACCCTATTGGAATATCCAGCGCGAAATCAAGAAAACTTTTCGCTTCTTTTGTATAATTTAAGGCTTTTGTGATGTCGCCGTAAGAGGTGTAAACAGGCGCATTCAACGCTAAAGCTTTACTCTGCGGGGATTTGGCAAAGAGTGAAGCCTTCTCCTGAATTTTATCAAATTCTAATGTTTTGAGAGTTTTTGACACGATATCCATATGGAAATTGTACTATTTCAAGGCTGATTTGCAAGGCAGGTGAGAAGTGAAAGGTGAAAAGTCCATTACGGTAATTATTTATAAATAGACTCAAAGATAGTTGTTTATATAACTAATATTGAAAATACTTTAGCGGCATATATATACGGATATGAACTTTTCACCTTTCACTTCTCACTTTTCACTCATTCTCCGTCCCTCCCCCCTTGCATTGCCTCTGACTTTTGATTAAAATGTTGGTATTGATAGTAAATTAATAATCAAGAAGAGGGATATAAAATGGCTGTAGAAAGACAACGCGTAGCAGAACAGGATAAATTACAGAGACGTCATAACTTTGACCCTGTTGAAAGCAATTTGACAGAAGAACAAGTTCAATTAGAGGCTTCAAGGTGTCTGCACTGTAAAAATCCACAGTGCGTAAAAGGCTGTCCGGTAAATATCCAAATCCCTGACTTTATTAAAGCAATAAAAGAAGGCAACCTTGAAAAAGCAGGTGAAATTATCCGTCAAACCAGTATGCTTCCCTCTGTCTGCGGCCGCGTATGCCCGCAGGAGCGCCAGTGTGAAGGTAAATGTATTCTTGGAATTAAAGGCGAACCTGTTGCAATCGGAGCATTAGAAAGATATGTCGGTGACAATACAAAAGCTGATATGCCGGAAATTAAACCCTCGGGCAAAAAAGTTGCGGTTGTAGGCTCAGGCTGTGCCGGAATTACTGCCGCAGCTGATTTAAGAAAAGAAGGCCACGAAGTTGTTGTTTTCGAAGCCCTGCATGAACTCGGAGGCGTTCTTCGTTATGGTATTCCGCCTTTCAGACTTCCGCGTACGGTTTTGGATAGAGAGATTACAAACCTCAAGGCAATGGGCGTTAAATTCCACACAAACGTCATTGTTGGAAAGTCTATAACTATGAAACAGCTTAAAGACGACGGATTTGACGCAATATTTATCTGTTCAGGCGCAGGCTTGCCGAAAATGCTTCATGTTCCGGGCGAAAATTTGAACGGAGTCTTTTCAGCAAACGAATTCCTGACACGCGTAAACTTGATGCACGCAGGCCAGCCAAACAGTCCGACACCATTGAAGGTCGGTAAAAAAGCTGCTGTTTTCGGCGGTGGAAACGTTGCCATGGATGCTGCAAGAACGGCTGTGCGCGTTGGGTTTGAAGAAGTTTATATTATCTACAGACGAACAGAAAAGGAACTTCCGGCACGTCTTGAAGAAATCCGCCACGCAAAAGAAGAAGGTGTTATTTTTAAATTCCTCTATGCTCCGAAAGAAATCCTAGGCGAAGACGGTTATGTCAAGGCTGTAGAACTTGAGGTTATGGAACTTGGCGAACCCGATGAAAGCGGACGCCGCAAGCCTGTTTCAACCGGCAAATTTGAAACAATGGATTTAGACACTGTAATTGTTGCGCTCGGCACAGGCCCGAACCCGATTATCCAGCGTTCAGCCGAAGCTGAGGGGTTGGAAATTTTGACAGACAAACGCGGTTATATCACTGTTGATTGTGATACTCGCTGTACAAGTATTCCGACAATTTACGCTGGCGGTGATGTTGCGCCGGTTGGTGAGTCAAACGCAATCAACGCAATGGGTGCAGGTAAAAAAGCTGCAAAAGCAATTAATGAATTGCTCAAGTAAAATTTGAGGGTAGATTTCTTACTAATTGTACTGTTGGAAATCCATATGAGGAGATAATGAAAACAAAATTCCTGAAAAATATTTTATTAGTAAGCATAACTTTTGGGATGTTAGTTTCGCCTTGTTTTGCTCTGGAATTAGACCTGTCAGTTGATGAAGAAATCCGCAAAAATTACAACCCTTCAAAGCTTGAGCAGCAAAATCTTCCGCCGCTTCCAAAAACAACCGGTTCGCAATCCAAAACCGTCACAACGCAGCCAAGGCCGGCTCAAACTACAACTTCAACCCCGCCTAAAACAGTTCCGACAACCTCCGAACCTGTCATAAAACGAGTTAATAAAAATCTGCCGGGCTCAACGCTTACAAAAGATGATTTTACTGCAATCAAGATAAAAAAAGGTACAAAGTTTCGGGTAAAATCAAATGCAATTGTTTCAGATTACCTGCATGAAGGCTCAAAAGTCAGCTTTACATCACTAACTCCGGTTTATCAAAAATACATTACAATTCCGGCCGGTGCAAAATTGAAAGCTTCTGTTAAAGATGTTCACCCGCCCCAGATGACAGGAAACGGAGGTCTGGTTGTACTTGTTTTGGAAAGTGTGACTTTTAACGGTAAAACTTATTCTGCGCATGGAAAAGTTACAAAGGCCAATCATAAAAAGATTTTTGTGAACAATATAAAAGGAAAACGTCAATACTGGAAAGGTGTTGCTAATCAAATTGACAAAGGCAAAAATTTCTATAAAAAAACTCGAAAAACCTCCTCAAAACTTGCCAATAATGCTGTTGGTGTTATAATTTCACCTATTCCGACAATTATCGGAATTGCAGCATACGGTGTGAATCTTGTGCTTTCACCTGTTATATCAATCGGCTACAAAGGCGGGCGTATTTCAATTCCGGCAGGCAGCGAATTTGAATTCAAAGTTCAGGAAAATATATATTTAAGTTTATAATTTTCAGATAAACTTTGCTTTAAAAATTTATAAGCATGCCTGTAATCTTTATTACAGGCATGCTTTTTTATTTTTTAAGATTTATTCCTGCTCTTCTTTTGCATTTTAAAACTTCAATCTATAACAGCATTTTGGGCTTTTTTTAATAAAAAAAATGGAGCCTTTTGGCTCCGTTGGAATTAAGAATAGCTGGAAGTATGAAAAAGATTTTTGTCTATATAATAATTAAACTAAAAAAATATTTAAATGGAATTGCCCTATCGGGTAATATTTAAAATTTATTTAAAAATAATATAACGAGGTAAATTTTCACTTTGAATTAAAAATTTTATTAGCGGAAGACGGGACTCGAACCCGCGACGTCAACCTTGGGAAGGTTGCATTCTACCACTGAATTACTTCCGCAAGTGAAAATAAAAAAGACCGATCTTTTGAAAGGTCTTTTTAATGGAGCGGAAGACGAGACTCGAACTCGCAACAACCTGCTTGGAAGGCAGGGACTCTAGCCATTGAGTTACTTCCGCATATTTACTTGTCACAAAAAAATAATAGCTTAAACATATTTTTTTTGCAAGTGCAAGATTTATTTTTTATAATTACTGTTTTTGGGGTGTTAAATAAACCTAACTCTTTAGAATTACTCCCTGGTTGTTAAATCTGGTTTCAAAAAGTTATTCTTTTGAGTGGTGAAATTCCGCTTGAAAAACGTTATCATATTATAGTAAGCCTGTTGTATCCAAGCACTTTTTCGGGGTTGCGACAAGATTTTTTCTTAAGCGTGGTTTGGTTGAAAATATGGCAGGCTTATTCCCTGCGATATTAAAAATTTTTTAATATAAGTTACATCTTTAATACTATGTACAATTTTATTATCAATGGTTTTCACGTTTGATATACTAAGGCTTGGCAGAAATGACAGGTCTTTTTTTTGTGCCTGAGGCACATAAACGACAGTCCTCCTTTTCGTAGCGCAATTTTTTTAGTCAAATTGTTTTTATTTAAATAATGGAAAATTTTTAGGAGAAAATGTTTTATGATTACATTGGGGCGTTTGATTTACAAAGCTACCGGAGTTATGTCAAAAAAGGGAATTGTTAAAAACTGCGAGAAAATAGGTAAAACACTTGCCGGAGAAATTAAAACAAATGGTGGAAATGTTGAAGTTAAAAGAGTTTCAGAACTTCTTGAACAAACAATCGGCAAAAAGAAGTCTGCAAAAATTACGATTGCAGAAGATTTGGATACATTTAAAGCTTTTGCCAGAGAACACCTGAGCTTATCTGATGAAGTGGCAGAAACGCATTTCCGATATAGCAAATCAGCGGTAATTCCTGGTAAGAACGGAAAAGTTCTTTTAAGCCTCAGATTAAAAAATATGAATGAAGCCCAGGCTCTTAATACTACATCTCATGAACTTGAGCATGTATTTTATAATACAGTCAGCAGTGATAATGCGATGATACTAGCAATTAGAAAATGCATACCTGAAAATATACTTAATAATATTCAGAAAAGACACAGTTCTTTTATAAATGATACTATATTAGATTTTCAATGCGCACTTATTGAAAAATCTAACCTCGGTTCTGCATCAAGCAGATTACAGGATTTTACGGAACATAAGGCGGGAATTGAAGGCTTGCTTAAACAAACAGGTTTTAAAACCAGAGAACAGCTTCAAGATTCAATCAGAACAGTTATACGGCAGGATATTATTCTTCCGCATAATAACGGAATAAACCTTGATTTATTAAAAATATTACGCAAAGGAATTCAGGATGAAGCACGGGCTTACAAAGTCGGCGGACGGGTTTTGGGACATTTTACTCCAAATGAAAATATCTCAAAGTCTGAAATGCTTGGCCAGCTTTATGACGAAGCAGCAATTGTCCTTAAAGGCGAGATTAAAAATCAGAGGAAAAACAGATGGCGTAAGTTGTTTGGAAAACCTCAAATAGATTACCATGTTCCAAAACCTACAATTCTTGAGTCATCAGAAGAATTTAAGCCTTTTTCTGTACTAAAAGTTGCCTCGGAAGATGTTCCGCCGCAGATAAAAACGGCATTAAATAAAAAAACTCCGGATTTTAATTAAAATCCGGAGTTTTTAAATCAATATTCAGATATTAAATTTTACACACCTGCAAATGATGTTGCTTCTTTAACAACTGCTTCAAGAGCTTCCAAAGCGTCTGCCGGTAATTTATCGATACCTGCTTTTTCAGTTTCTCTAGATTTAACAAAGTTAATTCTGTCATTCATGCGGGCAACAAATTGTGAAGCGTATTCTTTATTAGAGAAGGAAGCGTCAAAACCTTCAACATCCATAATTTGAATGTCAGAGAAGTTTTCCCATTTGTGGAAGTTTGCACTGCCTTCAACAATAGCTTCAATAATACCCAATGTGTGAGCAGGTTTAACTTTTGTACCCATAAATTCACCTGTGTTCAAGATGTAGCAGTCAACGCCATCAGCTATTAACTGTTTGAATCTTGTATAGTCAACTGAAAGCGGGTAAACTCTGAACGGGTTAGCATAAGGTTCAACAACCAATGCATTCGGGTCAACGCCGGCTGCAAGTCTTTCTGCAGAAGAGCGTTTTGTTGCAAGAGTTGCTCCCATCGCAGAACCTAATGAAGCTCCTGACAATTTCAAAACAGGCGGAATTGTCGGGTCTTTCATTAACCAGAAAATCGCATTAATCGGCTGGTCAATTCTGTCAACTCTGTTTGGTGACCAGAGTTTTGATTTAACAGCACGTCCGTTACCGTTTCTGATATCTTCTGTAACTGAAACAACTTTTCCGTCAGCAAGAGCGATTGCACCTGCGTTCTGTTGAGTTAAGATATATTTGTTGTCATCACAGCCAATCGGGTAATCTGCTGTTTTATCGAAGTAAGCAGGTTCAAGAGCGATTGTGTATTTGTCATGAACGTTGATAATAAATGCATCGTCGTGAAGAACAGTGATGTTATATTTGTTGTTGTGTTTAGCATGTGTAATAGTTGATTTACCAGAGCCTGAAAGTCCGAAAACTGCTACCTGGAATGATTTTCCGCCGTCAAGGTTGTAACGTTTCATACCGCCGTGGCATGAAGCATAGCCGTTACGTGCAGCGCAGCCCCAGGCAAGTGTTAATGTACCTTTTTTGTGTTCGCCGAAGTATCTCATACCCAAAATACAAGCACAGTTGTGTTCAGGGTCAAAGAATGTCAAACCATACGGGAAGTCAGGGTGTGTCCAGTCCGGATCAGAGAATACATAGATGTCGCCATCCGGTAACTGTCTTGAATTTGCATACATTTCAGTGTATTTTTCGTTAATATACTGGAAGTTTAGCATCCAAGAGTACATAATGTTTTCAAATCCTTCAGGAATCATTAAGTGAGCTTTTACCATGAAGTCTTCTTCCAAACCGACAACAGCTTCTGTTCTGTACATTAATCTGTCGCGGGTACCATAAATTGCTTCACGGATAATCGGAAGTAAATATTTCAAATCACAATTTGGTTCACCAACGATTTTTCTTGCAGCAGCGCAACGGCCAACTACAGTACCATCGTTGAACAATAACTGATTTGCGCCTTGCGGAAGACCAATTTTTTCCGGCTGGTAAACTGGCATGCCTGTTAATTCAATTGTTCCGGGGCTGTTTTTTGCTAGTTTGTAAGCTTCTGATACTGACTTTACTTCTTCAACATTATTTCCGAAGAAAGGTGCAGTAATTGTAGCACGAGCTGCTGACATAAGTTCTTTGAGCTCTTCTGAATTTGTAAAAAATTCTTTTGTTGCCATAATATTCTCCTTCTTTTAAACACTATCCTAGTGTTTTATTCTTATTCAAATACTAGCACAAAAAGAAAAAATCTCAATTATAACAAATTTAAAAAATATATTTTATAAATCAAGAATAGGCACATCGTCCTCAATTTTAATTTCAAATTCGGTGCCTTCTGGTATGTAAACCTCTTTGCCAGGTGCAAAGAAGGCAATAACAGGTGCTATAAATAAATCTGCAGTTTGTAAGATTGCTCCTGTCAAAAAATAGAAAGGTTTTGCAACAGCGCTTACGCATTCGTCATGAACTTTGTTGCACGGATCCATATTATAATAATTGTTTATTGTTCCGTTGTTTACTGTATCAGCTAAATTATCTTTGTAGTTTGAAGGAACTGCAACTGCTCCGAACATGACATTTTTCTTATTCATTTTGGAAATATAGGCTTCGGTAGGATACGTAACGTTTTCGACCTGGAGTCCGGTTATTTTTACTTTTAAAGTACCGCTTCCGCCGCCTTTGCGGGGAGGTTTGTTTTTAATAACTTCACCTTTGAAGCGCAGTTTTGCAGGGTCTTTATCCAGAAAAAGTCTTTCCGGATAAATCGATTCAAATACAACTTCTGTGCCGCTTGCGGATTCAAATGACATTGGCTCCAAAGATTTAACTTCAAATTTGCGGCCTTTTTCAAGTACAACGGCTGTTAATTCTTTTCCGTAAAGGCATTTGTAAGCGCTTTTAAATGCATCAACCGTTCCTGTTTTGTGAAAAAGTAAATCATTTGAAAACGGACATGCTGCGATTTGTTCCTTATCAATCAATTCTATAACTTCATTTTTGTCAGCCATATTACTCTGTGCAGTTTGCAGATTATTATCATCATTAGGTATATTTTCATCAGATGAAAGTTTTGAGGTTTTGTCATTTTTAATGTTCTCTTCATAAGAAGATGATATTTCTTCAGGAACAGCAAGCGGAAGTTTTGATATTTCTTCCGCATGCGTATTTAGCGTTTCATCTGAAAAACAAGGGGTAAATGTACTTGAGAGTATTGCACAGAGCAATATAACTTTAAATAAATTATTCATTTATTTTTCCTATATCAATATTTGTAATTTGGGGTAATAAACGAGCTATCTCTCGGATATCTCATCCATAGCTTTTGTATATACATAATCTATTAAACCAGAGATTTTGTAATCCTTCAAAAAAATGATTACATATAAAATGTTTATGCTGAAATAATATAATTTTAATATATTAGCCGCATGGACAGGGTGAAAGTTTCTGACTTTGCATAAAATATAATTGATTTACTGCTAAAAATATACAAAAAATTTGATTTATGTGATAAGATATAATTGTGGAGAGACAAAGAAGGGAACTTAAATATGTGCAAAGCTAAATATATATTACCAATACTCGCAATTTCAGCAGGATTAAGCTTTACAAGCGCAATAGCAAATACTGCCGGTATTAATCTTGAAAATCCGTTAATTCAGGTTTCTGCTGTAAATCCTGCCGCAACGGCAGTGGCTAAAAATTATATGCAGGTTCAGCCGCTGGAAATGGTGAAAAATCCTTCTTTTTATCTTAATAAATATGTAAAAATTAAAGGGAAATTCGATAAATTTTCAACCTTGGGGCTTGATTACAAGCCTGCAATGAAAAGCTCCGAAGACTATATTTCATTTTTAATTCAGAGACCGGATGTTACAGATCATAATATTCCGCTTTCAGAATTGAAAATTTTCCTAAAACGCGCAGAAGCTGAAAAGCATATTGACTTAAATGCCGGCGATGAAGTTGAATTTACCGGTAAAGTTTTTTCAACTGCTTTGGGTGATGTATGGGTAGATGTTGATCAATTTAAAGTTTTAACTGCAAAACCTAAAGAAACAGATAAAAAATAGTGTTATATGATTAAGGAGCAATATCGGGAGTTAAGATATGACTGATGAAAACAAAAATAAAAAGTTTTTAACTATACATGGACACTTCTACCAGCCGCCGCGTGAAAATCCGTGGCTGGAAGCAATTGAGCTGCAAGACAGCGCGCTTCCTTTTCATGATTGGAATGAAAGGATAAATAAAGAGTGTTACAACCCGAATTCAGTCTCCAAAATTGTGGACAGCCGGAACCGTATTCTGGATATTGTCAATAATTATGAACATATGAGTTACAATTTCGGCCCGACGCTTCTTTCATGGATGGAGCAGTTTGCACCATTGACATACGAAAGAATTATAAAAGCTGATATCGAAAGCATTCAGGAGCATGGCGGGCATGGAAATGCCATGGCGCAGGTTTACAACCACATAATTATGCCGCTTGCAAATGAAAATGACAAAATTACACAGGTAAAATGGGGTATCAGAGATTTTGAATACCGTTTTGGCCGCAAACCTGAAGGAATTTGGCTTGCAGAAACTGCCGTTGATGATGATACCTTGAGAGTTTTGGAAGCTAACGGTATCAAATTCACTGTACTTTCACCTTATCAGGCGCAGTCAATCAGAAAAGAAGGCGATAAAAAATGGACTGATGTAAGCTGGGGTAACATTGACCCTGCACGTTCATACCGATATTACATCAAATCTGCTCCAGGCAAATATATTGATTTATTCTTTTATGATGGCGCAATTTCACGCTCGGTTGCCTTTGATGAACTTCTAAAAGACGGCAACAAATTTGCAAGAAGGCTTAGAGAAGGCGTTTCAGATTGCCGTGACTATTCACAGCTTGTAAATATTGCAACAGACGGTGAAAGCTACGGTCATCATACGAAATTTGGCGATATGGCTCTTGCTTATGTTCTTCAAATTAAGGCAAAGGAAGAAGGCTTTACAATAACAAATTACGCCGAATATCTGGCAAATTACAGAAGCGATTACGAGGTTGATATCAAACAGGCTTCAAGCTGGAGTTGTTTCCATGGTGTAGGCCGCTGGAAAGAGGATTGCGGCTGTTCTACAGGCGGACATCCTGGCTGGAATCAAAAATGGAGAAAACCGCTTCGTGAAGCTTTAGATTATTTGCGTGACGAACTGGCCGGACTTTTTGAAGAAGAAGGAGCTAAATACTTTACAAAAGACTCCTGGGAGGTTAGGAACAACTATATTGACGTTATTCTTGACCGTAACATAATGAATGTACAAAAATTCCAGAGTGAGAATTTTAAGCATGACCTTTCTGACGACAAAAAAGTTAAAGCCATGGAACTACTTGAAATCCAACGCCAGGCAATGCTTATGTACACAAGCTGCGGATGGTTTTTCTCTGAGATTTCAGGAATAGAAACTGTCCAAATCATGAAATATGCAGCCCGTGCAATGCAATTGGCTGCCGGCTTCACAAAGAAGGATTTTGAAAGCAGATTTACTGAAATTCTTTCAGAGGCAAAAAGCAATATTCAGGAATACGGCACCGGAAGAGATATTTTCAATAATTTCGTGAAGCCGTCAATTGTTACACCAAAGCAGATTGCAAGTTTATGGGCGATTTCATCTTTGTATGAAGATTTTGAAGACGAAGAAAATGTGTATTGTTACATGATTAAGCGCGACGATTATCAAAAAGTTCAAAAAGGTTCGTCAAATCTTGTAATCGGACACATTGAAATTCAGTCAATGATAACTCTTCAAAAATCAAATTTAGTTTTTGCCCTAATGCAATATTCCGGCGGCGACTTCCATTGTGCAATTAAAGAATATTCTGATGACAGCGAATATAACAAAATGAAAGCAGAGCTTATTAAAACATTTATGCTTAATCCGTTGACTGAAATTATCAGAGCTTTGGATGAATATTTCGGCAAAGATTACTTTACGCTTAAAGACATATTTATTGAAGAAAGAAGAAAAATTCTTCAAAGACTTCTCAAAGGCAAAATGCAGCGTTTTGCTCAGATTTATCAGGACATGTACGATGAAGGCAAAAGCTCAATTTATCATATGCAGTCGCTTGGTCTTGCAATTCCGGACGAATTTAAAATTGCAGCAGAATATGCCCTCAGCCGTAAGTTTAACGAACTGATTAAACATTCGGCAGGCTTTATGGACCCTTCTATTTTGCAGGAAGCGTCTGATATAAACTTTGAAGCCAGAAAAATGGGAATAAAACTTGATAAACAAACTTCAAACGCTATATTCGGAAAGAAAATTGTTCAAAATATTAACCGGCTTGCCTACAGTTTTGAAATTCAGCAGGCAGATGTTGTTTTAGAATTGTTTGACTATGTTGAAAAGCTCGAGCTTGAAGTTGATATTTCCGAAGCTCAGAATATTTATTACTCAAAGATTTATCATAAAATCGGAGAAATTATTGAGGTTAGCAAAGGCTCATCACGCTCAAGCGATAAGAAGTTTGTAAATATGCTTCTAGATATTGGCGTAAAACTAAATATAAACACAGAATTTTACCGCGCAAAGCTTGTAAAAGCAGGAGCATAACCGGATTTACCAATCGTAAGAGCCGTATTTTTTGTACAATTCGATTGAGGTATTTATTTTATGCTCAACTGCTTCAATTCTTTTGAGGATAGCTTCATCAACTTTGCGCTTTTTTAAAAGCTTAAGTTCAAGAAGCTCCTCTTTGGAGCGGCGGATTTTTTCTTTGGCTCTTTCGCGCTCGAGGAACAGCCAGCCTTCAAAACCGCATCCGGGCGGAACAATTGACCAGGGTGTGCTCGGGCAGTGGCGGCATAATACGGGACGTTCTTCGTATATTGAGCATAAATTATCTTCTAAAAGATATTTACATCTGTAAAAGGTCGTATCTTCTTCATTGAAATTGCCATCAAGGCTTAACCTTTCAATAATATTATCAACAAGTTCTCTATCAACCTTTCGTGCAGCTTCAATTGAGGGGTAAGGTTCAAATATTTTTAAAAACTCGCATGCCATTGCATCACCAAGTTCGGCGAGTCTTTTTAAATCCTTATACGGTTTCTGTGTAGTTACCACACGGCAGCATCTTCCGCACATATGACAAAGTTCCTGAGGCCGCCTTGCTAAATAAGTTTCTTCATAACTTCCCATATTTTAATTATATGCAAAATTGTTAATTGTAATAAACACTTTAACATTTCTTAAAGTTTTAAAAATATAAGCAATAAATTTGAAGAAAAATACTTTTTATATATAAGTATTTATGAAAAGGTAGTGTTATGACATCAGTTCAAAATCAGGGAAATCAACAAATTCAGACCATGAATCAACAGCAAAGTCATCTTCAGTCACAGCTTGTGCAGCCTCAAGCACAACCGGCTCAGCAGAATTTTGCTACAGCTCCGCAGACACAAACTGCGGCACCGCCAAGTTATGCCGGTGTAAATATCCAGATTTATAACCCTTCCGTCGGTATTCCGAATATAAACCCGACCGGAAGTGCACCCGCCTCACAAAGTTTACCGGGAATAGCCTATCCGCAGAACTATTACACCCAGCAGTATGGCTTGCCGCAAGGCGGCGGAAATATTACGGCTCAAGGCGGAAACGCGGTCGTAAATAATAATATCAACTCTCCGCAAAATCTGGTTGAAGGCGATAAAAATACTGCAAAAACTTTAACTGATTCAACTAATAAAACAACATCATCAGAAACTTCAAAAACAGAAAAAAAGGAAGAAAATAAGAAAACAGAAAAAAGAAAAATTGTTGAATTAAGCGATGATTATATCAAGAACCTTGAAAATTATCTAAACAGCCAGGATAAAGAAGTCCGTATGATGGGCGCGAAAGAAGTTGTAGCAAGACTTCAGGAAGATGACAGCCGAAAAGACGACCCGGCATTAACTGCTCTTGTAAATAAAATGCTTCAAGACCCTTCACAGCAAATAAGATTTCTTGCTTTAAGCATGCTTGATTCAAGAACCTGCACCGGAGATGATTACACAATCGGGGTTCTGAAGAAAATGCAGAATTCAACCTCAGGTTACGGTCAGGATGCGGCTCAGGCAACCAATATCTTACTCAAAATGTCAGGGAAAGTAGTTGAAAAGGAATTTGAAGTTCCGGAAAGCTCTTCAAAGAAATAAAGGCCTAAATTATGAATATTATTAGTGCAGTAAAAAATAATTACGGAAAATATCTTGCAAAAACGGCAGGAGCCGCCGCGTTGTATTTTATTGCGCGTGATGCTCATACTATTGGAAAACTTCAAGCTGATGTAACATCTTCAACAAATGACGCAAATGTGAGCATGGATTTATTTGAAAATTCTCAGCGTCTGGACTCGCCGAGTCTTTTAAAAAGCGAAGTTAAAGATAAAGTTTTTAAATATCATCTGGGAAGTAACATGCTTTCCTTCTTCAATTCAGCCATCGGATATTTTTCCGGAGTATGTTCTATGCTTTGTAATGATGTTGTGCCATTAGCATTAAGTGCAACAGCACTTCTTGCCAAAGGCAAAAAACTTGCCTGCGGAAGTGCAATTGCTCTTGCTGCATATTCTGGACTAAGTTTTATCAAAGACGGACTTGGGTTAGGAACAACAAAGTTCCTACAGAAATAACTTCTTGAATAAAGTTATTTAGACCTTCCAGAAAATTAGTTTTAAGAAATCCATAACTTTTTGCTGACCATATATTTTTGAGCAAACAAATGCTGCAATAATTAGTCCGACAAGAAGAAGACCAAATATAATTGCCCAACGTTTTTGAGCTCTGGCAAATTCTTTTGCCGTTGCATAATATGCATCAGAATAATTATATGCCAGGTCGCTTCCTATGAATCCCATGTAAATTGCTAAAATTATACTCGCAATTCCCATATACGGAACGCTGGTAAATGATAATATAAACATTACAAATCCTGTGTAAACAGTCCAATGTTTTATTCTATTACAAAAGCCCCATAGCCAACTCCCAAATAGGGCTCCATAATTGAATTTTCTTTGTTCGCTTATTATTTCTCTCTTGCCCATATCTATAACCTAATATTACAAATAAACTAACACCTTTTATAAATAACATATTTTATGTGCCAATGCAAATAGTTAAATTTTTATTAAGAATGGAACTTTATTAAAAATGAAGATTGTTTTTTGTTTTTGCTACATTAACAAAAATAGTTTTGATAATCTTTTTCATTTTAAAATATTCTTTTGTAATCCAACGCCCATTTTTAATCCCTATAAAATTTGCGTAAAAATCAAGTAACAAATTTGGAGAAATTTTGTTGTTTTTATAATATGCATTGTTTGTTTTTTTGATAATTTGGACTGACAAATCTTTTATTTCAGCTTTTTGTATATTATTGGCAAAATTATTTATACGCGAATAATTTTGAAAATCCAAAAGCGCCATTGGCATTACCAGGTCGCAATTATTGAATTTTGTCCAGCCGCGCTTAATTATATCAACAATATTAAAAGAAGCGGCTTTCTCGTCAAAGAGGACATTTTGCGAGTTTACAAAGTCGAACATATGCGAATTTTTATGAATAATTTTGATTTCCTTTTCAAATTCATCGTAAGCAAATTGAGGAAAGGACGCTGCTTTTTTGAGATAAGCAATAAAAGGCTCGACATCCTCTTTAAAAACATTTGAGCAGTTGTTACTGTCAATATGCTTGATTCCGCATGGAAGCCCTTCCTGTTTTATTAGAATTTCCGCATGAGGGTTGAGTCTTGCTATAGGTTGACCTAAATTCAGGTTAG
Source organism: uncultured bacterium (assembly GCA_900551915.1). Lineage (GTDB taxonomy): Bacteria > Cyanobacteriota > Vampirovibrionia > Gastranaerophilales > Gastranaerophilaceae > Scatenecus > Scatenecus faecavium. The sequence continues at coordinate 152,542 of URXT01000001.1, forward strand.
GGAAATAATCTTTTGTTTTTATAAGGTTAATTGTCTTAAGCGGATTTTGTTCAAATTTATTCACGCGAAGCATAAATGCGTCATTTTCCGGAATTGAATAGACTTTACTCAAAAATCCCTCTCCGGCTTTTAGTTCTGGTGAAATAGCCTGTCTCATTATTTTTTCACCGTCATTTTTATTAAAAAATTCGCAAAAATTTTCAAAATTATGATCTGGATTTCGTTTGCCGCCAAAGGTTACAGCCGTTTGAGGTAAAAGCGTAATTTTCATAATTTTAAGATAGCGTAAAAATTATTTACTGTCCAACAAATCGGGACGTTTTAGGCGTGTTCTTTTAATTCTTTCTGCCTGGCGAAATTCGTTTATATCTTTGTGGTTTCCGTTCAAAAGCACCTCCGGAACTTTTAATCCCCTGTATTCGCGTGGTCTTGTATACTGCGGATATTCCAGAAGCCCGTCTGAAAAACTGTCATCTTCGGCACTTTCGATTTTACCAAGCGTTCCTTCAATTTTGCGGCTGACAGCGTCAATTACGCATAATGCAGGAAGTTCTCCGCCGGTCAACACAAAATCGCCAAGTGAAATTTCACGTGGTTTAATTATATCACGTATTCTTTCGTCAAATCCCTCGTAGTGTCCGCAAAGGCATATAATCTGGTCAAATTTTGCAAGTTCTTTAACTACATTTTCCTTCAAAGGCTCGCCCTGCGGTGAAAGCATTATTGTTACTGAATTTTCAAGTTGTTTTACGCTCTCATAGGCATCAACATAAGGCTGAGGCATTAAAACCATTCCTGCCCCGCCTCCGTAAGGGGTGTCATCAACTTTTCTGTGCTTGTCGAGTGTAAAATCCCGCGGATTAACAGTATTTACTTCAATTACACCGGCCGCAACCGCACGCTTTAATATACTGTAGTTGCAATGCGTTTCAATCATTTCCGGAAAAAGAGTCAATACATCAAATCTCATTCCAGAAGTCCTTCTATATTTTTAATTGTAACTTTTTTGTCTTTTAAACTTACATCAGTGACTATGGCTTTTACAAAAGGCACAAGGGAAATGTTTTTTGAGTTTGTTTTTACTGAAAGCAAATCATTTGCACCATTGTTTGAAACTCCTACAATAAAGCCGAGTTTTTTACTGTTTTCATCGACAACATCAAGTCCGACAAGTTCGTCAATCAAAAATTCATCTTCTGACAAGGACTGCCGAATGGTTTCCTCTTCGACAAAAAGCACACAGCCTTTGTATTCAAGAAGTTCATCAATTGAGTTTATGCCTTCGAATTTTACAATTGCAAAATTCTTGTTAAGCCTTAACTTTTTTATTTTTAATGGCTTATAACTATTTTCAAATTGAACAAAAACCTTTTTAAGTCCGCAAAAAAATTCTTCCTGATTTTTTGAAAATCCAACTTTTGCTTCACCCTGGATTCCATGAAAATTAAGAACTTTTCCTACTGAAATAAATTTGCTCATGACTCAGCGGTTTCTTCTTCCTCAACTTTTTTAGGTTTTCTTCCGCGTTTAGGCTTTTCGGCTTCAGGTTCAGCGGTCTTGGTTTCTGCATTTGCAGCCTCTGCCGCTTTTGCTTCCTCTGCTTGTTTTTTAAATTCTTCAGGTGCATCAACCCTGTCCTGATTCCATCTTTGCAAACCCATTTGAGAACGGATTAAGCCGATACCGACATGGACACGCCATTCATCCATTTTTAACTGCGCTGCTATAATTTTATGACAGCCGATAGGGGGAAGCGGCAGTAAAGGTTCATAAAGGTTTTTGATTGCAAAAAGCTGGTCAGGTGAAATAGCCAGTTTGCGTTTCGGGAATGGAAGTTTCGGAAGCATAAGCTTTTGACGTACTAAATTGATACCAAAAAATACTTTTCTTGGCTCCAATCCGATTTTTTCCCCGATAACTTCATGTGCATCCGGATTTGGAAGCGGAAGCATGGATTTATAGAGCAATTCAATTTGTTCAAGCTGATCCTTGCTTACTAAAAGCTGTTTTGGAGCTTTCGGCCTGTTACCACCCGGACGTCTGTTGTTAAATCTGTTATTTCCCTGCGGGCGTTTGTTTTGGAAATTATTATTTCTGTTATAACCGCCTTGCTGGGTTCTTTGGTTGTTATAACCGCTGCGTCTGCTATCACGATTGTAGCCGCCTTGATTATTATTTCTATTATAACCCTGACGGTTATTATCCCTTCTGTAACCGCCTTGATTATTGTAGTTGCGCTGTTGCGGGCGTCTGTAATTTTGATTGTCATTTCCGCCGCTTGAATAACTGCTGTAGAATTGTGGTTTGTCTTCAGTTGAATAACTTCTCAAAACCTGTTCGCCTTCCGGCTGTAACGGTTTTGGAGCTGAAGCGTCACTGCCCGGTTCTGACGGGGATGTTATCATCATTTTTTTGTCAGGGTACAGACAATCAGGACAAATTACTCTTTTGGGGTTCTTCGTTTCGAATTCACGACCGCACTTAACGCACTTGTTTACATACATATTAAAAGCCTCTTAATTGAAAAAATAATTGCATAATAAAAATCGATTTAAAAATTAATTACTCCTCGGTAATAATATAAATATCAATATACTTAATATAATTATAATAGCATAAAAGCAAAATATTTGCAAGAGGTGCTGTTATTTTTCAGCGAAAATCGTTACAGGGCCGTCGTTTATGAGTGAAACCTCCATCATAGCCCTGAATTTGCCGGTTTTTACGCGGACGCCGGCTGAGCTGAGCTGAGATACAAAATCTTCATAAAGTTCAACGGCCTTTTCAGGAGCGGCAGCGCTATCAAAACTCGGTCGGGTGCCTTTTTTGCAATCTGCGCACAGTGTAAATTGTGATACAACAAGAATTTCACCTTTAATATCCTCTACAGACAAATTCATTTTGTCATTATCATCTTCAAAAATCCTCAGTTTAAGAATTTTTTCAGCGAGTTTTGCTGAATTTTCTTTCCCGTCTTCTTTTGTTACTCCGAGAAACACAAGAAGTCCTGCATTTATTTCAGAATACAATTCTCCGTCAATGGTGACAGAGGCTTTTTTAACCCTTTGAATCAGTGCTTTCATTCGACTTTTCCTCTTAATTGCCCGCATGCCGCATCAATATCTGCACCGCGTTCCAGTCTTATTGTTACTTTCTTTCCGGAATGCTCAAGCAGATACTTAAACTTCTGGATTGTGTTGTTTGAAGGGCGTTGATAGTCGTTTTTGGCTGTCGGATTATACGGAATTAAATTTACGTTGCATTTGATATCAGAAAGATATTCGGCAAGTTCTTTTGCTGCTTGAGGCGTGTCGTTCAGGTCTTTTGCAAGAAGATACTCAATAGTAATTCGACGTCCTGTTTTTTCAACGTATTTTTTTAGAGCGGTTTTTAAATCCGACATGTTGTATTTGTCTTCAATCGGCATTAATTTCCGTCTGATTTCGTGATTTGGTGCGTGCAAAGATATTGCTAATGTTGATTGCATATCATTTTCGGCAAGTTTGTAAATACCCGGAATAATTCCGCTTGTAGAAACAGTCAGGCGGCGTGCTCCGATTTGGAAGTTTTCGTTAAAGATTTCCATTGCTTTTCTGACGTTATCAAGGTTTAAAAGAGGTTCGCCCTGACCCATGAAAACGATATTTGTAACTTTAAGCCCTGTATCTCTTTGTATTGTTAAAACCTGTTCAACGATTTCTTTGTAAGTCATGTTTCTGATAAAACCGCGTTTTCCTGTTGCACAAAATGAACAGTTTACAGCGCATCCGATTTGTGAACTTACGCATGCCGTGAGGTTTGCGCGGTTGTCAAAACGCATTAACACTGTTTCTACGCATTCTCCGTCAGGAAATTCAATCAAATATTTTATTGTTCCGTCAGAACTTACCTGTTTAACCTTTATTTTTACATTAGAAACAACTGCAGCTTTTTTTAGTTCTTCCCTGAATTTTACAGACAAATCTGTCATATCATCTATATTTTTGACTGATTTTAAGTAAATCCAGTTATGAATTTGGCGCGCTCTGAATTTTGATGCGTGAAGTTCGTCTGTTATTTTTTCTATTTCTGCTAAAGTTAGTCCTGATAGTATTTTCATAATTCCTCTTTGGGTTGGTGGATTATGGGTGAAAAGTGAAAAGTGAAAAGGCCTTTACCTTAATGTTATTATTGTGAAAATTTTACTAATTTCTGTATATATAGAATTTATGGCTCTGGTATATTGGAGCCGCCCGAAAAACGTAACGGACATTTCACTTCTCACTTTTCACCTTTCACTTTCTCTGTATAGTATTCCACAATCTCAATCATAGCATGAAGTAAAAGCGTCATTTCCTCATTTTCTTTTTTCCACCCGCAAAACCCGCAGGAGGCAGGTAAAAGCGTCAATGGATTGTCCGGAAAATCCCTGCAAATTTGAGGACGGTTTTCGTAATCCGAACATCTTTTGTCTTCTGTAAGTTTTGGACAGTGGTAGAAGTAAACCTCATCTTCTTTGGTTTGTTCTAAAAGTTCAATGTATTGAGGATAAACTTTCCGGGCTTCTTCTCGTGAGGAATATGGAACAAAGACGCTTAAAAACTGCTGTGCAAAGTTATCACCGTTTTGGGCACGGCGCTGAAGTTCTTCAGGCGAAAATTCGCTGCAAGCAAGATTGCAGCAGGTTGCACAGCCACTGCAGGTGTAGTTTGAGCGTTTGCTTAGGATTTCTCTGAATTTCAAATAGATGTCTTTTGAAATATCATTTTCAAGCATTTGTAAAACTTCGGTTTGCCATTTTTTACCGGAGCTTTCAGCGTCGAAATCTGCAAAAATATCTTCCTGCACGTCTAAAGGCTTAATTTCATCAATACGTTTTTGAATTTCAGCAACTGATTTAGTAAAATATTCCCTGTATTTTGTACGCTGATTTTCCAGATTTGATTTTAAATTCTCCATAACATAATGATATCACAAAACCGCTTTATTCTGCAGGCTGTTTATCATATAAAGCGCCGTATGCGTATTTTAATTTTGCATCAAGATTGTTTTCGTTAGGGTCACTTGTAAAATGTCCCACTGCGCCGTATGTAATGCTATCAATTGCCCCGTCGGAACGCCCTTTTTCATCAAAATCCATTGCAAGATAGAAGGCACTCATTTCTTCATTATCAATTTTGCCGTCTTTATTCAAGTCTAAACGATTGAACATAACCATATCGTCTTTTGCAAATTGTTCTTTGTCTGCGTCTGTGACAGTCAGGCCTGAAGCTTTCATTGTCTCATTTCTTCCGGCTTCCTGCCATTTTAAAAATGCCTCGGAGCTTATCTTTCCGCTTCCGTCGCCAAATTCTGAGTCAATATATTTTGTCATTGAATTGCCAAGCTTTTTCATGCCGTCATGCAATTCACCAAGCATTTTCTGGGTTTCTTCAGGAGTTCTGTTTTTCTTGCTCATTAATGCGCTGGTTTCGTCTGAAATTACTGAGATTTTTACATCCTCCATCATTCCCATTTTGTTAAACAAGGTATCTGCGGCTTTACCTGTTTCAACGCTGCCTTCCAAAGGAGTCTCTGCAACGATATTGGCTTCGCTTGCGCTTGACCTTAGAGTCGGAGTTGCAGCTTTTGAGGCGTCAGAAGCTTTTGCAGGTGTGTTTGCAGTAGTGGTTTTAGAAACAGCATTTGTCGGAGTGGTTTCTGCAGCTTTTCCGGTCAAAAGCTGTTTGATTTTGCCCATAATGCTGTCATCAATCTGCATTACCTGCTCTGGATGAACAAGAAAATTTGACTTATATGAAGATTTGTCTCCAATTTTGTTTACATCATTGGTACCGGTAAATGTAGGAGATTTATTTTGTTCTGCCTGCTGAGTATTATTTTGGTCAACAAGTTTCATAACCTCCTGCCAGACAGAAAGCTTAACTTTTTTAACGTCTGCACCGGACATCCCCAAATTACTTGCGATGGCCTGTGTTACGCCTTGACCTGTAGTTACTTTAATTTCAGCCATTATAAATCCTCAATATATACATATAAAGTATATATTCCTGATATAATTGCTAAAATGTCGTAAAATTTTACAAATATTTACAAAAATTCATATTATATATCTATCAAAAAGACGCTAGTTTGTAATATCCCATCTTCCGCAGGTGCCGCCCCAGCGTGCAATTATGTTGCCTTTGATATCTTTAATCTTGTCGTAATGAGGAATTTCTCCTTCACCTTCAAGAATTGTAATGACTTCACAATTGTTTGAGCAGCCGTTGCACTCGCAGGTTATTGAATGGAAATGCATATCACCGACTTCCCAACCTTTGAATTTTGTTTGAGCGTCTGTATATTGGTGATTTTCCATTGCAAGAAGCGCTGCTCCAATTGCCCCCATAGTCTGATGATTTTCTGGAACAACAACTTTGTGTCCGAGTGCTTCTTCAAACGCTTTTACCATGCCTAAGTTTGTTGCAACACCGCCCTGGAATGAAAATACCGGTAAAAGTTCTTTCCCGAGTGCAAGGTTTGACAGATAATTTCTGACAAGTGCCTGGCAAAGTCCGTATAACAAATCTTCTACAGGATAACCAAGCTGTTGCTTGTGAATCAAATCGCTTTCTGCAAAAACCCCGCAGCGGCCTGCAATACGGGCGGGATTTGTGGATTTTAATGCGGTTGCGCCAAAGTCCTGAATTGGAACATTAAGTCTGTTTGCCTGCTGGTCGAGAAAGCTTCCTGTTCCTGCCGCACAAACAGTGTTCATTGCAAAGTCTGTTACTATACCGTCGCGAAGAATAATAATTTTACTGTCCTGGCCTCCGATTTCAAGAATTGTTTGAACGCCCGGAACATTTATACTTGCGGCAACGGCATGAGCTGTAATTTCGTTCTTTATTATATCAGCACCAACCAGCGCGCCTGCAAGGTTTCTTCCTGAGCCGGTGGTTCCAACGCCCATTACATTATAGTCAGTTAATTTTTTAGCATATAGTTCTTTTAACCCTTTTTGAACTGCCATAACAGGTTTTCCTGCAGTTCTAAGCATGTAGCTGTCTACATATTTTCCTTTTTCATCAACTAAAGCTAATTTGGTCGTTACTGAACCAACGTCAATCCCTAAATATACTGTTAAACTCATGTTTTTACTTCCTTTTGTCTCTTGCCGCGGGTATTTACTAAAAATCAAACGGCTATATAATCTTTATTTTAATTTTATCATAAAAAAAATTATTGAACTATAAAAACAGTGAATATTTTAAAATGTTAAAATAAAAGCGTCCGGTCTTTCGTCCGAACGCTTATTATATGAGATAATACTCATTTCCCTATTTTATTTTTCTGATTTAGTCGGAATTCTCATTGCATAGAAGGAACGAACAACGAATATCAATGCAATGATTAAGAATACCCAGCCTGCAATCGGCGCAATATCTCTGAAAGCTTCAGAAATTGCGATTTCCATTGCAAGAAGTCCGAACAATGTTGTGAATTTGATAATCGGGTTCATTGCAACAGAAGAGGTGTCTTTGAACGGGTCGCCGACTGTGTCGCCGACAACTGTTGCTTCATGAAGCGGAGTTCCTTTTTCCTGTAAATCAACTTCAACTATTTTCTTAGCATTGTCCCAGCAGCCGCCTGCGTTTGCCATAAATACAGCCTGGAAAAGTCCAAATACTGCAATTGCAATCAGGTAGCTTACGAAGAATGCTACAGGTGCTGAAGTTAAACCTGACGGTGCTGAAAGGCATGCAAATGCAAGAGCAAAGGCAAACAATGCAATAAAGATATTTATCATACCTTTTTGAGCGTACTGGGTACAGATTTTTACAACTTCTTTTGAATTTGCAACATTTGCGCTTTTGCAGTCAGCATCGCCGAGTTTGATATTGTCTTTAATGTATTCGGTTGCTGAATATGCACCGGTTGTTACAGCCTGCATTGAAGCGCCGCTGAACCAGTAAATTACAGCACCGCCTGATAACAAACCAAGAAGTGTGTAAGGATTAAGCATATTCAAAATCATTTCAGGTTCAATTCCCAAAGTTGATTTGATAACCAAAATCAAAGAGAAAATCATTGTTGTAGCACCGACAACAGCTGTTCCGATAAGAACCGGTTTTGATGTTGCTTTGAAGGTGTTTCCGGCGCCGTCGTTTTCTTCCAAGTATTTTTTAGCGTTTTCAAAATCAGGTTTGAAACCGTATTCTTTTTCGATTTCTTCCGAAACATTCGGGACTTCTTCAATCAACGACAATTCGTAAACTGATTGAGCATTGTCTGTTACAGGTCCGTAAGAGTCAACCGCAATTGTAACAGGTCCCATTCCCAAAAATCCGAAGGCTACAAGACCGAAAGCGAATACTGACGGATAAATCATAACTTCTTCAGGAATATAAATTGAAGCAACATAAGCAAGTCCCATCAAAAGAACGATTACCATACCAATCCAGAAAGCTGAGAAGTTGCCTGCAACGATACCTGAAAGGATTGTTAATGAAGCTCCACCTTCACGTGAAGCTGTAACAACTTCTTCGGTGTGTTTAGCTTTTGGTGAAGTGAAGATTTTTGTGAATTCCGGAATTAAGGCAGCGCCTAAAGTTCCGCAAGAAATAATTATTGAAAGTACAAGCCATAAATTATTGCCCATATCTGCCAATAACCAGTGGCTTACGCCGAAAGTCATAATGATTGACAAAATAGATGTTAACCAAACAAGGTTTGTTAACGGTTTTTCAAAATCGAATTTTTCAGTTTTTGCTGCATAGATTTTGTCAGCAACACCGTTAATCCAGTATGCAACGACAGATGTAACAATCATCAAAAATCTCATTACGAAAATCCAGGTTAATAATTGAACCTGATTTCCTTCGCCTGCAACTGCAAGAAGAATAAATGAAACAAGAGCAACACCTGTTACACCGTAAGTTTCAAAACCGTCAGCCGTCGGACCTACAGAGTCGCCGGCGTTGTCGCCTGTGCAGTCGGCAATAACACCCGGGTTTCTCGGGTCGTCTTCTTTGATACCGAACTGAATTTTCATCAGGTCTGAACCGATATCCGCGATTTTTGTAAAGATACCGCCTGCAACACGAAGAGCAGAAGCCCCGAGAGATTCACCAATTGCAAAACCGATAAAGCAGGCTCCGGCTATTTCGCCAGGAACGAACAATAGAATTGTTAACATCAAAATCAATTCAACTGAAACAAGGCAGACTCCGATTGACATACCGGCTTTCAACGGAATGTTTAAAATATTCAGCGGATTGCCCTTTAAAGATACGAAAGCTGTTCTTGCGTTTGCAAGCGTGTTCATTCTGATGCCGAACCACGCTACAGCGTAAGAACCTAAAATACCGATTACAGACCAAGCCAAAATAATTAATACATTTTTCAGCGGCATATTCTGCAGGTAACCGAAGTAAAATGCGATACAAAGACCGATTAATACTTCCAGTACAAGTAAAAACTTGCCTTGTTGGATAAGGTAAGTTTTACAGGTTTCAAAAATTGTGTTTCCGACTTCAGCCATAGCAGTGTGAACGTCAAGCTTTTTAATTCTTAAGAATTCAATGAAGCCGAAGACAAGGCCAATGACTGAAATTGCAATTCCGATAAGCAGATAATTAAAGAAATCGGGATTTGCATCTTTAATACTCGGAACAACCAAATCTGCTTCGCTTGCAAAAGCAGGCGAAACTGCGCAAAACAATGCAGCAAAAAGAGCGGCCATTGTTTTGGATGAAAATAATTTTTTCAACATAATATCTCCTTACTTAGTTGATTCACGGGAAATATTATAATCTAAATTAAGATTTGTGACAACTTTGTAACAATAAATCGTACGGGTGTATGACGGCTGGAATTACTTATTTTCGGGAAGCGTAATTGTAATTTCGGATTCTCTTGTTAAAAACCTGAATAAAAACAATGCAAACAATATTAAGACAGCTATTCCAATTGAAAAATCCCCTTTAAAGAAAGAACATAGCATTGTAGCAAAAATAACAGTCAATGCAAACAAATAAGCAAGTGTAATATACGGATGGACTTTTAAAACATCCCATATCGAAACAGGTATAGTATAAACATCTTCACTTTGTTCTGCTGACATTTCATTAATATTTGACTGCTTAAGTGCTTTATTGTAAGTTGATTTGTTAATGCGCTTTTTCTCAAAAAGCATAAACAGTGCTTTTTTGTACGTTTTATTGACAAGTTTTTCGACATTGTTTATAACTTCAGGTTTGCCAGCGTCATCTACAGTTACTAACAATTTGAAGATTTCATGATTTATTTTATGCAAAATCGCTTCGTGATATTCGTTTGGAATATTGCAGCTAATCATGTCAATTGTTTTGTGAAATGTCCATTCTGCGATAACTTGAGTTATGTATTTGCAGTTTGCTTCATTAATATTTTCATCATTATAAAGTTCTTCTGCGGCAAGAATTGACATTTGATAAACCATATAACGCACGTAGATTACGGAATCTTTGTGTTTTTCCGGAATTACCCCTCTTACCTGAAACCTTAATTGGTCAACAAAATCTTTATAATTAAAATCTTTACTCATAAGCTCCTGCGATTTTACCCAAATAACTTATATTTATTATAAATAAATTTTTTAAACTAATCAACATTGCATGAAGACTTTTTTATTTTTGTGTTATCCTTGTGTTGAAAAATAATAGGGATATTTTATATGGATTTTATGGATACAATAATTGAACATTTAGAGAAATTTAACAGACTTCTTGAATCAACTCATTTTGATTTAATTTTTGGAGCAATAATAAACCTTTTATTGATTGCCGTCTTGTTTAAAGCTGTTGATATGATGGGTGAAAAACTCAAAAATCATATTATAAATAAAGATGGAAGCAGCCAGTTAACCCAATTTGTTCCAATTTTGGACAAAATTCTGAAATTTTTAATTGTGTTTTTCATAGTTGCCTCCTTCTTGCAAAGCCATGGGTATTCAGTTTCTTCCTTGATTACCGGTTTTGGAATCACCGGTTTGGCTGTCGGCTTTGCGGCAAACGCTACAATCTCAAATATTTTCGGAACGCTTGCAATATTCAGCGATAAAGCTTATAAAATTGGGGATTATATTATTGCAAACGGGGTCGAAGGCACTGTTGAAGATGTTAATATCCGTTCCACGAAAATCAGAACTCTTGATAACTTTTTATATATAGTTCCTAACAGCAGCGTTGCTACTGGAAATATTTGTAACATTTCACGTGCTAAAAAACGTAGAATTGTTGAAGTTTTTACGCTGACTTATGATACTTCGGATGAAATGCTTGAAAGAGCAATTAAAATTGTAGAAGAAATTCTTGGCTCAAACAAAGATATCCACTCTGACTATGTTGTATTTTTGGATACACTTGCGGACAGCTCAATTAATATTAAATGCATAGCGTACGCAAAAACAAAGTCTTATAATGAATTAATGAAAATAAAATCAGGTGTAATTCTTGAAGTTGTCAAACGTTTCCGCGCAGAAGGGCTTGATTTTGCCTTCCCGTCTACTTCTGTTTATGTTGAGAAATCAGGGAATTAAACAATTATGCATATAAAAGTTCTTGCGCTAGGAAAGCTGAAAGAAAAGTTTTTAAAAGAAGGAATTTTGGAATTTCAAAAACGGCTGACTCCTTATGCAAACTTCGAAATCATTGAATTGCAGCCGGTTGAAATAAGAGATGAAAATTTAATTCAAAAAGCACTTGATGAGGAAGCGCAAAAGCTTCTTGCATATATCAAGCCGCAATCCTATGTTATAACACTTGAAATCGGCGGGAAAATGTTATCCTCAGAAGATTTTGCAAGAAAGATTTCGGATTTGACCAATGAAGGCTTTGGTGAAATTATATTTGTAATCGGGTCTTCCTGCGGACTTTCTAAAATTATATCTGACCGTGCTGATTTTAAACTAAGTCTTTCTAAAATGACCTTCCTTCATCAGTTTGCAAGGCTAATCCTTACCGAGCAGATATATCGTGCTTTTAAGATAATCAAAGGCGAAACTTATCACAAATAAATTTTACTTTTTGTTCAAAAAGTGATATACTTAATATGTAAAAAAGCACTGGAGAGAGAAATGGAAACTTTTGAACTTAATTATTCACTTGAAGAATTAAAAAAACGAACAGATAAAGAATATTTAATAACAAAAAAATTCTTGGATGTTGATGCGCCTGAATATCTTGCGCTCGCGGAAGGTGATAAAAAGGCTCTGAAAAATTTAGTTAAAGCCGCTTTTTTTATTCAAAAAATTAATTATCAGCTTGATAATAAGAAAAATATTGCTTTTTATGAGTATTTACGTGAAGAAATTCTTAAAGGCAACGAACTTGCGGAGCTTACAAGAATTCTTTTTGATGCTCAGCATGGTATGTGCGCAATTGACAGAGAATCTACGAAAATAAATCTGGCAAAAGGCATTGAAGAACTTCCGGGAAAAGGTTTATATCCCGAAGATTTGTCAAAAGAAGAGTTTCACAAAATTCTTATTAAGATGCTTAAAGAAAATAAAACTGAAGAAGTCAGAAAAATTCTTAATCAGCGTTCTGTTGTTTTGCGTCAGAATGATGAGCTTGTTGCAAAAGATTACGTTGATTATTTCAGTGAAGAATTCAGACTGGTTGCCGAAAAATTAGAGGCTGCGGCTGAAACTTCTACAAACAAATCTTTTAATGAATACTTAAGGCTTCAAGCGATTGCTCTTAGAATTTCCGACCCGATGCTTGATGCTTACGCTGACAAAAAATGGGCTGAATTGCAGGATACGCCGCTGGAATTTACGATTACGCGCGAGAATTACGCTGATGAAATGACAGGAAGTGTTGTTGAAAATGAAGAATTAAAAAAACTGCTTGATGAAAATAATATTCAGGCACTCCCGAAAGATTTTCTCGGCGGCCGCGTCGGAATTGTAAATAAAGAAGGAACAGAAGCACTTTTGAAAATAAAAGATTTTCTGCCTGATTTAGCGGCTAACATGCCGTATAATGACGAATATGAACAAAATATTTCACAGAATTCAGATGTAAAACAAACAATGGTTGACGTTGACATTGTTGTGCTTGCCGGTGATGTCGGCGCATACCGCGCAGGAATTACTTTAGCGGAAAACCTTCCAAATGATGATAAACTTTCTCTTACAATCGGAGGCGGAAGACGAAATGTTTATCACAGACAAATCCGATTTATTTCAGACCGTGAAAAACTCCAAAAAAGACTTGATGCAGTTCTGGACAAAGAACAGCATCAATACTATCTTGACGAAGCTGACCACTGGTTTACAATCGGGCATGAGAACACGCATTCGCTCGGGCCGAACAAAGGTACAGAGGCTTTGGGCAAATACAAAAGCATAATTGAAGAAAACAAAGCTGATATGGGCGCTCTTGCGTTTTTGGATGTTCTTGAAGAAAAAGGAATGTATACTCATGAGCAGGTTTTGCAAATTCTTGTATCTTTTGCGGCTGACAATTTCCTAAAATCGAAACCAACGCTTTCGCAGGCTCACAGAGTGCGTTCAGTTATGCAAAACAAGTATTTCATTGAAAACGGCGCAATTGAATTAACCTCAGACGGTAAAATTCACGTTAACATTGACAAAATGATACCGACAGCAAAGAAAATGCTTTCTGAAATCGTAAGAATTCAAATTGACGGCGATTTTGCTAAAGGCGAAAAATACGTGTTAGACAATTTTATCTGGACAGACGAGATGGAAATAATTTCTAAAAAACTCAAAGAAATTGACAAAAGTCTCAATGGCAGAACAGAGGCTCCTCTTGCCAGAATGCTTTTGAAAAGTTAGTCCGAAAGGTTTGTTTTATGGAAAGATATTATTTAAGTCTGTTATTTGTTCCTAAAGTGCAAATTCAAATGCTGCTTTTGGGTACATTATGGATTGTGCTTTTATCCTGCTTTATAGGAATTGTTGCAGGCGGCGGGTTTGCTATCGGAGTTTTGATAGGGTTTCCCGTGCTTTTTAAACTGTATATTGATTTTGTGCTTAAGTTACTTCCTGAACTCACAGGAAAATGTCTTGCAGTTACAAAAAACTCCATAATGATTACTTATTTGAACAAGACGTCTGTCAGTATAAACCTTGAAGCCATAAAGAAAATTAAATTTCAGTGGCCGCCTGTTGTTTCCAGGCGTGGGCGAGGGGCTAGAGAGGTTATTATTGAGCAAAAAGACGGTGAAGTTGTTGAAATTTACTATGTTTACTTTGATGAGGTCTTGTTAAGGCTAGCGGAACTTGCTAAGCAAAATGGTATTCAAACAGAAGGCTTAGATGTTATTAAAACCGGATACACATATAAATATCTTCATACTTTTCAAATGATTGGTGTTTGGGGTGCTTTTGCCGTAGTAATATATTTACTCTGCAAAGCATTAAAATTATTTTAAGAGGCATTTTCTCTACATAGAGTTGTCAAGTCAGCAACCTTTCCGACGTCGTCATGCTAATTGGACAGTTTCTCCCCTAATTCCTCTGTAAGCTACCGGATACGAATGTTGTAGTGGACTATCTTGACCCGTTCCAAAGCCTAATAACACAATACGTACAAAACAGTTGTATTCAGTTTGTCATCGTGACAAGACATAAATCTTTCCCAGCGACAAAACTAAAATCTTCACACTTATCCTAATCCAAATAAAAGCGGTCAATTCCTAATCCAGCTCCAATGTGTAAGAGTGGACTACGTCCACTCGTGTTGGTAAGCCCAGGCAGAATGGTTGTGAATGCTTTCGAAAGCCTCACATTCAACTTCAAATTCGGTGATGATTTTATCCTGGCGAAGCTTTACAACAACATCACGTAAAACATCTTCTACAAATTTCGGGTTCGAATAAGCCTTTTCAGTTACAAACTTCTCATCCTCACGTTTCAAGAGCGGATAAACAGGGCAGCTTGCGCAAGACTCAACCATATCAACCAAATCCTCTATCCAAATGTGCTTGTCTTCGTCATACGAAACTCTTACACGAATAAACGCGCGCTGATTGTGTGCGCCGTTGTCTGAAATCTCTTTTGAACATGGACATAGCGTTGTGACCGGAACTTCGACGCCTAAA
Organism: uncultured bacterium; assembly: GCA_900551915.1. Lineage (GTDB taxonomy): Bacteria > Cyanobacteriota > Vampirovibrionia > Gastranaerophilales > Gastranaerophilaceae > Scatenecus > Scatenecus faecavium. The sequence goes on from URXT01000001.1 coordinate 167,617, forward strand.
ATAAATTTATACCCGTCGTTGTCTATTTGTCCTTTGAAAATGCAGTCATAACTCATCGGAGAAGACAATGCCGTAACCGGAGATTGCTTTTCAATAAAATATTTGAACCTGAATTCCAACTCTCCGCTTTTTGCCTCAAGCCTTTTTATAATTTCTTCAAGACATCCCTTAATATCAACCCCTAAAAGATTTTTGTTTCTCCACTCGGTTAAAACTTCAACAAAACGCGACATGTGAGTGCCTTTATAATCGCGCGGCAGTGAAACATTTACTTTTGCTTTTGAATAAACAACCTGATTTGAGCTGTTTTTGCGCTGAATTATCAGCGGCAGCTCAAGATGTTTAATGCCGACTTTTTGTATATCTACGTTTCTTTCGTCTTTTAAATTCTGAATGTCTTTCATACTTTTATTTTCTCATGTTACGTTTTGTTAATATTAGCAATAAAAAATAGCAACTTTTTGGGAATAATATACTTATTATAAATATAAAGCTCTCTCTTCTTATTTAAACGGATAGGCCTTGAAAAATCAAGGTCTTTTTTTTGCCGTTTTATAAAACAAGCGGGCTTTTTATTTAGCCCGCTTATAAAAAACTATTTTTTGCTAGCTTTATCAAGTAAGCCTCTGATTCTCAGATATCGGTTAAGTTCAGTCTTCATCTTTGGCATATTCTGATAGAAGGCGTTGTTCAAAAGAATTCTGTTATCATACTTCGGGTCGATGATGTAAACTGTCGGGAAGCCGGTTAAGCCGACATCTTCAACCAATTCTTTATTAACAGGATTTTCAACATCAAGCATTACAAAGTTGTATCTTGCAAGATACATAAGGCTTAAAGTTTTGAACTTCGGCATAAATTTTAAGCAATATCCGCACCAGTCAACATAAAAAAGCGCAACCATAGGTTTGTCGCTTTCCATAGCTTTGTCATAAGAAATACCGACTTTGTAATCAGACGGTTTTTCTTTCGGAGCCCCTGCTCCGGTCGCTGTTGCAACGGCAAATCCTGCTGCAGATGAAATTAACACAACCAGTAAAATTGCTAAAGTGATTATAATGTTCTTTTTCATAAATCCTCCTCTTACTAATATTTCATATTATATAACAAACAAAAAGGCATGCCAAATTTAATAATTCTTAACAAAACCCTTGAAAAAGTATATATTATAGTATATACTAAGTATATATTTAAATTAAAGTGTAAATTGTTCTCGTGTAACTAATTTAAATAAGGAGTTTAAAAGAGTATGAGTAAAAATGCGCCTGTCAGAATGAAGAAGGTTAAATCTAACCCCGCCAAAAATGAAGTTTTAATGTATGGAAATGGTGAATTCACCGACTATTTGAGAGAAATTTCTTCTTATCCGGTACTTTCGCTTGCGCAGGAACGCGAACTGGCAAAAAGAGCAAAAGAAGGTGACGGAGAAGCCAAAAAGCAGCTTGTTCAATCTAATTTAAGAATCGTTGTTACGATTGCAAAAAAAGTAATTCATTCCTCAGGAATTCCTCTTGTTGATTTAATTCAGGAGGGAAATCTCGGTCTGATGATTGCTGCTGAAAAATTTAACTATAAATTAGGTTACAAATTCTCAACTTATGCGGGCTGGTGGATTAAACAATCTATGTTCAAGGCTATTTCAGAACAATCGCACTGCATGAAAATTCCTGTTTATATTCAGGAAACTCTTTCTAAGTTTTCAAAAGTTAAATCACAGATGGAAAAACAATATAACTGTCAGGTTAAAAATCAGGAAGTTGCAAAGAAAATGAATATTGAACCTGATAAAATAGAAACCTTTTTGTCTGCATATACAAAAACAATTTCAATTGAAAGCGGACTTGAAAGAGCAGACGGCAAGGAGCTTAATGTTGCAGACATTCTTGAGGATAAAAAGGCCTGCGTTTCAACAAATGTTGAATACGAAAACCTTAAAAACGACATTGCAATTGTAATTTCAACGCTGAAAGAAAGAGAGCAGGAGGTTGTAAAAATGCATTACGGGCTTGGAAATGCCGCAAAACTTACACTTGAAGAAATCGGCAATATTTACGGTGTAACAAAGGAATGCATTCGCCAAACAGAATTGCGAGCTTTGCAAAAACTCAGATTATCAGGTTTGTCTCAGGATTTGCTTTCAAGTTATATTGGTTAATACTCGTGTGTTTTTATATGTCTCGTGTTTAGTACCGATTTTACCGCTCCGAGGGGCGGTTTTTGTTTTAGAGATTTATTTTTTTCTGTCTCGTGTAAACAGAGGTTTACAAAATTAATAAAATAATTAAAAATAAAGTTATGAAAAAGTTTTTTATAATTTTTTTAATATTTTTTGCCGCTGCACTCAATCCTGTCTATGCTGAGGGCGATTTGTGGGACAATTTCGGTGACCAAAATGCTTACGGACAAAAACCGGTAACTGACGAAGAATTTGACAAGGCGCTTGAAAGCAAAAAGGGTAAACCTAAAAAGCCGAAAGACAGGCTTTTGCGAAACGGCGAAGCTTTTCAGGAGAGTAACGAAACCGCTTTTTTAACTTCTATTCCAAAAGAACTTCCGATACTTTTAATTCCTTTGAATCTGGAATTGAAAAATGACGCTGTTCTTCCGGTCGGACATTATCAGGTTATGGGTGAGAAAAAAAACGGAAAAGTTTATCTGAAACTTTTTCAGGCGCATAATATGCTTGCAAGCCTTGAGGCTGTTGAAACTAACGAGGATTTTGGCGAGGAAGAAATTAATTTTGTCCGGCTTATTGATAATGGAGATGAGCAGGCAAAAATAATTTACGGGTCAGTAGATTTTAATGCCTACGTAGTCGTGAGAATTGCAAAATAATTCATATTGAATTTTTTATGTTAAAATATCTTCGGAAAAAGGAAATAGGAGTTGAATTTTGAAAAGAGCGATAATTATAGTAATTGACAGTATGGGAATTGGGGCAATGCCGGATTGTAAAGCTTTCGGAGATATTCCGGAGTGCAACACCTTAAAAAATGTCTGCGAATTTAATAACGGATTAAAGCTGCCTGTTTTAGAGAAAATGGGGCTTGGAAATATTCAGGATTTCAAAGGTGTTTCGCCGGTTGAAAATCCTGCTGCACAGTTTGGAACTCTGGTAGAAAAATCAAAAGGTAAAGACACAACAACCGGTCACTGGGAGATTGCCGGCTTGGTTTCGGAAACCCCTTTTGCAACTTTTCCTGACGGTTTTCCTGAAGAGCTCGTTTCAAAATTTATATCGGAAACCGGCTGCGGCGGAATTCTTGCAAATTGTCCTGCAAGCGGTACTGCAATTATTGAAAAATTAAATGAAGAACACCATAAAACGAAATTCCCTATTGTTTATACAAGCGCTGACAGTGTTTTTCAAATCGCGCTCGATACGGACTTAATCCCGTTGGAAACACTTTACAAATGGTGTGAAATAGCAAGAAAAATTCTTGATGAAGGCAATTATAATGTTTCACGCGTTATTGCGCGCCCGTATAAAGTTATTGATGGAAAGCCGACAAGGATTTCAAAAGACAGACGTGATTATTCAATGGTTCCGAAAAGAACTTTGCTTAACGAGATTAAAGAAATGGGCGGAAGGGTTATTGCAATCGGCAAAATAGAAGATATTTTTTCAAAATCCGGAATTACGCATGCAATTCATACAGGTTCAAATAAAGAAGGGCTTGAACTTACGCTGCAGGCTGTTAAAAATGAACTTGATTTGCCTTCAATTGCTTACAAGGATTATGAGGGCGGAGAAGCTTTCGATTTGATTTTCACAAATCTTGTTGATACAGATATGCTTTACGGGCATAGAAATGACGCAAAAGGTTACGGCTCTGCAATCGAAGAAATTGATTCCTACCTGGCAAAAATTTTGCCTGAATTAAAAGAAGAGGATGTTTTATTTATTACAGCAGACCACGGCTGCGACCCGTCCTATACCAAAACCACCGACCACACCCGCGAGTATGTGCCGTACCTGGTCTGCGGCAAGGGCGTGAAGCCCGGTGTGGACCTGGGCACGAAGCTCTGCTTCGGCACCATTGCCCAGACCATCTGCGAGTATCTGGGCGTGGATGCCTCCAGCCTGGACGGCCACAGCGTGTGGAACGAGATCAAGGCATAAGATCCTGACAACGAAAAAACGAGGCCCCGGAGGTTCTGCCCTCCGGGGCCTCGTTGCGGTTGTGGGAAATCAGGCGGCGTCGTTCTGGGACGATGCATTGTAGATGGCATCCAGAATGGTGGACGCTGCGTTGTACAGCGAGGATGCAGCCTGTTCCACCTCTTCCTGCGTGGGCAGGGAGATGGACGGAGCTTCGGTGCTGCCGTCACTGGTGCCGCTGTCGGCCGGAGTCTCCGGCTCCTGGGGCTGGGTGTCGGCAGGCTGTTCTGCAGGCTGCTCAGCAGGCGTTTCGGCCGGGGTCTCTTCCGGCACGCTCTCGGCGGGATCCTCCACGATGACGCTTTCCGCCGGTTCTTCCGGAATGGAAGCAGCGGCGTTCGGGTCGGTGGTGGGGGTAAAGATGTCGGTCTTTTCCGGGGTCTGGGTGGTGTCGCTCACAGTGCCCTCACCGCCCAGCACGGTCGCGATCATCTCTTTGGCCTTGCTGACGGAGGCTTCATCCGGCTTCATGACGTAGAGGCTCTGGCCCTTGGCGGAGTAGCACTTGCTGCTCTTGGCACCGGTACCGGTCACGCTGTAGCTCTGGATATCCCAGCTGGACAGGTCGCTCAGCTGCATCCGGACCAGGGCCGAGATCTGCTCCTGGGACAGGCTGGTCACAAAGCAGTCCGCCATTGCATCCATCAGCTTGGAAAAGCTCATGAGCAGGGCCGGGGACTTGAGTTTTTCCACCATGGCGTCAATGACTTTCATCTGGTTGATGCCGCGCTGGATATCGCCGGTCTTAAAGGCGTGGCGCTCCCGGGCAAAGGCCAGGGCGGATTTGCCGTCCAGATGGTTCCAGCCCTCGGCAAAGGTGG
>URXT01000002.1 GCA_900551915.1 uncultured bacterium
AAAAAACGGATTCCTTGAGGCAGGATGCCCTGTTGTTACTCCTGCGCTCGCAATGGCGGAACGAAAAACGTCTAAAGTAAAACGGTGCAATAACAATATAACGAAAGCTCACCTCTCACGGTTCACGGTTCACAAATTAACGAAACGGACTTTTCACTTCTCACATTTCACTTTTCACTTATTAATTAAACCTTCTCACTTTTTACCTTTCCAAAAGCCCGCCTTCACCATGGCAGAAGTCCTCATAACCCTTGGCATTATTGGAATTGTCGCCGCAATGACTTTGCCAAGCTTAATAGGTAAATATCAATTCAAAGTTTTTGAAGTGGGCTTAAAAAAGCAGTATTCTCTTCTTCAAAACGCAATTAATCTGGGAGTCAATGAAGAAGGCTTTCAGTATTGTTATGTATATTATCCAAAAGGTTCAGTTTCTTATAAGGGTGAGATTGGAGATTGTGAATTATTAAAAAATTATCTTGTTTCAACATTAAAACTAAAAACTTATAATACTGATATCAAGGAGAAATATAAAAAACGTGATGTTGTAAGATCTGAAGGCGGTAACTCTATAAACTGGAATTGCAGTTATGATTGGTTGAAGGATACTTCCGATGTATATGCTGCTAATGATGGTACTCTATTTATGTTTAATGCATATACGGTTCCCGCGCTAACAATTATAATAGATGTCAACGGACAAAAAGGCCCGAACAGATGGGGATATGATGTGTTTTTCATGGGACTGTCAAATCATAACGATTACAACGATCCTTCACCGAAAATTCTCTTAACAGACGAATTTTGCTCAATAATTGAAAAGGGTGGACGTTTTCCGCGTGCAATTTTAAGAAATCAGGAGGGTGAAGGCGACAGAAAACAGAATTGGTAATTTTATGAAAGAATTTTTTTATGGCAGTCAGTTCCGCCTGTTTTGATAAGATTGTATTTTTCTGCAATCTTTTTGGCAGTTCCGGCTCGATGAAACTTCACGAACCTTCTGAATCTCGGGTAAGGATAATAGGCCTCAATGCCGTCCAAGCCCATTGATATAAGCTTTTTAGCCATTCTATCCATTGACAAACACCAACAGCATGCCGGATGAGCCCAAACCGCGATTCCGCCGGCATTGTGAATTGCTTTAATCAACTTTCTTAAATTTCTTTTTGGGATAAGCCTGATAATATTCCATTCTGTTTCAGCCTTATTTTTAGCGAAAAATTCTTTAAGTTCCGGATTTTCCTTATCAACTCCATAAGCCAAAAGATGCATGAACACATGCCCGCACCATACATCAAATTCAACCCCCGGAATTAATACAGGGCTTACGGCGGAATTTCTCTCAGAATATCCTTTCATTGTGTTATGGTCGGTAATCGCTATATAATTATAATTCTTTGCTTCGGCCTGCTCTACCAGTTCGTCAAAATCACCTTCTCCATCAGAATAATCTGTGTGTACATGAAGGTTTACCCGTTTTAATTTAAAATCTTCCTCTTTAAAATTTTTGATTAATTCTTTGTAATCTAACATTGTTTTTAATTATTTATTTGTACTAAAATTATTATACAACAAGGGAGAAAATATGGGTAAATATAAAGTTAGCGAAAGTGCATCAGGGGTTTTATGGGAAGGGTTAAAATTATACTGTACATTTTTCCCAAAATATTCCTTATATATGCTTTTTCCTGTTCTTGGCCAGTTTGCAGGTCTTGTATGGGTTTTCAGCATGACATATCTGTTTACAAGTAATTCGGACTATTTAATAAATGAAATTCCGGCACTGGGCAGCATGAGCGCATTTTTAATCTGCCTGATGCTTATTGCTTTGCCGGGTCTGATTTTGTGGATGAAAGCCTTCTGGGATTATCTGGTTTCGTATGGGGCATTGAATTCTTTGACAGAAGCTGCAATGTCAACCGGTAAAATTTATGATTTTCCTGCACATAATGCGGTTGTGACACGAAGAGCAGGAACTTTTATTCTGATTTGGCTTTTGTTCAGTATTTTTTCAGCAATTGCGTCTTTTCCGCTCATGTGGGTTTTAGGCTTAATCTTTTTTGTATATTTTGTTTTGATATTTCAGGTTTTCACGTTTGAAGAAGACGTTTCAGCAACCGGATGTTTCAAAAGAAGTCTTATGCTGATAAAAGGGAATTTTGCAAGAACTCTTGCGATTATGACTGTTTTATTTGCAGTAACTTATTATTTTTTGGAGATAGGAATTTCTGTAATCTTCGATGCAATAAAACTAACGCCTTTGCTATTGGGCCTTCTTGAAGGCTGGGCTTCCACAATCCCTGTTGATGGAATAAATTCAATCCTTGCAATGGCGAATTCCCCGCAGATAACACCGCTTGATATTTCAAATTTCGTTGTTCAACAGATAATTTTCATGCTGGTTGTAGGCTTTACTTTGCCTTTAAGAAGTATTGTCTGGTCTCTGTGGTATAAAAATTTAAGCGGACGCGACGGCGTTCCGGCAGTTGTCAGAAAGGGCGGCAGAAAAAAGCTTGACCCTGATATTTTGAAACGTGCAAAGAAAAAGGACGAAAATTAATACAGGAAAACTTTTCATGTTTATTTGCAAAAACTGTAAATCAATTGATAAATTTGAATTGATGTTTTCACCGGATTATCAGGGCGAAAGACGGTTTGCGCAAAAATACAATGACAAGAATGAAATAGAAATATCAGTTGACGGCTACACGTTTATTCCTGATTTAAAATTTATGAATGAACACGCTGTATGCAGATACTGCGGACAAATTTACATGTGGGATTACGATTAGAGGTGAAAATGAGAGAGAATAGAAAAAATAACGAACTTAGAGAAATAAAATTCACAAAGAATTATACAAAGCACGCTTATGGAAGTGTTCTTGTTGAATTCGGCGACACAAAAGTTATAACAACAGCTTCAGTTGAAGAAGGAAAGCCAAAATGGATGGACAAAGATGACAATCGCGGCTGGCTTACTGCAGAATACTCTTTGCTTCCCTCCTCAACTAATACAAGATGCCAGAGAGAGAGAACAAAAATTTCTGGGCGCACTCAGGAAATCCAGCGGCTTATTGGTAGAAGCCTCAGAGCATGTGTTGATTTGACTAAAATTCCGGATTTAACAATAACCATTGACGCAGATGTAATTCAGGCAGATGGCGGAACCCGTACGGCAAGTATTTGCGGCGGCTATCTTGCCTTATGCGACGCTGTGGAAAAACTTCTTAAGCAAGGCCTAATTAAAGAAAGCCCGATTATCGAACCGGTCGCAGCAATATCAGCAGGAATTGTTAATGGCGAAGTTCGGCTGGATTTAAATTATGAAGAGGATTCACACGCGCAGGTTGATGCAAATGTCGTCCTCACAAAAAGCGGAAAGATAATAGAATTTCAAACTACTGCCGAGGGTGCTCCTTATGAAAGAACGCAAATGCTGGAGATTTTTAATATAGCTCAAGAAGGTATTCAAAAAATTATTGCTAAATACAATTTAATTTAGTATAATCTCTAATACAAGAAAGGAGAATTTATATGAAAAAATTTTTAGTTTTAACTATTCTTATGGCAATGTCATCAGGCTTGGCTGTTCAGGCTGATGAACCAGATACGTACTCTGGTCAATTGATACAAAAATATACCCAAAAAATAACTGACACAGAAAAGGAAATGCAGCAGCGCCACGAAGCACGCGAAAAAGCTATTCAGGAGCAGAGAGAAAAGCAGAATGCTGCTATTGAAAACAAACTTAAACAAATAGAAGAGCAGAAAAAACAAAGGGATGAAGCTAACGCAAAAAAAATTCAGGAAATTGAAAAGCAGCGTCAGGAACAAAGAGACGCAATGAATAAAAAAGTTGAAGAATTCAATAACCAAATTGAAGCTGCAAAAAAACAAAATGCAGATGCTGCTAAAGCCCGTCAGGAAAAAATTGATAAGAAAAAACAATTATTCAAAGAATTAATTTCAGAATAAAGGAGAAATTTATGAAAAAGATTTTAGTGAGTTTAATGGCATTAACAATTTTATCCTCAACTGCTGTATACGCTTCGGACACACCGATTTCAGACTGGATTAACAGCAAAACTTCAAAAATAACTCAAAAAGAGAAATCTGCAAGTCAAAAGGCGGCAGAAAGAAGGAAAAAACAACAGGAAAAGGTTGCAAAACAAAAAGCGAAACAGTTAGAAGCAAGAAAGAAACGCCAGGAAAAACTTAAAAAAGAACAACAAAAAGCAGCTGCAAGACGTGCTGAACAGCAAAAACAAGCGGCAGAGCGCAAACAGAAAGTGCAAACTAAGAAAAAACAGCTAAAAGATTTATTCACAATTGATTAGTTGTAAAAGTTTCAAAAGAGGATGTCAAAGGCATCCTCTTTTAAGTTCTAAAAAATTAAAGCCTTATAGAAAAAACACTTCACTTGTGGTAGAATTTCTATGAAAGAAGTTATAAATGCAGATTACAGAAGTTTTAACAACCTCAAAAATTATAGTAAAAACTTTTCAAAAACTCGGCGTTGATGCTGTATTTGGTTATCCCGGCAGAGCCGTCTTGGGGATTTACGATGAGCTTTCAAAGCAAAATGACATAAAACATTATCTTTTGCGTCATGAGCAGAGTGCGGTTCACGCGGCAGAAGGTTATGCAAGAATAAGCGGCAAATGCGGATTTGTCATCGTAACCTCAGGCCCGGGCGCCTCAAATACGGTTACAGGCCTTGTGAATGCTTATCTTGACGGCTTTCCGGTGGTTGTTATTTCAGGACAGGTTGACAGCAGGTTAAGCGGAAAAAATTCTTTTCAGGAAATCAATTTTACAGAAATGGTCAAATCCTGCACAAAGGCGGCCTTCAAAATCGAAAGAGCAGCCGAACTTGAAAGCACTTTGCTTCAAGCATATTTGATTGCCATGAGCGGGAAAAAAGGTCCGGTTGTTATTGATATTCCGCAAAATATTCTCTTAGAAGAAACCGAATACAAAAATCTTGCTTTACCGTCAGACAAAACAGGAGAAGTCTCAAGCCTTGATGTTATAAGAGTTTTGGAAGTCTTAAATTCCTCAAAATCACCTTTAATCGTATGCGGCGGCGGAGTTTTACATGCAAAAGCCTCAAATGAACTTCTTCAATTCGTAAACAGAACTAATATTCCGCTGGTTTCAACAATGATGGGGCTTGGCGCTTTCCCGCAAATCCATCCGAATTACGCCGGCATGATAGGTATTTTCGGTGACAAAGCTGCGAATGAACTTCTTTTAAACTCTGATACGCTTCTTGTTTTTGGCGCGAGATTTAATGACAGAATTACGGACGCGTTTAATTCCAAAGAACTAAATAGCAAAACTATTGTTCAGGTTGATATCAATTCTAAAGAATTAATCTTGAATTTGTCTTCTGATATCCCGCTGAATATTGATATAAAAGGCTTTTTAAAAGCTTTGTTAAATAACCTTCCTGAAAGCCTTCATTTCGAGTATTCTCCGGCGCAAATCAGCACGGAACGTGTTGTTGAAGAAAATTTGACTGCTGCAAAGATTATGAAGGCCTTGTATACTTTCACAAACGATTTTGCGCCTGTCATTGCTGCGGAAGTCGGTCAGCATCAGATTTCTCTTGTTAAAAACTATAAATTTAATTCACCGGGCAAACTTTTGGTTTCTGGCGGACTTGGCGCAATGGGCTTTGGTTTTCCGGCGGCAATCGGAGCCTCAATCGCTAATGGAAAAAAGCAGCCTGTAGTTCTTGTGACCGGCGACGGTTCCTTCCAGATGAATTTGTCAGAACTTGCAGTTTGTAAAGAAAATAACCTGCCTGTCAAAATTTTAGTAATCAATAATTCCGGTCTTGGAATGGTTCGCCAGCTTCAGGATGAGCAGTTTGGCCAAAGACATTACGAAACAGAGCTTACAAACCCTGATTTTGTGTTGCTTGCCAAAAGTTACGGAATTGATGCTGTTCGTGTTGTCAGAGAAGACGAAGTTATACCTGCTTTAGAGAAAGCTTTTGAGACCGAAAGCCCGTTTGTTATAGAATTTGTTACAGACTCTGAAGAGGTTGTGTAATCATACTTACCCGAATTTGTAGCATTCGCTTTGCAAAAAGCGGGCTCAAGTTGAAATTCTTTCCTCATCTCTACCAGTTAAGGGGAATTTAAAAACGTAATGCACTTATCGTCTTAATGTCTTGTCGTCTTAACCTCTTCTCCAAATTCCTCTCCAATGTGTAAGAGCACACTGTGTGTGCTGTGCTAATCCATCTGGTCATAAGCCCGTCGGATTTCCTGAATATCCTGCCACATTTGCCATTTCGGACTGCCTTTTTCGCGTGAATCGTTTCTCAAAAGATATGACGGATGATAAATCGGCATCATTTTCGAGAAGTTCGGGCCTTCAAACCATTTTCCGCGAAGTTTTGTGATGCCTTGATTTGTATTTATAAAGGATTGTACTGCAACACGGCCGCAAAGCAGAATTATTTTTGGTTTCAAAATTTCGATTTGAGCGTCCAAATATTCACGGCAGGCGGCTTTTTCTTCCGGCAAAGGGTCACGGTTTTCGGGCGGACGGCATTTGAGCGTATTGCAGATGTAAAGGTGTTCTTTACGCGAAAATCCTACTGACGCAAGGATTTTATCCAAAAGCTGGCCGGCTTTTCCTACAAAAGGTTCGCCTTTTTGGTCTTCATAAAATCCCGGGGCTTCACCTATTAGCATCATTTTGTGATTTGGAATTCCGCCCGAGAAAACTGTGTTTGTGCGGGTTTTGCAAAGTTCGCACTTTTCGCATTTCAAGCATTTTGCTTTGACTTTTTCAAGTTCTTCTAATTCGGTTTGTGAAGCTGAAATCATAGCTGGTTCAATCCTTTATTTGTTTGTTTATTTGTTTTTTGATGTACTTTCTTTTCTTTTTGTTGCGGGAAAAAAGAAAAGAAAGTACCAAAGAAAAGAAAAATACGCCCCCATTTACAGTCACTAAGTCAGAGTCAAGCTCGCAAACTCGCTAAATTATTCACTTCTTCTTCTATTCCCTTTACTTGCGCCGCTCAGACAATGCTCGCTGACCGTTCTCTGACTAAGTGACTGTAAGTTATTTCCCGTCGGTTCGCTTAGGTATTCCTCTGAAAAGTTCTTCAATCGGAATTTCCAACGCGTTTGCAATGTCAAAGATAATGAATGCAGACGGTGTTTGGTTTGCATTTTCAATTTTAGTCATTGAGTCAGTGCTGATTTCAACTAATTCAGCAAGTTTACTCTGAGAGAGTCTTTTTCTCATTCTCTCAGCCCTTATGTTATTTCCTAACGTTTGTAATCGTTCATCTCGCATAAGTTAATATTATCCGCTTGACAAATACTAATCAATGGAATAAAATAACGATATTCAGTATTATAATACTTAAAATAAAGAGAGGAGTCAAAATGTCTCAAGCTGAATTTACAGATGAATATGCTTTTGTTGAAGAAGCCCACACGCGTTTGCTCGAAATTAATAATTTCGTCAAAATCCTTAAAGCTGTCGTTTTTCAAGATGACGACGTCTATTATTTGCAGGATTTTGTTGAATTAATTCTGCAAAAACAATACGAGTTGTCCGATTTTCTGGAAGAAGCGCTCGCAAAACCTATTTTTCCGGTATTAAAACAGAAATAACACAGTTTTTTATATCAAGGTATTTTTTGATTGTTTCGTTCAAATCCTCAACCGTAATGCTGTCCAAATCCGCCAAATACTGTTCAACAAGCTTCAAATCATCGCAAACTGTCATATAATAGCCGATTGTTTCGCCGATTTCAGAAACCGTTTCTGCTGAATATGCAAATCTGGTTTTAATTTTCTTTTTTGCTTTCGCAAGCTCGGCATCCGTAATTCTGATTTCCGTAAGTTTTCTCAATTCCTCTTTAATCAAATCAATTGCCAAATCCTTTGCTTCAGGTTTGAAATTAGCCTGAATAAAGAAGTTGTCGCCGTCTTTGAACTGGTAATGTTCTGCCGAAACCATATTGAACAGTGCGTCTGTGCGTTTTTCAATCAAGTTTTGATACATTCTTGAACTTGTGCTGTCGCCGAGAATTATACTGATAATATCAAGCTCAATTGTTGATTTTATGTCGCAAGCCTTAGGCCCTAGCCAGCCGAAAATCGCATAACCTGTGTTAACATGTGCGCTGTCTTCAAAATATTTTGTTTCCTGCGTTGGTGCGTCAATTTTGTTTTCGCGTTTTGGCGCGTTTGGTCTGCCTTTGAAGTCAAATTCTTTTTCAACTTTTTTGAGAATTTCTTCTTTGTCAAAATCACCGACAATAATCGTTGTAATATTTTCCGGTGAATAAAAAGTCTGATAATAATTCATTATATCGTCGCGCGTAACCTGTGAAATTATTTCAGGAGTTCCGATTACGTCGCGTTTGTACGGGTGCGCCGTGTACATTTCAAAGTTGCATTTGTTATAAACCTTTGTCCATGGCTGGTCTTTACGCATTCTGATTTCTTCGATTACAACATGTCTTTCGCGTTTTTCTTTTACCTGCGTGTCGTTCAAATCAAATGCCGGCCCGATTTCACCCTCCGGAAGCACAGGGTCAAGCATCATATCAGCATGAAGTTCGATTGCAAGGTTCAAATCTTTGCAATTTTCGCCTCTTGGAAGAGTTACATAGTAAAAAGTGTAATCTTTCCACGTTGCAGCGTTCACAATCGCGCCTTTTGCCTCTAAAATCCTGTCAAACTCACCTGCTGCGTGTTTGTGAGTGCCTTTAAACATCAAATGTTCGAGAAAGTGTGAAATCCCGTTAATTCTGTCATCTTCGTTGATTGAGCCTGTTTTAACCCATGAACTTACATTAACCAATTCGCCTTCTTTGTGCGCAAGAACGATTTTATGTCCGTTTTCGCGTTCGTAAATTTCTACTTCTTCTGTAAGATACGGATATTTAACGGTTGATTTCTTCATATAACTCTCTCCTGACTTTTTATTTTAGTATAACTCAAAAATTTATTTTTGGTGTATCATGAAATCATGATTAATCGTTTGAAAAATAAAGTTGTGGTTTCAGTTCAGGCAATGCCTTCAGAGCCTTTGTATCTCGAAAAATGCATGGTTGCGATGATGAAATCCGCTGTAAAAGGCGGTGCCGGCGGTCTCAGGGTTGCGGGAGTAAGAGATGTAACTAATGCAAAGCGGCTTTTTGACATCCCGGTAATCGGAATTACGAAACCCGAGGTTATTCCGCCGAATTGGCAGGAGATTGTTTATATTACGCCTGAATTAAAGGATGTAATCTCTTTAATCGAAGCAGGAGCTGATATTATTGCGTTTGACGGAACCCAGCGCAAGCGTCCAAACGGTGCTAAGCTTGAGGAACTCATAAAATATGTAAAAATCAACAAAAGGATTTCAATGGCTGATATTTCGACACTTGAAGAAGGTTTGAAGGCGGCCGAAATGGGCGCGGACATGCTTTCTACAACGCTTTCCGGTTACACGCTCGAATCTCCTTTGAAAAACGACGGCCCAGATTTTGAACTTCTTGAAGCTCTTGTTAAGCAAACGGATGTTCCGGTTGTATTGGAAGGCCGGATTTGGGAACCGGAAGAGGTTGACAGAGCTTTTGAACTTGGCGCTCATTGTGTTGTAATCGGGTCGGCAATTACCCGCCCGCAATTGATTACAAAGCGTTTTGTGCAGAGACGAAAATAATTTAATTTAACTTAAGGCTATTTTAAACAGGGGTGTGAATTTTAGAGGAAAATAATTTATGAAAAAAGCTTTGGCCATTGATATTGGCGGTACAAAAATTTATAACACTATTGTCAATGAAAGCGGAGAAATCATTGCTGAAATTGAAAAGCGTTCAACTCCGAAAACTTTTGACGGTATAAAAGAGGTTTTGCAGGAAATAGTAAAGCTTCACGAAAAAGACGCGGATGTAATAGCTTTTGCAACGGCAGGAGCGGTGAATAATGAAAACACAGGGCTTATCGGCTCAACCGGCAATATTGCCGAAGGTTATCCGAATATGGATTTTCTTGGCTTAAGCGAAAAAAAGGTTTTTGTTGAAAATGATGCAAACGCAGCAGCGTGGGCTGAACATATTCTAGGCGCCTCAAAAGGCTGTTCAGACAGCATAATGCTTACGCTCGGAACTGGCGTCGGCGGCGGAATTATTGTTAACAACAAGCTTTTGAAGGGTAAAAGCGGAACTGCCGGTGAAATGCATTTTAAAATGTATCCTGACAAACGCCGCTACTGTACTTGCGGGGCTTATGACTGTTTTGAAGCTTACGCGTCAGGCAGGGGGTTAATGCTTACCGCGCAGGAGATTACTAAAGTTCCTAATGTAACAACTTACGACGTAATTGATGAAGTGAAGACCGTTTTGGATTTAACTTCTTCGCATGAGGCTGAGATGACAAAAACCGAACGGCTTCTGCTCGACAGAGAGGATAAGTATATTCAGTCGTTTTTAGAGTGGCAAAATCATATTTTAATTGGCTGTATCGGGCTTGCAAACCTCTTTGATACGGAGGTAATTGTGCTTTCCGGTTCAATGGCTGAATTTGTCGATGTTGAATATCTTGAAAAAGAGCTTAACAAAGAAATCGTTGCAACCTACACAAAAGTTCGTCATGCAAGTGCCGGAAATTACTCCGGGATGATTGGCGCGGCACTTTTGGCTATGGAAGTCGGGATTAATAAAGAGGTCTCTTGCTGATATGGGAAAAGCGAAGAAAAGAAGTTTTCATCTTGGTATAAACGACCAATTCACAAAACTAAGCCGCTCCGAAGCTGTTTTGCATGTGGTTGAGATGCTTAAAAAGGGCGATAAAGATGTTTATAGCCTGATTACGCTTTTCGGTCTTACCGCGGAAGAAATTCTTGAGGCCGGAGCAAGTTATGAGGCTGTCAGAGGGCTTGGAGGCTTGATAAGTTGATTAGTTTTAAGGGGATTCTGGAGGCTGCAAAGCATTCCAGATGGTATTCTTCGGATATGACGGTTTTCTCCTGTCTTGCCTGTTTTTTATACGCACTCGGGGCTGACGGGAATGTTTTAAACGGACTTCTTGCGTTTGCAGGAATTCTATTTGCACATATGGCAACTAACTTGTATGACGATTTTGATGATTATAAGGTTTTGAGTAAAGACCCGCGTTTTGATGAATTTGCTCCGGATGTAAAATGTGCTTATCTGAGAAACGGAACTGCAACCATGTCAGATTTATTCTGCGTTGTTGTTATTTATTGTGTTTTGGCTCTTCTAATCGGAGGATTTCTTTTTATAAGATGCGGCTGGCCTGTTTTAGCACTTGCTGCGCTGGGCGGAATTATCGTACTGAGTTATCCGAAATTCTCTCGCGCCGGCCTGAGTGAAATCGCTGTTGGAATTGCTTTCGGCCCGCTTTTGTTTGAGGGAATGTATTTTGTTATGACAAAATCGTTCTCCTTAAATGTATTTATTCTGTCTCTGGCTATTTCTATGTTCACAATCGGTGTTATGTATGTTCATACGATTTTGGACTTTGAGGGAGACAGGGTCGCCGGCAAAAAAACTCTTGTTCAAAGATTAGGCTCTAAATCCCTTGCGATGAAAGGGTTTGTTTTTGTTTATGCCCTCGGATATTTGTTTTTGACCTTGTTTGCATTTATGTCGCAAATTTATTTTTGTTTGGGTGCTTTTTTGACAATCCCGTTTGTTGTAATGCTTTATAAAGCATTACAAGCGTACAATGCCGAAACCCATTATTCGCGTAATCCGGATTATTTACGCGTTTTGACCGGAGCTGCAAAAACCATGGCAGTTTTTGCCTTTTTTATTTCAATCGGATTGTTTGTGAATTTGATGGCGGTTAAAGTTATTTAGGCAGATTTTCCCAGTAGCGTGAGGAATTATCATCGGGGTTTATATCATTCAATGCGTACCAGGTGCAGCCTATTCCGTTGCCCTTTTGTTTGGATTTTATTGAGCAAGGCCTTCCTTTCTGTTCTATCCCTGCGATTTGTGAGGCTGAAAGTTGGCCGTTCTCACTTTGTGACAGATACTGGTTTTTTAAATCCTCTAGCTCAGCATCTGTATAAAGCTTGGTCATTTTAACAGGTTCCCACATTCCTTTTTTATTTACATGAAACGTAAAAACATCATGTCCTAATCTGTTTGGCCCTTTATCAGCTCCATTTATATCAATAGTAATTCCAATAGTGCCGGCGTTTATCACCAAATCCATGCAGGTTCCATCAGATAAAAGAGTTTTTGGTGTTGCAGTTCCGCCAATATCAATATATGCATCTTCTGTATTTGAGTAATTTCTTATACGCTTTTTATATTTGCATTTCCCGATAATTTTTAGTTTGCTTCTGTACATATTAATGAATTCATTTTTACGATAATACCCTCCAGCATTTTTGTCGTAAATGACAAATTCATTAAAAATATTGTCAACACCTGCTTCTGCCTTAACAAGCATTAAAGCGTCTGAGTGCCTGGAGTAGGCTTTTTTTAAGGCGGTTTGCAAAGCTTTGTTCCGCTGATTATTTATTAAACTCGGCAGTGTCATTGCGGCAACAATTCCGATAATTCCGAGAGTAATCAAAACTTCGGCTAAAGTAAAGGCATATTGTTTCTCAGGAGCGCTGTTTAAGCCCCCTGCTGGGATTTAGTAATAACAATGGTTTTAGACATATCTGCTCCTTTCGTATTCCTATAAAAATTATAACAAAAATTTTATATTTTTTCAATCATATTAAAAATAGTCTATCTCTGTGCTAAACTAAACTTATAAAGATTTATAATGAGGATATTTTATGGAGAGCACCAACCAGTTTTTAAAACCGATTACGCTTAAAACCAACGCAAACGGCAATCTCGAAGTCGGGGGATGTGACGTTGTCGAATTGGCAGAAAAATACGGAACCCCGCTTTATGTGATTGACGAAGCTACTTTAAGAGGCATCTGTAAAGATTACAAAAAGGCTTTTTCCGGTTATGAAAAAATTAATATGATGTTTGCCTCCAAATCTCTTTGTACAATGGCAACTTCTGCAATTCTTGCACAGGAAGGCTTTGGATTTGATGTTGTCTCAGCCGGTGAAATTTATACTGTTTATAAAGCCGGCGTTGATATGTCAAAGGTGCTTTTCAACGGCAATAACAAGTCTTTTGACGAATTGACGCTTGCGCTGGAACTTGGCGTCGGACGAATTTCAGTTGACAATTTCTTTGAACTTGCGCTTTTTGACGAAATCGCAAAATCGCAAAATAAAACAGTCGACATTCTTCTAAGAATTACCCCCGGAATTGAATGCCATACTCATGAATACATTCAAACAGGTCATCTGGATTCAAAATTCGGATTTGATTTGACGCAGATTGATGAGGCCGTCGAACTTATTTTGAATAACTACACAAATCTCAGACTACACGGGCTTCACGCACATATCGGCTCGCAAATTTTTGAGACAAAAGTTTACCACGATGAAATTGAAATTCTTATAAAAGAAATCGCAAGACTTGATGAAAAATTCGGCTTGAAACTCGACGAAATTAATGTCGGCGGCGGCTTAGGCGTCAAGTACACAGAAGAAGACCTTCCTCCATCGACTTTTGAAATTGCTGAAGTTATAATAAACAGTCTTAACGAAAACATTAAAAAATACGGAATTGAGCCGCCAGCTTTGTTTTTGGAACCGGGCAGAAGCATAATTTCCACTGCCGGCATAACTTTATACACAATCGGAAGCTCTAAACAAGTTCCGCATGGCAAAAAATATGTTGCGGTTGACGGTGGAATGGCTGATAATCCGCGCCCGTCAATGTATCAGGCAAACTATTCTGCTGAAATTGCAAACAAGAAAGAAAGTGCAACTTTACAAACTGTTACAATTGCCGGAAGATTTTGCGAAAGCGGTGACATATTAATTAAAGACATCAATTTGCCCGAACCGGTTGAAGGCGATATTTTGTGCGTTTATAACACCGGTGCTTACAATTATTCAATGGCTTCAAACTACAATCGGGTACAAAAACCTCAAATGGTTATTGTAAATAATTCAAAATCTGATATTATAATAAATAGAGAGACATTAGAGGATTTGATTTCTCACGATATAGTTCCGGATAGGTTAAAGTAAATGCTTGATGAAATACTGAAATATCTGCAAATGCAAATAGGAATGTTGGATTTATCCTTTAGCGGCACAAATGTGCTTGAAATTCTTTTTATTGCAGTAATTCTTCTGGTATTTTATAAAAAATTCATCAAAAATACCCAATCCGAAAAATTCGTAAAAGGAGCTTTTGTTCTTGTATTTTTATGGATTTTTTCCGAAATCCTTGTGAGATTTGACTTGAAAATCATAGGCGTCTTCTTAAAATCAGTTGTAACTCTTGTATCATTGAGTTTGATTGTTATCTTCCAGCCGGAATTGCGCCGTTTCCTCGGCTATCTCGGTCAGGCTGATTTTATTTCTAAATTTTTTAACAGTAACCAGAAAACTAAAGATGAAAAAATTGATGTAATAAAAGAACTTATTGAAGCTGTGAAATTCCTCTCAAAAACCCACACCGGCGCTTTGATTGTGTTCCAAAGCGATTTGAGCAACACTTATTATGATGTTGGTACAAAGTTGAATGCGGATTTGTCAACTGAACTTTTATTGACTATTTTTCACCCCAATACACCACTTCACGACGGGGCTGTTGTTATAAATGGCAGTAAAGTTATTTCAGCGGGTGTTCTCCTTCCTCTTACGGAAGACCCGAAACTAAGCTGGAAATACGGAACACGCCACAGAGCAGCAATCGGTATGACAGAAACAAGTGATGCCGCATGTCTTGTTGTTTCAGAGGAGACAGGTGATGTTTCAATTGCCCTTGATGGAACTCTTAAAAAATACGAAGACTTGGTTTCTTTAAAGCAGGATTTAGAAAAAATTCTCGGATACAAAAATTCTGAAGATATTAAAGAAAAAAGAACTATATTTAA
Organism: uncultured bacterium; assembly: GCA_900551915.1. GTDB lineage: Bacteria > Cyanobacteriota > Vampirovibrionia > Gastranaerophilales > Gastranaerophilaceae > Scatenecus > Scatenecus faecavium. The sequence goes on from URXT01000002.1 coordinate 14,967, forward strand.
AATAAATAACCTTCTTGCTATCAGAAAAACTGAAGATAAAAATTAATAGAAAGATAATTACGATGCCTGAAAGAAAAATATCACTAAAAGAAAGAGTTTTATTTGTATTAAATAAATTATGTTTTTTAGCTTTTGGTGCTTTTGTAGCGGCATTTGCGCTTGAGTGTTTCCTTGTGCCAAACAATATTATTGACGGCGGAATTGTCGGAATTTCTATGATTTTAAGCTATTTAACCAAATACAACCTTGGTTTGTTAATTCTTGTGTTGAATATTCCGTTTTTGTGTCTTGCTTTCACTAAAATGGGCAAGCATTTTGTTTTTCAGACACTTTATGCAGTTACTATGCTGGCTGTTGGGATTAACATATTTGAGACATATCATATTACCGATGATTTGCTGCTTGCGACTGTATTCGGCGGTATAATTCTGGGAACCGGAGTCGGTATTGTATTGAAAAATGAAGGTTCGCTTGACGGCACAGAAATTATGTCGCTTGTTTTGTCAAAAAAATTCGGGCTTTCTGTCGGCGAAATAATTATGGCTTTTAATATCTTTATTTACTTTGGCGCCGGGCTTGTTTTTGGCTGGAATAAGGCAATGTATTCAGTTTTAACCTATTTCATTGCTTATCGCGTAATTGATATTGTGCTTGAAGGATTAAATTCTTCCAAGTCTGTACGGATAATTAGCGACAAAGCTTATGAAATAGGACAGGAACTTATTGACAGATTTGAAATTAGTGTTACCTATCTAAAAGGTGTCGGCGGATATTCAAAGACCGAAAAAACAATTATTTATTGTGTTGTTTCGCGTTTGGAAATGGCAAAGCTTAAGGAAGTTGTTAAAGAGTTTGATCCGGGAGCTTTTATTTCGGTTGTGGATGTTCATGAAACATATGGTTCTCGGATGGGCAAGCATATTGATAAAATTTAACATATAGACATGTTTTTTAGAATATAATATAATAATAGAAAAATTATAGTAACAGGCGTTTGTAACGTCAGAAGGATAAGAAGAAAATGGCTAAAAATACAGATATGGTACCAATAGAAGTTAGTATTCTTACTGTAGATCATGATATTAAAGGTGTTGTTTATGTTTCAAAATATACAAACACAAATCGTGAACTTACAGACTTGCTTAATGACCGCGAAAGACGTTTTCTTGCCGTGACGAATGCCGAGATTTTCCCGCGCAACGCAGGACAGTCTCCGCGTAAATATAATTTTCTTGAAATCCATATGGATTATGTTTTAATGGTTCATCCGTCGACACAGGCTGTGTTTAAAGATTCGGGAAAAACACAGGAAGATATCGCACGTTTCAGAGACTTACGGATGAAGTTAAATCAGACAAAACCATTTTAAGGAGTATGAAAAGGTGCGGATTGCACCTTTTTTAGTTTATAAATATTTTGTAGTAAAAGAGGAGTTTATGATGAAAGTTTTGGTTACAGATAATGTTAATGCTATCGCAGAAGAAATCTTGAAAAAAGAAGGAATTGAGGCTGTGGTTATGAAAACGCCGCAGTCTGAAATGCTGTGTGAAATTATAAAAGATTTTGATGGTATTATTGTAAGAAATTCCACAAAATTGACAAAAGAAGTTCTTGATTGCGCCAAAAATCTTAAAATCATAGCGCGTGCCGGTGTTGGTGTTGATAACATTGATGTTGATTATGCTGCCGAAAAAGGAATTTGGGTGGTGAATTCTCCAAACGGCAACACCGAAGCAACTGCAGAACATACAATTGCAATGCTTCTTTCTCTTGCAAGGAAAATTCCTCAGGCTTATGAAACTATAAAAGACGGCCGGTTTGAGCGTTCTAAATTCCTTGGAACAGAACTTTTAGGCAAAACTTTGGGAATTGCCGGCTTTGGTAAAATCGGTAAGCGCGTTGCCGAAATTGCAAAGGTTTTCGGCATGGAAATACTTGTTTACGACCCGTTTGCTGAAAAGGATTTTGTTGAAGGATTCGGATATAAAAAGTATGATGATTTAGATTTAATGCTTCCATTCTGTGACTTTTTGACTGTCCATGTGCCAAAAAATAAAGAAACTGTGGATTTAATTAATTCCGAAAATATTTATAAACTTAAAAAAGGGGCAAGGATTATCAATTGCGCCCGCGGTGGTATAATAAATGAATGTGCACTTGTTGAGGCTGTGAAAAATTCCCATATTGCAGGCGCCGCACTGGATGTTTTTGTTGATGAACCTGAAATTACAAAATGTCCGCTTTATAACGCGTCAGAAAATTTAATCCTTGTACCGCATTTAGGTGCAAGCACTTATGAGGCGCAGATTAAAGTCGCAAAAGACACAGCAGAACAGGTTTGTGTTGTGTTGAAAGGCGGTTTGCCTAAAACTCCCGTAAATAAAATCAACTAGATGATAAAAACTCTGGAAAATTTATGAGTTTTTAATTACTGCATTATCATGAACTTTAATATCTAATAAATTCCCGATTTTAGATTGTTGTTCTTGTTCGCAGGCAGGAGTTTTTGTGTCATAAGTGTTTTTTGTATCCTTATGTATCTGAGCAGGTTTATCGTTTCTGCACATCCACTCTTTTGTCTTATCAGCAAGAGGAGTTGCAATAAACGGCGTAATTACACGTTTACCGATTGTTGTTGCTGCAATTAAGGTGGTTAAACTTGCCAGTGCACTGATTGAAGCATCTCTGTAACCTTCAAGCGCTCTGTGAAATTCAGGGTTGCCTTTGACTTTTCCTTTAAGATGGTCTTTTGTTTCCATAACGGCCTGAATACTTTTTGATGCTTGCCTGTTAAACATTTTTCCGAAAAGTTTTTCAAATATTTTTTCCTGGAAAGCTTTTTTAGAAATTGTATAGGTCATAAGGATTTGGAGCAACATCATCAAACCGCCGTTTGCAAGGTCTAATGCTGCAACAAATTTTCGTTTATCTTCGGGAATTTTTTTGTTGTTTAAGCTTTGTTTAACATATAAATAACAGCCAAAACCGTCTTTTAAAACAATTGAACCGACACCGAGTGCTGCAATCCATGCTGCGTTATTTTTGGGGTCTTGGAATTGTTCGCATGCTTTTCTTGTAAATGAGGAGCGTGAAAGACCTTTATCTATACCTTGAGATATTTTTGAGATTAATGCCATTATGCATTCACCTCCTTATGATTTGCTTTATCAACCAGATTTTTTATTTCATTAGGGTGTTTTTTGTTTGACAAATTAGGGAATACCGCATCCATAAATCTCGGGTATGACCAGTTGAGAAGCGTACAAGTTACAGGGAGCATCAGGAAGGAGACTATCAAACCTGTAATTTGCTTATGAGCTTTTATGTTATTTTTAACCATTTTTTCAAGGGCTTCAGCTATTTTGTTTGATAGTTTGAAGTCTGCAAGCCTGTGTTTGCTGTCTTTGCCAACGAGTTGTTTAATATATTCTTCGACCTCACCGATTGTTGTTTTATTTTCAATTTGTTTGCGGGCTTCTTTTAGTCCGGAAATTGCATCTTCAATAGGCTTAATACGAACGTTTTTTTCCATTTCCTCAACTCCGGCGACAAGCTCTTCTTTGCTCTTAAAGCCGGTATACAAGTCCATATCACGCAAAATTCCTGCTAATTTATCCTGCATTGCGATTTTCAGATCGGCAGGAGTGTTACCTCGTCTTGCAAGTATATCGTTGAAAATTGCAAATAATTCTTTGTCAGAGTTTTTGTATGTTTTTTTCAACTCTTTAATATATTTTTTTATACTTTGAGGATTGTTTGTTTTGTTTAGTTTTTCATTTAAATCATTGAATATTTTTCGAGCTTCGGCTTCGTGTTGTCTGAAATATTCGCCTCTGAGTATTTTTTTAGGGATTGTTATATCTGTACATTTTTCAAGTTCATCTCTCTGGTATTTTAGCTGGCTGTCAATAACAGAAAGCGCTGTTGTTCGGAATTTTTTGTCTTCAAAAGGTAATGAATTGCCTTTATCATCACTGAAAACTACGTTATCAGCTTTAATCATTCTGAGAAGAGAAGCCTTTTGAGTTTCCATGTGTTTTTTAACCATATTATCAATAGTATTTTTTGTTGCATATGGGTACTGACGTTTGAGAATTTTTGAGATGTAATCTTTATCCTGGAATAATGTTTTGTTGTATTCAACATCATAAACGCCTTTATTCGCGCGTCTATCAATCATTTTATTGAACGGTATTGTGATACCGACTTGTGTTAGAACTGTGAGAACTGCAGAAACCGGCTGACGCCATGCTGAATATGTTCTGGTGTCTTCATCAGTTTTTGAAAGCGGGTTCCACTTAATAAAAATCGGAGCTACCAAACCTGTTCCCAAAGCGTTGATTATAATATTCTGTACTTCACCCATGTTATCGCTGAGTTTTTTCATGCCTTTCACAGCGGAGGGAATATAATCTTTAATCGCATCCGACATTATAATAGCGTTATTTTTCGGCGGTAATGTAATTGAAGATGTAAAATTAGGCTGATTTTGCCTTCTATTAATCACAGGCGTTTGAGTATTTATTCGATATTTTGTTTTGTCGATATTCATGCCACTTCACCAAACAATGAAACCTTCTATATATTAATACGTTTAAACATAATAAAAATTGCTAGTTTTTTTGTGTTTTTTAAGTTATGTTAAGTATAAATTTTGAAGGTGCTTTTTCGCTCTATAAGCGTATTTTAGACAATTAATATTACACGTTGAAAAATGTTATGCAGTTTTCATTTCAAAAATTAAAAAATCAGTTTTTCATATCCCATTTGTAATTTAACTTTTAAAGAGATGATATTAATTGTTATTTTTATGTTTTAATTATATAATAAAAATAATTTTATGTATATTCTTGTCAAAAGCTTGCAAGATTTTAGGGAAGATGTACAATAAATAATAATTTATAAATGAGGGATATTTATTAATGAATAATAGAGGATTTTTGATTACACTAAAAGAATTTTTTACGTCAACGCAGACGATAAAGGTTCTGGCCTTTTTAGGCTTTACTATTATAATGACGGCTATAATTTCTTCCCAGAATTTTTTCTTCCAAAGTATTATTGAAAACGGAATAAGTAAAAAAGACGTTATTGCCCAAAAAACTTTGACTGTAATTGATGTAAAACGAACTGAACAGCATAAAAAAGAAGTTGCTCAAAAGGTTGATTATGTTTTAACACCTGCTGAAGATGACTTTATCAAGACAAACCTTGATACTTTGCAAAATTCGATAATGCAGATTCGAAAGAAAGACGTTCCCGAAGATGTGAAGCGTGAAGAACTTTCTCTTCTTTTTGATATGTCCAATCAGGAACGAAAAGATTTTGTTATTTATTTCCTTTTGAAATCTGAAGATTCAGATTTAAGAGAGGTTTTTGATAAAGCTAACTTGACGCTTGCTAATGTTCTTAGAACCGGTATTACAGAAAAGGATTACGAAAGAAATAATATTGATAAAATTATAACAGATAATCTTATATCAAACGTTTCAAAGCGTCAGGTTTCTGTGATAAAAGGGCTTTTAGACCAGGTTATTGTCCCTAACCTTGTTGTGGATGAATTCGCAACAGAGATTGCCCGCAAAAACGCTGAAAATTCTGTTAAACCTTATGAAATAACTATTCATAAAGGCGATAAAATAGTTTTTGAAGGCGAGCCTGTAACAAGATTAAAACGCGACGCCTTAAGACAGGCCGGATACAATGTTTATGAACTCAATTGGCAAGGGCTTCTTGCAATATATGTCCTTGTATTTATTGGAACTTCAATATTCTTAACTTACATGAAATTTTTTGAAAAACAATTTCTAGAACCCCGCTATCTTATGATAACCTCTGTTTTGTCCATAATGCTGGCTGCAATTGCAGTTGTAATGCCTACTGGATTTTCCCCTTATGTTTTACCTATACCGGCTTATGTTTTGCTTCTTGCTATTTTCACAAATCCAAGGATTGCATTCATAGCTATTACGGTTCTTTTAACTGTTTTAACTATTGGGGCCCAATATGATACTCATTTCTTAATTACTTTTATTCTTTTAAGTATTGTTTCAATGGTTACTATTTCAAGAATAAGATATTCAAGACGTTTTGACCTGATAAAAGCCGGTTTTGTAATTTCAATCTCGGGGCTGATTATTTTATTCAGTATTTACATGCTTGAAAAGTGTCTTATTGATGTCAGCAACCTGCTTATTGTTAAAAACAGTGCATATATTTTATTAAACGGAATTATAAGCTCAATGATAGCTCTTGGTACGCTGCCGTTGTTTGAAAGCACCTTCCAAATAATTACGCCGTACGGTTTGGCAGAACTTGCCGACCATAATCAGCCTTTGTTAAAGCGTCTTCAAATTGAAGCGCCCGGAACATATCACCATAGCCTTATGGTTTCAAATCTTTGCGAGGCTGCGGCGGAAGCAATCGGGGCAAATCCGATTTTAGCGCGTGTCGGCGCCTTCTACCATGATATTGGAAAACTTAAGCGGCCATTGTTCTTTGTTGAAAACCAATCGTATTTCGGAATTGAAAACCCGCATACAAAACTTAACCCGAGGCTGAGTAAAATGGTTATCACGGCTCACCCTAAAGACGGTGTTGAGCTTGCAAAAGAATATCACCTTCCATCAATTATAAACAGTTTTATTCTCCAGCACCATGGCGAAGGTTTGGCAAAATACTTCTACAATCAGGCAGTTCAAGAGGAAGGTATTGAAAATGTTAAAGAAGAACAATTCAGATATACCGGTCCAAAGCCCAATATGAAAGAAACTGCAATATTGATGATTGCAGATGCTGTAGAGTCTGCTGTTCGTTCACTTAAGAACCCGACTCCGGAAGAAATCGATAACATTATTGACAAAATTATTGTTGAAAGACTTAATGATTCACAGCTTGCTGACAGCCCGCTTACGCTCCATGACATAAAAGTTATTGCCTCAACCTTCAGCAGAATTCTTAGAGGCATGCAGCACAACAGAATTAAATATCAGGAGAATATTGTTGAAGAATTCAGCAAAAATAAGATTAAAATGCCTGCAAAACTTCTTGATGAAGATTTGGAAAACAAAATTTCACAGTTAGAAGAACAGGATGAGGGTAAAAAGAAAGCAGATGGCAATTAAATACCATATTTTCAGCGAAAATATTTATCCGGATTGGCAGGTCAACGAGAAAAAGCTGATTGATACTGCAAAAAAAATCCTCAAATTTTATCTTTCAAAACCTGACGTGTATGAGGCTTCTGCTCTAAACGGGCATGATTTTAATACCATTTCATTTGACTTTCTTTATTGCGACAGTGCAAAAACTCATGAAATTAACCGTGAATACCGAAACAAAGACTATCCGGCAGACATAATTACCTTTGCGATTTTTGCTGACAGCGATGAAAAGTTTATTTTTGACGGCGAAATCAATCTCGGCGAAGTAATTATTGCTTTAGACAAAGTTAGAGAAGAAGCTCTTAAAAAAGGTAAAACAGATGAGCAGGAATTGTCATTTTTAATAAGTCATGGGATTTTGCATTTGCTTGGATTTGACCATCAAACAGAAGAAGATTATAATTTTATTGTCTCACTGCAGATAGAAGCATTAGAAACAATAGGGATTAAGTATGAGTAAATTTAAGTCACAGGGTTTTAACAATACCTTTAAAAATGCAGGAAAAGGAATAAGAATTGTTCTCAAAAGTGAAAATAATATCAGGGTTCATTTTTTTGTAGCATTGTTTGTGATTATTTTGGGGTTGGTTTTAGATTTAAGCATTGCAAAGCTTTGTATATTGCTTTTGGCAATTGGTCTTGTCGTAGTTGCAGAGATGTTGAATTCAGCAATAGAATTTACACTTGATGCAATGTTCCATAATAAGTATTCGCGTTTGGTTGGTATGGCAAAAGACATTTCAGCGGGTGCTGTTATGTTTGCGACATTTATTGCTGTTGCAATAGGTCTTATAATGTTTGGCACAGCTTTATATTCGCTCATATAACTTGAATTTTAGCTCAAAACATGTTATGATTTCAGTGTAGTAAATAAAATGAAGGAGCTGGAAATGCAGACTATGATTGAATTCTACGGGGGGGGGGCGTCCGCTAAATCTGCTCCTGCAAGCTTTTTAGGTAATTTATTTAGGGCTTCGAGTTCTAAATTCGCTTATTCTAACCGAAGGCCATTTGCCGCATTTACTATGGCAGAAGTTCTTATCACGCTTGGAGTTATTGGAATTGTTGCGGCCATGACACTTCCCACAGTTATTACCAAATACAGAAAACAGGTGACGGTCACGAGTTTGAAAAAATTCTACACGGTTATGGCTCAGGCAATAGAACAATCTTCACTTGATAACGGTTCGCCCGAATACTGGAGCATTGCACCTGTTAAAAATGGGGAAATATATACTGATTATGCTGATACTGAACAATTTTTTAATCTTTATCTGAAAAAATATTTGAAGGTTATGGTCTATTGCGGTGAAAAAGCCGGTTGCTGGGCTGAAAATGAGTCTCAGCCAAATGGTATTACCCCGGCTTCTAGCCTGAACAGTTTGAAAGGAACAGTGAAATTTGTTTTGAATGACGGCTATGCGGTTACGTTGCTTGGAAGTAGTACGTATGTTATTGTTTATGTGGATTTGAATGGTATGAAAAAGCCAAACCGGCGCGGTATTGATATTTTTGAGTTTAGGATTGATTTATATAATTCAAATAAAATTTTCTTTCATCCGTATTTGCCGAATATAGAATCTCCTTATAAGCCGGAGAACATAATTTGTACCCCAACAAATGGTTACAGGTGCGCGGCTAAAATAATGAGCGACGGTTGGAAAATCTCAGATGATTATCCGTGGTTTTAGTCAAAACAAAAAGCGCCGTGTCAATTGCGGCGCTTTTTCAGGAAAAAGTTTTTAAAAATTCTTAGTTGTTGCTTAGAACAAGTTTTAATGTTGCAAGGTTTTTGATAGACAACATTGTATGCTTGTTGTGCTGTTCTTCTGCAATATTGAAAATGCGAATTATACGCTGAATTTCTTCTAAATCTTTTCTTGATTCGATTTTGTAAACGTTTTTAATCGGATCTGAAACTACTGACATTAACGTGTTTAATTCTTGTTCTTTCATAATTTAAAACCTCTTTCCTGTATATTTATATAAACAATTTTTGCGTCTGAGAATTGCCTTTTGGGGAGTGGAGATGTTAATAATTGTTAACAATTCTTATCAGAGGCTGCCAGAGCGGATTTTGCCTGTTTCCAAAGAGCGTCATATTCTTCAAATGAATATTCTTCCAGCGGTTTTGCTGCAAGTTCTTCCATTTTTCGAAAACGCATCATGAACTTTTGATTGGCATTGATTAACGCCTGTTCAGCATCAATCTTGTTCCATCTGGCAAGGTTCACAACAGCAAAGAGAAGGTCACCCATCTCTTCTTCCATGTGAACTTTGTCTTTTTCATCCGAGGCTTCCTTAAATTCTTTAAATTCAGAGTAAATGCATTCCATCAGCGACTCTTCATCAGGCCATTCAAATCCGCATTTAACAGCTTTTTTGCTGATTTTCTGCGCGCTCATAAGCGCTGATTGGGATTTTGAGACCCCGTCCATCGCTGATTTTCTGTGGGATTTTTCTGCTTTCTTTATGTTGTCCCAGCTTTTTAAAGCTTCTTCAGCAGAAGTCACTTTGACATCTCCGAAAACATGCGGGTGGCGGTGAATAATTTTGTCATGAAGGCCCTTTGCAACATCTTCAATGTCAAAAGCCTTTTCTTCAGAAGCTATTTGCGAGTGAAGAATTACCTGCAAAAGGACATCACCTAATTCTTCTTTCAAATGCTTCATATCACCGCTGTTAATCGCATCAACTGCTTCGTAAGCTTCTTCAAGCATGTTTGGTCTGAGTGAAGAATGGGTTTGCGCCCTATCCCACGGACAACCGTTCTCCGAGCGGAGTACTCCTATAAGGTCAACTAATTTTTCTAAATATCCCATAACTGTATAATAGCATGAACAATTTTTTAATGTTCAGAAAAATCCTCCAACTTTTGTATATATTTTTGCTCCAACAATACACCAAAAGGTTGATAACATTCTAAAATGCTATGGTATTCTGATAATGTAGTAATTGTACAAAAAGAAAGGATTACACATATGGCAGATTTATTATCTATCTCAAGCATTCGTGAACGTATTTTTAATCCTACGAAACACGAAGCAACTGTTGCCCGTTCTTCAAATCCGTTTGCACAAACTTCTTTTAAAGGAAACGTTTTAACTGCAGACGTGTTTGTCAGCGAAAATGACAAATCAAAAGAAAATAACGGCAATAAGATTAGTTTTACAGGTAAATTGAAAGCAAGCGCTCTTGTAGGTTCAATTGCCGGCATCGGAAACAAAATCCAGCAAGGTCTTGAATCAGTTGTTGCTTTCGCAAACAGAATTAAAGACAATGTTGTTAATTGCTGGGACAAATTAAGCCACACTGAAATTACTTTTGAACCTGCAAAACAGGCACTTTCAAGAATGGGTGAAAGAATGAATGATGCTCTTCACACAATGTTTGAGCCCGGAATTTCAGCAAAACAAATTTCAAAAATGGAAGACTTGTCTATTCCAAGACAGTTATTAATGGATAACGTACAAGCTTGGGAAGCTGCAGCTTAGGAGGGATAATCAATGGTAGATAGAAAAATAGTAAAAAATGTAAAAAATATTATTGATGGATTGGCTATGCATCAAAATCCTGAGTCAGTAGCTGTTCTGGAGGATATCGGAACAAACTCTAAAGTTGACGAAATTCGTGAAATGACAGCTAAGGCACTTGTTCAAAAAAACATGCCCGAATCTTTGAGAGTTGTTATTACAAACAAAGGTAAAGGCATAAACGACTTGTCAACAAGTGTTGCAATGAGCACAATTAATGAATTATTATCTCTTGAAGACAAAGCTGAAGCTATCAGAATTCTTGAAGACACTGTAGAAAACAATTCAGAAGAAGAAGTTAGAGATAATGCCCGTTCTATTAAAGCATTAATGGCACTTTCATAGAACATGAAAGGGACAAAATAAATTTGCCGATATTATATATAGATAATAAAAGAGCCTTGCTTGTAAGGCTCTTTTTATGATAAAAAGGAATTCTCTTTTGCCGTACAATAAAAATTCAGCGCAGCAATGTACTCAAGGACATCCTGCCTTGTACGGCTTGCTAACTCGCCTACAACGCAGTAAGTGTCTCATTAATTTTTGAGATTCATCGGCTAAAGCCTCACAATGACACTGATTGATAAATTCTTGTGTAAACTTGTTATACATTACCCTATAAAAAATATTGAAAATAAAATAAAAATATGTTAAATTATAATAGTTGTAAAAACAAATCACAAGGAGCAAAAACAATGGAAAAGCATACTATGAGAAGAAATGCGGGGGGGGGGCCCCCAGAAATAAGCTCCTGAACGGGTTAAACGCTTTAAAAAGCTTGAAAAACTTTAAGCGCCGACCAAAGATTAATCAGCTTTTCCCATCTCTAAGCTGCAGTTTTAAAAGGTACTTTCCTCTTTTAGACTGTGATTTTAAAACACTCGAAAAATCGTTTTGCTGTGCCCAAAATCCCCTGATAATCCACGGTGAATCCGCCTTTACCATGGCCGAAGTTCTGATAACTCTGGGTGTAATCGGAATAGTCGCTGCGATGACACTGCCTGGGGTTATTAATAATGCACGTGACAAACAGTTTCGCTCAATGTTTAAAAAACAATATTCAGTTATTTCTCAAGCAATGCTGCTTGCATACCTTGAGGAGGAAAATGTTTATGAACACGTCGATTGGCGTGTTATGTCACGTTATGTCTGTAAAGTCGGGAAAAATTTAAAAGAAAAGTATTCAGGGTTAAAGTGTGAGGAATTAAGCCATTTACCAGAGGATACCGACCCAAATAACGGGTATATTGATCGCAAATTTATGTGGCATAAAGAGGGCGAATGGTTTGATAAGACCGGCAAACCATTAGGGACAAATTCTGCATTTCTTGCTTATACTTTTTTCCTGCCGGACGGTGCAATGATTAATTTTAACAGCATAAATCAAGTATTCGTGGATGTTAATGGTATGAAAAATCCAAATACGGTAGGCCGTGACATTTTTTATTTTGTTTTGCTTGATAAAAGTAACACAACGTCTTTTTTTAAGACAGACGGAACAATATCAGTGAACGGTTTCGCATGTCCGGATAACTGCATAAAACTTACAAACGATAACTATCAGGAGGATTGCCTGAATGGAACCGGATGGGGCTGTTCACCGATGTATATACTTGATTAAATGTTTTGGGAATTATCCCTTGACGTACATGTAACTTTCCTAAATGCGTCATCCTGAGCAATATTATAAGGAGATTGTTGCTTGCATCGTTGACGAACGAAGTGAGACTTACGAGGCAGGATGCCCCTGGGTACGCTACCCCACCTTCACTCTGTTCCGGATACAGGCTCACTAGTTTCGTCTAACTCAACTGTTCGCTTTGTATCAGAATGGCATTGTGTAATGATTAGACGTAATCAAAATCATATTAGCCAATCGGCTATTATGATTTTGATTACGTAAGTTCTTTTTGAATATTTTTACAACACATATTTTATAACCGCATTGCTGCCTTGTGAGGAAATGTATAAAATGTTTCCAGATATGTGCATACCGTAAGGCTTTTGAACGTTTGACAGGAGGATTGTAACTGCTCCGTCAGAGGCAATTTTGATAATATTATTTGCGTTATAATTTGAAATATAAATATTCCCGCTGTTATCACTCACCATTCCGATTGGGCCATTTACGCGTACGTCTTTTAAGAATACAAGCTTTTTGCCGTCAGGAGTTATTTTGTAAATCGTGTTATCAGAAAATCCTGCGACATAAACATTACCTTCATTGTCTGAGGTGATGCCGGTCGGACTTGGAATGTCATTGAAAACGTTATTTGATTGAGGAACTTTCTGTTCTTGTGCTTCTTTGGCCTGCTCCTCTTTTTTTATTGTCTGCATGTCTGTTTGAAGCTGATGGGCAAGTTGCTGGGCTTTCGGGGCAACCTCCGCGCTTCGCGGAATAATTGAAAGATAAGATTTTGCCTTGTCGTTTTCGCCGAGTTTCATGCTCAAAAGCGCTGCTTTATAAACTGCTTCGTAGTCATCGGGTTTGCGGACTATAATCTGCTTAAATACGGTAAGCGCAGCATTATATTGCTCCAGATACTCCAAAACCGTGCCAAGATTAAAGTATGCGTCAATATAGTTTGGGTCAAGTTCGGTCGCTTTTTTAAAAGCCTCCATAGCCCTTTCGTATTCCCCGAGTTTGTAGAGTTCAACACCTTCGTTATAAATAAGTTTAGCATCATTTGCCGGTTCAGCAAGGCAGGTGCCTGATGAAAGCAAAATTAATAGAAATAATGCAGTAAGTGTTTTTTTCATAAAATTACACCTTATTTTAAATAAGCGCCGCGCTTGCGCGGCGCGTCTACTTATAATACCAGATTATTCTATATTTGACAATTCGTCAATAATGTTCTGATTTTTGTCAGCAAACTCTTTTCCGCGTGCGAGAATTGCTCGTTTCAATATGTTTGCAAGATTAATCGGAGTCAAATCCTTAAAGTTGTCAGGAAGTCTTAAGCTCCAGTTTTCATCGCCTGAAGTTCCCGGGCGGTTGTAGACGTCGTAGATTTTAAAGAAATCTGTGAAGAAAATCTGAACGTTTTCTGCTTTTGAGGCGAAAATTTCGACAAGCTTTGTTTCAGTTAGGAAATTTGCGTCTTTTGTCATATTTGTAATTATTTCGTCTTTGTTTTCGCATTCTGAGAAAAGGTCTTCCACAAGGTTTTTCACATGCAGATATCCCTCATGCGTGTTAACCATTGAATTTGCCCACATTTGAATAGGTTCATTATCGTGGGTTCCGACCATTGCCCAGCAGCGACCGTCGATGTTGCAGCAGCGGTATGGATGTTCAGGCTTTTCTGCAACAACAAACTGTGTCAGACGCATTCCCTGAAGCTGGTATTCCTTCATTACAGCAGCAACCGGATTTGTCAGAGTTCCCAAATCCTCGCAGACGATTGCGTCTTTATCAAGCCCTTCTTCTTCAGCGGCGGCAATAACGATTTTTTCAATCAGCCTGCCGTATTTGTGAATTTGTTCTTGAGAAAGCGTTTTTACGCGCTTTTCTTTATCAGCTTCAAGCGTTGTGTCTAAGTCTTCCATTCTCGCAATTGCGTATTTGCAAAGTTCGGGATGTTCGGGTGAAGAATAAAGTCTTCCTGCACCCTGTTCGATTTTCGGTTTTTTGCCTGCTTTGTAAACCCACGGGTCAATAAGACCTACAATGTGGTCAATTCTGACACCGCCCGGGTTTTCTCTGAACATTTTTTTGTATAAGTTTTTCAATAATATTCCGCCTTCATCCAAAGACCCGTCATCATTGTACATTCTGTCCGGATCCATTACCGGGAAACCCCAGGCCTGGCCGTCTTTTGAAAAATAATCCGGCGGGCAGCCAAGCATCCAGCCTTCTAAAAATAATGACTGGTAAGCCCATGTGTCACGGTCAGAAAAGGCCACCTGACGGTCAGCAATCATTTTTATGCCGGCTTGTTTTGCGTATTCTCTTGTTTTGTCATTCTGTTTGTTCAGGACAAATTGTATAAATTTATACTTGTCAATTTCATCTTCATATTTTTTAGAAATTTCGTTAATTCTTTTAGAAAACTCGATTTTTTCTTCTGTTGATTTCGGGTTGAAAAGGTTTTTGTCTGTTTCAGAATTCCAAAGCGGCCAGTAATCGTTTCCATGTTCAATTGAGAGGGCTTCGTAAAGGCTGTCTTTGTCAAGCCAGTAATCGTTTTCTATTTTATAAGTTTCGAATTCTTTCTTTAAAGCTTCGGAACCTTTTTCTTTGAAATTTCTCCATGCTTCTTCCAAAGCTTCATTCTGCTGTTTGTAGATGTATGAATAAGCGGTTTTGTTAACGTCTTTGTTCGGATTATTTTCAACTATCCGGCTGTAAGTTTCAACTGATAAAATATTGTTCCACTCATTGCCGGTTAATTGTTTAAGGTCTATAAACAACGGGTTTCCTGAAAAAATAGTTCCTGTGTACGGAGAAGAGTCGCAGCTTTTGGTTTTCCCGGCAGGCCCGAGCTGAATAGCATTGAAAATACCTTTAGCATAGTCAATAACTTCTCTGCCGCCGTTAGAGTTGATAGTTCCAAACCCTGTGTTTTCACCTGCCGCAGCCGGAAAACTTCCGCTGTGCATTATAAGTGCAAAATTCTTTTTGTCTAAAGCTTTGAGAGCTTTTTGAATAACGTCTGTGTAGTTTACAGTACAAACCATTAATAATTTCTCCTCTTCCCTAAAATAACACAAGGGAATGATAACATAAGGGAAAAATTTTTACAAGGCTAGTGCGATGAGGTTGGTTTGAGATTTTGAGGCTCGGGTAGAAGGGTAAGCGAAAAGTGAAAAGGCCTTTACGTTTTGAAATGAATAAACTTAAATGTTCGGGCGGAGATTTAATTAAATAGACTTAAATAGACAAATTCGGGAGTTTATAATAAAATAAAATTCAGGGTAAGCTCCTGTTTGCCACCGCCGTCACAGACTTGTTAAGCAGACTTAAAGCGGAAAGGTGGTGATGAAAGTAATGATTTTCTGTATAACAGAAAAAGCGCTATGGCTTATCTTATTGATAATCATAACGCTTTCAATCATTTTCAAATAGGGCGTTAAGAAAGACCTTAAGAGAGTGAGACCTCTTAGGGTCTTTTCCCTATGTAAATATTATTTACGATTTTGAGGTATTTGTCAAGTGTTTGGGGTTTTCTTTCGCCTTTACAAATGTTAAAAAACTAATACTAAAGTATTAAGCCCCAAAGATTAAAATTAGTTGTCTGAAATGCACTTATAAAGCTTATTTTAAAGAAAATTGATAGTCATTTTCAGGCTGAAATATGTTACAATTCCGCGTCTCATCTGTTTGGAGGACTTGACAATATCTGGATAAAGATATAAAATAAGTTTATAACAAATAGTTTTCTAACACACTTGCACCGGTTTGGTTTATCAAATTAACACGAGGTTGAAATGTGAAAAAGATGAACAATAATGGAGCAGGAAGAAAAATTTGTACATAGTTGGTTTTCGGGCTGTCGTGAAGTCCGAAGGTTATCAGGAAGTATCGTATTCGGTGAGAGAATAGGTGGTACGGTATTTCTGGCAGTAAAAAGAAAGGTGAGAATTATGACAAAATTCAAAGGTTTTACTCTTGCTGAAGTATTGATTACTTTGGGTATTATTGGTGTTGTAGCAGCAATGACAATGCCTACATTGATTAACTCTACACAGGGTGCTCAGTACAAAACAGCATACAAAAAAGCATTATCAGTAATGTCTCAGGCTGTTGTTATGAACATTGCTCTTGAAGACTATGACTTGTCACAAGTTACAGAAGGTGCAGCTGCTACTGCTGGTACAGCTGGAACTGAGTATGCTGGCGATGCTCAATCCTTGTATACTTTGTTCAGAAACAGAATGAATGTTGTTAAAGTTGCTGCTACAGACGATTTCCAGGGTGACACAAACGGAAATCCTGATTACTATAAAATCGTAAATGTAACTGATGAAGATAAAGCAGACTATAAAGCTTTCGCTACAAATCATGTTAACGCAAGCGGCAATGCATTTCCAGAATTGACAACTGATGGCAAGTGGCCTAAAGCTTTGACAATGTTATTCTACAATGATGGTATTACATTTATTTATGATAATACTCAAAGCACTTGCGCAGCAGCAACTGCTACTACTGAGGATGAATACTGCTTTGGTTTCATCGATGTAAACGGTCAAAAAGCTCCTAACAGAGTTGTAGCATGTGATAGTGGTTCAATTGAAGATTCTGGTGAAGACAACGCAGCTTGTACAGTATCTAACCCGACAGATATTTACCCGATTGCTATGTATGACCAATCAATTGTTCCTGCGTCAGCAGCAGCAAGAGCTGTTCTTTACGCTAAGTAATTGTTAACTGTATAATATAAGTTACAAAGAAAGCACCCTTTTTACAAAGGGTGCTTTCGCATTAAAACTTAAATGATATTTGTTTAGTAAATTATAAGAATATTGCTGGGGGAGGGGATACTATGGTGAAAACTCCATCATAGGAGCTTTTTCCGTTGTCACTAAAGATGTTCCGGATAATGTAATCGTCGTTGGAAATCCTGCCAGAATAATTAAATTTTTGGAAAAGAAAAATTTAATAATATAGACTCTTAAAGAAAAAATTTTCACTAAAACCTAAAAGTGTTGTAAATAGGCAATCGTTTTAAATCTGTATTTTCCCAGAATAAATTTAATATTTCGTTTTTTTGCTCACATTGTCAAAGCTAATAGAGCGTATAAATAAAGTTCATAATCTGCATTTTTGCATGTCTGTAACTGAGTTTGGCGTTTTTCAAGTTCTTTTAACCACCTTTTACGGGGTTCATTTTCTTTAAGATAAGTCCAACACCCTTTTGTAAATTTCATTTTTACCGAGGCCGTAAAGTTCTGATAATATTGTTGAGATTTCTTTTGCACTGAAATTTTTCTTTTGTAACTTTTCTATTTTTTCGTCCAAATCGTCAGTATGAAACTCCGGATTTTCAGCATAAACCAGTGCTACAATTTCGCCTTTAAGAATGTTTTTTTCAAAATGGGTTATTACATCTTGCGGCGTTCCTGTTATTATCTCCTCAAAAATTTTTGTAAGCTCACGGCCAACCGAAACTTTTGCTGAAGGACGGCAGTCTGAAATTATTTCAAGCGTATCAATCAACCTGTTCGGGCTTTCATAAAAAACAATATTTGTATTTTTAAACCTTTTTAAAATTCCTTCGATTTGAGATTTTGATTTTGGTAAAAAGCCCGCAAAATAAAAGTCTTCACCGCTGCGCGCATTTTGCGAAAGAAAAGTTACAGCAGCGTTTGCTCCGGGAAGAGCGGTAATTGAAACATTATGTTTTCTAAGTTCTTCTATCAAAATTGAACCTGGGTCGCAAAATAATGGAGTGCCGGCATCTGAAACAAGTGCAATTTTTTTACCTTCTGTTAAAATTTCAACAAATTTTTTCAACCGTTCTTTTTCATTGAATTTGTGGTAAGAAATGCATTTTGTTTTTATGTCAAAGTGGTTCAAAAGTTTTTGTGTAACGCGCATATCTTCACATGCAATCAAGTCCACTGATTTTAAAACTTCAATTGCACGCAGCGTTATGTCGCCCAGATTTCCGATAGGTGTCGGAACAATGTAAAAGTCATATTCTTTCATAACAGAATTTTAGCATGAAAATTCTGTGGGAAGCTTTTGAAGTTTATTTTATATATTTGTTGTTGTAAAGGTACATGTTCTCAATCATCTGTTTAGTTGTCAGGCCGCCTTTTTCTGTTGCAGAGCAGGTGCCTCCTTCATCTAGATATAATTGTTTATTGACATTGCCTCTTATTTTAAAACTAAAAAGATCATGCCCCCATTTATTCGGACCTTTTTTGCCATTTATATCAATTAAAATTACTGGAGAGTTCGCCAGAGAATATGGTATCAGAATCATTCCGTTTTTTAATACAAATGCCGGTCTTTTTAAAAGATTAGTCTTTCTGAAATTATTACAGCCTGAAGTTTGAGCGTATGCTTCGTCTTCACTTAGGTCTGGATTGTTTGCGATTTTTACAGTGTCAATCCCTTCGTATTCCGGAATACAACCTCTGTCATATGCGTTGTCTTCGCATTTGGTAATAACTTGTATCGTTTTCTCAAGAGCTTCATAAAACTGTTTACATGATTGCATATTTCCATTGTAATTTGATGGTAATGGGCTTCCATCAGCAAGTGCGTATTTTGTGCATCCACCGCGGTCATCGTATGCTACACACTTATTTCCTCCGTAAGGATTACTGTCCCAGTAATAGCAATCCGGCGTGTAACCCCAATCCGCCTGAATTTTCAAAGAAGTCTGCTGAAATAATGAGTAAGCAACTTTAAACTGCTCTTGAAGAGCTTTCTTTTTGTAGTGACCTATTATGGACGGCAGTGTCATTGCCGCTATTATTCCGATAATACCGAGTGTGATAAGGACTTCGGCGAGTGTAAAACCCTTTTTCATAACCAGCTCCTTTGTCTAATGCATTATATATATTATTAATTACACTAAATATGATGTATATAAAATATTATAAAGTGTAGAATGCAATTTGTCAATTGTTAAAATATTAATAATGCATAAAAAAGACATACTAAAAGAATTTGGACGAAATTTAAAAGCAGAACGCAACAGAGCCGGGCTTTCACAGGAGGGTTTAGCTGAAAAAGTCGGTTTAGGGTTCGGCCAGCATATCGGCAAAATTGAGCGTGGTGAAACAAACACCTCTTTAACTGTTATTGCTGCAATTATGGACGTTTTAGATGTTGATTTTGAAAAGCTTTATGACAGAAAAAAGTTTTTATAAACATTTTTCGCAATTAAAGTTTTTTTCTAATTTCTGCTTTGTTTTATCAAGAATTTCGTTGTAATTCACGTTTACCGGAGTTGGTTTTGCAGTCTCAATGACTTCAAGAAAAACTTTTGTATTTTGCGGCTTTTTTCCGTCCAGAAAATATTGCGAAGCTGCCGCATCAGCCTGTGCAGGAACGATTAGCCCGCTTTTGCTGAATTTTTCGGAATTTTCCTTTGAAGAAAGATATTTTATCAAGCGTTTAGCTTCTTCTTTATGTTTTGATTGTGCTGAAATTGCCCATCCTGAAGCATCAAGCGGTACAATACTGCCTTTGCTGCCTTTCGGAAAAGGTGCAATATCCCAATCAAATTCCGCTGCTTCACGGTATTTAGGAACGAGCCATCTTCCAGATAAGTGCATTGCGAGTTTTCCCTGCAAAAACATTTGTGCCATTGTGGCGCTTGCACTTTCCTGTTTTTGCGGCGCTACTCGGTATTTATTGCGCAAATCCGCGTAAAACTTTATTCCTTTCTGGCTTTCAGGCGTGTTTAGAATTTCTGTTTCTAAATCGTCAGACAAAATTCCCCCGCCTTCGCTCATCAAATAAGGAAGATAAAAAAGCGGCTCTTCTTCAAAACTTATTCCAAAAATACCTTTGTTTTTGTCAGTAAGCTTTTGTGCAAGATTTAAAAACTCTTCAAAAGTAGTATTTTTGTCCGGATATGGCAGTTTTTTCGCGTTGAACAAATCTTTATTGTAGTAAATCACAAGATTTGAAACATCGCGCGGAATTGCATATAACTTGCCTTTAAAACTTAATGCGCACAGTGATTTTTCGTAAAAATTTCCGTCAGCAAGCCCGCTTTCTGTTAAATCCTCAAGCAGACCGGCGTTTGCGTACAGTGGAAGGTACAAATTGTTTATAAATATTACATCCGGTGCAGTATTCGAGGCAAAAAGCAGGTGAAGTTTTTGAAAATAATTTTGCGGTATATGCATAAAGTCGATTTTAATATCAGGATTTTCACGTTCAAAATCTTCTAACATCGGTTTCAAAATATCAATCTCTGATTTTGACCCCCAGCTTGAAAACTGAACGACTGTCCGGGTATCTTTTGTCGGCAGGAGGTGTATGTTGAAAAGGTTTACCCTCACCCGCCGCTGTAAGCCTTGCAATTTCTCGGCAACACCAGCACCCTCTCCCATAGTGAGAGGGGAGGCGGGTTTTGTCATTTTGTCTTTTTGAATGCAGCCGCAGCAAAAGAACATTAACGCAAATATTATAACCAAAAATTTTGATGTCAGTTTCACTTTCTCCCTTTATTCTTCTAACGCCCGGTTTTTGTAACTTTGCATAAAAAAGTGAGCCTTTGACGGCTCACTAAAACTTTTTATAATTCAATCAAAACGCCCATTTTGTCTTTTTGAACTTCAACCAGCGATTTGAAGTTATCCGCTTTAACCATATAGACATTTGGGTTGTCCATTCTTACTTGAAGCGGTTTTACGATGTTTCTGTCGAACTTTTTGAGAACGAAAATTTCTTCTCCTGACTTGCCGATAATTGCTGATTTACCGTCGAGTGATACAAGGTAAAATCCGCGGTCTTTGTCAATGTCGTAGCCTGATTTGATGATTAAGCCGCTGAGATTATTTTCTCTTGTTTCATTACGCAAAGCTTCAATAGGATTTGTTGCGGCTTTTTTCGGAGCCGGAGCTTTGCGCATATTTGCAAGCCCTTCGGCTACAATTTCTGAAAGTGAGCTTGTAACTTTTGATTTGTCATCATTTATGATATTGAAATATTCATCAACGGTAATCATATCATAGTCGTTTGTTTCTGTTTTTAATTCGGTTTTCTTATTTAAAAGCCTGTCGCTTTTTGCGATTAAATCAGATACGCTTAAGTTTGCATCTTTGAAGGAGCGCGGGTTTGAGTGAAGCTGTGAGTAGCCGAGGTTGACATGAGGAGCTTCTTTTGGCAATTCAAGCTGAACTCTTCTGTGTTTAACTCTTTTGTTTCTCTGGGTTTCTTCGAGCGCCATTTTTTCTGCAAACGCTTTTAGTCTTACGGTTTTGTTAATTTCGTTGTGAATTGCAGTTGTTTCCTCCGCTACAGAATTTTGTGCAGATAAATTGTTTTCTGATTCTTTGATATCTTCTTCAATATTTGTTTTTTCAACACTTGGAGAAGCTTGCAGCAATCTTTCGAATTTTTGAATTCTGCTTTCTGCATCTGTTACATATTTGGGCTGCGCAGCTTTTGGCTCAGGTCTGTTTTTTGAAACAGGTTTTGCCGGCTGCGGCTGCTGAACGGGCTGAACTTTTTTAGGCTGTTGCATGTTTTCTGATTTTTTCGGTGCAGGTGTATTGTTAACAGCTTTTTGCGGTTTTTGTTTTACCTGCGGAGTTTCTTTTATGATTTTTACGGGTTTTTCTTTTGAGGCCAGAATTTTATATTGAGAAGTTTCCTGCGGGGCAGCGTTTTGTCCGGAAGCATCCATATATTGCTGGTATTTCTCCTGCCAGCTTAGGTTTTCGTTGTTAATAATATTGTCGTAGCTTGGTGCAGGTGCTTGCTTCTTTGAGGCAATGTTGTTAAGAAACACATTTTTCATAATTTGTGATCTTCTTAGAGAATTTTTGATTAAATTGAAAAGTGCTATAATACAAATCAGCGGTATAAAAACAATTGCTAATGTAGCAGGCATATTCTGCGGTATCCTTCCTAAGATATTATTTTTTATGTCTGAGATATTATTTTTGTCAGAAACCGGCATTGGCACAAGAGTATTTTCTTGAGGTGCAGGTGCTGCTTCTTCAGCCGGAACTGAAGGAACATGTGAAGCTAAAAGATTTTCGCTAATTTTTTCTCCGGCAGCTTTGGCATCAAAGTTTGAGGCCGGTGATGTTTTTGGTTGTTCAGTTTTTTTAGCAGAAACTTTTTTTATGTTTGTTTCTTGTTTCGGCTGAACATTTGCGATTTTGGTTTCTGTTTTTTTATTTAAAACGGGTTTTGTCTGGTTATTGGAAACAGCTTTAGCCTGAGCAGACTGTTTTGACACTGCTGCAGTTTTAGATTTGGCGATATCTGCGGCGGTTTTTGTCGGCTGAATTTCCGGCAGCTTAAAAGCAGGGGCTTTTTGCGACTGAGCTTGAGGTGTGCTTTGAGCTGTCTGGGCAGGAATTTGCGGAGCAGGTTTTGACTTTTGCTGTGCGATAAGTGCACGGTATTCACGCTGTTCTTGGGTTACGGGTGAACTTTTTGCTGTGTTTGTTTTGATATCAACCGGGCGGTTTGTGATTACGGTAACTTTTGTGTAGCCGTTTTGCCCGTCGTCAATTGCGCGGACATCAACGTCAGATACGATATCTTTAACTGAGGTAAAATCCGGTTTTGCGCCGCTTGCTCCGTTTACATTCGGCATTAAAATTACGTATTTGTTGTCTGATTTTTTAGTTACAACAACGTTATCAGCGTACGGACTAGACGTATATAGGGTAAATTCAAGGCCGTCAGAAGCGCTTCTTCTGACATCGACCTGATTGAGTGTATTGTCCGCAAGAGCCTGCGAACCTGAAAAGCTGGTCAAACTTAAACACAGTAATAAAATAAGACCGATTTTTTCGGATTTAATAATCATAAGTTTCCCGTTATTTTACCTACTACTATATATTATATAATACATTGAGATAAAAAAAATTGCTAGTTTCTTAATAAATTTATACTTTTGTGTTAAGATTGTAAACATGAAAAGCGGATTTGTAACCATAATCGGGCGCCCAAACGTCGGTAAATCAACACTTTTAAACCAAATTCTCGGCCAGAAAATTGTTATTACGACTGACAAAGCCCAAACCACCAGAAAACGAATTAAAGGAATTTATACAACAAAAGAAGGCCAGATTGTTTTTGTTGACACACCTGGCGTGCACAAACCTTTGAACAAACTCGGGGAATTTCTTCTTGATGAGGCGAAAATTTCAATTCCTGACGCGGATTTGATACTGTTTCTTGTTGACGGCTCTGAACCGGCGGGAAAAGGCGACAAATGGATTGCCCAGAACCTTCTTGAAACAGAAGTTCCGGTGATTATCGTGATGAACAAGGTTGACAAAGTTAAAAAGCCCGAAAAAGTCGAAGAAAACCTGATTTCTTACAAAACGCTCTTTGAAAAAAATCTTCCAATCGTGCGCGTTTCAGCCAAAACCGGAAGAAACATTGACACTTTAATCAGCAATATTTTCAAAAAACTTCCCGAGGGTGAACTTCTCTACCCGGAAGACGTTGTTACCGAAGAAACAATGCGCTCTGTAGCTGAGGAAGTTATCAGAGAAAAAATTCTTCTCAACACGTCGGACGAAATTCCGCATTCTGTAGCTGTCAAAATCGAAAAATATCAGGAAACAGATGAGATTGACAGAATTTATGCAAATATTTTCTGTGAAACCAAAAGCCAGAAAGGAATTTTAATAGGCAAAGGCGGTGCAATGCTTAAGAAAATCGGGACAGAGGCGCGGCTGGAGCTTGAAAAAATCGTTGAAAAAAAAGTTTTTCTCGGGCTTGAGGTGAAGGTTGAAAAGGATTGGCGTAAAAAAGAAAAATCTTTAAAAAATTTCGGTTACGAGCAGGAAAAGTAGCAAAAAAATTTTTTCAGGTATTTTATCTAAATGTAGATTTATGAAAGGGAAACTTATGTCAATTTATATGCCATTCAATCATGTAAACGTTCCAAAAGGTGCGACAGCTCATGTCGGAAAAATCGCCAAACAAAGAGTTAATCAATTACATTTCAACCGTGCAATGGAGAATGCTCTTGGGCATACAAGCAAGGATTATTTCAACCTTACGCATGCACCAAAATCCGAAAAGTCTTCTGCAAAGCCTCTAATTAGTTTTGCAGAAGGTTTCAAGAATTTTTTTGAAAGAGGAACAATGTTCTAATTATTTACGTTTAACGAATTGAATATCGTAACCGAGAATGTCCGCGATTTGGCGGACTTCTTCGTATTTGATGGTGTTGTTGCGAAGTTTATTTGACAAATTATTTACAGAAGTTGGGATTTTTTTTGCCAAATCTGTCATGGTTATGTTCTCTTTAGCCAGAATTGATTTTATTTCTCCGCGTGCGCTCATAATATTTCCTTAAGTAACGATTACATTAATTATTTTATTATTTCGTTTAATTATTGACAAATTAATGTAATCATAGTATTTTTCTACATGAAATAATTAAATTTTGAATTGTTTAGTGTAGATTTAATTAAGAAAGGTAAACTATGTCCATACTTTTAAAACACATCAAAGATAAAATGAACAGGGTTTTTGCCCTGTATGTGTGCATGCTTTGCACTGTTAAAAATTGCAAAAATTCTAAAAAAGGTAAAAAATTCGCCAAACCGCTTGCAAATGTCATTGCTAATGAGCTTGATGAACTTTCTATGTATTTTGAACATTTTTAATTCATTACACTATCCTAAACCCTTGCTATTACTTCAAAATTATGCTACAATCACATAGACGCTTAAAAGGAGAGAATTTATGAAAAGCAAGGATATAACCGGATTTTACGGGGGGGGGGCACCCGAAAATAGCTCCTCAAGGCTCAATTTCTAATGTATTGATTTCTGCACAAAATAATGTTAAAATGTCTAGTATATTATACAATATCGAGGGCGGCATGAAAAAAGGTTTTACATTAGCAGAAGTTTTAATCACCCTTGGCATTATTGGTATTATTGCCGCTATTACAATTCCCGGTGTAATGGACAGGTATCGGACAAAAGCTCTTGAAACAGGTATGGCAAGATTTTATAGTGTTGTTAATCAAGGGTTTGCCTTGTCTGCTGCCAAAAACGGTGATGAAAAAGATTGGGAAGAGTTTGGCGAGGATTCGTGTGCTTTTTATAAAAGATATCTTGCAGATTATATAAAAGCTGATTACGAATGCGGATATTATGACAGCAATACTGGCAAGCCAGTTAAAGATGACAGATTTGTCGGAATTTATTTCCCCTCCGGCGATATGGCAGTTTTTTCATACGGACGCACGTTAACTTATACCAGAAAAACCGCAAATCGTTACAAAGCTTATACCGCAATTATGAGCGGCGGGCCTAATGATGTTAAGGAGTTCTATGGAAGTGAATTATTTGTGTTTCAGTTAGGTAGCTCTCTTGCCTATTTGGATGCTACTAAACGTCCGCCCGGTATTGTACCATTTGATGCGAGAAACTACGCGCCCGAGCAGCTTCTCGAAAGATGCAAACAATACCCTAGCAGATGTGCAGGTGTAATTGTGCAAAACGGTTGGAAAGTTCCAAAGAATTACCCGTATAAAATAAGATAATTCTAAACGCTTAACTTATACCCGCCGCCGTAAATCGTTTCTATATATTTTTTTCCGTCCGAAATTTTGTCGAGCTTTGAGCGCAAATGCCTGATGTGAACGCGTATTGTTTCAACATCGTCGTCAGGCGCGTAGCCCCAAATCTCTTTCAAAAGCTTTTGAGACGACACCATATTCCCGTGGTTTTGGAACAACAAATTGAAAATATCAAACTCAATCGGAGTTAATTTTGCTGTTTTTTCATTGATTTTTACGCTGTAAACCTCCGGCAAAAGTGTAATCTCGCCAAGCGAGAGCAGTTCTCTTGTTGCGGCGCTTTCCGGAATTTGATTTGAACGTTTCAAAAGCGCACGCACACGAACCTGCAATTCTTCCATTTCAAAAGGCTTCACCAGATAATCGTCAATTCCGATATTAAAGCCTTTTACTTTGTCATTAAGCTCCGAAAGCGCCGTAAGCATTAATATTGGTGTGTTTTGGGTTTCCTCGTTTTTTCTTATGCGCTGTGCCACAGTGAAACCGTCAACCTCCGGCATCATAACATCTAAAATTACCAGCGAAGGTTTTTCCTGCTTGCAGAGTGCAAAGCCTTTAATTCCGTCAAACGCCTGCACAACTTTGTATCCGCAAAGCTCCAAATTTACTTTTATAAGTTCGTTTATTGCAATATCGTCGTCCACGACCAGGATTTTAGTATTCATAAATTCATTATAAGCAAAAAATGTAAAATTACACGTGTAACAATTCTTAACGAAAGATTACCCGGAAAGATTATTGCCAATAGCGCTTTTAGAGGCTTAATTTTTTGAAGAAATGTAAAAAAATAAATTTAAAGTGTAAAAAATACAAATTTTTTATTTTTTGTAGTAATATGTTGATTGCAAATTCCATTGGAGAATTTGCGCGCAAGTTAGTAAGTATACATTTATACAAAGGAGGCACATGAATTGGCAATAACATCACCTTTCACAGCGTTTAAGAACGGTAAAAAAGAAATCCACTTAGGACAACACGTTTTAGCAGAATTTTTCGAATGTGACCCAAACACATTGAACAGTTTAGATAAAGTAGAGAAGTACATGGTGGATGCCGCCCTTGAATGTGGTGCTACTATTGTCCAAAAATGTTTCCACATGTTTAATCCCTACGGCGTTTCCGGAGTTGTAATTATCTCCGAAAGCCACCTCGCAATTCACACCTGGCCGGAACTCGGCTATGCGGCAGTTGATTTATTCACCTGCGGCGACAAGTGCGACCCAAAGGTTTCTTATGAATTCCTCAAAAAGAAATTCAACTCTAAAAAAGCTACCTTCACAGAACTCAAACGCGGTATTATTGACGAAGAAACCATGAAAGTTGCTGAAAAACCTTTCGAAATTATGGAACAAATGGTTAATTAGTTAAAATCAAATTCAAATAAATCTAAAAGCTCCGTTTTAATATCGGGGCTTTTTTAATTTATGTAAAAAATTTGACTTTTTCTCTTAAAAAGCGCTTATTTTTATTTTATTATTATCTTAATCCAATAAGTATACGGGAAATTCCACAATAACTGGGGGTACAGATGATTGAAGAAATTTTAGATAAAAAATCCAATTTTGATTTAACTTCAAAAAGTGCATTCTCAAAGGACGATGATTCTTTTACTTCGCGTTCTTACGCCGCGCTTCTTGCTAAAAACGCAATCCCGTATTCTCATAGAAAAATTGCGGATAATTATACGATTATTAAGCGTATTTTTAAATTTCAAGCTGTTATGAGCCGTATTTCTAATACCGAAAGGGCTCTCCTTGCAAAATATGATTTTAATGTTCTTGAATATACAACTGTAAAACAAATGTATGAAGAGCTTGCGCTTTTGCAGAAGTGGTCTTCTTCACAGGATTTGAAACTAAAAGCCGATGCAGATCAGATTTTAGAAATCCGCTCAAAAGAATTGAAATTCATCGACGCAAACCGTTATGTCAATATTTCAAACGAGATTTACAAAGGATACGTTGCGTTAGAGCATTATTTTGAAGAAATCAGCAAATACAAAGAGGTTTAAAAAAGTTAAAAGGCGGTTGTAATACCGCCTTTTTTAATTGTTAATCATTGCTTTGATATGAGCAGTTTAAGTATTTTCTTCATAAAAAAGTCCCTTATAAAAGGGACTTTTTAGCTTTTGTTTTAAAAAATTACTACGCTTGAGCTGCTTCTTCAGCAGGAGCTTCTGCCGCAGCGGCTTCAGCTTCAGCCTTTGCTTTAGCTTCTGCTTCGGCTTTAGCCTGAGCTTTTTTAGAAAGTTTAACTGTTTCTTTTTTAACGTAATTCAAAGTACCGTCTTCGTTGCAGTTTTTAATTAAGTAAGCAACGGTTTCAGTCGGTTGTGCGCCTTTTTTAATCCAGTCAAGAGCCGCAGCTTTGTCTAATTTCATAACTTTAGTTTTCGGATTGTAGTGGCCGAGTTCCTGAACAGGTCTGCCTTCACGTTTTGTTGTTGAGTTGATTACGATAATTCTGTATGAAGGGTTTTTCTTAGCACCCAATCTTTTTAATCTGATTTTTAACATTTGTTTTTTTCCTTCTTAATTTTGATTTTACATTAAGCGCTTTGCTTTTTGTTTGTGACAGCGCCTTTATTTCGAAACTCTCAAACACTGCAGCCGCGCCGTATTTGAAAATCTCTTGAACAAGGCTAAGAGGAATTGCCCGTTCCGATTTAATTATAACCATAAAGTTAATGTATAATCAAGGGTTTGGTTAAAAAAGATTACGCAATTTTGATGGTGATGCCAGGTCTTGTAAATTAATTGTAATTTTTCGGAATTGCATTATAATATTTGTATGCAAAACTTGGATGACAGCAGACTTCTTGATTTGAAAAGCAGGGTTAAACAGAAACTCTCGGAAACAACCCTTTTTAAGTTTAAAGGTACGGTTTCAAAGCTTTTGGGGCTTACGGTTGAGGTTAAACTTCCCGGACTTAAAATAGGTGATTTGTGTTATATAGAAACTGATTCGGGGGAAAAGAAACCGGCGGAGGTTGTTGCCTTCAAGGGTGAAGCCGCTCAACTTTTGTTACTTTTGGACGGAAACGGTATTGGTCAGGGAAGTTTGGTTACGTCAATGGGAAAGCCGATTATTATTCCGGTGGGAGATTTCCTTCTCGGGCGTCTGATTAACCCTATGGGTGAGCCGATTGACGGAAAACCTCTTGATATTACCGGAGCAACATGGCGTCCGATTGAAGGGCCGCCTCCGGGACCTTTTGAAAGACCAATTATTACAGAGATTTTCTCAACAGGTGTCAGAGCGATTGACAGTTGTATGACAATGGGCTGCGGTCAGCGTCTCGGTCTTTTTGCCGGTTCCGGCGTTGGGAAAAGTACGCTTCTGGGTATGATTGCGCGAAATTCCGACGCTGATGTGAACGTTGTTGCACTAATCGGCGAACGCGGAAGAGAAGTTAAAGAGTTTGTCGAAGACGCTTTGGGCGAAGAAGGTATGAAAAAATCGGTTTTGGTTTGCTCAACAGGCGACCAGCCGCCTCTTATCAGGCAGAAAGCGCTTCAGGCAGCAACTGCGGTTTGTGAATATTTCAGAGATCAGGGCAAAAAAGTTTTCTTAATGACAGATACTGTCACGAGGTGCGCAATGGCCGGACGTGAAGTGGGTTTGTCAATCGGCGAGCCGCCGACAATGAAAGGTTATCCGCCGTCAATTTTTTCATGGCTTCAAAAGGTTTTGGAGCGTGCCGGAAATAGTCCGAAAGGGTCAATCACAGCGCTTTATACGGTTTTGATGGAAGGCGATGACATTTCAGACCCGATTGTTGACATTGTGCGCGGGATTGTTGACGGACACATCTTTTTGTCAAGAAAAGTTGCGGAGATGAACCATTATCCTGCGATTGATGTTTTGGGAAGTATTTCAAGGCTTATGTCGTCGATTGCGACCCCTGAACATAAGGCAGCGGCCGGAAAAATGCGTGCTATAATGGCTCTTTATCGTGAAAACAAGGACTTGATTGATGTTGGGATGTATCAGCCGGGCTCAAATCCAAAACTGGATATTGCAATTGAGATGATGCCGAAAATTAATGCATTTTTACAGCAGAGAACCTCCGATATTGTAAGCATGGACACAACAATCAGCACACTTGTTGATATGATGAAAGATGTTGAGATTTAGGGAGTCAGGTTAAGGTTATTTAAGGAAGCTTTAAGTTTTCTTGCGACAATATTTGCAGATATGGTTTTGTCATAGAGAGTTTGGCTTATGGAGTTAATGTCCTGCGGAGTAATTTCATAGTCTGCGGCGACGAAAGTTTTATTTGATAGAAGTTTGATATGCGATAGTAAATCCTGGAGTTTGTAATCAAGTTCAGCAATCAAATCTTCATAATGCCCGAACGGCGCGTCTTTTGCATCCATTAAATATCCTCCCAATTGTGAATAAATATTTCGATAATCACAGTCTACAACGTTTTTATCAAATTGTCAAACGATAAAAGCCAATTGGAATAAACATGCGTATAATGTTGGCATGATAATTGTTAATTTGTTTAAAGTTAGGTGGAATAAAAGATATACAGGTAAAGAACTGGCTAAATTTTCAGGATTAAGCACAACAACTATAACTAAATTATTAAAAGGTGAACATGTTGACATGAAGCTTAGCACATTGGAAAAGATTGCAAAATTTTTGGGCTGTAGCGTTATAGACTTACTTGAAGATGTTCCAGACTAAAACATATGGTAATTATCAATATTTACAATGTCAAATGGAAACGGCGTTATACAAGGAAAGAACTTTCGGAATTAACCGGTATCAGTCCTGCAACACTCACAAAGCTTACAAAAGGTGAGCATGTAGATGTCAAAATCAGCACGCTGGAAAAACTTGCGAAATTCTTCGACTGCCGCGTCGTTGACCTTATCGAAGAAGTTCCTGATTAATGGGTTGAAAATTTGTAAAAGTGCGTTATAATAAAGAAAAGGGCGTGCGGATTGCGCTCCGCACTATCAAGCCCCTTATTTTGTTAGTTTAAGCGTTATGATTATCAAAAAGATAAGCCATAGCGCTTTTTCAGTAATACTGAAATCCAAAATTATCACCTCCTTTCATGGTAAACAAAATTTAAAGTTCGTGCCACGAAGTAAGATGTAGTGTCGGGGCTTGCCCTCAAAATCTATGATACCAACTATAACGTAAGATACATCATATGTTTATTGGATTTATTATTAATGAACTAACTTGATAAACTCGAAATGTCGAATTCTATTAAAGGCTTGAAAATTTGCAAAAATGCGTTATAATAAAAGAAAGGGCGGGACAAGTTCCAGCTTGCCCCATTAAAAGCCCCCTTTTAGTTGTTTTTGAGAACTAGCAGTATCAGTAAGATTATTGCTAGTTCTTCTGTATTAACAACAACATTATCACCTCCTTTCCGGTTAACAAATTTCAAGTCCGTGCCGCAAAGTAAGATGAATATTTCAGGGCTTGCCCTTTTAGAATAACTTAATCCTAATATAATTAATTTGTTTTTTAATCCTTCATCTTGCGGATTTATTATTAATAAATCCTGCTGCAGAACAAGGTTTATTGCCAAATCTATACTTTTATTTCTTTTGTGGTAAGATATTCGCGGAAGGAAATGAAATTATGAATTTACCGCAAAACTTTGTTCCAGCAATGCTTATGACCCTGTTTGCAGGTTTGACCACCGCAATAGGCGGCGCTATTGCATTTATGGTGAAAAAAGATAACTTGAAAGCTCTTTCTGTAGGTCTTGGCTTTTCGGCAGGCGTTATGATATTTTTGTCATTTACTGATATAATTCCTGAGGCTGGAGAAATGCTTTCCGTAAACTTTCCAAATACACATGAATGGCTGGTATTTTTCGGATTTATCGCGGGTATTGTTGTTGCAATCCTGATTGACTATTTCCTGCCGGACCATGTTGACCCTGATGAACTTGCAGATCCGGAGGCGCCGTGTACTCACCATCACAAAATTAAGCGTGCCGGGCTTTTGACTGCAATTGCTATCTGTGTTCACAACTTTCCGGAAGGAATGGCAACATTTTTGACTACAACGCAAAATTTGACTCTTGGAATTTCTGTCGGGCTTGCAATTGCAATCCATAACATTCCTGAAGGAATTGCGGTTGCGCTTCCGATTTATCATGTCACAGGGAAAAAACGATATGCGATGCTTTATGCATCCTTGTCAGGGATTACCGAACCAATAGGGGCGCTAATAGGTATGGTTTTGTTCTCGCTGTTTTTGCCGCAAATTCTTGTAGGAATTCTTCTGGCTGCGGTTGCTGGGATTATGATTTACCTTTCGTTTGACACTTTGCTTCCACTCTCAAGAGAGTACGGAAACTGGCACCTTTCAATGATTGGAATTGTAACCGGAATTCTTTTTATTTGGACAAGTTTAATTTTATTAGGGCATTGATAAATAATTACTTATATAAAAAAGCGGTAAGGGTTTGTAAGGAGTTCTTACCGCTTTTAGTTTATTCAGGCTTTTCTGGTATTTTTGTAAGTAAAAATACGGACGTAATTTCCTTTACGTGGAATTGCGGACTTTTATTTTTTTGCAAATAGTTTATACTCATAAATGTAGACAGGTTGAACAAAACAGAAGGGAAGAATCGTTCAGCTGTTTGGGAGAAATAATGGGATATAATCATTGCCGTGTGGCTTTATGTAAGACACTGAGCGGTCCAATTCTCTGTACCTTGAAAACCGGATTGTACATAAAAATAAAACTTTTTATACAAAACCTAAAATCCACCTCTGCCGATAAATGCTATCTTATATCGGAGATATTCTTAAATTATCTTACTCTTTCGGGAGGATGGACTTCCTCCCGGTTTCTTTAGCCGGAGAT
Source organism: uncultured bacterium (assembly GCA_900551915.1). GTDB lineage: Bacteria > Cyanobacteriota > Vampirovibrionia > Gastranaerophilales > Gastranaerophilaceae > Scatenecus > Scatenecus faecavium. The sequence continues at coordinate 47,712 of URXT01000002.1, forward strand.
ATTCTTAAGAAGGCTGGATTTGTATAAGTTAAGATTGAGTTATAACTTGAATAATTAAGGAATTAAGTTAATGACTTTATTATCGCCAAAGGAAGTGAAAGTTTTGACTTTGGTTGCAGAAGGTTATACTGACAAAGAAGTTGGTAAAGAGTTAAAACTTTCAGAACGCACTGTTCAGACTTATTTAGGTAGAATATTACAAAAACTCAGTGCGAGAAACAGGGTTAATGCAGCAGTTTTATTTTTCATGCAATATCCGGAAAAATACGGACAAAGTATAAAATAAATAAGGAAAACCATGAAAAGAATCATAATTCACTGGACTGCCGGTGGATATTATCCAACTACGGCAGAAAAAGAAGTTTACCATTTTCTTGTAGATAAAGACGGGAAAGTTTATAACGGAAAATTTGCACCTGAAAACAACTTAAAATGCGTAAAAGGCTGTTATGCAGCACACACCGGCGGGGGCAATACTGCATCAATTGGGGTTGCAATATGTGCAATGGCTGGATTTAAGAATAAAAATTCCTGCGGGGCTTATCCTATCAAGCCTATGCAGTTTGAAGCAGCAATGAAGCTTTGTGCTGACCTGGCCTTAAAATATAAAATTCCGGTAAGTGCTTCAACTGTTATGACGCATTATGAATTCGGTATGAAAAACCCAAACACTTCAAGTGCAGGAAAGATTGATATAACTTACCTGCCGCCCTATCCATGGGTTGATAAAAATGATGCGGGAAGCTTTATTCGTTCGAAGATCAAATGGTATATATCAAAAGCGAAAGAGGTTTAATTATGGAAACGGCTTATTACAACTTATCTGGCGGAATTAATCAGGCTCTGACCAAAACGGAACTTGGTATGGATACAAAGAAAATGTACTGGGCGGACAGCCAGAATATCCAGATTTACAAAAACCGAGGCATTGAAAAGCAGCTTGGAAATACGATTCTTTGTACAATTCCTGAAAACGAAGGAATTACAGGCATGCATGAAATGATTTATAAAGATGATTCCAAACTTGTCATAACCACAGAGGCCGGCAGCCTTTATATTTTCAAGCCGCAAAACAACCAGCTTATCAAGCTTGACAAAACGCTTACAGGTAAAAAAACTCACTTTGCCTCTTTTTTAAATGGGGTTTTGTGCATAAGCGAAAGCGACGGTTTATTTTATATAAAAAACAATGCCGACTTTGATATTGTGGAATGTGAATTGAAGGATGCTTCGAACGAAAGAGTTAAGGGTGAAGTTTTGACTGTTTACAGAAGCCGGGTATGGGTTGCAAGCGGTTCTACAATTTATTATTCAGCTCTTGGCTCTTATACAGACTTTACAACAGAAGACGATGCAGGTTATATAAGCGATTTCCATACAGACACCTCTGAGATTACAGCTTTGAAAGCTTACAAGGATTATCTTGCAATTTACAAAAAGGATATGGTTTATCTTTTAACCGGCATAAGTCCCTCTGATTTTGCAATCGTGCCGTTTGCCGACAGAGGAACCACCGCGCCCGGAAGTGTTGTGAATGTTGATAATAAACAATATTTTTTAACCTCCGGAATTTATGCGCTCGAGCAGGTCGGTGAATTAAACCAAATTCAGCTTGGTTCTGAAATTTCCCAAAAAATAAAGCCTGAATTTGAGAATTTTAACAAAAAGTCTCTTTCAAATTCTATTTGCGTGCACTATGCAGACAAAAACCAGATATGGTTTTTTATTCCGTATAACTCTGACGATTATTACCATACAATCTGGATTAATGATTATGTTAACAAAGCCTGGTATAAAAGGGTTGTTCCGCAAGATGTTACAGCGGCTTGTTTGTTTGAAGATTACGTGGTAACAGGCGATGCGTCAGGAAATATTTATCGTGAGGATTACGGAAATTCTTTTGCCGGTGAACCGATAAAATTTATGTGGAAATCTCCCTTTTTAGCAATCGGTTCTGCGCATCACAGAAAAGTTATTGATGAATTTTATTTTGTTCTGGATGATGCAAGCGATAATAAATTCGATTTCTCTGTTTACAAGGATTATGACGGCCAGTATGCTGATGACCCTGAAAAAATTTATTCCTCACACTTTGAACATTTAATTTGGGCTGATGATTCAACTTCAGATGACCTGCCGTGCCACTGGACACCTGATGATGCAGAAATTCCGGTCTGGCCGGTTAACAAAGACGTTCTGGAAAAAGCCGAAATTTCAGAAGCAAATTATGCAATTCAATTGTGTGTTGAAGGCTCAGGAGTAAATGAAAATGCGACAATTATCGGTCTTCAATTCAGAGAAATTTATAACGACGACTAGCACCACTCATATTCATAACCAGTATTTACACTATTAAGCACGAAAGGAAACTTGAAAATGTCACAAAACACAAATTCTTACTCTGCATTTATTCCGGAGATTTGGAGTGCAAAACTGAACACAATGCTTGAAAAAGACTGTGTAATGCTTCAGTGTGTTAACAGAAACTATGAAGGCGAAATTAAAAATCAGGGCGATAAAGTAAAAATTATCACTCCTGCCGCAGTTGAAATCTCCACTTTGGATACAAATTCAATCACATATAAAGAATTGACTCCGACATCAATGGATTTAGTGATTGACCAGAAAAAATTCTTTGCTTTTAAAATTAATGACGTTGCACAGGTGCAGTCAAATGCCGATATTATGGAAGCTCACCTTACAAACGCTAAAAATGCTATTGAAGAAGTTCAGGATGCATATCTGCTTTCAATGCATGCAAATGTAGACGAAAACAATATTGTAGGTTCAGATTCTTCTCCTATTGCATTAAGCAAATCAACAATCTACGAACAGTTCGTAAAACTTGCAATGAAATTGAAAGATGCAAACGCTGTTAAAGCCGGCAAACGTCCTTGGGTTGTAATCAATCCGCTTGTTGAATCTTACCTGCTTCAAAGTACAGAATTCATTGGCGCAAACAATGTTGCTGACGAAACTTTAAGAGAAGGCGCAATCGGAAGAATTGCCGGCATGGACGTTTTAGTAAGTACAAACTTAACAGCGGTTTCAAATAAATACTATATTTTAGCTGGTACAAACGATGCAATTACCTTTGCTTCACAGCTTTCAAAAATCGAAAGCTTAAGAGACAAAGACAGCTTCTCTGATTTAGTAAGAGGTCTTTACCTTTATGGCGCAAAAACAGTTCAACCGAAAGCTTTGGCTAAAATGGTTGCTACTGTCAGTGCATCTTAAGCTGCATAAAAAAGTACCCTTAAATCTCTTTATATTTAGGGGTGCTTTCCCCCACAAAACAAGGAGAATGAAAAATGAATCAAAACGATATATTAAATCAAGTTTCATCTGCTGCCGTTTCTCAACAACCGGTTGCCGCGCAGTATAATGCGGGAATTCCTTCAGGAACAGCTATGTTTGAAACCGGTGTAAGTGCCCCGATTCCTGCAGCAACGGATTATGCTGATGCCGTGAGAAAAACTGCCTTAAAAGATTTGGCAATCATAGATAATTTTATGAAATCAGGTATCATCAATCCGGTACAAGGACAACATTTGATGAACTATGTACTTAATAAGGCGCGTGAAGTAATAGTACAACAACAGCAGGCCGGTTCATTTATTCCAGGTCAAGCCGCTGCAGTTTCCGGAATTGATGAATTTACAAGAGAAAATCCTGATTTTTTCAAACAAAATCAGCGAAATCAGGTTTTGGAATACTTGAGAAATTCAAATGCGGGTGTTGATAAAGATGAAATTTTGCGGATATCACAAATGATAGAAGCTCTGGAACAGGGCGCAGTTCAAGGATATTTGCAAAAGCAGGCTCACGCAAAATCATTAAATGACGAAAACGAAGCAGCAAAGCAAAGGTTACGAGCAAACGCCCAGAACCCGAATGCGGCTGAAAATAATGCAAGGATTTTCACACGTGAGCAAATCGGCAAAATGAGCGGTGCTGAATTTGCCAAAAACGAACGAGCTATAATGGAACAGCTTCGCAAAGGATTAATACGTTAATCCCGGCAAATTAGATAAATCTCCGGGCGGCAGATTTGCTGCCCCGGAAGATTTATAAAATCCAAGGAGAAAATATGAATTATTTTGAATTAGTTAATAAATGTCTTGTCGAACTCAATTACAAACAGGTTAACGCATTTTCTGAACTTACCAAAAACGACCATAAAAAAATTAAAAATATTATAAATGTTATTAATAATGAAGTTTGCGGTTATGACAACTGGAATTTCAAACTCAGAAAATCAGAAGTTACACTTGCTAAAAACACAAATGAGATTGACAATCCGGTTGACGGAAGAATTGCATCAATTGTAATCGACGGGCATGTTTACAAATATTTTGACAAACCCGAACTTTACATAATGAAGCAGGCTCCCAAAAATTCTTACAGCTGCTTTAATGACAAACTTCTTCTTCCGGAATTTGAAGAAGAAAAGTTAATAAATATTGTCTATTATACTGCAAACAGCGTCATAACCGAGAATGGCAAGGAAAAGAAAATTCTGGAAGCAGAAACTGACAAATCTCTTATTCCGGACGTTTTTGCCGAACCTATTCTTGTTTACGGAACCTGTATGCGCTTAAAAGCAAATCCGCAGCATGTAAAATTCAGCTATTGGTTAAGCATGTACAACACAGCTCTTGCAACCATGCGCTCAAAAATTTCGATAGATTCAAATGCCGCACCTTCTGTAAAAATGCACAGATATTAGGTTTTGGATAAATGTGCATAAAAAAAACAGGAAGTTTTCATTCCCCCCTGTTAAGATTTACACTAGCCGAAATATAAATAGCAATATTATTATACAATTTTTTTCGAAAAAGTACAAACTTTACTAAGAAATGTAAACAAATGAAACAACTTACACAACAGCAAAAACGGTTTGTCGCCGAATATATAAAGACACTTGACGGCGAGCTTTCAGCCAAAAACGCGGGGTATAAATCCCCGGATTTGAAGGCTGTTTCAAACAATCTTCTTTCTAACAATTTCGTAATAAAAGAAATAAAAGAACAGCTTAAAAATCAGATTTCTTCTCTCAGAGTTCAAAAAGGATACGTAATCCAAAAACTTTTACAGATTGCCGAATTTTCTCTTGAAGAGGAGGAAATTACGGACAAAGAAGGAAATTACACCGGAAAGAAAAAGCTTCGCGATACTTCAGCCGGTCTGAAAGCTTTGGAAAGTTTGTGTAAATATTTGGGCTTCAATTCTGAAAACAAAGATGCAGAATACAGACAAGCGCGAATAATTACAATTTCAAACTTAGATGATGAAAAGATTTAAACAGATTTTTAAACAAATCTTGTATGAAATTTAAAGGAGACGCAATGGCATCAAAAAATGACGATATTGAAGAAATGCTTCTAAGCGGAACATCTTTGGACGATTTAATCCGCATGAAAATAGAAGCCGAATTCAAAGATGAAATTAAAAAATCAAAAGAACAAAAGGCAAAACAACAAAAACGCGAATATACAAAGATTAATGAAGTTCCGAAAGAATACATTTTTTCAAAAGATGCGGTTTACAAATTTTACAACAGAAATACTAAGCTCGAAACCTATATCAACGGAGTTCAGGCAGAAGCACTTCTCGGCCTTCAGTACAATATTAGGAACAAAATTCTAAACGGTGAAATGAGCACATTCTCAACAGATAATGCATATGTAAAGTTTGAAAAAGTATGTGTAAATTCGTAAATCTCATTGTAGACAGAAACAATCTTTTATCTCAAAACACACAATATTTATCAAACGTGATTTTTCTATATTTAAGATACGAAAAATTCTTAAATGACGATTACGCAGCAAAAGTCACCTATGAAAATATATTAAATCTAATCGAAAATTGCAGGGATTTGTTTTTTGTATTTTTAAATGAAGAAGATGACGACTTTGCCGGATTTGTTTATCTTGACAATCTTACCGGGAATAATGACAAAATCCACGGAGGCGAAATCACGGTTTGTTTTGAGAAAAAATACTGGGGAAAGTTTACCAGACAGGCCGCAAGAGAATTTTTTAATTATTGTTTTAATACTCTCGGTTTTACAAAAATTAAAGCGCAGATTTATCCGTTTAATTCAAGGGTCAAAAATATATTAACATATTCCGGCTTTAAGAAGGACGGCGTTTTGCGCGGTGAAACTATAAAAAATGGAAAGTTAACAGATGTGGAAGTTTATTCCCTGTTAAAATCCGATTTTTCTGAAAAATTTTATGAAAGGTAAAAAAATGAAAATAGAAACAGAAGATTTAACTGAGAAAATTACGCCGGCTCAGGAAAGCTCTCTGGTAAGAGAGATTACGCAAAAATACGACAAATACAATGACCTGCGTATTTCTCAGCTGGACGATGCAAGAATAATGCGCGAAACAATTTACAACACAGACATCCCGAAAATTAACGGCTGGGACAATAAGGTTGCGCTGCCGGATATTTATGAACTTGCACAAACCCTGAAATCGCATATCAGCGAGAATTTGTATTCACATCCCGAGGCTATGTTTGACGTTTCGGGCGCAACGCCTGAAAGCCAAAGCTTTGCAAACAAACAAAAATCAATGCTTGTGAATACTTTTGAGCAGATGAAACTTGAAGATGAAATCGAAAAAGCAATTGACAGCATTGTTGAAACCGGCGAATGCACGCTTTTTGTCGGCTGGGAAACAAAAATTAAACATACCCGCCGTGCGCTTTCTCTTGAAGAACAGCTTCAAAACGATTCCGCCAAAACCTTTAAAGTAGAAGAGAAACTTATATACGACAACGCAAAAATTAAACACATTAAATGCGAAGATTTTGTTTTTGACAAATACGACAAAGACAACTGGGACAGATGTTCAAAAATCTACAGAACATATTCAACAATAGATGAACTGCGTTCTGATAAAGCAAATAATCTTTTAACCGAAGAAAAACTGGAAACCTTGAAAGGAGTGGTGGCAGGCAAGAAAAACCGCAATCCCGACAAAGCGGTTGAAGAAAACAAAGTTGAGATTTTGGAATTTTGGGGAGATTTGGAACTCGAAGACGGAACTTTGCTGAAAAACTGGCTTGCTGTAGTTGCGGCAAGACGTGAAATCATAAGATTTGAACCAAACCCGTTTGTAACTAATCCGTTTATACACGCCAACATTATTGAATCACCCGAAACAGGCCGTGGTATTTCACCATTAAGAGTTGCACTGATTTTGAACAATATTTCTTCAACAATTTTAAACAAACAAATTGATGCGCTAGCCCTTATGATGAATCCGCCGTATTTGGCTCCGAAAGGCTGCTTTAACGGCACGCAGGATGTCCAGCCCGGCAAAATTATTGAATACGACGCGGCTTTAATGCCAAATCAGCCGATACCTTTGAGTTTTGACAAAGCAATGGTAGGCTGGGATTTTCTGAATTACTTCAAATCAACAATCGAAAGCGCTACAGGAATTTTCAAAAACATGACCGGAAATGTTCAGTCATACGCAAGAACAGCAACGGAACTGAATTATTCTGCAACCGGACAGGAAGCGCGTTTGAATATGCTTCTTGACACAATCAACCGCAAAGTTATTGTTCCGATGGTCGAAAAAACCGCTGATATAATTGCAAACTTCAAACTGGGAACGGAAATCATCGGAATTCATGAAAAAGGACAGACTTCATTTCTTGAAATTGATGACAAAATCAGAAACGGAAATTACATTTACCGCTACGGCGACAGAAAGGCAACTTTTGAGCGAAAACTGCGTCTGAAAGAGCTTTTTGATGTTGTTAAATCTTTTGCGGAGGTTCCCGAGGTTGCACAGCGTGTCGACTGGATGGAATGTTTCAAATTCGCGCTTGAGCAGTACGGAATTGAAAACGCTGACAACTTTTTAAAAAACGAACAAACAAATGTATATCAGACCTCCTTACTTAACATGAACACATAATCTGCATTTGCAGTAATCCTTTCTTTAGGTGCCGCAAAACTCTTTACCTATGGCTCCTCATCACCTTGGCGGCACCTTTTCTTTAAGAAAGTAATTGGGGAAGAGTAGAACTTTAAGGCGATAGAAATATGAAATATAACTTACTAAAAGCCCAGCGGGAATTTCTGGAAATCCCGCATGAATACACGCTTGACGTTGCGGTTTATCAGGGCGGATACGGCTCGGGGAAGACTTTTGCGGGTTCTCTTCTGGGAATTCTTTTGTGTTTAAAATTTCCGGGCATCAGAGGGCTTGTTGGCGCTCAAACCTATACGCTTGTCAGAGATACAACGTTGCAAACTTATTTTGAGCATCTTGAAAACATGAACTTTAAAGAAGGCGTTGATTTTGAATGGTCATCATCTTTGCAGAAACTTACATTCAGAAACGGCAGTGAAATCTTATTCAGACATTTTGATGAACCGAATAAACTCAAATCTCTAAACCTCGGCTTTGTTGAAATTGAAGAGATGTCTGATATTCCTTACGATACCTTCAAAATGCTCATCAGCCGTATGCGTCAGAAGCAAAAACCCTGGTGGAAAAATTTTACCTACCGGATTTTCGGCCACACAAACCCCGAAATGCAAAGGGGATGGGTTTATAAAACTTTTGTTGAAAACCCCGCTCCGAATTACAGGCTGATTTCAGCACCGACAACGCAGAATATATACCTTCCGGAAGGTTTTTGCGAGGAATTGAAAAAGCTTTATGATGAACAGTATTACAAAATATTTGTGCTTGCACAAAACGGCGAATACAATAACGGTCTTGTTGTAAAAGATTTTACAGACGAAAATCTCCGCGAAATCCAATACTGTCCGGAGATGGATTTGCATATCTCCTGCGACTTTAACGTTGACCCGATGGCTTGGGTTTTGGCGCACAAAACAGACGATAAAGTTTTTTACTTTGACGAAATCGTGATGGAAAACACAACAACCGCACGTGCCTGTGATGAATTTTACAGACGTTATCCAAACCACAAAGGACGCGTTATCGTGAATGGTGATGCTTCCGGCGATAACCGTTCATGCACAAGTGAATATACAAATTACGTAATCATAAAAAAACGTCTTTTGCACTACGGCTATGATGTTGATATTAAAATTAAAGCTTTTAACCCGCCTATTAAAAACCGCATAGCTGCTTTTAATGCAAAAGTCCGCTCGGCTGACGGCGAGGTTTGCCTTTACGTGGACAGGAAGTGCGAAAAACTTCTCTACAATATTTACAACCTCAAATACCGTGAAGGTTCATCCAAAATAGATATACCGACTTATCAGCAGATAAAACAAACAAAAGAATTAAAATTTTTATCACATCCGATGGATGCAGCCTCTTATCTTGTTGATTTTTACTGGCCGATAAAACTCTAAAACTACTAGAAAGGAAATTAAAATGACAACTCAAACAGACTTGCATAAAAAAGCCGAAACTTACAAAAATCTCTGCATTTTTGCAAGCGATGCAATGAAATTCGAAAACGGAACAAAAATTTTCGGAACCTGGAAAAAGCTTGAAAGCTTTCACGAAACAAAAACAAACTTCAAAGGAATTCTTTATACAAACGGTGAGGAATTCGTAATCTGTTACCTTGGAACAGATAGCAAAAGTATAAAAGACCATATTGAGAATATTGCAATGGGAATTTTTCCAAAAACTTTGCAAATGCGTGTTGCAAATTGGTTTTACAAAACCTGCAAAGAAAAATTCGAAATTTACAATGACAATCTGACACTTATCGGTCACAGCGAAGGCGGCACTGAAGCGACTTTTGCGGGGCTTAAAAATAATGTAAAAGTCGTAACCTTCAATGCCTTTGGTATAAGCCGGAAACTTTATGACGAAAATCGTGATTACTCAAATTTGATTACAAATTACCGTGATGAAGCAGATTTGGTTTCGAAATTGAGGGCGAATCCGGGGCAAACCTTTATTGTGCCCTCCACGGTTAAACAAAACTTTTTAAAAAGGTTTTTCGGGTCAATCAAATCTCATAAAATTTCGAATTTCGGAGATTGCGAAAAGGCAATTCCGCTTAATTTGTATATGCAAAATCATCCGTTTTTCATAAATACGTACGGTAATTTCTGAAAGAAACTAAAATTTTTAAGTCTTAACTGCCGTTTAAAATTAAAGGAGATAAAAATGGAAAGTTTATTACATTATTCACCTATATTGGTTGCGGTGATGATATTTTTAATACAGCAGCGGATTGTTGTAACTCCCGAACAGCTTGAGAAAAAACACCGCGAAATTATAGAAGACATAGAAGAAAGATTTGTTTCAATCCACAGCTTCAATGATTTGAAAGACCATTTTGGTGAAATGAAAGAAAAGATTGACAAAATTTATGATTTTATAATTACCGTAAAATAATTTTTGTTAAAAATTCTTCTGAAATATTATTTTTTCCTTAAGATATACCCAAAATCCTTTGTCCATGGTAAGATTGTTACATCAAGACTATAATGGAGAGGAAAATTTTATAATGATAAGCTTACTACTAAAACTTTTGGGCGATCCTAATGAAAGAAAAGTTAAAAATATTCACGGCATAATTGACCACATAAATTCACTCGAACCTCAGTTTGAACAGCTGACAGACGAGGAATTGAGAGCGAAAACAGACGAGTTTAAAGCAATTCTGGCAAAGCGTCCAACAAGCGAAGATTTCAAAACAGACAGAAAACTTGAAAAAGAAGCGCTGGACAAAATTTTACCCGAAGCTTTTGCAACAGTCCGCGAAGCCGGCAAACGCGTTTTGAATATGCGCCACTTTGACGTTCAGCTTATCGGCGGCTATTTTCTCCACAACGGACATATCGCAGAGATGAGAACCGGTGAAGGTAAAACGCTTGTTGCAACCCTTCCGGCTTATCTTAACGCGCTTACCGGCAAAGGCGTCCACGTAATCACCGTAAATGATTACCTTGCAAAACGCGACAGCGAATGGATGGGAAAAATTTATAAATTTTTAGGGCTTTCAGTCGGCGTAATTCTTTCCGGCGGACGTACAGCGGACGATTTCCACGCGAAAAAGGCCGCCTATGACTGTGATATCACATATGGAACAAATAATGAATTCGGTTTTGACTACCTTCGCGACAATATGGCCGGAAGTCTGGATATGCTTGTTCAAAGGCCTTACAACTACGCGATTATCGATGAAGTTGACTCGATTTTGATTGACGAAGCAAGAACTCCGTTAATCATCAGCGGCCGGCTTGAAAAGTCCGCCGAAACTTATCAATTAATGGCAAAAATCGCACCGCAGCTTAAAAAAGATGCTGATTATGAAGTTGATGAAAAAAACAAAAACATCATCTTAACCGAAGACGGCATCGACCACGCCCAGGAACTTTTGGGCATTAAAGATTTGTTTGACATCAATACGCAATATGCCCATCATCTTTTGCAGGCGCTTAAAGCTAAAGAATTGTTTGTAAAAGATACGGATTACGTTGTCAAAAACGGTGAAGTTATGATTGTTGACGAATTCACAGGACGTTTGATGGAGGGAAGACGCTGGTCAGACGGACTTCATCAGGCGGTCGAGGCAAAAGAAGGCGTTAAAATTCAGGATGAAACACAAACGTTAGCAAGTATTACTTTCCAGAACCTTTTCAGACTTTATCCGAAACTTTCCGGCATGACAGGTACGGCAATGACAGAAGAAGCCGAATTTGGAAAGATTTATAACCTTGAAGTTACGACAATTCCGACAAACAAACCGGATATCAGAATTAACCATCCGGACGTTATCTACAAAACCGAACGCGCAAAATATAACGCAGTAGTTGAAGATATTATTGCAATGCACAAAATCGGAAGACCGGTTTTGGTGGGCACAATCAGTATTGAAAAATCCGAATATGTTTCAGCCCTGCTTAAAAAACGCGGAATTGAACACCATGTTTTGAACGCAAAACACCACGAAAAAGAAGCTTACATTATTGCACAGGCCGGACGAGTCGGCGCTGTAACTATTGCAACAAACATGGCCGGCCGCGGTACTGATATTCTGTTAGGCGGTAATGCTGAATATCTCGCAAAAGAAAAACTTGAAACAATGGGAATTTCACCCGATTCTCCGGAATATGAAAAAGTAAAAGACGAAGTTCTGGCTGAAGCAAGAAGAATTACAGAAGCAGAACACGCAAAAGTTGTCGAAGCAGGCGGACTTCACGTAATTGGAACGGAACGCCACGAATCACGACGTATTGATAACCAGTTAAGAGGCCGTGCGGCGCGTCAAGGTGACCCGGGGTCAACAAGATTTTTCTTGTCTCTGGAAGACAATCTGATGAGAATTTTCGGCGGTGACAAAATTACGTCGCTGATGAATATGCTCCAGGTTGAAGAAAATATGGCTATTGAATCAAAACTTATATCCAACCAAATTCAATCAGCGCAGAAAAAAGTTGAAACTTACCACTTTGATATTCGTAAATCAGTTCTGGAATACGACGACGTTATGAATGTTCAGCGTGAAAAATTCTACGCACAGCGCCGTAAAGTTCTTGCAGGCAAAAATCTCTCGGAAGATGTCTACTTTATGATTGAAAGAGAAATTGACAGACTTTTGAGAAGCTACATTGCGCCCGAACAGCATCCGGAAGAATATGTTTACGAAGACCTTCAAAGAATGATTAAAGAGCTTCATTCGCTAGTTCCGCAATTGTCCTTCCTTAATGTAACGGATGTTCAAAATCTCAGATTTGACGCAATTTACAACAAGTTAAAAGATTTTGCTCTAAAAGCATACCGCGACCACGAACAGGAAGTAATTGATTTCTATAATGAAGTAATCGAAAAATACGACCCTGAATTTGTCCGCCAAATTGCGTTTTCTGACGACAATGTAATCAGAAACCTTGAAAAAGATATTTTGCTTAGAGTTGTTGATAACAAATGGATTGACCATTTGCATAATATTGATATGCTTCGCGACAGTATAGGCTTGAGAGCGTACGGTCAGAAAGACCCGCTTCTTGAATACAAGCGCGAAGCCTATGAAATGTTCAACAAAATGATGTATGAAATTCAGGAAGACACAGTCCGCCACCTGTTCAGAACTAAATTCGGCGTTCAGGTAATCGGCGGTCCTACCGAAGAAATGGAATAACTAATTAATAATGGCTTTTAATATTTTATAAAAATCCGGAATTTTTTCCGGATTTTTATTTAGGATGTGATTAATTTCATTAAGAAGTTCATCGTTGCTTTTGAAATGCCCGAAGTCAAAAAGTTCCTGCGGTTCAATTTCAAGTGCTGTAATAATTTTTTCAAGTGTGTCTGCGGAACAAAAATTGTCGCCGGTTTCAATGTAACTTAGTGCATTTTGAGAAATGTCAACGAGTTCTGCCAATTTTTCCTGTGACAGACGACGCTGTTTTCTCAATTCTTTTATTCTAATCCCTAAGTTACTTTTAATATCCATATAACCTCTTTATAATAAACTCAATTTTTTCTAATAATAATAAATTTATAATTGTAAAAATCTTGAAAATTATAATTAAACATGATAAGATATAAGTATTGATGATAAAATTGCTTAAAATTATCAAGGAGGATGAATGAGAAAAGCATTTACTATGGCTGAGGTTTTAATTACACTGGGTGTAATTGGAATTGTTGCAGCACTGACAATCCCGCAGCTTATAAAAAACTACCAGCATAAAGCTCTTGAAACTGCATTTAAAAAACAGTATTCGTTATTAACTCAGGTTTTTTCTCAAATGAACGCCGATGGGCTTTGTACAACATGGGACTGTTCGCGCACCGGACAGTTATACCGAAATCTCACAAAATATTTTAAAGTAGTAAAGTATTGTGATGATATGGATGGTATTGAAGTAGATGAATATGATAAATTCTGTTTCCCAAAGAATAAAAACGATACCAAATATACTAACTATACAAGAACATCATCATATGTAAGCTCTTTACTTTTTGACGACGGGCAATTTTATACTGCCGACGGGGCATTATATACACTCGAACGCAGTCTTATTGATAAAGCAGAATACATCGGCGTTGACGTTAACGGCCGAATGAAAGGACCTAATGCTTTAGGACATGATCTTTTCGTATTTCAGGTACTTGATAAGGGTTCAATTGGTGTGATTTTTCCAATGGGAGCTGATGGTACGAAATATTATAAAAATACAACTTTCTGTTCAAAAACTTCTACTAGTAATGTCAATGGTATAGGGTGCGCAGTCAAAGCTTTGGGTGAAAAAGATTACTTCAAGAATTTGCCTTAACATTGCTTTTTTAAAGTCCGAATATTACTTTTAATTTTTGTATGTTTAAGATAAAATATTTTCTATAGATACGAAGTTAGAAAAGGAATATAAATATGCTAAGAACAGGGATTGTCGGACTGCCGAATGTCGGGAAATCAACTTTATTTAACGCATTGACCAGTGCAAAGAATGCTCAAAGTGCAAACTATCCGTTTTGCACAATTGAACCTAATGTCGGTGTCGTGAACGTGCCTGACGAAAGGCTTGAAAAGCTTGCAAAACTCTGTAAAACAGAGGTCATAATTCCAACGGCAATTGAATTTGTAGACATTGCAGGACTCGTAAAAGGTGCAAGCAAAGGCGAAGGTTTGGGAAATCAGTTCCTTCATAATATCCGTGAAGTTGACGCTATAATTCAGGTTGTAAGATGTTTTGATGACCCGAATACAATCCATGTTGCAGGTAAAGTTAATCCTCTTGACGATATTGAAGTTATTAATACAGAGTTAGCACTTGCAGACCTGGCGTCAGTCGAACGCCGTCAGGCAAGAATAGCCAAACAGGCAAAAGGCGGAGACAAAGAAGCTGTTCTTGAAGACAAAGTTCTGAAAAAACTAACAGATTTGCTTTCAGAAGGTACTTTTATAAATGTAGCAGAGCACTTTGAGGATGAAGAAATTCCTGTTGTGAAGCAGCTGAACCTTATGTCAACAAAGCCGGTAATTTATGCCGCAAACGTCTCTGAATATGACCTTAAAGACGGAAATGATTACACAAAACAAGTTCAGGAATACGCATCAAAACACAACGCTGAAGTTGTGTTGATTTCGGCTAAAATCGAAGAAGAACTTGCTGAACTAGGGGCTGAAGAGGCAAAAGAATACTTAGCTGAACTTGGCATTGAAGACAGCGGAATTAACCGTATGATTAAATCGGTTTACAAACTTCTGAATTTGCGAACCTTTATCACCGCCGGCGAAAAAGAAGTTCACGCCTGGACAATTCCGGCCGGCGCAAAAGCTCCTCAGGCTGCCGGTGTCATCCATACGGATTTTGAAAAAGGTTTTATCAGAGCAGAAATTACTCCTTACAAGGATTTTATCGAAAACGGTTCTTATGCGGCCTGCAAAGATAAAGGCGTAACCCGTCTTGAAGGCAAGGATTATGTTGTTCAGGACGGTGATTTGGTTCACTTCAGATTTTCTGTGTAAGCCTGTGTGATTTATTGCACTTGACAAACCATGCAAAATCGTAAATAATATAAACAGTAGGGGGAACCCTAAAGAAGTTGAGTTTCCTTAGAGTTCCGCTTCATACCTACAAGAATAATAAAGCAATTTTAAGGGCTGCTATCACTGCAATGATTGCAGCTTTTATTATTTGCCTTTTCATATTACCACCTCCTTCCGGCCATTTCCTTCATTTTCGTGTGCCGGCGCGGTAGTAACCAGCAGGTATTTACCTACATTTTTTATTCTATAATAATATCTCCGTTTTGTCTAATTGTTAATTCTTTAAATCCCCCGCCCTGGCAATTGTACAAAGCTCTTTGTCTGTTTAGAATTTCATTATGGATATTAAAGAAACTCTAAACGGAATAACAGATTTTTATTACACGAACAAAACCAGAAGTGTCGATTTCCGAATTGACCAGCTTAAAAAATTGAAAGAAGCTATAATCAAATACGAACCCGAATTTGTTCGTGCTCTTTATCATGATTTGCACAAATGCGAAGCCGAAGTTTATATGACAGAAACGCGATCGGCAATTAAAGAAATAGATTTCATAATCAGACACCTTCGAAAATGGGCAAGGCCTGAAAAAGTTCCGACTCCAATGTTTTTGAAACCGTCAAAGTCGTTGATTGTCAAAGAACCTTATGGTGTTGTACTGATTATTGTGCCTTTTAATTATCCGGTACAGTTAGCGCTTGTGCCGCTTGCCGGAGCAATTGCTGCCGGAAACTGCGCTGTTTTACGCTATTCAAAACGAACTCCGGAAACTTCAAAAATCCTTCACAGAATGATTTCGGAGATTTTTAATCCGAATTATATAAAAAGCTTCTTGCCGGAAGGAATTTCCAGTGAAGAAATTCTTAAGGGCGATTTCGATTATATTTTCTTTACGGGAAGTTCTGGAACAGGAAGAGAAGTTGCAAAAGCTGCCGCTGAAAGATTAATTCCGTATACTTTAGAATTGGGCGGAAAAAGTCCTGTAATTGTCGACAGTACAGCGGATTTGGAAACGGCTGCCAGGCGCATTGTTTGGGGAAAATTCATGAATGCGGGGCAGACTTGTATTGCACCGGATTATTTGATGGCACATTTTTCAATCAAGGAACAGTTAATTGACGAGATTATCAAGACTATCAGAAAATTCTACGGGGTAAATGTTCAGGAAAGTCCTGATTACGGCAGAATTGTTGATGAAAACGCATTTTACAGACTTCGTGAAATTCTTCAAAAGGAAAATGCAAAAATAATTCATGGCGGTCAAACTGATGAATGCGGGCTTTATATTGAACCAACATTGATTAAGGAAGACTATTTTGATGCGCCTTCTATGCAGGAAGAAATCTTTGGCCCGATACTTCCGATTTTTGAATGGTCTGATATTAACGATGTTTTCAATAATATACGAATTCGTCCAAAACCGCTTGCTTTTTATGTTTTTTCAAAAGACAAAGAGTTTGCAAAAATGGTTATGAAAAGCTTTGCATTTGGCGGTGGAGCTGTGAACGATACTATAAATCATACAGCATCGGTTTTTCTTCCGTTCGGAGGCGTCGGGCATTCCGGTATTGGCAAATACCATGGAAAATACACCTTTGATACTTTTACGCATTTGAAAAGCATCTTAATCCGAAAAAACAATCCGTTTGCTGATAAAATTTTTCCGCCATATGACCAGGAAAAAATGGATTTAATCAATAAGTTTTAGGCCTGGGAAACAAGCGACAGACGTTTGCCTTCTTCGCGCACTTCACGCTGCTGCTGCCTGTATTTTGCAGTATCAATGAAAAACTGTTTGTTATATATAGTTTTAACTTTGTTTCTTGGCGGAATGGAATATAATGTTAAAGTAGTCCCCGTAATTTTTACAGGCTTGTCGTCGATTGTTTTAATGAAAATTTTACCATTGTATTCCTTAACTATGTATTTATCATTTTTATCATTTGCGTTGTATAAAATTGTTCCAGGAGTCAAACCTTTTGTTATAGTATGCGGATTTTTGTCATTAGGATTGTTGTTAATATCAATTCTTTGAAGTTCAACTTCGCGTGGATGATATTCATCTCGATACCATTGGGCAACACCGCTTGTGTTTACTAAGGAAATTACAACAGAGTCGTCTGTTCCATGTCGCAGGATTGCAGAAACATCAATCCCTTTTCCATCACAAGTGCCGTGTTGAATATCAAGAAGGAATGGTGCTCCGTCGTTAAGAGCATGAAGTTCCGGACGGCTGCGCATTTTCATTGCTTCGTTCATTTTGTCATAATGGTCTTTGATAAATTTTTTATAATTTTTACTGTTGGTATCAATCCAGTCATTATGTATTATTGAACGGTTTTGCAGATATATATTTTTTGATTCAGATTCGTAACCTGTTGTTCCGGTGTCATCACCTGCGTATAATGTCGGCATACCCGGAAGTATTGCAAGAACTTCTGTCATGGCCTGAAGTTTTTGTAATGCGGGAGTTAAAACGTTTTCAAAAGTTGCATCTTGCAGTTCTTTTATTTCTGCATCGCTAAGCTTTAAACCGTGTACTGTCTTTGCTTGATTTAATACAATTTCAAGTGCAACATCCACAGGTTTTACACCAAAACCTTCTGCTGAGAAGTTTTTGCCTAGATATCTACCGTTAGCAAGATCGCTTATGGATTTGAAAATTGCGCTGAAAATATGTTTATTTAATTCGGAGTCTTTATCATAAGGGTATTTTTCAGCGATAGTTTTTTTGAAGGCTTCACTTAGTGAATCAGCCATTGCAAGGGCTTTACCGCTTTTTTTACTAAGTTTCTGTGACTGTAATAAAAGAGCCTTTCTTCTTTCATAATCAGCATCACTTTCGCCCGGTTCTTTTTCAACAATAGGTCCAAGGAATCTGTCATTAAGTATTCTATATGCTTTTTCTCTAAAATATGAGTTGTTCAGGTCTGAAAGATTTTGGGTAAACCATCTCGGGTTTAAAATTAAACCGTGCAATACACGTGCTCGGTCGTGGTTTCCTATAAAGTTATAAGCATGAAGGATTGATTCATATGGAAGCGGACACCATTCATTTCTGTAGTCGTCGAGCTTTCTTGAATAAACGCCGAGCATTTCACCTGTTTTAGTATCAATCCTATGGCTCAGATAAGCATCAAACCCATTAGCGTTTTCTGTTCTGTCATTCTGTTCAAAGTGGTATCCAAATAGATTCTGTAGTGATGAAAAATAGAAGGAATAATTAGCGATAGAGGTCATATTTGTTTCGCGTAGAAACTTTTTAATCATGTCAGGATAAATGGTGTATTTTTTTGAATTTTCACCTCCGCCTTTATTCCAAAGCATGCTTTCATCTGTAAATTCAGCAACTATGTAGGAATTTTGGTTTTGTGAATAAACAGAATCTGCAAATTTTTTCCAGAATCGTGTGACTTCAGGCCATACAATGTCTAGGTGGTCACTGCCTTCTTTCATAGCATTCATATCACCTATATCTTTTGTGGCGTCAATTCTCCAGTCAAGTCCTGCATTAACCCTGTCAGTAATCATTTCTGCAAGTTTAAAACTATTTTCATTTGTGCCTTTAAGAGTTTCAAACAAAGCTCTAATTAAAACTTTTTTATCATTTGCATTCAGTTTTTTCAAACCGGACTCAATTTTATTTAAAACCTGGTTAGCTTCATCTTCAGGGCTAGAAGCTAATATTCCGAGGGTTTGTGTGGTTGTTTGTTTTAAAGACTTGTAATCATAAGTAATTTCACCAGTTTCGTTGTCGATTTTTATACTTGTTTTAGGTGCAAGAGCCTTAACCATAGCGTATTTTGCGATGACTTCGGTAAGCTGCGGCAAAATATATCTTCCTAAAGTGGTAGCATTATAACCTTCGTATATTTTTGACCCTTCCGGAAGCATTTCGTTGAGGTTGTCCATAACTTCTGAGGCGAATTTAAACATTTCTTTTTTGTAAATGTTGTCCATTCTTTTGTACGTTTTTTCATATTCCGGAGTCAGGTGAGGATTTTTTTGAAGATACATTTCATATCGTGTACTTCCTAATGTTTCTTCACTTGTTGCTCGTTTTGTTATGTATGGGCTTGCAAGTACTGAAACAAGGTTATCACCGAATTCTATTGAATCAAGCGGGGTGTTCATAAGACCAGCAAGCAGGTAATCTTTGTATTCAATGTTTACAGAAGAACCTTTTAAATCATAATTGTCTTCCAAAACATTTTTAATGATTGCACTGTTTATTTCTTGTCTGAGTTTTTCCGGGAATTTTCCTTCATTAATGTTTTCGATTATTTTTCTATAAGCTTTTTTAGGATTTTTGTGGTCGATGCCTTTCAGCTGCTGGGCAACATAAAGATTTAAAATATCCTTTGTTTTGCCTGTCCAGAACATGCCTGATGCTATTGCATAATCTTGAACTTCATAACTTTTTTGTTCAAGTTTATTCATTGCATCATTTTGGTCCGGCAAATCTACTGTAAGTTTTACGCGTCCGGTATCAACATTTGAATATAGGTAATTTAGTTTTGCAATGTCTGTGTTTGCATCCCAGGTTTCAAAATTGCCGTCAATCTTTTCTTCAAGCACAAAATTGTTGAATTTTGAAACGAAACGCGTTCCTATATAGCTGTCGAGACTAATTGTATCTCTCAGTTTTAATAAGTTATTTATAAGTTGTTTTTCTTCTTCGTCTTTAATCTCAAGATGGTATTCTTTTTTTGCATTTTGAACGATTAAATGCACTTTGTTTGTGTAGGATTCTTTAGTTTTGAGATCATATATATCATAAACTGCATTTGATAAAGCTTCTTTAATCTTATTTTTTCTTTCAGGATTTGAACCTGCTGGGAATGTTATATCAATTGCAGTTTCAAAAGCTTTTTCCAAACTTTTTGGAGTTTTGTTTTTCATTAAGGCATTGTATTCATTTAATCTCTTGATGTTTTCGTTGTATGTTTCAGGATTAATTTCAAAAGCATATGGTATAATAGTATCGTTATGAGTATTGATATCAAGAGGATTTTTCGTATTTAAAATATCATATGCTTTAACTAAATGCTGTGTATCTTTTTTAAACTTATCACTTACGAGTCTATCATCGAAAATTTGAATGTAAGTCGGCTTGTTGGATTCATATTTGGAATTTTTACCAATTGAAATTTTTCCGGTTTTTGGATCCTGTTTGTATTCATAAGGTGAGTTAACAATTTTATGTTTAATAAAGCTTGTATTTTTACTGAAGACGCCGAGTCCGAGCGGCCCATTGCTTAAGTCAGCCTTAAACCAGTTAAAATATGGTGATTTTTCGCCCCATTTTAACACGTGAATAAAGTGAACGCCTTCAAGTCCTTCGTTAACGTATGCACCGTCAGAAACGAAGTTCAACCCTTTTTTAAACATTTCACGCTGCAAAGACGCGTAGTTGTTAATGTTCCCGAGAGAATGAACCATCTGCATACAGTTTTTATTCCAGTAGCCATGAGAAGAAACGTCATCATCTGTGAAAATAGGTGTGGAAATAATTCTTGAATATCCGTCAAATTTTCCGTCACGAACATCTTTTTCAATACCTGCGAGGTTACCTCCGATTTTGTTTGAGAAAGTTTTGGTAAAACCTTCAAGTTGACCTATGTGGTTGTTTTTGATGATTTTACCGTCATTGTCGTATGTCCACATTGGATTGTAAAAGTCCGGCATGAGCAGTTTCATTGCTCCTCCGGTATAAGTTTTCGGGCCGTTGACAGTTACAATATTATATATTTCATGTTCACCCTTGGCTCTTGAATCAATAAAGTCTCCAGCATCAATTTTATAAGACGGGCGAACATCAGGTTTGCTTCTGTCTGCATTTTTGGGCGTAAGCGCATAGTGGTAAGCAAAATCCTGGTCTTCTCTGAGGTTAAACTCCAGCCCCATGTCAACAATATTTTTGCCGGGTTTAAGCTTGTAATATCCATCAGAACTTGTAAGGCATGGCTGACCTTCGATTACGTAATAATTGCCCTGCGTGTCTGTGCCTACAGAACAAACCTCAAGATAACAGTCATATGCACTCTCATCATATGGATAATTAAATTCGTAAATCCGTTTACCGTAATTATCTTTGATTGGCTTGTATCCTTCAAAGTTTACATTGTTATTATGCTGTTTGTTCCTTAAATCAAAATTGACTTTCACACGCACTCCTTGTTTCTGTGATTTTAAATTCCCTAAACATAAATTTTTGACAAAAAACTTCGATTTATTAAGAAATTTTTACATTTGTTTCTCATTGAATATTTGTATTTTATAATACTTATTATAATCAAAAAATTGGAGATATGATATGCCGATGACAGAAATTAAATGTGATATTAAAGACATTAACCTTGCCGAACAAGGTAAAAAACAGATAGAATGGGCATTTAAAGATATGCCAGTGCTCACAGAAATTAAAAACAGATTTGAAAAAGAACTTCCGTTCAAAGGCCTTAAACTTTCAGCCTGTGTTCACGTAACAAAAGAAACCGCCGCACTTTGTACTGTAATGAAAGCTGGCGGCGCAGATGCTATTTTGGTTGCTTCAAATCCTTTATCAACTCAGGATGACGTTGCGGCTGCTCTTGTGAAATATTGGGAAATTCCTGTTTTTGCGATTGCGGGCGAAAGTGTTGAAACATATAAAGCTCATATTGAAGAAGCTTTGAATCATAATCCGGATATTATTATCGATGATGGCTGTGATATTGTTTCAACAATTCATGCTCAACGGCCGGAAATGGCAGAAAAAATTATTGGTTCAACCGAAGAAACAACAACAGGAATTATCAGACTTCAAGCTCTTGAAAACCAGGGTAAATTAAAATTTCCGGCAGTCGGTGTTAACACAAGTCTTACAAAACATCTTTACGACAACAGATACGGAACAGGACAAAGCTCTTTAGACGGAATTCTGCGCGGGGCAAACATTCTGATTGCAGGAAAAACAGTTGTAATCTCAGGTTATGGCTGGTGCGGCAGAGGCTGCGCATTGAGAGCAAAAGCTATGGGTGCAAATGTAATTGTTTGCGAAGTTGACCCTTTAAAAGCTCTTGAAGCTGCAATGGAAGGTTACAGAGTAATGCCGATTGCTGAAGCTGCAAAAGAAGGCGATATTTTCCTTACAATTACTGGCGACAAACACGTAGTTGATGTTAAACATATTCTGGAAATGAAAGATGGAGCCTTCCTCGCCAATGCAGGACATTTTGATTGGGAAATCAATGTTGGAGATTTGAAAGCTTACACAACAGAAATTAATGAAATCCGTCCAAACCTTGAAGAATATAAATTAAATAACGGCAAATCTGTATACGTATTTGCGCAAGGCAGACTTGTAAATCTTGTTTGCGCAGAAGGGCATCCAGCAAGCGTTATGGACATGAGTTTTGCAAATCAAGCTTTGGGAATTGAATTCCTTGTGAAAAATAAAGGCAAATTAGAAAACAAGCTTTATACATTGCCTCATGAAGTTGATGTAAAAATCGCCGAATTGAAACTCAAATCAATGGGAATAAAGATTGACACATTAACAGAAGAACAGGAAAAATATCTTAATAGTTGGAAAATTGATTAAAGGAGTAAAGCTGTGAAAATACGTTCTCTACTTGGTTTTGCGGGGGGGGGGGGCACCCGAAAATGACGCTCCTGTAAGATTTTCGTCAATTTCTGACAAAAAGAACTTTGCATTCACTTTATCTGAAGTTCTTATAACTCTCGGCATTGTCAGCGTAATTGCCGCGATGACTCTTCCGTCAATAATCGGCAATTATAAAAAGAAAACTTATGTAACAGCTCTTCAAAAATTCTATACTGAATTTTCACAAGCTTTACAGAATTCTCAGGCTAATGCCGGCTGTGGTGAACTTGAGTGTTTTGAGCTTTCTCCAAATTTAACTGATTCTGAATGGACTAATAATGCCCAGTCTTGGCTGAAAAAGAACTTTACGGTGCTCAGAATAATAAAAATTGAACAAAATAAACAGAGAATACGGTTTCATTGCTTGAAAGGGGCTTCCTGCAAGTCTTTGCTTGATATTTCTGCATATACCTCAACCACCGCTAAAGATGTATTAGTTTATACGATAAGCGGATTTAAATTTGAAATTTTGTACGATGGGGTATCTCGTTTCCTGGTAGTATTGGCTGATATAAACGGTGATAAAGGCCCTAATATTGCCGGACGTGATTTGTTTCAATTTTTCCTGACACAGGATGGAAAACTGTATCCTATGAATGGTGTTGGTTATATGGAATATCAAGGTGTTACCCAAAGACCTTCTCACATATATTGGATGGACAACCCTTTATATTGCGGAAGCCTTGACAAATCAAAAAATCCTGATTCTATTCAAGGGCGTGGTTGTGCTGCAAGAATTATTGAATCCGGCTGGAAAATGGATTATTAAATATGGTACTTATTGCAAGTTAGCACAAGTACTATTAAATCACTGTCATTCATAGGCTAAAACCGGATAAACCCTTCACTCCAAAAGAGCGCAGATTTAATAAATAAAGGCGCACTTTAAATTGCACGCCTTTGGGTTGTTTAAAAGTTTTGACTTTGTTAAGAATTTTCTTCAGCAATACATCTTTCAAGCTTTTTGTTGTGCATAATTGAGGAAATAAACGCAGAGACAATGAATAGCAATCCGATTAATCCTGTCAAAACTTCAGGAACTTCTCTTATCGCGGAAATTAACATCAAAATTGATAGTGCTCCGATTGCCCAGTGTGCGCCGGATTCAAGATATATAAACTGTTTTAATGTTTTCTTTTCAACAAGCATAATTGTCAAAGATCTTACGAACATCGCTCCGATAGCAAGCCCGATTGAAATAATTATAATGTCCTTGCTTAACGCGAATGCTCCTAAAACGCCGTCAAGTGAGAAAGAAGCATCAATAAGTTCAAGATAGATAAATGCCATCAATCCGCCGCATTTTACATTTTCAGCGCATTGAGCAAGCCGCATTTCTTCTCGTTTCTCAAGATAATGCGTAACACCGTCAATCAAAAGATAAGTTACGACACCGCCAATTCCGGCAAGAAGCGCATAATGGTTTTGTGAACCATGGATGTAATGTTGTGTAATCATTAACGCAATCAAAGTTATAACAACTTCAATTCCTTTGAAATGGTCAAGATGTGAAAGTGTTTCTTCGATTTTTTTCAGCCAGTGAACTTCTTTTTCGTGGTTAAAAAAGTAATTTAAAAACAGCATCATTAAGAAAGTTCCGCCAAAAGTAACAATCGGCGCGTGGGTTTCATGAAGATAATGCGCGTACTTGTCAGCATCTGTAAATGCAATTTTTGCAACTTCATACATCCCGATTTTTGCAAAAACTGAAACAACCAGAATCGGGAATAAAAATCTCATTCCGAAAACCGCGATTAAAATTCCCCATGTCAAAAATCTGTGGCGCCACTTATGTGACATTTTTTCTAATTTCATTGCATTAACGACAGCGTTGTCAAACGACAAACTCACTTCCAAAACGCCCAAAACAATTGCGATAAAAACACAAGCCCAGCCGCTTCCTGGTAATACGTGATTTCCCCAGAAAAAAGCCGCTAATAGTCCTGCTATTGTCACAATATATGAGCCCATAAAATACTGTGTCATTTTTTTCTCCTGTTATGTTAAACTTAAATAATTTTAAGCCAAATTGACATGGGCGTCAAATAATGTTTGGATAATTCATCTTTTTGAATGATAATTAGACCGTTATTTGTAAAGTTCCTCGATATCGAACTCATATTTTTCAATATCATCAAATGCAAAAATTTCTTTAAGATTGACTCTTAAGGCTCTGGAAATTTTAAAAAGAGCACTAATCGAAATATCTCGTTTGCCTGCTTCAATCATTGCAATGTGTGAACGTGAAATTCCGGATTCAAGGAAAACATTTTCTTGCGTTAAACCTTTTTGTTTCCGAATTAGTTTAAGGTTTTTGCCTAAGTCTATTCTAAAATTATTGCACATAAAAATATTTTATGATATGTTGCTGTTAGTGACTGTCGCTAGTAGCGACAATATAAAATTTAGGAGTTGCTATGCAAAAATCATTTACAATGGCGGAAATACTAATAACACTGGGAATTATAGGAGTTGTTGTTGCGATGACATTAAATTCAATTATGACTAAATATCAACATAAAGTTCTGGAAGCTGCATTTAAAAAAACTTATTCCAATTTAATGCAGGCGATGATATATGCAGAACCTGATTTAAGTAATATGTCTGCTAATTTCGCTGGTGATAGTAATTCTGAGTTTTATTCAAAGTTGTGGGAAAAGTACAATATTGTAAGAAATTTAAATGACAATAGTGTTTTTGGAGCCGTCAATTTATATAAACAGATGGGAGGAGTTAAAACTTACAACAAAAAAAACACGGCAGATGTTGGTTGTCCTCAACTGCCTCATTTAATAGCAATGGATGGAATGGCCGTTGGCGGAATGTATAATTGTGGTGCAAATTGGATTGTTGTAGATGTGAATGGTCCTTATAAGAAACCTAATACTTTAGGGCATGATATTTTTTATTTTGGAGTTGATAATGCTAAAAGACAAATTTTTGCATTAGGACTTAATAAAGTTCATTCATACTGGAATTTTAGTAGTCAGTCGCAATATTGCTCCAAAAATTCTAATAGTGAAAAGAATGGTTATGGTTGTACTATTTTTGCACTTCAAAATAAATGTCCTGATGACGCGGCAAAAACTTATTGGGAATGTTTACCATAAAAATGTATTTTAGAGATTTTGTTATAATTTTAAATTTTATAAATTTGAAAAATAATTTGTTCTTGCTATACTTAGGTTATGAAAGATATGTTAGACAAAATTCTTCAAATAGAAAAGAAGTATAACGAACTCGGCGTTACACTTTCAGACCCTGCTGTAATTCAGGATTACAACCGCTTCCGCGACCTTTCAAAACAGCGCAAGTCAATGGAAGAAACAGTTGAACTTTATTACGCTTGGAAAAAAGCAGTCGACGCTATTGAAGAAGCAAAGGAAATGATACACAACGAAAGCGACGAGGAAATGAAGTCGTTTTTGAAAGCCGAAATGGAAGAAAATGAAGCAAAATTACCCGAGTATGAAGAAAGAATGAAAGTTCTGCTTCTTCCGCGCGACCCGATGGACGACAAAGATATTATGCTTGAAATCCGTGGCGGTGCAGGCGGAGATGAAGCCAATATTTTTGCTGGTGATTTGGCCAGAATGTATATGAGATACGCTGACAAAAAAGGCTGGCAGACACAGGTTCTCTCTAAAACAGAATGTGAGGCCGGCGGTGTTTCTGAAATTATTATCTCAATTAAAGGTGATGCTGTATATTCGCAATTAAAATACGAATCCGGCGTCCACCGCGTCCAGAGAGTTCCTGCAACAGAATCGCAGGGCAGAGTTCATACCTCAACTGCCACAGTTGCGGTTATGCCCGAAGTTGATGATGTTGAAGTTGAACTCAACATGAACGATATTGAAATTACAACTGCACGTTCTGGCGGCGCAGGCGGCCAAAACGTTAACAAAGTTGAAACAGCAGCGCGTGTTTTCCACAAGCCTACAGGAATTATGATTTTCTGTACGGAAGAACGTTCTCAGCTTCAGAACAAAGAACGCGCATTGCAGATTTTGAAAGCAAAGCTTTATGATATGGAAGTTCAAAAGCAAATGCAGGAAATTACAGATCTTCGCCGCTCGCAGGTTGGAACCGGCGACAGAAGCGAACGCATCAGGACATACAATTTTCCGCAAGGCAGACTTACAGATCATAGATTAAATCACAATCTCAACGTCTGGACAGTTATTGATGGTGATTTGGACGAATTAATAAAGCTTTTGATGGAATATGACCAGAAATTGAAGCTTGAAAAGCTTGCTGAGGTGAATTAATGGTTGAAAGGAAATGTGCCGGTTGCGGTAAGATAAAAAACAGAGAAGAATTGATTAAAATCACAAAGCAAAACCCGCACGGTGACATAGTTATCAACCCTGATTCCAAAGTATTTGGCAGATCAGTATATCTTTGCTATAATAATACTTGCATAGAGAATGCTTTTAAAAAAAATAAAATATCCAGAGTTCTGAAAGCCTCAGTGCCGCCGGATATGAAAGGAAAATTAATAAATGAGTTTTGAAACAAAAAGAATAAATGAAATAGCAAAAGAATTAAGTATGACAAGCAAGGAATTACTTGAAAAGCTTGGCGCATTAGGGATTAAAGGTAAAACTCATTCCAGTACTCTAACTCCGGACCAGGAAAAAAGGCTGGTGGAATTTGTAAAAGGCGGTTCCACACTGCCCGCCAAAAAGCCCAAAGCTTTTGTTGTTAAAAAGGCAAAAGCGCCCGAAGCCGCAGCGGAAGCTCCTGTTGCAGAAGAAAAAGAAAAACCCGAAGCAAAAAAAGTTGAAATAGAACGTCCAAAACGTCCTCAAATCGAGATTGTAAAACCGCAAAGCAGGCTTGAAATTGTAAGACGCGCTCCTCAGCGTCCTCAAGAGCCTTCTACAGATTCAAAATCCGCAGACGCGCAAAGCAGAAAATTTCCACCTCGCGGCGAGCGTCCCGAACGCCCAGAAAGAGCGAAAAAACCTTTTGGCGCAGGACAGGCAGGACAGGTTCAAAAGCCCGGTGAAAGACCCAGAACAGGTTTTAAAAAGCCTGGCGAAAGACCGGAACCTACAGGCGAAAGAAAACCTATTCAGCGTCATATAATTTCGCAGGAGATTTACGAAAACAAGGGTTCCGGCCGCAAACGCTCTGACGGTAAGAAAAAAGACAAAGATTTTAACAAAAAGGAAGAGCAGGAAAGAATTTCGTTAGAAAAAGCCGCTGCCCAAAAACATAAAAAACATGTTCAAAAAGAAGAAGAAGTTGAAAAAGTTACGCAGATAGTTGTTGACAGAGCAATGACAATCAGCGAACTTGCCGGCAAAATTCAAAAAACTCCGGCTGAAATCGTTAAATTTTTAATGTTCCAGGGCGTTATGGCTACAGTAAACCAGCTTATCGATATTGATGTTATCAAAAAGATTTGCGCCGAATATGAACTGGAAGTTCTTGATGAAGATTTGGAAGCTTATATGGAAGAAGAACTTCAAAAAGAAGAAAAAGAGAAAAAACTATCGGAAGTCGACAAAAAATTACTCAAAAAACGCGCTCCCGTTGTAAGTATTATGGGGCACGTTGACCATGGTAAAACAACACTTCTTGACAGCATCCGTGCATCAAAACACAAAATTGTTGCAACCGAAGTCGGCGGAATTACACAGTCAATCGGTGCTTACACGGTCTATCTGGATGACAGTAAAGACAAGAAAATTGTTTTTGTAGACACCCCGGGACACGAAGCCTTTACTGAAATGCGTGCGCGCGGTGCAAAAGCAACTGATATTGCAATTCTCGTTGTTGCAGCGGACGACGGCATTATGCCGCAGACAATTGAGGCAATCAGCCACGCAAAAGCTGCTGAAGTTCCTATTATTGTCGCAGTTAACAAGATTGATAAACCTGGTGCTAATCCAGATAAAATTTTACAGCAATTAACCGAACACGGCCTTGTTCCGGAAGCATGGGGCGGCGATACAATTACGGTCAATGTTTCAGCACTTCAGGGAACAGGTATTGATGAACTTCTGGAATATATCCTGCTTGTAGCAGATGTTCAGGATTTGAAAGCTAATCCAAAAGCCGAAGCTTCAGGTGTTGTTATTGAGGCAAACTTAGACAAAGGTAAAGGGCCTGTAGCAACACTTCTGGTTCAAAACGGAACCTTGCGCGTCGGCAACTGTCTTGTTGTCGGAACGGCTTGCGGCAGAGTTAGAGCATTGCTTTCAGACAGCGGAGAAAGAATTCAAAAGGCTGAACCGTCAACTCCGGTTGAGATTTTAGGTTTAACCGAAGTTCCGCAGGCAGGAGATTACTTTGAAGTTGTTAAAAACGAAAAAGAAATGAAAGCGATTGTTGAAAAACGCAAAGAAAAAGAACGTGATAAACGTTTGGATGCAATGCTTCCTGCTCACATAAGACGCGAAGCTGTTGCAGGCGAAGAAGATATTCCGCAATTGAATTTGATTATCAAAGCAAACACCCATGGGTCTGCCGAAGCTGTTTCTCAAGCAATTGCTCAGCTTGATTCTAAAGAAATCAAGACAAAAATTATTCACGTTGGTGTCGGCGATATCTCAGAAGCCGACGTTATGCTTGCCTCAGCTTCTGGCGCATTAATCCTGGGCTTTACCGTAAAAGAAGACGGAAATGCTCTTGCCGCTGCTGAAAAAGAAGGCGTTACAATCAAGAAATACGATATCATCTACCAAATTCTTGAAGATATGGAAAAAACCATGCTCTCACTTCTTGAACCTGAAATTAAACAGGTTGAGCTTGGAAAAGCCGAAGTCAGACAGGTATTTACAATTGGCAAAACAATTAAAATTGCAGGCTGTTACGTAACAGAAGGCAAAATTGTCAGAAGCAAAGACGCCGTTCTTTACCGCAACGGAAAAGAAATATACAGAGGTGCAATTGACCAGCTCAAACGTTTCAAAGATGATGTAAAAGAAGTTGCACAAGGCTTTGAATGCGGTATTTCATTTGCGAAATTCAATGACATAGAAGTCGGCGATATTATCGAAGTTTCTACAAAAGAAGAAGTTGAACGCGTAAGTTTGTAACGTTGGAAGAATTCCAATGAAAAGAGCTGTTAATTCAACAGCGGATTTCAGTTGAAGATGGGATTCTACAATCTAAGTTGTATATAAGTACCAAAAACTTAGCTATGCCAAACAGGAATTTTCAAAAATTACCAGCCAAGATTTTTGAAATAATCTTTATCAGTCATAGCGTAGTAACTGCACGTCCAGCCATTCAGGATGCTGGTATTTTTTTTATCCTTCATGCAATATGCAGTATTCACCGGCATCGGAGTTAATGTGTCGTTCTTATCAAGTCTGAATATGAACAAATCATAACCTGCAATATTCGGCTTTTGCAAACCGTTTATGTCAATTACAAATTGAATATTTGTTGTGTCATTTTTATCTGTGTTTAAAAATATAAAAAATTCTTTACTTATTATTACGCCACCGTCATCATATAGGTTGGGTGAAAAATCGGCAGTCTTATTAAATGTTTTATATACAGGTAATTCATACCTTTGTTTTCCCCTGACTACTGCACCCTTAAATTGAGCAACTAACAATGGCTGAATTTGCCTGCCTATATAATTCCCGTATAATGGCATTTCATTACGTTTAATCATAAAAAGTGCTTGTTGAACTTCATTATAGCGTTTGTGGAACTGCGCTTCAAGGACTTTTGAACGCTGGCGGGCTATTAAGTTTGGCAGTGTCATTGCTGCTATAATCCCAATTATCCCCAGCGTAATGAGTACTTCAGCCATTGTAAATGCTTTTGATAGTTTCATCATTTCTCCTTAATAAATTTAATATGAATAATATACATATATATGAATATTATTCATGTATATACAATATTTTTCATATATTGTCAATGCAAATTATAATTATCATATGGATATTAGAGATGAAGTTAAGATTATGCTTTTTTCTAAGGGGATGACGCTTACACAGTTGGCGAAAGAAATGTCAGAGGCAAGCGGAAAAAACTATTCGCAAAGCTTGCTTTCCCATAAACTTGCGGATAATTCTTTAAGATATACAGAAATGAAAATGATTTGCAAAATTTTAGGTTACAGAATATACATTGACTTTGATGAAATCCGATTAGGGCAGTAAAATTTAATATTTTATGTTATAATTGCTTTACCAAGGAGATAATTATGACTCTAAGAAATGAACGTGTTAGAAAAGAATTAATGAGAGATATCTCTGACATTTTACAGAAAGAAATTCGCGGACTTGCAGGCGTTGTATCTGTTTTGGATGTTGAGGTTTCTCACGACAATTCTTTTGCGAAAGTTATTTACAGCGTTTTGGGCTCGCCGGAGCAAATTGAAAAAACAAAAGAAACAATCGAAAAAAGCACCCCGAAAATCAGATATGAAGTCGGAAAACGTATCCGCCTGCGCCTGACTCCGGAATTGAAATTTGTTTATACAGATTCCCTTGAAAAAGGCTCCCGCGTAAGTGAAATTATCGACAAAATCTCCAGAGGAGAAATTTAGGCGTGAATTCGGAGTGTTCGGCGGTTAAAGGTGCAGAAAAACTCCCGCTGTTCGGATTTTTGAATGTTTATAAACCGCAAGGTTTAACAAGCCATGATGTTGTTGCGAGAATGCGCCGTGTCATAAAAATTAAGCAAATCGGCCACACCGGAACGCTTGACCCGTTTGCAGAAGGCGTTTTGCCGGTCTGTATCGGCAAATCTACGCGTCTGATTGAATATTTGGCTGATGATAAAGAATATCTGGCTTTTGTAAAGTTCGGAATTGAAACAGACACCTACGACCTTGAGGGTGAAGTTGCGGCGGTCTCTGACAAAAAGGTTTTGGAAGCTGAAATATCCGAACAGCTTAAAAATTTTCTCGGCGAAATTTCCCAGATGCCGCCGATTTATTCTGCAATAAAAGTCAAAGGTAAAAAATTATACGAATACGCCCGCGAAGGAAAAGAAGTTGAAATTCAGCCGCGAAAGGTTACGATTGAGAAAATTGAACTTAAAAACTTCGATTTTGCTTCTCAGACTGCCGAAATTCTGATTAAATGCTCTAAAGGCACTTACATCCGCTCAATTGCGCATGATTTGGGTAAAAATCTCGGCTGCGGCGCGCATTTGGTGAAATTAATCCGGACTCAGGCAGGCAGTTTTTTTGTAAAAAACTCAATTCCGCTGGAAAACTTTGAAACTCCGGAAATTGTACGTGAAAATTTGATTAATCCTGTTAAAATGCTTGATTATCCAAAAATAATTGTAGGCGATGATGAGCATGCCAAAATTCAAAACGGAGTTGCAATCGCCAATAACGGCCTTGCTTCGGGCAAAGTTGTAATTTTAATTTATAATGATATAATAAATGCAGTCGGACTGACCGACGGCAAAAAAATCTTAATTAAGAAAGTGTTCTGACATGAAAAGAAATTTGGCGGTGTTTACATTACTTGTATCCGGATTGCTCACAGCAGGCAGTTCTGTTGAGGCTGCATCTTCGTATTATTGCGCGGCGCCTTATGATTTATCAAGTAAACCTGCCAGAATGTTTACTAAAGTCACCGGCGCAAATTTCATGAGCGAAAAAATCGCTGAACGGATTTTGAAATCCGAGGTTACGAAAAACGCTGACGGCAAGTTCAAAGTCGGTGTTGATTCTTTCAGTCTTTCAGACCTGACAGCAGGCCGCTTTAAAGGCATGCAGATTCATGGCGAAAATGTTGTTGCAGATGGTGTTTATTTCAGCACAATGGATTTGAAAACTCTCTGTGATTTCAATTATATTGTTTATGACAAAAAGAACTCCACAGCAATTTTTAAAGAAGATTTTCCGCTGTTTTTCGGCGTGTCAATCTCTGAAAACGACCTCAACAATACGATGAAAGCTGCCGGATATGACGCAATGGTCGAGAAACTGAATAGTTTCGGAAAAACACTTTCACTGTTCAATATTGACTCAACAAAAGTAAAAATTAAAGATAACAAATTCTATTTTGTTTTCGGAATAAAAATTCCAATTCTAAATACAATGCCGAATAAAACTTTTACAGTCGCTTTTGTTTCGGATTTAAACGTTGTCAACGGCAAAATAAAATTGGACAATCCTGAATTAATCAACGATTTTATAAGGGTTGATATGGCAAAGATGGTCAGCGCTTTAAACTATCTAAATCCGCTTGAATACTCACTTGACGTTATGGAAAATAAAAACGCGGTGCTGAATGTTCAGGAGGTTAACATTGCGGATAACAAAATTAATATTTCGGGAATAATTAATGTACCTAAAGATGTACTAACTCAAAAATAAGGATTAATATATGGGAAGACGTAAAAAAAATAACACTGCAAACAATATAAAAGTATTTTTTATCGGACTTGTATTAACCGGCCTTGTAGCCTGCGGCGTATATTACGGTCTTCAATACTGGACTTCGGGCAATGCAATAGTGGACATCCCTGAAAAAAATCCGACAGTTGTTGTTCCGCCGGAGGATGACAAAAAGCCTGATGAAACCACTCAGGTACAGCCAAAACAGGAAGAATATGTAAATATCTTTTTCATCGGCAAAAACGAGAATAACGAAGAAGTTTACCGTGCTGTAAAACGCGTTTATAACAAAGATGTTGACGGCTCAAAAATCAAATATGCAATTAATTCACTTATTTTAGGCCCGACGTCCGGCGAGAAAAGCAAAGGTGTCTATACCGAACTTCCGGCAGGAACAAAACTTCTTGGCATTACCGAAAAACCCGACAAAGTTATTATAAATCTTTCTGATAATTTTGTAGCGGGCGGCGGCACAGAAAGCGTTTACAAACGTCTTTACCAGTTGATTAAAACCGCAAAACGCAATACTGACAGGGCTGTTTTCTTATATATAAACGGCCAGCAGGCTGACGTAATCGGCGGTGACGGAATTATGATAACCCAGCCTTTGAATGAAAATTCGCTTGATTAATATTTGACTATGGAAAAAGACTTAGAATATTATTTAAATTTGAATTGGACGCTCAAAGAAGGCGAAGACCTGGATTTTGAAGGCAAGCCTTATCATTACATAATGATAGAAGAAATTCCGAGCTTTTGTTTTTGCGCCAAAACAATTGAAAAAGCCAGAGAAAATTATAAAAAACAATTGCGACTAACTTTAACAGTAATGCTTGAGTCTGATGAACATATAAAAGAACCCGGGGAAGAAGACGATGAACCGGATTGGGAAAGCCTTTGTCCTTAAAATTTGCAATCCAGAATTTCTTCAGCTTTCACATTAAGTGATTCTGCAATATTATAAAGTGTTTTTATTTTGAAATTAAACGTTCCGCGCTCTATTGCGCTAATGGAATTAGTGCTTAAACCTGCCTTAAAACCGAGTTCTTCTTGTGACATTTCGTTTTTAAGGCGGATATATCTTATGCTTTGCCCTAATTTAAATAATAATTCATCGCGCATACTAAAATTGTACACTCTTGACAAATCTACTTCCAACATGTATAATGGTATTATTACAATTACACTTGTATTATATAATGTACAGGTGCAGAGAAATAAACGGAGGTATTTTAGATGTTAAAGAAAACTATTGGTATGAAAGGTTTCACGCTCGCAGAAGTGTTGATTACTCTGGGTATTATCGGGGTTGTTGCTGCAATGACCATGCCGACCTTGATTAACTCAACACAAGGCGCACAGTACAAAACAGCTTACAAAAAGGCATTATCAGTAATGTCTCAGGCAGTTGTTATGAATATTGCTCTTGAAGACTATGACCTGTCACAGACTGTTGCGGGAACAGCGCAAGGAGAAGACGCAGCAGGTGAGCCTCAAACATTATTCTCTCTATTTAGAAATAGAATGAATGTTGTGAAAGTTATGGATGGTTCTGAATTTAACACAACAGATGGTGATCCAGATTGTTGGAAAATAGTTTCTGCAGGCGATACAGATTATGAAACATTTGCAACAAAACATGGTGGAGGCCATGTATTTCCAAAGCCAGAAGGTACCGCGCCTGTTTTAAAATGGCCAGAGGCAACCTCTGTATTATTCTTTAATGATGGTATTTCATTTATTTTTAATAACACTCAGGGCAATTGTCAACAAGGAACGACAACAAACAACTTGACTGATAAATATTGCTTTGGCTTTATTGATGTAAACGGACAAAAAGCTCCTAATAGGATTGTAATGTGTGATAATGGCACGTTAGATGCGGTAAATGCAGACAATGTAGATGACGCAAACTGTACTGTTACAAACCCGACAGATATTTATCCGGTTGCTATGTATGACCAATCAATTGTTCCTGCATCAGCAGCAGCAAGAGCTGTTCTTTACGCTAAGTAAAATCTCATCAAATTCACCCTCACCCCTTGCGGGAGAGGGTTGAATTTCTTAGTGAGCTGCAGCGAACTTAGAAATTCGGGTGAGGGGTCATAAGCAAAATTTCTGTTTTGTTCAGACCCCTCCCCGAAATCAAAGATTTCGACCCTCCCGCAAGGGGAGGGTATATGGAGCGAATATCGTCTACCTAACGCCCACAAGGGGTGGGAAAAATAAAAATTTAATATTTAACCGCATAATATAAGTTACAATCCATGCAGTCCATACGGGTTGCAGGTTGCGGCTAAAACATACGTCATCCTGGGCAGCGCGAAGTTTCCCTTAAAGCAAATGAGATTCTTCGGCTCTATGAGCCTCAGAATGACGGAAAAAAGACTTTTTAAACTAAACTATTTGTTATAATTCTCGCCTAAGCTCACCTTGGGCGATTTTTTTTTGAGTCAGCCAGATGAAAAGTCTGTAATAATCTAAATGCCTTAAGCCCAGGCACCTTAATATCGTCCAAAAAACGTAATGGACTTTTCACTTTTCACCTCTCACTTTTCACTTTATCTATCGATATACCTCTCGGCATACTTCGGATTTACCGCAAGCCACTTGAAGGCTTGAGTTTCTGTCTGCGGAATATCAATTACAAAAGTTCCGCCGTAACGTCCGCGCGAAAATGACAAATAACCCTCCTGTGCAAGGTTTTGAAAAGCTTTTCTAATCGTGTTCGGACTCAAATCCATCTGGCGCGACATTTCCAAAATAGACGGAAGCCGGTCGCCTATAGAATAATTCTCGCTGATAATCCGTTTAATATGATTTTGTGTCCTCTCGTAATAATAAAACGCTGTTTCTTTTGCAGAAGCAAAAATGGAAGTTTCTTTTCCGGCATCAACCGTTTTATCATCCGGCATTTTTATAACAGAGGTTCCGTAACGCCCGCGCCGCGGAAGAAGAATTCCCTCTTCACAAAGCACCTTCAAGGCATCATGTATTGTCTTAATGCTGACGTGCAAAATTTGCGCAAGTTCGCCATGCGGAGGTATTTTGTCACCGATTTTCAAATTTTCAGTAATGTATTTTTTCAAATCTTCTTCAACTTTTTTAACAAGAGTTTCTGTTCCGCTGATTTTGTCGGAAATGCTGAAATCTATAGATTTCACACGCCATCCGGCGTCATTTGATTTTTTGAAATTGTGTTCCAAAATCCCTTCTGCACAAAGATTTTCCAGAGCAAGCCTTGTTGTGTTTGGCGAGCTTTCAATTTCTTTGGCTATTGTTCTTGAAGATGGAAGATTTTCACC
The DNA here is from genome assembly GCA_900551915.1 of uncultured bacterium. GTDB lineage: Bacteria > Cyanobacteriota > Vampirovibrionia > Gastranaerophilales > Gastranaerophilaceae > Scatenecus > Scatenecus faecavium. The sequence goes on from URXT01000002.1 coordinate 84,470, forward strand.
GGCTTTGAAATTACGGCTTACGATAAATTGTTTAATTTTTTCCGAGGCAATTTCGCGTTTTGAGGTCAGTTTTCTAATTTCAGGGTTTGGGTTTTTGCCGTTTATAATCGTTCCAATGCATTGCTTTGACTGAACATAGCCGGCATCTTCCACAAATCTCAAAGCATTTTGAATAGTACCGATACTTACGCCGAGCAGAAAGGCTAAATCGGGCTTGCCTGGCAAAAGATTACCGGCAGAAATCTTTCCGCATTCCAAATCCTTGTCAATCCATTCCATAAGCCACTTTGAAATAGCAGCCGCTTTTGCTTCTTCAATATTTTTCAAATCCGGCAGATTGAGTGAAATTTCGTTAGTGCTTATCTGCCTCAAACTTTTTTTCTTCATACACACACCTTTTTTCTAATGATATCGTATTTATAAAAAAACATCAAGAGATTTTTTGCCAAAATATGAAGAAATTGTCATATATTTAAAATGTAACGAAATGTAAAAATAAATTTTAAAATGGCTGAAATCCAGTTATAATCTGCTGTATGGTATGGTATGGTATGGTATGAGCGAGGTGTAGCAACTGTTTCCGGCATTTGTACTTTAATTAATTGTGTAGGTACAAATGTGAAAGGAAATTTTAAACATGGCAGTAGAAGGTGTAAACAGTGCGAACAATAATGCGGGAATTTATACAGCAGGAGCGGCCTTAATTGGCGGTGCCGGCGGAGCTGCGACAGGCTGGTATTCAAAACCGTTTTTAAAAGACGGAGCTCCCACGGATTCTTTTACAAAGAAAATTAATGATGCGGTTGATGCCACTATTCCGCAAGAGATTAAAGAATATCTTAAACCTATAAATGAGCTAATTAAAAAAATCGAAAGTGCTAAAACTCTTGGTGAATTTAAAAAGTTAAATTTTGAAGTGATTAAGCAGACTTTAGGATCTATTGATGACGTAGAAATTTTTAAAGAGACTTTTAATCCTGAAATATTACAATCTATAGGATTAAAACAAGATCCAGAGTTTGTAAAAGCAGTTGCAGAAGCTTCATGTCCTGAAGATATTCTTATTGCAGCAAAAACAGCTTTGGATAAAGAATTAGACGGGAAAACTCTTCCGGAACTGCTTGAAGCTGGAAAAGCAAGACAAAAAGAAGTTAAAAAGAATTCAGCAAAGATGGTTTTCGAACAATATTGGGATGCTGACAAAAAAGCTTTCGTTAGTAACGTCAGCGGAGAAGATACATTATTTGCAGCAATTAAAAAAGCCGCACAGGGAATTCAAGGCAAAACAGCCGCGATTTACGGCGGAATTGGTGCTGCTGTTCTCGGGCTTGCAACCTACCTGATTGCAAATAATTCTAAAAAGTCTGAATAATTCAATCCGGATATTTAATACACATAATAAGAAAGGAATAACCTCTGTTAAAGCAGAGGTTTTTCTTTTACATGTCGTTAAGAGCATGGTTTGCGCGGTTAGTGAGTTTCGGCGTGGCTGGCGAAGAATCTCCTTGGTTTAAGGGGAACCTTTGCGTTGCTCAGGATGACATGTAATCCTAATAATGTCATTCTGAGGCCGGTTAGGCCGAAGAATCCTTTTGTAATTTAAAGCGGTTTTGTGCATCTAAAAAGCGGACATAATCTGTCCGCTTTAACCCAAATCTGATAACCGTTTTCCTGCCATTTTGGCTGTTCAAGTTTTGAACTGGAATGCTTTGGCATTCCGGCAGTTTGAGTAATCCTCAAACCGCAGAGGTTTTGTAAAACCACGAAATTGTTTTTGCCGATTTCTAAAATCATTCCAGCATTGCATCAAGGATATCTGCATTTCGTGCAGCAGAAGTTGATTCCCGGACTTTTTGCTTATAGATGTATGTTCTCAAAGCTTCTCTAATCAATTCGCTTCGTGAACGGTTTTCGACGTCTGCCACTTGGTCGATTCTGTTTAAAAATTCTTCGGGCATAGAAATTAATACTCGCGCCATATATTCTCCTTTGCTTCTTCTGCTTAATATCCTCTTATATTATTATAAACAATTTTCGACATAAAAAAGTGCTATTTAATATCTATAGAATATATACTACTTTTTAAAACCCTTGTGAATAAACGATTTAAGAGGATATATTCATCTTTACAAAAGTTAATAAATGCTTTTTGGGAAATTACTTTAAACCTTTACATCAAAATTAGTTTAAGTTACTATTTTAAAAAAAGGGGACAAATGGAAAAGAGTAATTTAAAATATAAAAGGATTTTGTTGAAAATAAGCGGAGAGGCACTGTTAGGCGAGCAGCAGTTCGGAATTGACCAAAAGCCGGTGAAAAAAATTGCTGATGAAATTAAAAAAGCGGTTGACGCCGGTGCTGAAATTGCCGTTGTTGTTGGAGGCGGAAATATTTTCCGCGGCATGAAAAATAGTGCAAAATTAGGTATGGATCAGGCCTCCGGTGATTATGTCGGAATGCTTGCAACTGTGATGAACGCGATTGCACTTCAAAGCGCGCTTAACCAAATTGGTGTTCCATGCCGTGTTCAAAGCGCTCTTGCAATTAATCAGGTTGCAGAACCCTACATCAGACACCGCGCAATAAGACATTTGGAAAAAGGCCGTGTTGTAATTTTCGCTGCCGGAACCGGAAATCCGTTCTTTACTACCGACACTGCAGCGGCTCTCAGAGCTTCTGAAATCAACGCCGAAGCTATGCTTATGGCGAAAAACGGTGTTGACGGCGTTTACACAGACGACCCGAAAACCAATTCGAATGCCAAAAAACTTGATAAAATCACCTATGATGACATTATTAAAAACGGTTTAAAGGTTATGGATACCTCTGCTTGTGCATTGTGCAAACAGAATAATATCCCTATAATTGTATTTGATTTCGATTTGCAGGACGGTATTTTGAAAGTTTTGAACAATGCGGAAATCGGTACATATATAAGTTTATAGAAAATTATTGAAAGGATAAGATATGTCAGAAAGTTTAGATGAATTATTTTTATTCGGCGAAGAAAAAATGGAAAAAGCTATTGCCGCACTAAAGCGTGAATTTGGTTCAATCCGTTCAGGCCGTGCAAATCCGATGATTTTGGACAAAGTTATTGTAGATTATTATGGAGTTCCGACACAATTAAGACAAATGTCACAGGTTTCTGTTCAGGAAGGTACAATCCTTGTTATTTCACCCTATGACAAATCAATGATTAAAGAAATTGAAAAAGCTATCATTAAAGCTGAAATTGGTATTACGCCAAACAATGACGGTGTTTGTATCAGATTGAACTTTCCGCCGCTTACCGAAGAAAGACGTAAAGAAATCGTTAAAGATGTTAAAAAACTCGGTGAAGAAGCAAAAGTTGCAATTCGTAATGCACGCCGTGATATGACAGACGATTTGAAGAAAATAGAAAAAGCTGAAAACCTTCCGGAAGACACTGTAAAAGACAATCAGGACAAAATCCAAAAACTTACTGATAAATACACAGGTATTGTTGACAGTGCTGTTGCAGAAAAAGAAAAAGAGGTTATGACAGTATAATGGATGTAATCGGCGGCTTAAACAAAAACGCAACCAGAATGCTTACGGGGTTTCTTTTAGGAACCTTTGCGATGTTTTGCATCATCAAAAGCGGAATTTTTCTGCTTTTGATGATGTACTTATTCGTATTTGTCGCCTCACGCGAATACGTTAAAATTTTGGAACATAAGGGTTTTTACCCGAGTCTTAAAGTAATATGGCTTGCTGAAGCTGTGTTTGGGCTGATTGCATATTCTCAAAGATACGATTTAACAGCATTAGCTCTTACTGCTTTCTCTATTCTTTCATTTATCTGGGTGCTTTTCAGAGGCCGTCAGCCTTATATTGCAAATGCTGCAACAACAGTTTTTGGCTTTATTTATTGCGGCTGGTTTCCATTGCAAATTATATTTTTGCGAGAACTTTCATCGCCAAAATTCCATGACGGTTTGGGGTTTGTCGTCATGATGTTTACAACTGTTCTGTTGACGGATATCGGCTGTTATTATGCCGGAAGACATCTTGGCAAACATAAACTTGCGCCGATTGTAAGCCCTAATAAAACTATTGAAGGTTCAATCGGCGGTGCCATTTGTGCAATTCTTGGCGCAATGGTAATAGGGTATTTTATAAATCTTGAATGGTATTATTCTCTAATTGCCGGATTTTTATGTACAACGTTTGCCCAAATCGGAGATTTGTGCGAATCTTTAATCAAGCGTGACGCAGGTGTGAAAGATAGCGGTGAATCGCTTCCGGGACACGGTGGTTTTTTGGACAGGACAGACAGTTTTATCTTTACAATTCCTGTAATGTATTACTTCTGCAAATATTTCGTTTTTTCAAATGATTTTCTGACAAATCTTGTCAACTCCATTAAAGGACTTTTCTAAATGAAAAAGGTTGAAGAAATTTTTGGTATAGAAATTGATGAAAGCCTGCTTTTTGAACGAGCTTTGACTCATCCTTCATATACTCAGGAAAATGATTTTGAATATACCGAATGCTATGAACGCCTGGAATTTCTTGGCGATGCAGTTTTGAAACTTGCAATCTCCGACATTTTGTACAAGAAGTATCCTGACGCTCATGAAGGCGAGATGTCAAAAATTCGTTCAATTGCAGTTTCAGACAGTACGCTGTCAATTATTTCAAAAGAAATCGGACTTTCTGAATTAATCAGAGCCTCTGAACATGACTTGAAACAAGGAATAAAAAATCTTGAATCTGTAAGCGCTTGTGCTTTCGAAGCTGCTTTGGGGGCTTATTATTTGGATGGCAAGCTTGATTTATTAATGCAGAAATTAAAAGAACTTTTTGTTCCATATATTGAAGAAATAAATCAAAATATGGATAAATACAATGCCAAAGCACTTTTGCAAGAGTACACCCAATCTATAAATAAGAAAACACCGGTTTACAAACTAATAGCAGAAGATGGCCCGGCGCATAACAAAGTTTTCACTGTAGAAGTCTGGTATAATGGAGAGTTTATAGCGCGGGCTTGCGGAAAGTCAAAAAAAGAAGCAGAGCAAAAATGTGCATTTGAAGCTTGTAAAAAACTTGGAGTATCGGAATGTCAGAAGTAATAATTTCACCATCAATCCTGTCAAGCGACTTTGCTAATTTGGGCAGAGATATTCGATTTATGGAAAAAAGCGGAGCTGATTGGATACATATTGATGTTATGGACGGGCATTTTGTTCCGAATATTACAATAGGTGCGCCGGTCGTGAAATCTATCAGAAAAGTTACCCAAATGCCTTTTGACGTGCATCTTATGATTGAAAATCCGAAGAAATACATAAAAGATTTTGTAGAAGCGGGCGCGGATATTGTCACATTTCATTACGAAGCAGTTCCAAGAAGTGAAATTATCGAAACGGCTGAATATATAAAAGGTTTTGGTATAAAAGCTGGCCTTTCGATAAAACCTAAAACCAATCCGGAGGAAATTTTAGAATACCTGCCGTATTTTGATTTGCTGCTTGTAATGACAGTTGAGCCGGGTTTCGGCGGTCAAAAATTCATGAGAGAATGCGCTGAAAAGATTGATTTGATTAAGCGTTTTGCTGACGAAAGCATGATTATACAGGTTGACGGCGGAATTAATGCTGAAACGGCAAGAGTCTGCACTGAATTAGGTGCAAACTCTTTAGTCGCGGGGAGTTATATTTTTAACTCCGAAAATTATGAAGATGCTATTAAATCTTTGCGCTAGTGTTTCTTAAAAGGAAGAATTAAAGTTATACCAAACCTTTTCGCTCTTTTCGTCTTAGAATTACATCAGGATTAGTTGTGATTGATGTGTCTGCCAGTGTCGGGTCAAGTTTTGCGGCTTCCTGTTTGGCTTCGTCTTCCTTCATTGCTGTTTGGTCAGGACTTTTTGTCTCATCTGCCGGAGCCTGTTCTGTAGAATCTGTTTGATTTTCTGTTTCTTCAGCTTCAGCCTCTTGAGTTTCCTGCTCTTCGGCTTGTACGTAACCCGTTGCACCAGAAGCTCTTGTCACGCTGTTTTTGTTTGCATCAACCCGCTCTTCAAATTGTACGTTGTCAGAAGCAGTGCTGTTAAATGTAGATGTTCCGGATTTTGCTGTGTCAATTGCATTCTCGCCGCTCTTGATTGTTTGTGCCGCAAGCCCTAAAAGCCCGTTCATAGTTGTAGACTGTTGTCTTAATAACTCACCAACTCCAACGGTAGTATTTCCGATATCAGTTGCATCAACTGCTGCTGCTAAAGCGTCTGAAATACCGTTTGTTGACGAATATACCTGCTGCGAGGTTGTTTCAATGTTTGTAAGTCCAAGTGTGCCAAGTTGCTTAATTTGGGCATCAATTTGAGCTGCTTGAAGTCCTGAAAACATAGTACTTTTATCGCTTTGTAATTTCTCCTGCTGTGCTTTTAATGTTTGAATTTGGCTCAACAGATTTGTTGTATAATCCTCCGCATTTGCCGTTGCGGCTTCTGATTGTTGTAAAATGGTTTCCATTTCGTTTTCTAAAGCTGTTATATTATTGGTTCTTGTGTCGCTTTCATTTCGGAAAATACCAGCCTGATCTACAAGTGAAAGCCCCTGTTCATCAAGGTTTTGTTTCAAAGATTCTCCTGCATTAAGCTTTTCGGTCTGAGCGGTTGCCTCAACTGCTTCAGGATTATCCATTGCCATTTCATAAGTGACTTCATCCGCACCCTGCTGCTTTGACATATCCTCAGCCCAGGCTAAAATCGCGGTTGGCACCTCCTGACCTTCATCTTTGTATTCCAGAACCTCGTTTGCTGTGCAGTCGTTCCAATTAATTGTCAAATCCTGAGGTTTGACCCCTGAATAACTGTTAATTGCATCTACCATAATTAGTCTTCTCCTTATTTTTGTTAAAGATATATGTTTCCAGATAACGGCATTTGTTAATACAACTTTAATCAAAATTTAAGGGAATTTTTCAAAGGCCTTGTGTTATCGGGCTTTTGAAGGTTTCACAAATCTTAAAAAAGTTTGTAATATGAATTTTTGTAACAAAATTTATATAAAGTGAATATAAAAAGTCAATATTTTTTTACGCAAATTTTTTATATAAGTACAAGAGATAAATAAAGAAAAAGAGAGGCTTAAGACAATGGCAAGAACCTTGTTGTTTACTGATGTTGCAGAAAAATATAAAGAAACTTCAATCGCATTGAGTGAAGTAAAATTCGATACAAAACGAGTAGTCCGCAAAACACTTGTGGAAATGATGAAACAGTCATTTTTTCACGGTGCCAGCAGATACGGAACAAATTTTATTGCATAAAAGAAAATGGGTAAAACTTAGCGGCCCGTTGGAAATTAAGGATAGGAAAAGGAACATTATTTATTGAATTAAGGATAGGATGGAAGAAAGACCGGTCAGAAACCGGTCTTTTATTTGTTCAAATCAAGTAAAAGCTTGTTCAAAATGCAGGCAAATCCAAGCCAGAACAAATACGGCAGCAGCAAAAAGCCGGCAAGAAAAGAAAGTTTAAAAAAGAAAATAATCATTACAAAAACCAGAACCGTTAGAAGTATTGCAACTGCTAGAGCCTTTTTTATATTGTGTTCTTTGAAGAAGACTTTTGTCCAATAAAGGTTTACGGCCAATTGTAAGAAGAAAATGCCGATTGAAAAATATTTTATAAGGCTTGCTGGTTTAGTCATGATAATAATCAAAGCGGCAAACATTAACAAAAATAAAATTGTCCAAACGTATCTGAAAACCCATTTAGGCGGAACCAGAGCCGGCTTTATAATATTATTAAAAAATTCATCATCATAAGTGTAAAACATAAAAATATAATAGCATTTTACAAAATAGTTTTAGTTAGGAAAAATGCTTATTTTATAGTCTATATTAATAAGTATTAATATAATAAAGCAAAAGTGTTATAAAAATATATATTGTGGTATATATTTAATATATATTAATTGGAGTAGAGAGTTTTATGTCAATAAATTCATTAACAATGTCATCTGCGTTTTCAGGCTGTGTAAATACGGTAGATTCTGAGTATCAAAGAATTATTCGCCAGTTAAGAGCGTATGGAATTGAACCTACCGGCGACAAGTCTGTTGATAAAGCAAAACTTCAAAAAATCGAGGCTGTAAAAGATAGTCAAACTTCTCAATTTGCAAATACAAAAAATAACGATAAAAAAGCTGAAACCTCCCAAAATACAGCGTTAACCGATAACGGCCAGGGAACTGACCAGCTTGCCATGCTTAATAAATTGAAACTAGGTTTATTATAAACTTAATTAAGGTTTTAGGAATTAGTTTTCTGAAAATTTTTTGATGCTTGTAAAATACGTAAAACAGACCTCTTGACTGAGAGTTGCTATCAGGTTGTAAAATATTATCAGGAGGTAAAAATGATAGATAAAAAAGTTTTGATAGCTTACTATTCCCATTCAGGAAACACAAAAGCTGCCGCTGAAAAAATTCAGTCAGTCACAGGCGGAGATTTATTTGAAATAAAACCGTCAAAAGAATATCCAAAAGATTATAACACTCTTGTCAACCTTGCGCAAACAGAAAAACAAAAGGATGTAAAACCGGAACTCACAGACAATGGAAATATTGAAGATTATGAAATAATTTTTATAGGAACTCCTGTTTGGTGGTATACAATGGCATCACCTGTAAAAACATTCATTACAAAAAATAATTTTGGAGGGAAGATAATTGTGCCATTTTGTACGCACGGAGGCGGCGGGGCTTCTGCAACTTATGCAGATATGCAAAAATTAGCACTAAAAGCAAAGGTTACTGAAGGTTACACAACTTATGAAAATTCTGCCAATACACAAGATATCAAAAAATGGATAACCGATTTGAACTTATAATGAACCATATAAATTTGTTTATAAGACTGTACTTTTTGTTAAAGTGCAGTCTTAACTTTTAAACCTAAACTTTTTACACTTGATTAAATCAAACGTTTGTTTTATAATTTTGAATATGGAAAAGATTACACAAGAAAATTCAAAGGAAAAAATTCTCAAAGTTGCAATAAAGTTGTTCGCCGAAAAAGGTTTCGATGGTACAAGCATAAGAGAAATCTGTAAAGAGGCTGAAGTTAATATTTGTATGATTTCGTATTATTGGGGCGGCAAAAAAGAACTTTATCAAGGAATTATAGAGGATTTGGTTGAAAAGCAAACCGTTTTTGCTAAAAGTTTTATTGATTTTAATAAAAGCCCTCTTGAATACACGCAGGAAAAACGTGTAGAGTTATTGTTGATGATTTTAGAGAAGTTTGTAGACTTTTTCTATTCAAATATTACGGGAGATTTGGTTGTTCTTTTAATTAAACAACAGCAGAGAGCCGATTTTAAAATGGACGTTCCTGTGTTTTTGTATTTCAGAAGGCTTGTTGCAGCGATTTTTCAAAAAGATGAAAATGACCGCGAAATAATTTATAAAACCGTTTTTATTCTTTCTCAAATCAATTCTCCGAAAATTTTGCCGGCCATGTCGCTTAGGCAGCTTGGTCAAAACGAGTTCAATCAGGAGGATATAAAAATTATAAAAGAGAATGTAAAATTTTACGTACAAGCACTTCTAAAGGAGGCAAAAATTGTTTAAAAAAATATTGTTGATTTTTGCACTGCTTGCGGTTGCTCAAAGCGCATTTGCAATAGATAAACAAGAGTTAAATCCCGGCTTTTTTGAACGTTTTAATGACAATTGCTTGAATTATTATATAAATTCGGCAATTGAAAACAATCATAGTGCAAAAGAAGCTGCGGCAAGAGTTGAGCAATACAGGCAGCAGGCAAAATATTCTCTTGGTAATGAGCTTCCATCCTTTAGTGTGAGCGCGAATTATCTCGGGATAAAAGTTCCTCAGCTGGATAATTTTCAATTAAAGAAAAATGCATTCATACTTCCTTTTATGATGAATTACGAGGCTGATTTTCTGCTCAAAAACCGTGATAAAACAAGAAGTGCAAAAAAATCTTATGAAGCAAGCAAATTTGAAGAAAAGGCGGTTTATCTTTCTCTTTTGAGTGACGTTGCAAGCGTCTATACAAATCTTCTGGAATATGACCAACTTATTACAATACAAAAAGAAAATGTCGATATTTATACAAAACTTCTTGAATATGAAAGCCGGAAATTTGCACGCGGAGTAATAAATTCAACGCAATTGAATAATGCAGCAAAACAACTTGAAAATGCAAAAAATTCTCTTGAAAAATTACAGAAAGAACAAGAAGTTCTTTTAATGCAGCTTGCGGTTTTGACAGGGGTTTCGCCGGAGAATGCGAAAGATTTTGAAAGAGGAAATTTTTCAAGCTTTGAATATTCCGGAACAATTCCGGAAGAAATTCAATCGGACGTAATTTTTGCACGTCCCGACGTTATGGCTGCTGAAACTAAATTAGAAAAAGCGAAAATTGATATTCGTGTTGCAAGAAAAGAGTTCTTGCCTAACTTTAATATTACAGGTTTATGGGTGTTTAATACGATTGCACCCGGCACATTTTTCTCGTGGGAAAGTTCGTTAGCTGCAATTTTGGCCGGTGCAACGCAGGATATTTTTGCCGGTGGCAAAAAGGTTGCTAATTTGAGATATCAAAAAGCTAAATATGAAGAACTTTTTGAAAACTACAAACAGGTTGATTTGGAAGCTGTGAAGGAGGTTAATACCTCGCTGTGTTTTATCAAACACGATTCTGCAATAGAAAAAAATACTTTGAAAACCTTGGCTTACGAATACAATAACCTCTCAAATTCCAAAAAAAAACTTGCGCGCGGAACAATTTCCAATCCTGAATATTTGATGAATTTGTCTGAATTCTTAAAAATTCAAAACGACGCTGTTCAGGCTAAAAATCAACGTTTAGTAAATTATTTTACTCTTTATAAAGCTGTCGGAGGTAAATTATGAAGAAAAAATTAGCGGTAATCGTACTGCTTCTTGTAATAATCGGAACTTGTATATATTTTTTGACAAGGAAAAAAGAAAATCCAAACGAACTCACTCTTTACGGAAATATTGAAATCCGTCAGGTGGACATGAGTTTTCAGGTCGGCGGACAGCTTTTGAAAATGCTTAAAGAGGAAGGCGACAGCGTTAAAAAAGACGAATTGATTGCGGTTTTGGAGGACAAAGATTATAAAGCAAATCTTGAAAAAGCTTCTGCTGATGTGAACAAAACTCTTGCGCTTAAAAATGATGCCGAGTCGAAATATAACAGAAATCTGCCTTTATGCACTGATAATACGGTCTCGCAGCAGGAATGCGATAATCTTTTGAATACTAGAGATAAAACCAGAGCTGATTACGAAGCCGCGCTTGCGGCAAAAAACTTTGCGAAAAATCAACTTGATTACACAAAGATTTACGCGCCTGATGAGGGAACTGTAACCGTCAGGGTTCAGGAGCCTGGAGCAACGGTTAATAAAGGGCAGATTGTTTATACTATTTCTAAAACAAAACCGGTTTGGATTAGAGCTTATGTGAACGAAACAGATTTGGGCAATATAAAATACGGTCAAAAAGCCACTGTATTTACGGACTCTGTAGATCCGAAAACAGGAAAACACCGTGAATATCAGGGATATATCGGATATATTTCTCCGGTAGCGGAATTCACACCAAAAACAGTTCAGTCAACTGACTTGAGAACAAGTCTGGTTTACAGAATAAGAGTTTATGTTGACGATATTGACGAATATTTACGTCAGGGAATGCCGACAACTATAAAAATTAATCTGACAGGTAATAATTCCGATGAACACGGTAGAAATTAAAAATTTAATAAAAACTTTCGACGGTTCAGCTGCTATTGACGACCTTTCGCTTGAAATTGAAAAAGGTAAAATAACAGGACTTATCGGGGCTGACGGAGCTGGTAAAACAACGCTTTTGAGACTTGTAATCGGATTGCTTCTTGCAGATTCCGGCGAGATTGTGACGCTCGGCTTAAATCCTGCCACACAGAAAAAAGAACTTAATCCAAAAATCGGCTATATGCCGCAAAAGTTCGGGCTGTATGAAGACTTAACTGTTATTGAAAACCTGCGGCTTTATGCTGATTTAAAAGAAGTTCCGCATGATTTTGATAATCTGCTGGAATTTACGAGCTTAAAACCGTTTCAGGACAGACTTGCAGGCGCTTTGTCCGGCGGGATGAAGCAAAAACTCGGGCTTGCCTGTACGCTTCTTGGCTCTCCGGAATTTCTGGTTTTGGATGAACCTTCTGTGGGCGTTGACCCTATTTCAAGACGGGATTTGATGAAGATGGTCAGGGCTTTAATTACTCCCGAAACAACGGTTTTGTGGTCAACGGCTTACCTTGATGAAGCGCATAGTTTTGATACGGCGGTTGTGCTTGACCGCGGAAAAGTGATTTACAAAGGCGAACCTCATGAACTTGCGCCGACGCCTCAGGAATTCGAGGAGAAAGTCATTGAACTTATGGGCGGATATAAAAAAGAAAAATCCCTGATTGCAGAAAATTATACACCGCTTCATACCGAAATCGAATGCCCTGTTGTTGCGGAAAATCTCGAGAAAAAGTACGGGGATTTTTATGCGGTAAAAAACAATTCCTTCTGTATTAAAAAAGGTGAAATTTTTGGACTTTTGGGGCCGAACGGCGCCGGAAAATCAACTTCTTTTAAAATGATGTGCGGGCTTGCAAAGCCAACGAGCGGAACTGCAAAACTTATGGGCGTCGATATTCTTCAAAACCCTGAAAAAGCACGCGCAAATCTTGGTTACATGGCACAGAAGTTTTCACTTTACGGAAGCCTTACCGTCCGTCAAAATCTGGAATTTTTCGCCGCTGCCTACGGAATAGCATTTTTGGACAGAAAAAAGCGTATTGATGAAATTATTCAGGTTTTCGGATTTCAAAAGATTGAAAACCAAAAGTCAGAAGACCTGCCGCTCGGTTTTAAACAGCGTTTGTCACTGGCATGCGCATTAATCCACAATCCGCCGATATTGTTTCTTGATGAGCCGACCTCTGGCGTTGATGTTGTAACCCGCAGAGATTTTTGGAACCATATTACCTCGCTTGCAGAGAAAGGCGTTACAATACTTGTTACAACACACTTTATGGATGAGGCTGAATATTGTGACCGAATTAGTCTTTTTTACCATGGCGAAACCATTGCTGTCGGCACTCCGCAGGAACTTAAAAATCAGGCTCACGCAGAGAATATGGAGGATACTTTTATAACATTAATTAAGGAGTCTGAAAAACAATGAAAATTTTATCTGCCTTAATAAAAAAAGAAACATTACAAATACTTAGAGATCCGAGCAGTATAATTATTGCGTTTGTTCTGCCTTTAATTTCGATTTTGATATATATGTACGGAATAAACATGGATACCGTAAAAGTTAAAATAGGGCTGAAAAATGATGATGCAAACCCGGAGGTTTCGACACTCATAAAATCTTTCGGACACAGCAAATATGTAAATTCCTTTATTTATGATAATGAAAACGATATAACAGAAGCTATTGTCCGTTCAAAAATCAAAGGCGCAGTTATAATTCCGAATGACTTCTCAACAAACCTTTCACGCGGAAAAAGCGCAGAAGTTCTTGTTGTTACAGACGGAACCGAGGTTAATACGGCAAATTATGTTCAAAGTTATTCAATGTCGATTTTGAACCAGTGGCTTTTGACAAGCAAATACGCTCCTCTTGCCGCAAAACAAATCATAACTCCGGAAATAAGAACCTGGTACAATCAGGATTTAAACAGCCATTATTTTATTCTTCCCGGCTCAATTGCTATTACAATGACGTTAATCGGAATTCTTTTGACAGCTCTTGTTATTGCGCGTGAATGGGAGCGCGGAACAATGGAAGCACTTTTGAGTACAAGCGTTAAGAAAATCGATATTGTTCTTGGAAAATATATTCCTTATTTTGTTCTGGGGATGTTGTCAATGGCCTTCAGTGTGTTTATAAGTGTTTGCGTGTTTCAAATCCCGTTTAGAGGAAATTATTTTGTCTTGTTTGCAGTGAGCGGTTTGTTTTTGTTTACCTGTCTCGGAATAGGTTTGACAATCTCTTCTATAACCAAGAACCAGTTTTTAGCAAGCCAGGTTTCTCTCGGGCTCGGATTTTTACCGGCGCTTTTGTTGTCTGGGCTGATGTTTCCAATAAATTCAATGCCGGCGTTTTTCCAGCATCTTACAAGAATTCTTCCTCCAAGATATTACATAACTTTTATTGAAAGTGAATTCATGGCCGGAACTGTCTGGGAAATCGTTATAATAAATTCAATTTTCCTTACAATTCTCGGCTTGCTTTTGTTTATGGTGGTTTATAACAAAACAGATATGAGGCTCCTCAAATGATTAGAGATTTTCTAAGACGTGTTTTCGCACTTATAAAAAAAGAATTTATCACTATCTGGAAGGACCCGAAAAGCCGTGGAATTATTATTGCATTGCCGATTATGCAGCTTCTTGTTTTTGCAAACGCAATTACAATGGAGGTTAAAAATATTGATGTTGCAGTAATGGATTACAGCAAATCAGTCGAGTCGCGCGAACTTCTTTCCCGTTTTGAAAATTCTCCGCGGTTCAGGAGATTTTATTATGTCCAAAACGAAAACGAACTTAAAGAAAAAATAGATAACCAGAAAGTTCAAATTGGGCTTTTTATAGATAATAATTTTTCAACAAACATAAAAGCTCAAAAACCGGTCAGTGTGTTGATTGTTACAGACGGCCGCCAAACAAATTCAGCTTCAATTGCGGGCGGATATGCTTCACAAATTATAAGCGGATACAACTCGGAGATTTCTAAAAACAAAGGTGCTGAAATAATTCCTGTAACAAGAAACTGGTACAATCCTAACCTTGAATACCGTTGGTATATTTTGACAGTTCTGGTTGCGATGCTTGCTCTTGTAATAACGCTTTTGTTAACAGCGCTTTCGATTGCACGCGAAAGGGAACTTGGAACGTTTGACCAGCTTATTGTAAGCCCGTTGTCCTCTTTTGAAATTCTTCTTGGAAAAACTGTTCCGCCGCTTATTATTGCAATGGGTTTGACGTGCCTGATGACTGTTATTATAATTTACGGTTTCCACGTTCCTTTTTCAGGGTCTATATGGTTGTTTTTAGTTGCGATTTTTATTTCTTTATTATCAATAGTCGGAGTCGGACTTTGTATTTCATCAATTTGTAAAACCCAGCAGCAGGCAATTTTGGGCGTAATAACCTTTCAAATGCCGGCAATTCTGCTTTCGGGGTTTATCTCTCCGATTGAAGATATGCCCGTGTTTTTGCAGTATTTTACTTATATAAATCCAATAAGATTTTTCATGGTTTTGACAAGAGGGATTTTCTTAAAAGGGATGGGAATAGAGGATACTATTATGAACTTAATTCCGCTTATTTTTATCGCAATTATGACGCTTTCTCTTGCAGGCTGGACTTTCAAACGAAAACTCGATTGAAAAATTCTATAATACTAATCATATTAACTCATCACCTGCCAGCCTGGGCTGACAATTTAAAAAGTCAGCTTTTTTATTTTTTTACAGGCAGTTTGTATAAGTTTTCCCTCCGCTTGATTATATCCGGATTTGACAGGTAATCTTCATATTTACTTCTGCAATTTATGTAACCGTTTGGAGAAATCTCAATAATTCTATCTGCAACTGTCTGTATAAATTGATAATCTTGAGATGTGAAAAGAACAGTTCCGGTATAATCAATCAGAGAGTTGTTTAGTGCTGTAATTGCTTCTAAGTCAAGGTGGTTTGTCGGTTCGTCAAAAATCATTACGTTTGCTTCTTCAATCATCATTTTTGCCAGAATACAGCGAACTTTTTCGCCTCCGGAAAGAACATTAACCTTTTTATCAGCGTCGTCGCCGGAGAAAAGCATTCTTCCCAAATATCCGCGAAGGAAGTTTACATGCTGGTCAGGCGAATATTGTGCAAGCCATTGCATTATATTCAAATTGGATTCAAAGTAGAAGTTGTTGTCTTTCGGAAAATAAGACATTGTAGTTGTAACGCCCCATTTTACCTCCCCTGCGTCAGGTTCGGTTTTTCCTGCCAGAATTTCAAACAGAGTTGATATAATCAGCGGGTCTTTTGCAATAAAAGCTATTTTTTCACCCTGAACAACTTCGAAACTGAAGTTTTTAAACAAAAGTTCACCGTCAACGGATTTTGTGAGTTTATCCACTGTCAAAACGTCTTTTCCGGGCATTTTTTTGTAATTAAACCTGATTCTCGGATACTGGCGCGAGGACGGTTTAATTTCTTCAAGCGAAAGTTTATCAAGCATATTTTTTCTGGAAGTTGCCTGTTTTGCTTTTGAGGCGTTTGCGCTAAACCTTGCAATAAAGGCTTTTAGTTCTTCCATTTTTTCTTCGGTTTTCTTGTTCTGTTCTTCTTTTTGTTTCTTGATTAACTGGCTTGCCTGCGACCAGAAAGAATAGTTTCCGGTATAAAGCTGAATGTTTTTGTAGTCAATATCCGCAATATGAGTACAAACTTTGTCCAAAAAGTTTCTGTCGTGTGAAACCACAATAACAAGATTTGGAAAATCGATTAAGAATTCTTCAAGCCACTTAATTGTGCTGATGTCAAGGTGGTTTGTCGGTTCGTCTAAAAGCAGAATATCCGGATTTCCGAAAAGTGCCTGAGCTAACAATACGCGTACTTTTTCACTCCCTGCAAGGTCTTTCATCTGAACGTAATGAAGTTCATCGGCAATCCCAAGTTCAGATAAAAGCGAGGCCGCCATTGATTCTGCCTGCCAGCCGTCAAGTTCTGCAAATTCTTCTTCCAAATGCGCTGCTTTAATTCCGTCTTCGTCATTAAAATCAGGCTTAGCGTACAAAGCGTCGCGTTCCTTCATAATATCGTAAAGTTTTTTGTGACCCATAATAACAGTGTCAATTACGCTGTATTCGTCAAATTCAAAGTGGTTTTGTTTTAAGACTGCAATTCTCTGTCCCTTTGCAATATTAACTTCTCCCGACGTAGTTTCCAATTCTCCTGAAAGCACTTTTAAAAGTGTGCTTTTACCTGCTCCGTTTGCACCAATTACACCGTAGCAGTTGCCAGGAACAAATTTTATGGTTACATTTTCAAAAAGCGTTTGCGACCCAAATCTTACTGTTAATTTATTTGTTGTAATCATTCTTTTTCCTTTTGTCAGCTGAACACTCTATATGGAGTGTAAAATTTTTCGGCTATATAAACAGTTTAACACAAAAATCCGTAGCGTTAACCTAATTTTTTATTTCAGATATAAAACTGTAATATTATATATAAATTTTTGTAAAAAATCTGAAATCGGCTAATAGACAAATAAAAAAGCCTAGATTTAATATAATAAGTATTATTTGTAGGAAGTATAAATAGAGCTATAAAAGAAAAAAAGGAGTTACAGCTTTAAATAAAAGAATAGATGCGATAATGGTTTTACCCATTTAATAAAATAAGTGATGAATTTTAGAAGTTTAGGAAAAGTTTTTATATTAATAGTGTTTTCGTGTAGTTTGTTAAATTCAGCCGCCGTCGCAGATGAACTTAATTTCAACGATTTTTTGTCAACCGCACTCATAAATTCATACAATCTTAAAATTTCCAAACTTGAACAGGCAATTTCGCATAAAGGTATAAAAGAAGCCCAATCCGGTTACTATCCTACCTTAAGTGCTTTTGCAACAACAGAAAGATATAATGATTTAACAAATGGCAACGCTCAAATCACGGCTGTCGGTAATGAAATTTTGCTTAACCGAAGTTATTATCAAGATATGGCTGCATTGGGTTTGTCATATAATGTTTTTGACTTTGGCACCCGTCGGAAACAGCTGGAAATTGCAAAAGCCGATGACAAACAAAAAGAACTTCTATTGCAGAAAAATACAAGAGATTTGCGCCTTGATACGGTTGATATCTATGGTGAAGCTCTAAATTTATACAAAATTTCTAAAATTAAATCCGAAACCATTGAATTACAAAATGAATTGGTATTTATAAACAAACGAATGCGTGAAGCCGGCGAATTGTCTGAAGTTACTCTTGTAGAGAGTGAAATCGAAGCCTCTGAAACCAAAACAGAATTAGCAGAAATAAAAAATAATCTCGCAAAAAAGTTATCGGAGGTTTCTTATTATACAAACCAAAATTATGATGTAGATGCCCTTGTTCTGCAGGATTTTCCGGAAAAACCTGAAAATGTGTCTGTTTCTGACAGATTAATTAAATTAACGGCAGAAATGCTCGAATTTCTTCCGGAAGAGTCTTATGAAGCCAAAGCTGCCGATTTGGAAATATTAAAAAAGAAAAAGGAATATGAAATCCAAAAAATAACAAATTATCCGAAAATACGTTTTGACACAAGATATAATTTTTACGGCTCAGACCCGGGTAATTTTTTTAACGGTGTCGGAGATATTTCCCAAAGGAGTTTGACAATCCGGCTTTCCGCCTCAATGGTTCTGTTTGATGGTTTTAAAAATACAAGTGCTGTCGCAAAAAAGAAGCTGGAAATTGAGAAATCAAAGATTGAAAAAGAAAAACAACTTGCCGAGCTAAAGAAAAAGTATGAACAAATCCAGTTGGATGCAAAGAATTCACTGATTCAATCAGAAAATAATGCAGCAACTTTAGCATTGGTAAACAAGAATCTGGAAAATCTAAAAAGATTAAATGCAGCCGGCTTATCAGCAAGAGCGGATTGTATAAAAAAGCAGATAGACTTGCTAAAGAAAAAGCAGGAATTGGAGCAGAATCAAATAAGAAATTTTGTTACACAGTATAAGTTAAAAGTTTTAAGCACAAATCAGACAGAGTTGTAAATAATATCATACCATCGGCCAATATGATTTATAAAATAAAGTAATATTATAACAAAATAGGAAGTTTAAAAAGTTGGAGTTTATGAAAAATAATAAAAAAGTTATTGTTGTTATACTTATCTCGATACTAATTTTAAGTTTATGTTTAATTTCTTATAAACATTATTTATTTATTCATAAAAATATACAAACGTATTACATGTTAGATTCTAGAAGTCATTATACTGCGACTCAATTAAAAGATGGCAATATTCTGATTGCTGGAGGTAATACTTCGGGTAAGGCTGAAATTTTCAATCCTGTTACTGGAAAGTCGAGTTATACTGGTTCTTTAAATGTTAATCGATTTGCTCATGAAGCATTGTTATTAGATGATGGCAATGTTTTGGTCTTTGGTGGCTTATCCCATCCAGATTTGGACATATTAGCAAATGCAGAAATTTATAACTATAACACTCAAAAATTTGAAAATATTGGGAATATAGCTAATTGTCAGAACAAATCTCATAGCAGTCTAACAAAATTAGATAATGGTAATATTCTTATATCCTGTGATAAATCTGCAAGTATATATAATCCTAAAACTAGGAAAATGACAGATATAAAAGATATGCCTTATAATGGAGCAGCCACGAGGACAACAAAGCTTCCAGATGGAAATATATTGCTATTAGGAAGATTTGTAAAAATTGTAGAAGGTAAAGCTGAAGCAATATTTAGTACCCTTATTTTTGATACAAAAAAATATGTATATAAACCAGTTCCTCAAATGAATGAAATTGATTTTCCGTCTGTAATTTTTTCTACAAAAGATAAAAAGATTTTCGTTTCTAAATTAGATGATAGTGCTAGTATTGGAGTCTTTCTGTATGACCCAATAAATGCTACATATAGAGACATTGGTAAAATTGATGGTGAAAGAACATGCAATGCAGTTTTATTAGAGGATTTAAACGCAATATATTTTGTTGCAGATAATCAATACCCATCAACACCTCCTACAAATAATATAATAATATTATTAAAAGACTTATTTACTTCAATTTTCCGTCATCCAAACTGTGTTTTGTTCGATATAAATAGTGGAAAATATAAACATACAGCAATCTGTCCCTTAGATTATAAATATTCAGGCAAGTCGTTTGTCATACCAAATCAAAAATTACTTATAATCGGAGGTTCTTCTGCTACTATATTTAAGCCTAATAAAAATAAAGAGATACTTATTATCGATTTAAAGGAGTTAAAACATGGAATTAACTAAAGATGAAATGCTAATTAATGCTGTAGAAGCATGTAATGATACTTATAAAAAAGAGAGTGTGTCTTCTCAAACCTCAACTTTAGAATTTATTAATTCTTCTACTGATACTGAAATCTACAACTATATAGATCAAACTAATGGTTTTAAGGCTAATTTGTATCTTAATACATATACTGGCAAATATGTTGTTGCTTTTAGCGGTACAAATGACAGAAAAGACTTAATATCTGACATACAAATGGGTATAAATTTATTACCTGATCAATTTAATAATGCAGCAATTTTTTTATCGCAGCTTAAAGATAATGATGGGAACAAAATTGAGATATCTCAAATTGAATTAATAACAGGACATTCATTAGGAGGCTCGATTGCACAACTAATTGGTTCATTAGAAAAATATAAAAATGTTAACGTTGTTACGCTCAATGCTTTTGGGGTAGAACATTTACAATCAAAAATGATTGAGCAGAATTATAAATTATCTTATAACTATTCAAACATAGATAATTATATCATTTTAGGAGATATTATATCAACTTCTACAAAACATATTAATGGAGTATCTATCCTCAACCAAAATTTTATCAATGGCATAGCTACTTTTTTCTTCAAACATTCAGGTCCGCTGACATGGCCTTTTGGTGAATTAATGGCACATAATAACATACTAAATAATGCAAAAATCACCTTCACCTCCGCGCAAAGTGCAGAAGTACCAAAAGACCCGTTACTAATCGATCTAGACGGGGACGGCATAGAAACAACGCGCGTAGAAAATGGCGTCTATTTCGATCAGGAAAATGAC
>URXT01000003.1 GCA_900551915.1 uncultured bacterium
TTTGAATTAAACAACTTTTCATAATTCTTTTTACAAATATCGCTTCTTGTCATTTTTCTATCCTCATTCTGTGCTGCAAATGCGAAATTCATTTGAAAGACCATTCCAGTTAAAGTTAATATTAAAATCTTTTTTAACATTTTATTTCTCCATAATATTAATACAAATTTTTATCTTTGTGTCAATTTAAATTTTCATACCAAAATAAACTCTTATATTTATTATTTACAATTATTTTAAAATAGCAAATACTTTTAATAAATTGCTTGCAATGCTTAAAAAGCATAGCTAAATTTTCTATTGCAGAGAAACTTTTTCTTCCGGCTAATTGACAAATAAAAAAAATATACTAACATAAATTATATCAGCATATTTTTAGTGTTTATGTGGTTTTATCTGATAAGGAGTGCAAAGGATGAAAATAGACAATATTTCGCAAAACACATCATTTCAAATGAACTATAAAGTTTTGACAATGCGAAATGTAAAAAAAGATTTTACAAAAGCTGTTGAAAAAAGTATAAAAGATATTCCCGACCAATGGGGCGAAGTTCTCAAAAGAAATAATTACAAACTCTATTGCTCAAATTCCATAGCAGACATATTTGAAAATGAAAAACTTGCACGCGAAGGTGCTCCTGAATGGGAAGCGGTTACCTGCACATATCCGCTTTACAGATTTATGGCAATTACAACCAGAGTAGAACCAAAAGACATACAAAAAGTAGTTAATCATGAAGCCGCGCACGGAATACTTGACTGCGAAGGCCTAATGGAGAACAGGGATTTACTTGATTCTCTATACTATGATATGCAAAAGCTGCCCAAAAGAGAGCCTGATAACCATAATCACGATATGTTTGAAGTAAAAAACTTATTAATCAAGCCGCTTAGCGAGTATTTCCAAACAGAGGTTTGCGCGGACATTTTAGCTTGGATTCATACAGGAGGCGGATTGTGGGGAAGCGGATATAAAAATTCAATTAAAAACAAAACACTCTTAAAAGAAAATTTCCCAGATACCTTTGAATTTTTAAGCAACTATAAAATCGGCGAAAGAAAATCGGTCTAACGTGATAATTCCTGAAGTAAACTAATTGTCATTTTGATCATTAAACAGAGAATTTGTTTTCATTATTTTTATGTATAATAAAAGTGATGAAGGGATTTTGACATGTTTTCAGAAAAAATTAATATTTTAAAAGCATTTGCAATTTTATTAGTTGTCTCGGGACATCTTGAGTTTTCAATGCTCGGAATGTTTCCTCCGTATTCTTTCCAGCTTGCGCTGTTTTTCTTTATTTCCGGAATGCTGTTTAAAGAAAAATACCTGGATGATACGCTTACATTTGTAAAAAGACGTGTAAAAAGTCTTCTGGTTCCGTATTTTTTGTATGAAATATTTTACGTTATTGTGACATGGCTAATTTTTCATTTTACAGGCAAATGGTGGGGCGAACAGCTCACAATCAAAAATCTTCTTCTCACTCCGTTCTTAAACGGTCATCAAATGGATTTGAGCTGCCCCTTGTGGTTTGTTCCGCAATTGTTCATAACAATGATAACATTTTTGTTCTTGATGAAAGGTTTGTTCAAAATCACAAATAACAAATTCGTGCATCTTGCAATATTTTCGCTTTTTGGATTTCTTTCAATTCCTGTGATAAAAAATATTGAAATGACGGCGATTAATCTTTTGATTTTCAGAACTGTCTTTTCAATGTTTTTTGTTTATCTTGGATATTTTTATATGCACCATATTAAAGATAAAGTCGATATTTTTACGACCAAATGGCTCGGGGCAATAATTATTTTCCAATCAATTTTGTGGATGTTCAACAGAGATTATGACCCGACGCATGGAATTGGCTTAAGTTATGTTCTGGTTTGGGCAAGGTTTGACGACCAGATAATCGTGCCGGTTTTAACTTCATTAACCGGAATTTGGGCAAGTTTATTTACAGTAAAAGTGATTTATCCGTATTTGAAGGACGTTAAATTCCTGAAAATCATGGGGGAAACAACTTATCATATTATGGCAAATCATCTTCTGGTAATGTATTTGATTACGGCAATATTCTTCAAAATCCATGGAATTCCGATTGCCGAACGCGCTGAACACGATATTTATTGGATTTACAATCCAGTTCAGACAACATTTTTATATTTTGTGCTAACAATGGTTATCACAACTTATTCGGGTTATGCGCTTCAGAAAATCAACGCTAAATTATTTTCAGCCAAACAGTAGCGTAAGGATACATCAAAAGACGTGTTGTCTTTTGAGTAGGTGAAACTTTCACCTTGTATTTTTGGCCGTTCAGAATATTTTCCAAATAAATACAGTCTTTTTTTACAGGTTTAAACACCATTCCGACCGGCAAATCAATTTCCGAAACCCGTTTGGTGCTTCCAAGATTGTGGACAATAAGATATTTTTCACCCTCGTATTCACGAATATATGCAAAATCTTTTTCAGATTTTGTTTTGAGAATTGTAAGCGAACCGCGTGAAAGCGCAGGTGTATTTTTACGCAAATCAATCATATGCTTTACTTCAGAATGAACTTTTGACGAAAGCGTTGTTCCACGGGTATTTTTCATCGCAGAATAGAATGCATTGTAATCAAGAACACCTCTATTTATATCGCGGCTGTCAAAAAATGAAAGAAGTCTTATTTTATTTTTCTTTTGATTTTGTTCTCTTGTTTTGGCAGCCTTTTTGGCGTATGAAAAATTATTTTGTGCAGCTATTTCATCACCGTAATATATAATTGGAATTCCCGGCAAAGAAAGTAACACAGAATAAGCCATTATAATTCTGTCAGGATTATTACCCAAAAAGTTTGCAGTTCTTCCGCTTACACCAAGACCATTTCTGAATTCGGCGCCGCGAGGTTCAAGTGCATCATAAATAATCTTTCTGACTTCAGGCGTTACCATTTCAAGTGTTAATTCATCATGTACACGCAAAAAAGTTGCCCAGCTTGCACTGTCAGGGATGGCTGGCGTTGCTTTGTTGGCGTCAAGAAAATACTTGTTATTTTCTGTTATAAACGAAGCCCAAAGTGCCGGCATATAAGGGAAATGATATGCAATTTGAATTTCGTCCGTACGCTTTAAATCAACAGGATGATTATTGATTTCGGTTTTAATTTCGCGTTCTTTTCCAAAATACGGAAGAATATCTTTCGGAGTTTGGCAAGCCTCAGCCTGAATTACCGAACGTGGAGCTGTTGCCTGAAGATACAAACTTATAATTTTTACTACATTATGAGTTTTATCAAGATTCTCGGCAGTTGAGCCTTCTTCTTTTACAAAATAAGGTATAGCATCCATTCTGAAAATATCAATACCTAAATTTGCCCAATAGCTGATTGTTTCTAAACAATAGTACAAAACCTCGGGATTTTCCCAATTGATATCAAGTTGGAATGGATAGAACGTATGATATAAATAATAATCTTTGCCTTGTATAGTAACTTTTCGGTAATGATTATCTGTTATGTCCGGAAATATCAAACGTCTTTTTGAAATTTTTCCGTTAGGCTCTTCATATTCAACTATTGTACCTCTTTTCGGGTCTTCGTATTTTCTATACTTTGGCATTTCTTCGCGAACGATAAAGTAATTCAATTTATCCAAGTCGCCTGCCATTGCCTGCTTAAACCACTCATGCTGGTCGGAAAAATGATTTAAAACCAGATCTGCTTTTATTTTAAAACCTTTTTGTTTTGCCGCGATTACAAATTCTTTAAACTCCGGCATTCCGCCCAAATCTTTTCTCACATTTTTCGGATTTTTAACATCAAAGCCAGAGTCATCCATCGGGGAATCCGCAAACGGAAGTATATAAAGTGTTGTAACTCCCAAATCTTTTAAGTAATCCAACATTTGAACAGAATCTTTGAAAGAATTCGGCTTTCCGGGTGTTATAACTCCAAACTGGTCAACGTAAAACATATAAATAATTTCGTCTTTATACCAGTCTGAAACTCTTGTAACGTCTTCATTTAAAAGATTTTTCGGTCTTTGAGAAACTGATTTTGCCGCAAGCTTTTCAATACGATTATAAATTACATCGGTATTTTCAGCGCCATAAACAGCCTGTATATTATATTTAAGTTCTTTTTTCAGTTCTTCTGAAATATAAAAAGTCTTTGCCTGCTTCTCAACTTTCATAGCAGGTTTTTCAACCGTCGCAAATTCAGTTGCAAAAGCCGGAACATTCAAAGCCGTTACAGATAATACAAGCACAGATACATAAAGTTTTTTAGCATTTTTTAATATTTTCATACAAAAAGTTTATCACAAAAAAATATTTTTTGAATTTCCACTTGCACAATTTTTATTTTTTATTTATAATAAAAGAGCTACTAATCCCGAATCGTCTAGTGGCAGGACAGAAGATTCTGGCTCTTCTAACGGTGGTTCGAATCCATCTTCGGGATTTTTTTATTGCTTATTTTTTGATTTGATAAATTTGAAAATCTCGAAAAGACTTCGAACCACTGAGAAATTTTCGTGTTGCATAAATTTCTCGTGGTTTTAGTCTAAAGAGCACCCTCATCGTCTTGGCTCGTGTTGCTCGTCTGACGCTGAGCTGAAATGCATTTGCGGGATTTTTACGGCTTATTTATTTCAAAAAACGCTCCAGAGTTTTTTTATTTTCTTCAACAAGCTTTTGTTCAAGCCTGCTTTCAGTACGGACTTTAAGTCTTTCAGCTTCCATTTTTGCACTCAGCTTTTCTGTTTTGCCAAGTGTTTTTGAAACTGCATCAGCAAATTTACCGTTAATCTTGTTCAAAAATTCTCCAAACAAACCTAAAGAAGCAGATTTTCTTGCAAAACGTAACTTCTTTTCCTCATATTTAACATATAACGTAGTGTTTACAGCCTCCGGCGTGTAATTCCCCGCTCCATCTATTCTTTTTAAAATTTTCTCCATATGCTTAAGTTTATTTATACCGGATTCATTAACCGGACAATACTCAGGAACACTATAACTACCGCCTGTAATGTCATTTGTAAAGTTCACGCCAAAAATAAAATTTGAACCGTGCTTTCTTTGTCCTGCTCTATCTAAATAATAGCCAAGCTCTAACTTTGTTTGAGGGGTAAAAGGTTCCATGAAAGCCTTCAACCCTTCTTTTATTGATAAACCTAAATTTTTAACAGCCTCCAGTTTATCAGGGTCTACCCGTCTGTTCCAAAAGTTATTCTCTTTTACGATATCTGACATTTCCTGGCGGACTGCATCATCTATAAATTTGATAACAGATTTATGCACTGTTCCTTCAAAGGATGGTTTTGATTGAATTTGTGATTGACTTATTGGTGAAATCTGCATTTATTTATACTCCTTGTGCTAAGTTGTTTTAATATAACATGACAAAAAGTTAAGTATTGTAAATATTTATAAAAAATTAGACTATTTTAGTAAATATTTTGCGGGTTTGTTTTTAAAATACTGGTTAGGTAAAATAAAATTATGAAAATAAATTCTTCGTATACAAACATAAAAAACAACACTCTTAATACGGCTTCCGGCGCAGTTTCCCAAAAGCGCAGACAGCCTTCGTTTAAAAGCCAATATGAAATTAACGGTGATACAATAAGTTCGCGTCAGCAAATTTTTACGCTTGGAATGTTAATGAACAATTTTTGGCTGCAAGATGCCAGAAATACCTTTTATGATATACGCCGCAAATATGTCACAGGTAAATTCAGAATAAAAGTAAATGATTTAAAAGACCAAACGGTTGAAAGAATTTTAACAAATAACAATATCGAATTTAAAAAACTTGGAAAAAACTATGAAATTTATCCAAGTACCTTTCTAGCATCAGCTTAAGGTTTTCAAAAAATATCAAAAATAATTAGATAAAAATAAAACTTTTCATTACAGCATAAAGCCTTTTACAATCTTCATAATTAGCCTTATCAATCATTGATTTCATCTCTGCTTTCAAAATTTCTTCATTATTATATTCGTTACCTTCAAAAAAATCTGACAAGCTGCATTGAAAGACCTCAGACATTTTCAATAAAGTCGTCAATGAAGGGAACGATTTACCGAGTTCAATTTGTGCAATTTGACGCTGATTTATGTCTATTAATTCGCCCAGTTTAAATTGGGTCAAATTTAAACTTTGACGATATTTTTTTATTTTCTTCCCGACATTATGTTTTATAAACTGCTCGTCCACGAAAACTCCTTTTTATTATTATAGAGTTCATAAAACTTATAAAAAATGGTACTCGATATTGTAAAAGTGATATATTTATGATTTTATAAATAGTAACAATGAGTATTTTATGATTTTGGAACACTGAATGGCTAAAAATTTTAACATGGAAATGAATATTGCAAAAGCTATTGGGATTATTGCAATTGTGAAAGGACATACAAATTTTTATAATTTATTTTCAAATAATTTATTTCCTTCTTATTCTTGGCATGTTCCGTTATTTTTCTTTATTTCCGGATATTTTTTCAGAAACGAAATCTTTGAATACGGAAATCGCCTTCAAAAATATCTTTCCAAAATTAAACATATTATTATTAGATATTTTGGTAGGTTTTATGCATATCATTTTTTATACAGTGTAATAACCTTGATTGTTTACCTTTTATTTGACAGAGTTTATGGTAAGCTTCCAACATTAGTCAATCTTACACTTTGGCCATTCGTAGCAAATCCATTTCACTTTAGCGCACCAAATTGGTTTTTATTTCAGCTTGGCTTTTCCCTTGTGTTCTTTTATTTGATTTTGATTATCGCGTCAAAGATAAACAAAAATCCTCTTTTCCCACTTGTTGTATTCTTGCCGCTTGCAATAAGCGCAATATTCCTAGCTAAACCAGATTTACAGGCTTCAACTGGTTTTATAAAAATTCTCATTAAAACAAATATATCAATGTTTTACATTTACTCAGGGTACTTATACAAAAATGTTCTTGAAGATAAAATAAAATTTGATATTAAAACTCTTTTATTTGTTTTAGGCATACAAGTTATACTTTACACATTCTCACAAAAAGGTATTAATGTAGACCTTAATCAAGCAATTCTACCACACAATATCGCACCTCTTATCGCACCATTTACAGGCATTTATTGTATCTTATTCTTATCAAAATTAGTTGCACCACTTGTAAAACCTGGCACCTTGATAGATAGAATCGGCAAAAATACTTTGCACATTATGGCAAACCACTTATTTATAATCTTCCTAATAGAAATAGGCATTCTTGTTATTGATGGAAAATCTTTACAAGAGCTTCCTCAATATCTCATACATAGTTTTTATAAAATGGGAAAATATAAGTATTTGTACACATTTTTGTCTGTAATTATATGTACCTATCTTGGTGAAACATTAAGGCACATTGGCAAAATAACAAAAAATAAAATAGAAAGCATTAAGAATAGGAAAACCTTTATCCAACGACCTTCCGGGCAACCGAATGACGCTCCAGCAGCACCATAAGAATTGAAATATCAGCAGGCTTTACCCCTCCGATGCGGGAAGCTTGGGCTAGAGTTTTTGGACGTATTTTTTTCAACTTATCTTTGGTCTCCGATGAAATATGGTCGATTTTATCGTAATCAATATCTTCGGGTATTTTGAATTTGTCAAGTTTACCGGCCTGTTCAACCTGATAAGCCTGGCGTTTCAAATAACCTTCGTATTTAATTAAAACCTCAACCTGCTCGTATATATCACGCGCGACATTAAGATTTGCAGTTGTTTCATCAATCTCCTGCAAGATTTTATAAGTAATGTTCGGCCGCTTCAAAAGCTCAGCAGCTTTCATACCGCGTTCCATGTTTTCACCGTATTTAGCAAGAATTTCATTTACCTTGTCGGTTGCAGAAATCTTGTGTTCAAGAAGGCGTGACATTTCTTTTTCGATATTTTGTTGTTTTTCTGTGTAAACTTTAAACTGCGCATCATCAATCAAGCCGATTTTACGACCGATTTCGGTAAGACGCGCATCCGCATTGTCCTGACGGAGCAAAAGCCTGTATTCAGAACGCGAGGTAAGCATTCTGTAAGGGTCCTGAATATCTTTTGTAACCAAATCGTCTATCAAAGTGCCGATATATGATGAACTTCTTGAAAGTTCAAGCATTTCAGAATTGTTCAGGTAATTAACAGCGTTAATTCCGGCAATTAACCCCTGCCCTGCAGCCTCTTCATAACCGCTTGTTCCATTGATTTGACCGGCAAAGAAAAGCCCCTGAATATTTTTGGACATCAAAGAATGCATTGTTTGAACGGCCGGAACGTAATCATATTCAACCGCGTAAGCAGGTTTTATAACATGCGCTTTTTCCAGACCAGGTAAAGTATGAAGCATTTTGACCTGAACATCAGCAGGGAGACTGCTAGAAAAACCCTGAATATAAACTTCATAAGTTCCAAGCCCCTCAGGCTCGACAAAAATATGATGCGACGGATTTTGTGCAAAACGCACGACTTTATCCTCAATCGACGGACAATAACGCGGGCCGACACCTTCAATTAAGCCTTGAAACATGGGGGATTTGTCCAGATTATCGCGAATAATCCTGTGAGTTTCCTCGGTTGTTCTGGTCAGGTAGCATGGAACCTGTGGCCTCACAGGACGGTTAGGTTTAAATGAATAAAAGTACAATTCCTCATCAGGCGGCTGAATTTGCATTTTAGAATAATCAATTGTACGTTTATCAACCCGCGGAGGAGTTCCCGTTTTAAGTTTTTTGATATTTATACCGAGTTTTTTCAAAGAATCCGAAAGCCCGATTGCGGCCATTTCGCCAAGCCGTCCGGCGCTGTAAGATTTTAACCCGACAAAAATTCTTCCGCAAAGAGACGTTCCTGTTGTAAGAATTACCGTGCGTGCCTTATATTCAATTCCAAATTCGTCAACTGCACCTGTA
This sequence comes from uncultured bacterium, assembly GCA_900551915.1. Taxonomy (GTDB): domain Bacteria; phylum Cyanobacteriota; class Vampirovibrionia; order Gastranaerophilales; family Gastranaerophilaceae; genus Scatenecus; species Scatenecus faecavium. Next base: position 8,930 of record URXT01000003.1, read on the forward strand.
ATAACACCATTTTCGGCGATTAAATCTGTAATGCAAGCCTGACGGAGATAAATATTTTCGTTATTTTGGATTACATTTCGCATGTAATCCATATACTGTTTTTTATCGGATTGTGCACGAAGCGCCCGCACTGCAGGACCTTTCGAAGAATTCAACATCCTCATTTGAATATAAGTTGCATCAGCCGCTTCGCCCATAATACCGCCGAGCGCATCAATTTCACGAACTATTGTCGACTTTGCAGGGCCGCCGATTGCAGGGTTGCACGGCATTAACGCAATATTGTCTATATTAAGCGTACAAAGCAGAACTTTCGCACCAAGGCGCGCGGCAGAAAGCGCAGCTTCGCATCCTGCGTGGCCTGCGCCGACAACTATACAATCATATGTGTTTTTGAGGTAATTCATAAGATTATTATATTACAAACGGACGGGGATTTACAAGAGCTTACTTTTCACCTCAATTTCTCCAACTTTAGTATAAATTATTCTCTTATCTGGTACATTTATACGATTTTTAAATAATTGGATAAAGTTTAATATAGAAAAGACGATAAAATTTTTATACATCTTATATGGAGCTCGTAATGTCAGAACAAATTTTGATACAACCCATAATTAACGAAAACGCCGAAAAAGCAAAAATAGCACTGGAAAAAGCAAGAGTCGCCCACGAACGCTATTTGATAAGACAAAATAACAGTGACTTAAATCAAGCCATTGAATATTATATTGACGCGGTTAAATTTGATCCGACAATACCTGAATCATATTATCGTTTGGCAAGCCTGATGTTTGAACAGGGACAAATCAGTATTGAAACAGCAATTGAACAGTGTAAAACTGCAGTTTCTCTCGCACCTAAAAACATGAATGCCCATATGTACACAGGCTTTTTCATGAAAATGGCTGAAGATTTCAAATCAGCCGAAACAGAGTTTAAATCAGCAATTAAAATGGGGAAACTTAAATCAGCCCGCCCCCGATTGATATTGTCACAGGCAATTTTGCAGAAAATCAATTCAAAAAACGGCAATGCTGCCGATTACATGAGCTTTTTATACTATTTTCTTTCCGGAAGTCTTATGCTTGCCTGGGACAGACCAACCATCAAAATGTTTTACAAAAGCATGTCAGATGACTTTTCGGTTTTCACATACAACACGGTTGGAAAGTTTTTAGAAAAGTTTAAATTGAACAATGCGGCTGAAAATATTTATAAGCAGGCTGCAAACAATACAAATCACAGCGAAATTTATTATAATAAACTTGGTGATTTAGCGCTTAAAAATAAAGAACTTGACATGACGGTTGAGTGCTACAGAAAAGTTCTTGAATCAAACCCGCTTAATCGTGAAGTTTTAGTAAAACTTGCAACCGTATTGCAAACTTACTTCCCTGAAAATACAGACGAAACAATTGACTGCTATGAAAAACTTTTGTCTTTTGAAGCTGAAAAAGCACAAATCTATTATGAACTCGGACATTTGTATTTAAGAAAAGAAGACAAAATCAATTCAATCAGCGCGTTTAAGCTTGCAGTTGAAGAAAATCCGGACAATCCCTTCTATAACAATTCATTAGCTTACGCATACACAAAAGCCGAATTGTTTGAAGACGCAATTGCGCATTATCAAAAAGCAATTGAAATTAATCCTGACAAAGAATGGACTTCAATTGTATGTCAGGCGCTTGGTTCAATTTACGCCGAGCATATCGGAAACCTGGAAGCCGCTGTTGCAACTTATCAGGCCGGAATAATTCTTGACCCGAACAATTACGACTTATATTTGGCGCTGGGTGATATTTACATGGCTGATTATGACCTTGACAAAGCTATTAAGGCATATTGCGATGCAATAACTCTTAATCCTGAAGATTACAGAGGCTACTCAAAATGCGGAATTGCACTTTGGGAAAAAGATTTTCTTGAAGAAGCACTTGTTTCATATCACAAAGCTATTGAACTTAATCCTGAAAATGAATTTGCGCATAACAACCTCGGAATTTTATATCTTGATGGTTTGATGGATGCAGAAGAAGCGCTTGAATATTTTGAAGAAGCCATTGAACTTAATCCGAGCTATACACTTGCATATTTCAATGCAGGGCGTGCAAGCCAGCAAATGGGCTTCACAAATGATGCGGCGCGCTACTATCAAATGGCAATTGATTTAAACAAAATTACACAGGATTTGGAAGAAGAAGATATAGAAATGCGTTTACGCAGCCTCTTTGAGGTATAAAAACAAAAGGAGCTAAGAATGAATAACCATAGAGATTACAGCTGCCCCCCCCCCCCTAAAATCAGCTAATAGCAATAGTTTTAGGCATAATTTTAAAATTTTAAAAAATAAATATATATTGCATTATGCCCAATATAATGATAATATGTTAAATATGTATAACATATTTAATGTAAAATTCATGCTTAGAAGCAAAAACTATCAAGCCGCGTTTACCTTGGCCGAAGTTTTAGTTACATTAGGTCTTATCGGCATTGTTGCCGCAATGACTCTGCCATCACTAATTGGAAACTATCAAAAGAAGCAAACCGCAATACGTCTTAAGGAAGCCTACAGCCTTTTAAACCAGGCTATTCAACAATCCGAACTTAAAAACGGGGAAATTAACTCTTGGAATTTTGGAACAGCTCATGGTAATGTACAAGAAAGTGTAGAATTCATTGATACATACATTGCACCGTTTTTAAAAGTAACCAACAAATGCTACAATCGTTGTATACCCAAAGTCACAAAACACACCCTTAGTGGCAAAGAATATCGATTTTATCTTGAGGACAAAACTTATTATGGACGCTCAATTTTTATTGCAAACGGCATGCAGATTTGGGTTTATACAGATTCAGATGAGGCAATTAAAATTGCAGGTATTGTTGTAGACATTAACGCAGATAGAGCGCCAAACCTTGTAGGACGCGACATATTTTTCTTTGAGCTAAAAAACAACAGTACACAGGTTACGCTTCAAGGTTATAAAAATTCTCGTGAAGTCATGCTAAACAATAATGCGGAAGGCTGCAATACAACAGCAGGCAACGTTGCCGGACGCTATTGCGGAGCTTTAATTCAGCATGACGGATGGGAAATCAGAGAGGATTATCCCTGGAAGAACAAATAAGCGCTAAAACAAACTCAACTGTTCTTGTTTTTCAAAATGCTTGCGCAAAAATGACGGACGATGATATTTTGTCAAACCGTATTTGTCAATCGCCGCAATGTGTTCTTTTGTTAAATATCCGGCGTTTCTCGCCCAGCCGTATTGCGGAAATTCCGCGTCAAGTTCTTCCATATACCTGTCACGCGTAACTTTTGCCAGAATGCTCGCCGCTGCAATAGAGGCTGATGTCGCGTCTCCTTTTACAACCCATTTTTGCGAACACATGTCAAAATCTTTTATCTTCTTGTTGCCGTCAACAAGTACAAGGAATTTCCGGTAATTGCCTTCCAAAGCTTCAGCAAGAGCTGCACGCTTTAAAACATCCTCGACCGCAAGCTTCATTGCCTTTAATGACGCGTTTAAGATATTTATTTCTTCAATCTCCTCTACGCCAACGCAAACAGTTTTGTTAATAGTGTTTTCTAAAATTATGTTGTACAAAATTTCACGTTTTTTCTTTGAAATTTGTTTGCTGTCATTGAGTATTGAAAGCTTTTCAATCAACTCGCGCGAGCGATTGTGAAAGCAGACAGCACTTGCAAAAACACCTCCTGCAGCAGGTCCGCGTCCGGCTTCATCCGTTCCGATTATCATGTGATTTTTGTAATAAACATCGTAAGCAAAAAGTTTAATTATATGCGACTCGGTTGTTAACTCTGTCATTACTCCTCCAAATCATCAAGAACAAATTTGCCTATCTTGCCTTCTCTGAAATCACGCAAAACATAAATTGAAGTTCTTTCAATATCAGCCTCACCGCCTGATTTAATCCAGTTTCTGGAAAATGCAATATTTTCAAGCGTGATATCATCTTCAAGTTTGTAATATGATTTCACGATTTCGGGATACTTTTCAGAAAGAAGTTCGAGTAATTCCTGCGCCACAATCTCGTTTGAATAAGCGTTTTCGGAAACTGAATTTACAAACGCCAGTTTTTTCGCTCTAATCTGGTCTTCCTGTTTCATAGGAATAATACCGGGTGTGTCAAGAAGTTCAAGCTGCGGATTAATCCTAACCCACTGCTGCTGGCGGGTCACACCAGCTTTAGCTCCGGTTTTGGTTTTGGATGAACGCGTAAGTTTATTAATAATGCTTGATTTTCCGACATTTGGCATTCCTACAACCATCACGCGTGCGGGTCTTCGCAAAAGCCCTTTTTTCATAATTGCCTGAATTCGCGGTTCTGAAAGTTCAACGGCTTTTTTCACAATCTGGTTTAAATCTTTTGAATTCTTCGCGTCAGACAAAATAACAGGATAACCAGAAGATTTCTCGATTTTTTCAGCGAAAGTCTTAAGTTTTGTTTTATCTGCAAGGTCTGATTTATTAAACAAAATTAAACGGGGCTTGTCGTTTAACAGCCCCGCAATATTATCATACCCGCTCGAGAGCGGAATTCTTGCGTCAAGTACTTCAATCACTGCATCCACCAGTGACAATTGCTCTTTAAGCCTTCTTTCAGCCTTTGCTATGTGACCGGGATACCAGTGAATATGAGTCTTATCTTTTTTCAATTTTTTCCTTGATACGAGTAGCTTTACCTGAACGTTCTCTCAAGTAGTAGAGTTTAGAACGTCTAACATCACCGCGTCTGAGAAGTGTAATTTTGTCAATTCTTGGAGAGTGAACCAAGAATACACGTTCTACGCCAACGCCCTGGAAAACTTTTCTAACAGTAATAGTTTTGTTAATGCCTTCGCCGTGTTTTTTGATGATAGTTCCTTCGAAAGCCTGAATTCTTTCTTTGTTGCCTTCAACAATTCTAACGAAAACTTTTACAGTGTCGCCGGGGTTTACATCCGGAACTTCTTTTTCCATGTAAGTTTTTTCTAATTCATCAATAATAGGGTTCATTTTCTTTTTCCTTTATAATTTTATATTTCGTACTTTTTTTAAATTCCTTAATCGGCGCTTAACATCTTTTTCCACACAAAAAACGCACCGACGCACGTAAGTATAGTAATCGTATTATAAAGTAGAAAATTTTGCAAGCTGCAATTAATAAATGTTTACCATTTACATAAACCGTTCTGATTTGTGCTATTGTAAATTTATGAAAAGTTTTATAGATAACATTTTAATGAATAAATTAAAGAAAAAGACTTACTGCGACACGCGCACAATGGGCGTAAACATTGACAAAAATGAATATTATGAGATAAAACTTTCAAATTCTGCACATCCGGAGGATACTTATAAAAAATCTTGACATTTAACTATTGTTGAGATAAATTAGAATTCGGCGAGAGGTTTGAGAAACTTAATTGCTAAATTGATTGAAAACTTAATACGAGCATGTGGTACTCTGCCGACAAAACGATTAAGTATCGTTTTGGAGAGGTGGTAGACACGCCTCGGTCGTAAGACCGATTGATAACTTAATATGGGCATGTGGTGGAATGGTAGACACGCTAGTCTTAGGAACTAGTGCTAACGCGTGGGAGTTCGAGTCTCTTCATGCCCATTTTATTCAATAGAACATAAAGGTTCTATTCCGTATGCAAGAACGGAAGAAAGGGACATTCTTATGCAAACTCTATTGAAAACCCTCTTCCTACAACAGTTTTTCTCTCTAAATAATTATTAGAGCAGTGAGTGCAAGATGAGGTTAAAAGTACTTGCTTAGTAGGTTACTTCGCTTAAAACAAAAAAGAGCCAAAAGGCTCTTTTTTTTATTTTGTTTTTTTACCTACACAGTAATATTCAAACCCGCGCTGAATCATACGTTCGGCTTCATACTGGTTGCGGCCGTCAAATATTACGGGCTGTTTCATCAAAGTCTTCATCCTGTCAAAATCCGGACGACGAAATTCGTTCCATTCTGTCAGCAAAAGCATTGCATCAGCATTTTCAATTGCATCGTAGGAATTTTTCGCATAATAAATTTTATCGCCCCATAGATTTCGCGCATAATCGAAAGCTTTAGGGTCATAAGCTTTAACGTTCGCACCAAATTCAAGAAGCGCGTTCACAATTGTAATCGCGGGTGCCATACGCATATCATTTGTTTTCGGCTTAAACGCAAGCCCCCAAACTGCAAAGGTTTTGCCTTTTAAATCAAGCCCGAAACGGCTGAGAATTTTTTGAATAAAAATCACACGCTGTTCTTTATTAACTTCATCAGCCGCTTCAATCAACCTGTGCCCGCAGCCGTAATCTTTTGCTGTCTTCAAAAGCGCTTTGACGTCTTTCGGGAAACAGCTTCCGCCATATCCAAGCCCCGGAAATAAAAACTGAGTTCCAATGCGCTTGTCAGAACACATTCCGTTCCTTACCATTTCAGCATCAGCGCCGACAGCTTCGCAAATATTCGCAATCTCGTTTGCGTAAGAAATTTTGAGCGCCAAAAACGAATTTGCAGCATATTTTGTCATCTCGGCTGATTTTACATCCATAATAACAAACCGGCTTGCCGTTCTGAAAAACGGAGCATAAACCTCCTGCATAATTGCAGTAGCTTTAGGTGAATTCGACCCGATTACAACACGGTCGGGTTTCAAAAAGTCATCGACCGCAGCACCCTGCTTTAAGAACTCGGGATTTGACACAACATCAAATTCGCCGTCATAATATTGTTTAATTATTGCAGTAACTTTTTCGGCAGTGCCAACCGGAACGGTTGATTTATCAACTATAACTTTGTAGCCGTTCATAGCTTTGCCGATACTTTCAGCAACGTTCATAACATATTGCAAATCTGCAGAGCCGTCTTCACTTTGCGGGGTGCCTACAGCGATAAAGCACACCTGAGATTTTTGAACGGCCATTGTTAAATCATCAGTAAATTTCAAGCGGCCTTCAAGAGTATTTGCCTTAATAAGTTCTTCCAGTCCCGGCTCATAAATCGGAATAATACCTTTTTCAAGCTGTTCCAGTTTTTTCTGGTCATTATCAACACAGATAACATCGTTTCCCATATCCGCAAGACAAGTTCCTGCAACTAACCCGACATATCCAGTTCCTATTACGCAAATTTGCATGCTTTATACTCCTGTAAAATAATTTATATAGAAATAATACATTGAAAACGTTTTTTTGTAAATTTGCAATATTTATGACATAATTAAAAGCATGGGATATTTGATTAAGGGGTACGATAAAAATGGAATATAAGCTAAAAGATACAACATCAAAAGAAGCATTTAATTACGGTTATCTTTTAAAAAGGATTTTTCCATATATGAAGCCGGTTATGGGAAGAGCCGTGATTAATTTGATTATTGCAATACCATTGGGGCTTTTGGACGGGGTCGTGGCATTATCATTAAAGCCGTATCTTGATTTCGTGGTTAACGGAAATCCTGAACACACCTGGACATTTTTAGGATTTACTGTTCACTCACAGGTATTTCTCGCAACTATTATTCCATTCGGTATTGTTGCATTTGCACTGTTTCAGGGAATTTTGAAATACCTAAGCAGTTATTTCACAGACTGGACAGGAAATAAAATTTCTAATGCTTTAAAAATTGATTTATTCCATAAATTAACCGGACTTGACCCGCAGTTTTATGACGTAAATTCTTCAGGCATTGTGCTTACAAGATTTTTAACAGACCCTGAAACTGCTTCGAAAAATATAATTGATACATTAAAATCCTTTATTGCAACAATTTTCGGACTTGTCGGGCTTGTTGCGGTTCTGTTGTATAACTCCTGGAAACTTGCAATCATTGGCGTGACAATTATGGCAATCGCAATTACGCCGGTGCTTTTCATAAGAAAGAAAATCAAAAAAGTTTCTAACGCATCTATGGTTGTCGGCGGAAACATGGCAACTAATTTTAACGAAACCTTTGCCGGCAACAAAATTATGGCAGCATACAACCTTCAGGACGACCAGAACAAAAAATTTGAAGAACAAATCCATGAACAGTTTAATCTTGAAATGTCACTTTCAAAACGCGTAGGCTGGATGTCACCAATTATGTATTCTGTTTGCTCGGTCGGGATTGCACTTGTAATGGCTTACGGAAACCACTTAATCTTAACCGGCCAGATGACCGCCGGAAGTTTTGCGTCTTTTGTAACCTCGTTATTGCTTCTTTACAAGCCGACAAAAACTCTCGGGCATAACCTTACAGCACTCCAAAAAACTTTTGTTGCAATGGGAAGAACTTTTGAGCTTTTTGATTTGGTGCCGCATATTAAATCACCGGAAAATGCTTTTGCAATGAATGGATTTGAAAAAACTATCGACTTTAAAAATGTATATTTTGAATACGAAAAAGACACACCTGTATTAAAGAATTTCAGCCTATCCGTTAATAAGAATGAGACAATAGCGCTTGTCGGCAACTCCGGCGGCGGTAAAAGCACTGTTGTAAGTCTTTTGCCGAGATTTTATGATGTAAAATCCGGTTCTGTCGAGTTTGACGGAGTTGATATCAGAAAATTTGACCTGAAATCCCTCAGAAACAATATTGCGTTTGTATTTCAGGATAATTTTCTGTTCTCCGGCACAATCCGCGACAACATAATGATGGGAAATGAAGGGGCAACACAGGAGCAGCTTGAAAAAGCAATTGAAATGGCGCATTTAGATGAGTTTATCGATGCTCTTGAAGACGGGCTTGATACTGTTGTCGGAGAGCGCGGTGCAACACTTTCGGGCGGACAGCGCCAGAGGGTTGCGATTGCGCGTGCAATTTTGAAAGACGCACCAATCGTAATTCTTGATGAGGCAACCTCCGCTCTTGACAATAAATCCGAAGCAATTGTTCAAAGAGCACTTGACAACTTAATCAAAAATAAAACAGTTTTTGTAATTGCCCACAGGCTTTCAACAATCAAGAATGCAGACCGCATCGCAGTTGTAAACGAAGGCGAACTTGCAGAATTGGGTTCGCATGACCAGCTTATGATGCTTCCGGACGGAATTTACAGAAACCTTTATGAAATGCAGTTTAAAGCACAAGAAGAAGCGCAGGTGTAAAATGACAATTGAAATCAAACCGTTAAATGCAATCGTTTACAATCAGGAAAAAGCAGACATGAAAGATGTTATTGCGCCGCCTTATGATGTCATAAGCGGAAAATACCGTGATGAACTTTATGAAAGAAGCCCTTATAATATTACGCGCTTAATTCTTTCAAATGCTGAAAATCCGTATGAAGATGCCGCAAAAAGTTTTCAAAACTGGCTCAGCGAAAATATCCTTGTAAAAAATGAAAAGCCCGTTATTTTGTATCTGGTTCAAAAATACAAGCATAACGGAAAAGAGGTTGTCCGCAAAGGATTTATCGCACGCAACAAAATCGAAGACTTTTCGACAAAAAATATTCTTCCGCATGAATTCACTATGAGCGGCCCGAAAGAAGACAGGCTTAAACTTACAAAAGCCTGCAAGGCAAATTTTTCACAGATTTTTATGGTTTATTCAGACCCTGAAAAACAGATTGAAAATGCAGTTGATTTAAGCGGAAAACCGTTCATTGACGTCACCGACGACAACGGAGTTCAAAATTTCGTTTACAAAATTGAAGATGATAAGACAATTGCGCTTATTGAAAAGGTTTTGCAGGACAAAACTCTGCTTATTGCAGACGGACACCACCGCTATGAAACCGCGCTGAATTACAGAAATTCATTAGGAGAAAACGCAGGTGAAGCTAATTATGTAATGAGTTATTTTACAAATATGGATGATGATTTGCTGATTTATCCGACGCACAGAATTATCACAAAATGGATTGAGCCTTACGTGCTTTTGGAAAGCGTTAAAAAATATTTTGACCTCAAAGATTACACGTTCACGGGAGCAAACAAGCTGGAAGTAAAAAAAGAGTTTCTCAAAGCTCTTGAAACCTCAGCAAAAGAGAAGATTTCAATGGGATTGTATATGAAGAATGTCAACAAATTCTACCTTTTGACTTTACGCGAGGATGTAAGTTCAATTTTGGATGAATTTGAAGTGCCTGAAGTTTTAAAAACTCTTGATTTAACAGTTTTACACAAAGTAATCCTTACAAAAGAACTCGGTTTTACAGAAGAAGAGCAGATGGCTCAAGATGGTATTAAATACATCAAAGTTGAAAATGAAGCATTTGACATGATTGATTTGGGCAAAGCAGAAGCCTCATTCATCATGGCGTATCCGAAAATCGAAGATATCAGACGGATTTCGGCTGCCGGCTGCCGCATGCCGCAAAAGTCTACATATTTTTATCCGAAACTTTTGTCAGGCATTGTTATTAATCCGATTTCTTGAACATCTTAAGCTTTACAAACCGTTACATTAAGACAATTTTTCTATAGAAAATTCCTTTATATAAATAGAGGAATTAAGAGGAATATTGTTTTGACATTCGGATTTGCAAATTTTAATAACTTTAATTTTTTCGGATTTAATGCCGGCCCTGCACCATTCAGTATGCCGACATTTACACCGCACTTTCCTCCGATTTTTACTACTAACGTAAATCTGTTTAACTTTTCAATGCCTGCTTTCAGGTTGTTTGAAATGCCTCTTATGACTCCGTCTTCATACTCAGAAGATACTTTTTATCCTGAACTTTCAGGAAAACATTTCGACAGCACAAGATTTATGAATTTTGATTTCATGCCGGCTTATCCTGTTATGCCCGAAATTAAAATGCCAAAATTAGATTTTTCTAAATTCTCAACAAAGAAAACATCTTTTTACTCAAATCTAAAACCTTCAACAACCACAACACTTGCTGAGGTTGCAAAGATTTACAACAAAGAAAAAGGCGCAAAACTTGCAGCTGCAACTATCAACGGTCTACAGAATTCTCAAAAAGGCTACTGCGCAAGAGCAGTAAAAACCGGTATTGCAAATGCAGGACTAGGTGCCTACCAATCAGGTGATGCTGATGATATGCCGGCAATTCTGAAAAATAATACTGCAAACTTTAAAGAAGTATCCATTGCGGCAAAGGATATCAAAAAACTTCCTGCTGGATGCATTTTATGCTACGCACCCGGAGATGCAGGGTACAACCCCAGATATGGACATACCGAAACTACTGACGGAAACGGAAATGCTGTTAGTTTTTACGTCAATAATAATATTAAAGAATCCGATAACGTCAGGGTTTTCGTACCCGTTTAGGTTTATAATGTTTGTATTCATTAAGAAGATAAGCAATACGAACCTTTAATTCTCCAATAGTTCCATCGTTTTCAATACAATCATCACATAAAAGAAGTTTATCAACCTGTGACATCTGGGCATTAATACGGGCTGAAGCATATTCTTCAGTATAACCGTCACGTTTTAAAAGACGTTTATATCTATATTTGTCTTCAGAGAATACCAGCAAAACTTTATCAAACATGTATTGCATTTCAGCTTCATACAACTGCGGGACTGATACAAATACAACTGTTTCATCTTTATGTTCTTCAAAAAATTCGTATATTTTAAGTCTTACCAGAGGGTGAATTACGGATTCCAGGCGTCTGAGCAAGGTTTTATCGGAAAACACCAGTTTTCCAAGTTTATTCCTGCAAATGTGCCCGCTTTTATCCAATATTTCATATCCTTTAAATGCACGCAAAACTTCTTTAGCAACGTCAATATAAAAAGGAAAAGATTTAAATACATCAGATTTTCCATCTAAAAGATCGTGGCCAACATCATCAGTGTTTAAAACAGAATAACCTTGCTCCCGTAAAATTTTTTCTACTGTTGATTTGCCTGCGGCAATGTTCCCGGTAATTGCGACTTTAATCATTGTTCTTAATCCTGTTCATGAAATTTTTTAAATCCTTAATCTGTCTTGGTTTTATCGGTTTAAACTCACCCCGCTTTAAACCATCTAAATTTATTATAGCATGCTGAATACGTTTTAAAGTTTTAACCTCATATCCAAAATGCTCAAACATCTTTCGAATTTGCCTGTTCATTCCCTGATAAAGTGTGATTTGCATATAAGTATGTTTTTTATCGGCTTCCAATACTGTTATATCCGCATAAGCCTTTTTGCCAGATTCAATCTCAATACCAGCAGCCATTTGCTCTAATTCATGAGGATGAATAGTACTTTCAATTGAAACAAGATAAACTTTTGGAACTTTCACTGAAGGATGAGTCAGCTCATTTATTAAATCACCATCATTTGTTAAAATCAAGAGGCCCGTTGAATCTTTGTCCAAACGTCCCACAGGTCTCAGATGGTACATACTTTCCGGAAGCAGGTCGTAAATAGTTTTTCGGCCTTTTTCGTCCTCCGCGGTGGTTATGTAGCCGGCAGGCTTGTAAAACCTGTAGTATTCATGCTTAACAGGACGAATTTGTTTTTGATTAACAAAAACCTTGTCTTTTTCACCGACTAAAAATCCCAGTTCCGTAACCTTCTTGCCGTTGACAAAAACAACGCCGCTTTCAATAAGCTCATCAGCTTTTCTTCTGGAGCATAAACCTGAAGATGCTATAAATTTATTTAAACGGATTGAAGGCATTTTACCTCCCGCTCAAATGCATCAGCAAGAACTGAAGGCATACGCCGGTAGAGCTTTCCGGAGTTATTAATTGCCACAACATCAATATCGGCTTCGATAAAAGTTTTTTGAGTTTCGGCAGACTTAATTAGCTGGGAGAAGGTAACCGACAAGCCGTTGTACTTTGTGATTGAAGTTTCAATAATAAGATTGTCGTTAAGCCTTGCTGAAGCCTTATAGCGGACGTTAAGGTTAACCACCGGTAAAGCAATGTCATTGTTTTTCAAATCAATCAAATTCAGCCCCATTGCCTCACAAAGCTCAACGCGCGCAGCTTCAAGCCATCTCAAGTAAGCACCATGCCAAACAACGCCATAAGCGTCAGTATCAGCATAATAAACTTTTTGTTTCATAGTATGTATTTTCATATTATCCATAGTAATTACTTTATCATATTTAATGCCATAAGAAAAGGAGGTTAACAAAATGAAATATTTATGCAAAGTCTGCGGATATATTTACGACGAGGAAAAAGAAGGAACAAAATTTGATGAACTTCCGCAGGACTGGTTATGTCCGGTTTGCGCGGCACCGAAAGAAGAATTTACAGAAGTTTTATAATGTAAAATTTCTTTAAAAAAGTAACAAATAAATCTTTTCAGTGGTTTTATATAAACCGTGGAAGGTATTACAAACCGATTTTCGGATTTTCGACAGCAGAATTATTATATGCAAAGCCCTTATGACAGGGGTTATCGTCCGTATGCCCGCCAAAAAGAAGAACCCGATGAGGTAAAGACTGTTGCCGCAGCAGGGATTTTGGAGGCAATAGCACTTTTGCTGACCAAAGCTTCCGAATGGTGCGGGAAAAAGCTTATGCAGGGCGAAGAATTTACAACAGGTGAAAACGTCAAAAAAATCGCCTCAAAAATGCTTAAGGACAATAATTTAGACAAAACCGTAGCCGTTGAATACATTAACGAGGCAAACGCCGCCCAGGTTGCCGCAAAATACCGCAAATCAGGAATTGACATTCTCGGAGAACTCGACCCGGTCGCAAAAGGTCAAAACGCCTTTTACACAGACCAGCTTAAACTCGCGGTTGCACCAAAAAGCAAGCCGTCCTTGATTTTGCACGAGCTCGGCCACGCTATCACAGCGCACAAAGGAAAGTTTTTAAAATTCCTTCAAAAATCAAGGATTTATGCGGCATCTGTACCCTCCGCCCTTGTTTTGCTGAATAGCGCGACTCAAAAACCGAATGGCGAAAAGACTTTTATTGAAAAACATGCATTAACGCTAGGATTTTTAGGATTTCTTCCGACGATTGTAGAGGAAGGCCTTGCCTCACTTCGCGGGATTAACGCTGCAAAACAGCTTAAAAAAGCCGTTGATAACACAATGAACTTAAACCTACTGAAACAAAATTATGCTTTTGCCTGGCTGACTTACGTAATCGCCGGACTTGGCCTTGGAGTTGCGGCAAAGCAGAGTGTTCTTACAGAGAAAAAATCTTAGATTGTCTTGACTTGCTGATTTGTTTATTTTAAATTAAATAAGGTCAAAGGATTTTGATAATTGAATACATCGGGATGTAGCGCAGCTTGGTAGCGCACCTCGCTTGGGACGAGGGGGTCGCACGTTCAAATCGTGTCATCCCGACCATTTATAAAAACAAAAAAGAGGGTATCATTGACGCCCTCTTTTTTTGTAATACAATTAATAATGTACTGAATAAATTTTAAGATTAGATGAGGATTAGGGAAATTGGATTTCACAACTTTAACTATTGAAGCATTGAAAATGCTCGCACACTTTGTCGGAAATTACGGATTAGCTATAATTGTTTTAACAATAATTGTAAGAATGTTTTTGTGGCCGCTTAATGTTTCACAGCAGCGCTCTATGCGCCAGATGCAGACTTTGCAGCCAAAGCTTAAAGCAATTCAGGAACGCTACAAAAACGACCCGCAAAAAATGCAGATGAAAATGATGGAGTTCTACAAAGAACACAAATTTAACCCCATGGGCGGATGCTTGCCTCTATTAGTTCAAATGCCGGTTTTCATCCTTTTGTATTCGGCTTTGATGAGTCCGCAGTTTATCCAAATCGCGCATGACACTCAATTCTTGTTTGTAAAAAGCCTTGCAACAACGCTCCGCGCCACAGCAGGAATTTCCAACGACGGCATGATGGGAACTTCAAAATACGACACATTTATTCTCGGAAAAACCGCAACTGTTTATCTTCCGAACGAAACTCTTGAAAATGTTAAAGTTGACAAGCCGAATAAAGCCCTTGAAGTCCAAGGTGAACTCGTTCCGGGCGAACCGATTGACTTTAAAGTAAGTCTTGACCAGTTAGATTTGAAATTCAGCCAGCTTGACCAAATCCAAAAGGCTGACATGAGCATAACAGATGTAAACACAAAAGAAACCGAAAAAGTTACTTTTGAAAGAAACGGCGGGCTTTTGACAGCTTCTGTTCCGTCAAAAGAAGTTGAACATACATTCCATTGGGATGTTTTGGTGCTTATTGCACTTTTCGGACTGACAATGTGGCTGTCACAGAAACTTATGATGGCTCAAAATAAAAATGCGATGTCTGATGACCCGACGCAACAGGCAATTCAAAAATCAATGGGCACATTCATGCCTGTTATGATTATTGCAACTTTTGTAATAATCCCAATTCCTGCAGGTGTTTTGATTTACCTTATTGTTTCAAATGTAATTCAGGTTTTACAGACTGTAATTGTCAACAAACAGATGGATGCCGAAGAAGCTGCTAAAAAAGTTCAGGCAACCGACGGGTCAAAAGTTATTGAAGCTGAAATTGTTGACGAGAAAAAACCTGAAGTTAACGGCTCAATTCTTGATACATTGAAAAAGAAATTCGGTCAGAAATAAGGTTTGAAAAATGCTTTTATCTGAGTTTGATTATGAATTACCGGAAGAACTGATAGCACAGCTTCCTGCGGACAAACGCGAAAACTCAAGAATGCTGGTGCTTGAGCGCGAAAGCCGCACAATCTCTCACAAACATTTTTACGATATTGTTGATTTGATAGAGAACGACACGCTTCTGGTTTTAAACGATACAAAAGTCATGCCGGCAAGATTAATCGGACACAAGGATACAGGCGCTAAAATTGAGGTGTTTTTGTTGAAAAATATTACCCCTCGCCCCTTGCGGAACAAAGGGAACAGACGAGGAAAGAGTCTTGTGACCCTGTTTCCCGAAGCGGAGCGAAGTGGTGAGAGGGAAGAAGTTCAACTTGAGCCGGACAATAAAAATAAGGCGAAAGTTAGAACTTCGGGTGAGGGGTTTGTGTCAGAACAGACAGCTAACACAGACGAGCCTTTCTGGGAAGTCCTAATCAAGCCCTCAAAACGTGTAAAACCGGAAACAATAATCACAATCAGTGATGAACTTTCCGTCCGCGCAATTGAAAGAACAGAAGAAGACGGCGGCTGGATTGTTGAGCTGATTTATGAGGGAAACCTGCTTGAAGTTTTGCACCGCAACGGAAACATTCCGCTTCCGCCATACATTGAAAGAAAACTTGCGGATGAAGACATAAAAAAACTTGACTTTGAACGCTATCAAACAGTTTATGCAAAAGATGAAGGCTCGGTTGCAGCGCCGACTGCCGGCTTGCATTTTACACAGGAGATTTTGCAGAAATTGAAAGACAAAGGCGTCGAGATTGCTTATGTCACGCTGAATGTCGGGCTTGGAACTTTTCGTCCTGTAAAATGCGAAAATATTTTAGAACATAAAATGCACTCCGAAACCTTTGAAATATCAGAAGAAACAGCTCGCAAAATTAACGAGGCAAAAGCGCAAGGTAAAAAGATTACAGCAGTTGGCACAACGACCGTAAGAACTCTGGAAACCGCATATCAGCAGTTTGGAGAGATTAAAGCCTGCCATTCCGCATCAGAGCTTTTTATTTATCCGCCATATGAATTCAAAGTTATTGACAATCTGATTACGAACTTTCACCTGCCAAAATCAACGCTTTTGATGCTGGTAAGCGCTTTGGCCGGAAAAGATTTTATTTTTGAGGCATACAAGCAAGCTGTTGAAAATAAATACAGATTTTTCTCTTACGGCGACTGCATGTTTATTAAATAAACTTTTCAAGACGTTGTTTATCAGTAGTCCACTGTCTGAAAGGATAATTTCTATTCATCATAACAAAATCCTCAAGTTCGTCTCTGTATTTTATCCTTAATTTCGAAACAGCTTTTGGAAAAACACAGATTTCACCGCTTGACAGTTCCAAACCATCAACAAGAGGATTCTCCAATTCAAAATAATGCTGCTCACGCGCAATCGCTTTAGCTTCAACCTCTGAAACTTGTTTTAAATTTAATTTTTTCAATCCCGAAACCGTATAAACATGCGGAGCTGGATTTTCAAGTTTTTTAGTAGAACCTAAATGCATAGGGGCATCTATGCTTCGAATATTTGCATAGTATGGCGCAAATTTTCTCAGACGATGAAGATAAAGCCCCCTTCCACGCTTAGAAAAACCTTCCCCCTGCCCGATTTTTGAGCAGTCAAAAGCATTGAATTTGAATGGCGAGCCATGGTAGGCAATATCATCAGATTTCAGAAGAGTAGAATTATAAAACAACGTTTCTGTTTTTAAGTTTTTCAGTTTTGGCACGCGGGTTAGTAAAATTGAAGATTTTCCAGCTGTGCGGACGTAATTCAGCGTCAATGCTGCCAATTTTGTTATGACCATATTATTTTCCCAATAATTTTCCCTAATTTAATAAAAACATTTAGAATAAAGAAATTGCCTGATATTAAAATTTAGTTTAATTACGGAACGAACTTTTGACGTTTCACTTTTCACCCGCATTGAAATTTGACATTTCTTTTAAAATCATTAATTCAAATAGAGGATAACAAAGGTAGTTTTAAACTGTAAAATAGTTACGTAGTTGGAATTCAGCCATGCAAAATTTCAACAAAAAGACAAGGGGCGGAAATTATGTTCTCGGAAATGATACAGGGATTATTAAATTCAGGCGGCAAAACACAGGCTATGCAAAGATATGCTCAGCTTAATAATCGTGTTGCAAATTTCAGAAACGAAATTCAGCAGCCGCAAAACCCGATTGATACTATTTATCCGGCAAACAGACCTAATGTCCAATCCTTTGAAAATGTTTTAAAAACTTCTGCCAAAAGCGAATTCGGCTCATTACTGCTAAACCCGCAGTCAATGAGAGTTAATGCAAACATAATTAAAACCCCAAACCCGACAAACACGTTAAACAATGCATTAAAAGAACTTCAGGAAATAAAAATTTCTGAAAGCGGAGAAGTTACTCCTCTACAGCAGACTTCAGGCAATCACCAGCTTTTAAATATGATATCACAGATTTCACAAAAACATGGCGTTGATGAGAATCTTATTAAAGCAGTAATCAAGCAGGAATCCGGCTTTAATACACGCGCAAAGTCGAAAGCCGGCGCAATGGGTTTAATGCAGCTTATGCCTGCAACAGCTGCAAGCCTTGGCGTCAAAGACCCGTTTAATCCTGTACAAAACGTTGAAGGCGGCGTAAAATATTTAAAATCAATGCTTAACAAATATAACGGCAACGTAATTCTGGCGCTTGCCGCATACAATGCCGGCCCCGGCGCAGTTGACAAATATGACGGAGTTCCGCCTTATGCTGAAACACAAAATTATGTAAAAAATATCCTTTCAAATTATATTCAATAAACCCGCAAAAAATTTTATTTACAGTTTTTACTTTCTGTACAACAGGAGTTTAATATGAAAACAGGTTATAAAATTTGTATAGCAAGGTTTAATTTTCAAGCAAACACGCACTCAAAAGATTTGCATGAGCCGGGAAAAGTAGAATATTCTCATAATTATTTTTTAGAAATTGAAAAAGAAGCTGCAAAAGCACATATTCAAGACGTTATTGAAAAAAGCGAGGCTGATGAAGTACTTAAATACAAGCAAAAAGGCTTATTTTCACAGCTTGGAGATTTCATAAAATCACACATGCACAAGATAAAAAAATAACCCTTGTAAAATCTTTGCATTAAATATTTTTTCTGATACAATAAACTTATCCATTGCGTATACAAAGGAAAGGTTATTAATGAAATTTTCATCATCTTTTAAAGTGGGACTTTTAACTCTTTTATCATTAATACTTTTGGTTGGAGTTGTATTGAAAGTTAAAGGAAGAGCTTTAACTTCAGCAAAAAGAATTGAAATAAACTTTAAAGATGTAAACGGCATGCGCACCGGCTCAGGTGTTCAGATGATGGGTTTGAAGGTAGGTCAGGTCGAACAGATTACGCCTGTAATTGACAGCGAAAACAGCTATGTGAAAGTGAAATTCGTGATAACCGAGCCTAACATTGAAATCCCGAAAGCTTCTGTTTTTTCAATCCAGCAATCAGGTCTTATCGGCGAATTATTTCTGGAAATTACACCTCCAAAAACAAGAACCATCTATATTCCAATGGAAAACAGAAACGTTTTGTATAAAGACGACGCTGTTCAAATGAAGCTTGATGAAGAATTTTATGATGTCGGAAAAATTAAAAATATAGAAGTTGTTTCAAGCGAAGTTGTGCCTTTTAACGTGCGGGAATCTATTAAAACAAAAAATGCATATAAAGTTGATTACATCGTGAACTTACCGGGTCTGATACTTCCGGAATTTTTAAAAGGAAAAGCGGTTTCTGATGGAGGAAAGAAAAAACTCTTAATCTCAACGTTAGATAATGTTACACTTCCTTATCCGACTCAAACATCGCCTTATACAATAGTTGAACCTATGCGAATTTCGGATTTTATGGAATGGCAGTATCGTGCAGCTGAATCTTTAACAGAAACCAACAAAAAAGTTAACGAAATTCTGTCTGACGAAGTTATTGCAGAACTTAAAAGTTCAATAAAAAATATCAACTCTTTAACAAACCAAACAGCAGCAACAATGAGCAAAGTTGATGCACTCGTCGAATCCTCTCAGGAGGATATAAAAACTCTTATGGCGTTGTTAGACAGAACCTCAAATGACTTTAACCTAATGTCAAACAATATTAACCAGATAATCGGCGATCCGGAATTCAAAACCACAATGATGTCAACAGCAAATTCCATGGATAAACTTGCTCAAAACATAAACAAAATTATCGGAAACGAAGAAGAAGCCGAAAAAATGGCTGCCGACATTCGTGAAATAGCCCACAACGCAAATGAAATCAGCGGTTACATAAACGGAATGACAAAAGATGACCAGCTTAAAAAGGATTTGACAAATACGGTTGCAAATGCCAACAAGGCAATGATTAACCTCAATACCGCACTTGCTTCCGTAAACAAAATGACTCCGGAAAAGAAAACCGAACTTCAGGCAATAATTGACGACACAAAAGTTACAACATGTAATTTAAGAAAATTCTCGGAAAAACTTAACAAAAGATTTTTACTCTGGAGATTGATGTTCTAAGAATTAAGATAAACAAAAAGTCATTGCGAACGAGTGTGAAGCAATTCAGCGCATAAAAATATGAATTTTAAAACCGAAATAACAAAAATACATTACGATAAAAATGCAAAAGGCGCACTATTCAGATTTCTGGAATTTTGTTCAATATTTTACGGAATTGGAAGCGCGTTAAAAAATGCACTTTATGATAAAGGAATTTTGAAGCCGGAGAAAGTTGACGCTTATGTGATTTCCGTCGGAAATGTTACAACAGGCGGAGTGGGCAAAACTCCCGTAGTTTCGGAAATCGCAAAATATTATATTTCGAAAGGCGAAAAAACAGCGATTATTTCACGCGGGTACGGCGGTGCGCTTTCGAATAAACAAATCAACGTAATTTCAGACGGCAAAGAAATTTTTCATAATGCACGGCTTGCGGGAGATGAACCGTTCTGGCTTGCGCAAAATACAACAGGTGCAGTCGTTATAACCTCCAAAAACAGGGTTGAAGCTGCAAAATATGCAGTCGAAAAATATGGCGTGACCAAAATAATTCTTGATGACGGGTTTCAACACCGAAAACTTCACCGAGACCTTGATATTATATTGTCGGACAGCGAAAAAATGTATGGAAACGAACATCTTTTGCCGGCAGGGCCGCTTCGGGAAGGCAAAGAAGCTTTCAACCGTGTTGACCGTATGGTAATTGTAAGCAAAAACACCGACCACACTCGTGCTGAAAAATTAGCAAAAATTACGGCAAAAAAAATGTGCATAAAAACAACAATATGCTATACAGAACCAAACTATGTTTACAACATCAAAAACGGCGAAATTTTGCCGGATGGAAGCACAATAACAGCAATGTGTGCAATCGGCCAGCCCGAACAATTTTATAAATTTTTGAACAACTACAAGATTGAAAAAACTTTAACTTTTGATGACCATCACAGCTATGTTCCGGAGGATTTGCCGGAAGGAACAATTGTCACAACCGAAAAAGATGCGGTTAAACTTTCAAATATCAACCGCGAAGATATTTACGCTCTTAAATTAAAAACTAAAATTGATTTAGATAAGCTGTTAAGTTAAAATTTACCAATAATAATCCCAGGTTGATGTATTTTCAATATCTTGATTTCTTAAAATCGTACGCGGGAAACGCCCGCCTTTTTCAATGATTGAACAGAATTCATCAGTTAAAAGAATTCTTGGACTTGGATTTTTGTAATCATTATGGTTTGACAAAATCATTGCGAATACATCATAGCCCCATTTGTTTGGTTTTTGTTCACCATTAACGTCTATAAGCACAAAAGCAGGAACATTTTTTAGATAAAACATAAATATTGTTCCGTCATTTGCTCCATAAACATTAGCATTCGAAACAGCACTGTCATAATCGCAATTCCAATTAATACTTTTTCCATCTTGAGCTCTCACTATATCTCGTTTAGCATATTTAGCTTTTATATCATCATTGTATGGTTTTAGTTTTAATAAAGATACAAGAAAATTCAATAATAAATCACAATCCTGAGTTTTAGCAGAATAAGAGATTGAGCCTTCTGGAAAATAAGTATAGCATGACTGAATACCTTCATCGTTTACAGCAAGATTAATTGCGTTTTGAAGCAGAGAATACTGCTTTTTTAGACCCACTTCAAAAACTTTGAATTGATATTTGCCGATTAAACTTGGCAAAGTCATGGCGACGATAATGCCGATTATGCCGAGAGTGATGAGGACTTCTGCCATGGTGAAGGCGGGCTTTTTGAGAGGTGAAAAGTGAAATGTGAGAAGTGAAAAGGTCGTTTCGTTAATTTGTGAACGGTGAACAGTGAGTGGTGAACTGTTCATTTCATCTTTACTCTGTGTCTTCGCGACGAAGTTCTTGGGTGATTTGTTTTCGAAACGATAGCGAGTGAGCGAGCGTTTTTGAGAAAATAAATTTCCCAAAAACGACACTAATAATCCCAACCTCGTAAACTTAGAGAAAACTCTTACAGGAGCGCTATTTTGCGGTTGCCCCCCCCCAAGATAAATCCAGTTATATTCATACTTTCAGCTCCTTCTACTTCTTGCATAATTTGTATAATTTTAATATAAAACATTCTTCATATTTTTGCAAGCATATTGAATAAATGATTTTTTATGAATAAAATTATTTTATGATAGATGAAATCGTTCAAAAACTAAAAGATGCAAAACAGCCGCGTAGAGAATTTGTTCAGCTTATGGAGGAATTTAAAAATCCATATCTTGTATTGATAGCCTGCATTTTAAGTTTAAGAACCAATGACCTGACGACTTATCCCGCAACTCTAAGAATGCTTGAAATCGGGAAAGAACCAAAAGATTTTGCATACTGCGACCCTGAGAGGCTGACCAAGGCTATTTATCCGGTAGGTTTTTATAAAAACAAGGCAAAACAAATCATTGAGCTTTCCAGAATAATAGTCGAAGAACTTGATAATAAAGTTCCTGATACAATAGAAGATTTGATAAAATTTAACGGAGTTGGACGCAAAACAGCAAATCTTGTACTTGCAAAAGGATTTGGAATTCCTGCAATCTGTGTTGACGTTCATGTTCACAGAATTTGCAACCGCCTCGGGTATGTAAAAACCAAAAATCCCGAAGAAACAGAGTTCGCATTAAGAGAAAAACTTCCTATAAAACACTGGCTTGATATAAACACCCTTTTAGTAACGCATGGCCAAAATGTTTGCAAACCAATCAAACCGCAATGCGAAATTTGCCCGATTAAGGATTATTGCGCTAAAAATATTTAAATTTTGACATATTTTTAACATTTTGCTAAAATTAACAAAACTGGAGGGGATATGGAAATATTATCAATTATTTTGTGTTTATGGCTTTTTGCGCTTGTTATTGCATTATTTATATGGATGTTTGTCATGCAAAACAGTGTTACGAAGTTGTCTGACGCAGTACAAGAATTAAAAAATCTGCTTTTAAAAGACAGCCTGCATGCAAAACCAGCTGCAACTCCGCAAATCCAAAAACCCGAAATACAAAGTATTGATGAAATTCCGGATGATATTCTTTTAAACAAGAAAGAAATTTCAGAGGAGACAAAACCTGAAATAATCATCCCAAAACCCGCCCCTACGCAGTCAAAAATTCTTGAAAACTATGCAAAACAGAATTCTGCAACCGAATTTGAGAAAATTTTTCTTGGCAACCTTTTCAACAAAATCGGAGCTTTTGCGATTTTGGTCGGTGTAATTATTTTTATCAAATTAATTTCACCGTTTATTATTTTTACGCCTGCAATCAAGGCAGCGCTTGGCTTTTTGGCCGGGTTTGTAATGATTGCGGCAGCCTTAAAACTTCATGGCAGCAAAAAGCTTCAAAACTACTCTGAAGTTCTTTTAGGAACTGGTTTTGGCACTTTATTTATTACAACTTATTGCGGAAGCACGATTTTAGAGCTTTTCGATATGAAAACCACCTTTACGATAGCAACAGGGCTATTGCTTGCGGCGTTTTACCTGGCTGACAAGCTGAAAACAATTTCAATGCTTGTTATCAGCCTTATTGCAGGATACTTAAACCCGTTTTTCATTCAAACACAAGTTGAAACAGCCCCCAACTTCTTAATGGGCTATCTGATTTTCGTAAACCTTTTGTCTATAATTTACACATACAGAAATAAGTCAAGAAACACTGTAAATATTGTAAACATTTGTCTGACTCTGCTTACCTCATTGCTTTTTGCAGAAGCAATGCCGCTTTATATGCCGGCAATTCTCTGGGCGCTGTATTTTGTTTACGGCCTTGCAGGCAGCGCAAGCCAGCCCGAAACAAACAATAAATTAAACCTTGTAAATTATTTTGCATTTTCAATTCTTTTGTACCATATTGACCCGTCTGATGTAAAAACTGTAGCCTTTGTGCAGCTTACGTTGACAGCAATTTACGCAGCGGCAGCGTATTTCAAAAAGAAAAATCCGGAGGCTTTCAAAACATATTTACATATTATGCTTGCAGCCTTCGCGATTTTTGTAATGAGTTTTTGCGACAAATCCCCGACTGCAAAATGTTTGGCCTGGTCAATTGAAGCAGCAGTTTTATCATTTTTTGCTTATAAATTTAAATACAGAGCACTTGCAAACTGGGCTGTCGGAATTTGGGCAGCGGCATTTTTATCGATAATCCCGATTGACGGAGTTTTCGGAACAAAAAGCATCGGGGAATTTTCACCAATTTGGAACATAAGACTTATGATGTTTGCACCGGTGATAATTTCGTCGGGATTTTCTTACTTTTTCCTTTCAAAATCCGAAGACAAAAAGCTTGTGAATATTTCCGAATTCTTCAGGCTTGACTGCATAACTTTAATCTATTTATACATGGGGCTTGAACTTAATAACATCATTAACAAGTGGTTTATCGGAGAAAATACCTCTGCAGGCTTTATTAACAGTATGATAAATTCAATCCTCGGATTTGCTTACACAATTAATATGAAAAAACTTCATACAACAACAGGTTTTGGCGCTTTTGCCGTATTTTCAGCAGTTCTTGGAATATTAACCACCGTTTACCTGCTATTCTGCGGCGCCCACTACAAGCCGGTTGATGCATTTATTCCGCTTTTAAACCTTCGAACTGCTGCATTCTTATCAGGAATAACCGCAGCAGTCTTTTATGCAAAGTGGACAAAAGACGAAGTTTACAAATATTTAGCGGTATTTTTAGGATTTATTCTAATACATTTTGAAATAAACGACACAATAACAAAATATGCACTGGTAAACTCACAATATTTAACTTCAGTATGCTGGATTTTATATTCCGGAATTATTACAGCAATCGGCATCTTCAAAAATAAAGAATTTCTTAAACTTTCAGGGATTGGCCTGTGTATATTATCAATTTTGCGAATATTTATTTACGACCTTGCAAATGTTGATATTTTATACAAGTTCATAGCATTTCTAACTCTTGGGGCAATTCTTATGATTTTATCCTACATCTACAACAAACGCCTGAAATAGCTTTATAAAACTTGCTTTTTAGAGCTTGATGTGCGATAATTTTCTTAAGATTATTTAATAATCGGGGTTAATAGTAAATCACAATAGGAGTTCTAAAATATGAGTGTAGAAAATCCTCATGGTATTGCTACATCAAAATTAGACCAGATAATCTCCGAATGCGGAGGTAAAAAGTCTAATCTGATTGCAATGCTGCAAAAAGTTCAGGAAGTTTACAGATATCTTCCGGAAGAAGCAATGATCTATATCGGCACAAAAGTAGAAGGCTTGTCACCTGCAACGGTTTTTGGTGTTGCAACGTTTTACGCACAATTTTCGCTTGAGCCGAAAGGCAAGTTTGAAATTAAAGTATGCGACGGAACAGCTTGCCACGTAAGAGGTTCAATGCCGGTATTGAATGCTATCCGGGCAAAATTAAATATGCAGGAAGGGCAATTAACAAGCGATAACGGACTTTTCTCACTAGAAACTGTAAGCTGCCTCGGCGCATGCGGCCTGGCTCCGGTTGTTGTAATTAATGATAAAGTTTATCCGCAAATGACCTCCGACGCTATTTCAATAGTTTTGGATACACTTATGAAGGAGGAAAACTAATGGAACAAACAACACTAAATATTAATATACAGGAAGAACAAAGAAAAGCCCAGGAAAGTTTAACCCAACAGGGTTTGCGCGTTCTGGTCTGCGCCGGAACAGGATGCGTTGCAAACGGAGCTTTAAAAGTTATAGAAAAGTTTAAAGAACTCGGTGCGGATGTGTCGGTTTTAAGCGATTACGATAAAATAACAATAGTTCCAACAGGCTGCCACGGTTTTTGCGAACAGGGCGTGCTTGTTGTAATTCCCGACAAACATGTTACTTATGTTAAAGTCAAAGAAAAAGACGTTGAAGAAATTTACGAAAGCCACATTAAAAACAACACTCCTGTTGAGCGCCTGCTTTACGTTGACCCGAAAACACGCGAACATGTTCAGGATGATGAACATATAAATTTCTACGCAAAACAGACCCGAACAGCTTTAAAAAATTGCGGAAACATTAACGCTGAATGTATTGATGAAGCAATTGCAGTCAGAGGTTATGAAGCTTTAGCAAAAGTTTTGCAGGAAAACAATCCCGACGGAGTAATTGATGTAATTGAAAAATCAGGACTTCGCGGCCGCGGCGGTGGAGGCTTCCCGACCGGCAGAAAGTGGAGATTTACAGCCGCAAACAAAGGCGGTAAATCTTATATTGTCTGTAACGGTGACGAAGGCGACCCGGGTGCATTTATGGACAGAAGCGTTATGGAAGGCGACCCGCATAAACTTCTTGAAGGTATGGCAATTGCAGCCTTTGCAATCGGTGCTGATGAAGGTTATATTTATGTTCGTGCAGAATATCCGCTTGCAATTAAACGTCTAAGAAAAGCTATCGCCGATGCGGAGGAAAGAAATTTCTTAGGCAAAAATATTATGGGAAGCAATTTCTCACTTGAAATTCATATTAAAGAAGGAGCCGGAGCATTTGTCTGCGGTGAAGAAACAGCGCTTATCGCCTCAATTGAAGGCGAACGCGGAATGCCCAGACCAAAGCCGCCATTTCCGGCAAACAAAGGGCTTTTCGGACGTCCGACTCTGATTAACAACGTTGAAACACTTGCAAATGTTCCGTTAATAATTCTTAACGGTGCTGATTGGTTTGCTCAAATGGGTACTGAAACTTCAAAAGGTACAAAGACCTTTGCGCTTACCGGAGATGTAAATAACACCGGTTTGATTGAAGTTCCGATGGGTACAACTTTAAGAGAAATCGTTTTTGATATCGGCGGCGGAATGCGCGACGGCAAAAAATTCAAAGCCGTACAAATCGGCGGCCCGTCAGGCGGATGTTTAACAGAAGAACATCTTGATATACCAATGGATTACGACAACCTTATAAAAGCCGGCGCAATGGTAGGCTCAGGCGGTCTTGTTGTAATGAGTGACAAAACTTGTATTGTTGAAGTCGCAAGATTTTTCATGAACTTCACTCAGAACGAAAGCTGCGGAAAATGTGTTCCTTGCCGCGAAGGCACGAAAAATATGCTCAAAATTCTTGAAAAGATTGTAGCCGGCAAAGGCACAATGGAGGATTTAGAGCTTTTGGAAGAACTTGCGCAAACAGTTAAAGACGGTTCACTATGCGGACTCGGCAAAACTGCACCAAATCCTGTACTTTCAACACTAAAATATTTTAGAGATGAATACATTGCACACATAAAAGATAAAAAATGTCCTGCTGGAGTTTGTACAGCAATGAAGAAAATAGTTATTCATGAAGACCTTTGCAAGGGCTGTACAAAATGTGCAAGAACATGTCCGGTCGGAGCAATCGAAGGTACAGTCCGCAACCCGCACCACATTAATCAGGAAAAATGTATTAAATGTGAAGCATGTTTTGCAGCCTGCCCGTTCAGAGCGATAGTATTGGAATAGTGACGATAGAACGTTAAGTTCTTTATAAAATAAATAATCTCTTATATTTGTGATTAAATACGAAATGAACTTATCGTCTTAACGTCTTATAGTCTTAACGACAAATTGTAAAGGAATAAATTATGACAGATAAAAAAACATTATTCATAGACGGAAAAGAAGTTGAATTCACAGACGAAGCCAACCTTCTTGAAGTAATCAGAAAAGCAGGTATGAATGTCCCGACTTTCTGCTATCGCCCGGATTTAACCTCCTTTGGCGCTTGCAGAATGTGCGTTGTTGAAATAGAAGGCCGCGGAATTCAATCCTCCTGCACAATGCCGCCTGAGCCAGGGTTAAAAATTCATCTTAACACGGAGAAAACAAGAAGAATCAGAAAAACCGTTCTTGAACTTCTTCTTGCAAACCACGATAAAGAGTGCCTGACCTGCGAAAAATCCGGAAACTGCGAACTTCAAAAATATTCGGAAGAATACGGTATCAGAAGAATTCGCTACCCTGAAAAACCGCTTGATGAGTACCTTCCGGTTGACGACAGCTCACCTTCAATCGTACGCGACCCGAATAAATGCATTCTCTGCGGCGCATGCGTCAGAGCTTGTACGGAATTTCAGGGACACTCGGTTTTAGGATTTGCAAACAGAGGTTCAAAAACAGTTGTCCAGCCAATGAACGGCCGTCCTCTGGGGCAGGTGGACTGTGTTAATTGCGGGCAATGCGCCGCAGTTTGTCCGACAGGCGCTTTGACAATCAAATCAGATGTCGAAAAAGTTTGGTCTGAAATTACAAATCCAAACAAGAAACTTGCTGTTCAAATGGCTCCCGCAACACGTGTTGCTATCGGCGAAATGTTCGGACTTGAGCCCGGCGAAAACTCAATCAAAAAAATGAATGCAGCTTTAAGAAAAATCGGTTTTGACTATATCTTTGACACCAATTTTTCGGCAGATTTGACGATTATGGAGGAAGCAACAGAGTTTTTAGAAAGGCTTAAATCAGGTCAAAGCCTTCCACTGTTTACATCATGCTGTCCGGCTTGGGTAAAATATCTGGAAGAACATCATCCGGATATGCTTCATCATCTTTCAAGCTGTAAATCGCCAATGTCAATGTTGTCGCCGGTTTTGGTTGAACTTATGCCAAAATACTTCAATCTTGAGAGAGAAAATCTCGTGATTGTTGGTATTATGCCTTGCACTGCAAAAAAATATGAATGCAAACGCCCTGAACTTTCACACAACGGACGCCCTGACACTGATTACGTATTAACAACCCAGGAATTAGGACGAATGATTAAAGAAGCAGGCATTAACTTCAACTCAATTGAAGGTGAAGAATCAGACAGCCCGTTTGGCGAATATACTGGTGCCGGAACAATCTTTGGAGCCTCAGGCGGGGTTGCAGAGGCAGCTGTAAGAACAGCTTATGAATTCGCAACAGGTGAACCTTTATCCGATGTCAATTTTAACCCTCTGCGCGGAACTTCAAACCGCTCACGCGATGTGGAAATTGATATAAAAGGTACAAAACTTGTAGTGCGTGTAGTTTCAACATTAAAAGAAGCCGAAAAGTCGATTCAGGAAATCAGAGAAGGCAAAGCACCCTTCCAGATGCTTGAAGTTATGGCCTGCCCGGGCGGCTGCATAAACGGAGGCGGTCAGCCAATAAGCTGCAACGACTCAAAAATCAAAGGCGAACGTGCCGAAGGGCTTTACAAAGAAGATTCTGAACTTGGAATCAGAAAATCTCACATGAATCCGTCAATCCAAAAACTTTATCAAGAATTTTTGGAACACCCGAATTCACATAAAGCCCATGAGCTTTTGCACACGTTTTATGCAAACAAGTTTGCAGGTTCATATAAAGACATAAAATAGCATCCCGCTGGCTCAAGATGAATTTTGAGCCAGCATTTTAAATAAAGGAGAAAAAAATGAAAAAGAAACTATTATTTTTAACTGCGATTCTTTATTTTTCAATAATTCCTGCCCTGGCTTTTGAAATGCAAAATCAATCCTCAACTGGCAGCACAAGCCAAAGTAAAACGGTCCAACTAAAACAATTAGCAGATGAATACGCAAGCATACAACTTGGTGAAAACAAAGGTTCCACACAAAAAATACTTAAAGATATGGTAACTTTAGGTGCAAGTGATTTCAAAACAATGACTTACACACCCTGCCCGTACCGCGGCATGATAAAAGTTGGCGGAAAGTCTGTTAACGGTACAAACAGAAAGTGCGTTGACTTCAAATACACATACAAAAACAAAGAATATTCAGCCGGGAAATGCGGAAAACCAATAAGATAGAAAAAATCCCTTCTTTTCAGAAGGGATTTTTTAATTAAAATTTTATTTAAGAGCTTTAATAACAGCCTGTGTGATATCTTCACCGCCATGAAGTACAACACCTTTTGCCAAAACCAAATTGTATCCGCCTTCTTTTGCTTGTGTTTCGACAGTTTTTGAAATATTGTCATCAATTGCTGATAACTTTGTCAAATATTCTTTTTCCATCTTTTCTCTTTTTGTCTGAAGCTCTTTTGTGTACTTAGTTTCCAAATCTTTTTTCTTGGTTTCATCAGAAACTGCAGCAACATCTTTTCTTGCTTTTTCAACAAATTTTACAAGCTCATCAGCTTTAGCCTGCTGTTCCTTTTTAAGATTCTTTACCTGAGCAGAACTTGAGACAACTTGCGGAATATCTACAACAGCAACTTTATAATTTGCTGGAACATCCGACATTGCAAAATTGTTTGCTGCAAATCCAATAACAAAAGCTGCTAAACCAACTGTCAAAAATTTAACTTTCTTGTTCATAAAATCTCCTTACCTGTCCAAAAGTTATACATCATATGCATGAAATTTAATTAAATTCATAAACCAAAAATGTGAACTTTATTTAAGTTTCTTTACATTGATATTAATATTTTATATAATAATAACAGATGAATAAAGAATTTCGCTAAAATATTAAATTTTGTAAAATTATTAGCAAAAAATTTTTACGAAGTGTTTTTATTTCTGTATTGAACCAAAGTCAGGAATTTTAATATCAACTTAATATAGGTGAATAATGAAAAAGACGGAAATTAATAAAAATGTGTTAAAGGCAGTTCTATGCATATCTGCATTCTGCACTGCAACTTTAACATCTGTTACCCCTGCTGTAGCATATGACGGCGCCCTTCCGGTATCTATTAACCAGATAATGATGGAAACAGGCGGAAATATTAAACACGATACAGATATGCTGCGCTACAAACGCGATGAAAAAAGCATTCAGGAAGATTACCTCAAATACAACGAAAATCGCAAATTTGAAGGCAATGAAGGTCAGGTTATAAAAAATTATAACAGCACAAGCTCAGATTCCGACTTTATTCAAGGACAGGTTCAAGATATTGATACAAAAGGAGTTTTTGTAAACTCTATCGAAGTTGCGCCATCATCAGTTCTTTCACAAGAAGAAGTTAATCAAATAATCCAGCCCATTGTTGGAAAAAATGTATTCATCAGCGATATTCAAAATGTCATCGACCAGTTAAACAATTTATATGCAGAAAAAGGTTTTGTAACAGCAAAAGCATTTCTTCCGGAACAAACAGTTGAAAATGGTCATATTTATATTGAATTAATTGAAAGTAAAGTCGGTAATGTTTCGGTTGAACAAAACAAATGGACAAGAACAAAGTATATTACAGATAGGGTTGAACAAAAGCCGGGCGAATTATTTGATATTGTAGAGCTTGAAAAAGATATTCTTGACTTTAACAGATATAACGAAGGTGTAAACCTTACTGCAAACCTGACAGCAGGTACACAGCCCGGAACAACAGATATTCAGCTGACAGCGCATGAAAATATTCCATTCCATGTAGTTGGGATTATGGATAATGCCGGCCGATATCAAACTGGACGTTTAAGAGGCGGTGCTATGATTTATGCAGACAGCTTGTTCCACAACAGAGACCGTTTGTCATTAGGCTCATACTTTTCCGGAGGTGCAATAAGCCCGTTTGCTGATTATAACTTCCCGATTAATAAAAAAGACGGCCGCATAGGATTTATGTACTCCTCAACATTTGCAAAAATCAAATGGGGACCGCTTGAACCTTTGGATTTGAAATCAAAATCATATATCTATTCATTGTACTACTCACAACCGCTTGTAAGAAAGCCCGGATTTGAATTAAAAAGCTATGCCGGCTTGAACTACAAACGAGCAAGAACAAGTATTTTGGATGATTGGATGGATCTTGGCGTTGATGAAATTACAAGTGCTGATGTAGCATTCAACATAAGAAAAGACACAAAACATGGTATCTGGTACGCAAACCAGGGGGTATCTCTTGCTGTACCGATTTTTGACAGCCAGTCAAGCTATGTAAAAATTAACGGTGGTGCTATAAGATTACACGATTTTTCACACGGTGTTATCGGTCAGTTAAAAGCGAACTATCAGGTTATACCTAATAATAAACATATTCCTTACCTTGACCAATTCCAGACCGGTGGTTTGGCAACAGTCAGAGGTTACTCGGAAGGTATCCTGATGGGTAAAAACGGTTACTACACAAGTGCAGAATTGATGTTCCCGCTTATGCCGAGAGAAATCACAAGCCCGCGTTCAGGCGAAAAAGTTCCGTTTGTCGGAAAATATGTTAAAGGTGCGGTATTTGCAGACCACGCAGGCGTATTCCCGAATACAAGCGAAGACATTTACGGCGGAAGTTATTTCTTAATGTCATTAGGTATGGGTTTAAGAGTCCAACTGCCCGGTGATTTAAGCGCAAGACTATATTGGGGCTATCCGCTCATCAACAACGCTTACGAAGCTGACAGAAAATACGGACGTTTCCACTTCGAATTAACACTTGAACCGAATTTGGATGCCCTGTTAAGACATCGTTCAACAGCTCCGGCAGCACCTCGTGTTGAAGCTGAGTATAATTATGATGACGTAAGACACTACGATTACTTCCAGGACGGCAGCGGCGGCGCATTATAATTGTTATAAAAAACTTGCAAAATAACACTTTTAGTTTTAGACTAAAGGTGTTATTTTTTTGTTAACGAGGAAGAAAATGGCAAAAGGGATTTTTATAACCGCAACCGGTACAGATGTTGGAAAGACCTATATTTCAGCGCTTATTGTCAAGAAAATGCGCGAAGCCGGACTGAACTGTGGATATTATAAACCGGCATTAAGTGGCGCAGAAGAAGTTAACGGTAAAATAATTCCCGGAGACTGCAATTATGTATTCAAAGAGAGCGGAATTGAAAAAAATCCAGCGGAATATGTTTCCTATATATTCAAACCAGCCGTATCGCCGCATCTTGCGTCGCAAATTGAACACAACCCGATTAAACTCGACAAAATAAAAAATGATTTTAAAAGAATTTCATCGGAATTTGATTATGTTCTTGTTGAAGGCGCAGGCGGAATTGTCTGCCCGTTTAACCTGAACAAGGGTGAAGAATTGCTGCTTCCTGCTGTAATAAAAGCGCTTAATCTTGACATAATTATTGTTGCATCGGCCTCTCTTGGCACAATAAATTCAACAGTATTAACGGTTGAGTATGCCAGAGCTTGCGGCATAAATATCAAAGGAATTATTCTAAATAACTATGACGAAAATGACTTTATGCAGCAGGATAACAAAAAACAGGTTGAAAATTTAACGGGAATTAAAGTTCTTGCAACCGTCAAAAAAGGCGAAAAAACTATTAATATTGATAAAACAATCTTTTCATAAATTAAGGATTCACAGCATACCCGTACGAAGAAAAAAATCAAAAGAAAGAGATAACAATGGAAAACTGGACAGAAAAAGATTTAGAATACATTTGGCACCCATGTTCACAAATGAAGGATTATGAAACATTAAACCCGATTGTAATAGAACGCGGGGAAGGGGTTTATCTTTATGATACAGAAGGCACAAGATATGTTGATGTGATAAGTTCATGGTGGTGCAATCTTCTCGGTCATTGCAATCCAAAAATCAGCGAAGCCGTCAAAAAACAGGTTGACGAACTTGAACATGTAATTTTTGCAAACTTTACACACAAACCGGCAATCAGACTTTGCGAAAGACTTTCAAAAATTCTTCCAAAAGGCTTGTGCAAATTTAATTTTACGGACAACGGCTCCTCTGCCATTGAAGCTGCAATGAAAGTAAGTTTTCAATACCATGAGCAGACAGGAAACCCGCAAAAAACAAGATTTATGGCGCTTACAGACGCTTATCACGGAGAAACAATCGGAGCGCTTTCAGTCGGAGACTGCGACCTTTATACAAAGCTTTATAAACCTATTTTGATGGATATTATCAGAATAGAAGGTCCTGACTGCTTCCGCTGCCCGTATGGAAAAAACCGCGACAACTGCAATTGCGAATGCGCTGAAAAGGCTGCCGAACAATTCAAAAAATATGGGAACCAGACCGCTGCAATTCTTGTTGAACCGCTTCTGCAAGGGTCAGCCGGAATGAAAATTTATCCGCCGCTTTACCTGAAAAAGTTACGTGAACTTTGTGATGAATATAATGTTCACCTGATTGCAGATGAAATAGCAACGGGATTTGGAAGAACCGGAAAAATGTTTGCCTTTGAACATGCCGAAGTTTCACCTGATATTATGTGCCTTTCGAAAGGTTTGACCGGCGGCTACATGCCTTGCGCAATGTTTGTAACGACAAAGAAAATTTACGATGCATTTTACGATGAATACAATACGGGAAAAGCCTTTATGCACAGCCACACATACAGCGGTAATCCTCTTGCCTGTGCTGCGGCAAATGCAGTTCTAGATATTATGGAGGATGGGTCAGTATTAAAAACTGCCAATGAGAATGCGATTTATTTCAACAATTTAATCAAAGAAAAATTTTCAAATCATAAAAATGTCGGTGAAATCCGCTCAATTGGCCTGATTAATGCAATTGAACTTGTTAAAGACAAGAAAACAAAAACACCTTTTGACAGCAAACTTCGTACAGGATATCAGATTTACAAAAAAGCCCTTCAAAAAGGAGTTATTTTGCGGCCGCTTGGCGATGTAATTTATTTTAATCCGCCGTTAATCTTGGAACGCAAAGACATGGATTTTGTGACTGATGTTGCACTTGAATGCCTGAAAGAAGTATTGCCGGAATAGTAGGCTGGGCGGTATACCAAACTTACGAAAATTTCATATAGGAAGAAGTAGGCACTACGGGTACTCTGCCGAACCAGCAACCGGGTGTCATTGCGAGCGAATGCGAAGCAATCCAGCTTATGTTTTATAATTTATTAAATCAAGGTGTCTACTTTTGTTTATTATAAGCAAAGGCTGGATTGCTTGCTTGCATAGTTGGCGAGTAAACGAGCCTTACTAGGCAGGATGCCCTGTGGGTACGCATTCGCTCGCAATGACAAAATCGGGAATTAGTACAGAATTTTACCAATACCTGATTTCCCATCCGTCAGCCATAACTTTTGCTGCACATACAAACCCGCTGGAACCGGCTTTTCTGTTGCAGCTGTTGGTTTTAGTTTGATTTGCCAAATCTTCAGCTCTCCAGTTATAACCATATGGAAGAATTTGGTTATCTTTTACAACAAAAAAGAATAAATCATATCCTGCGGTATTTGGCCCAATCATATTACCGTTAATATCGATTACAAGCAAGATTTTTTCTGCACTAAGCGCATTATCAGGAATTAATCCAATGCAAGTACCATCAATCATCTTTAACGAGGCGGTTTTTGATGTAAAAGGTGTTGAGATTCCAACTCCTGTCATCCAAACATACTGCCTATTTTTGTGGTTACCATGCTGTGTTGTTGAACTGAATTTGTCTTCAAAGCACATAACATTAACTTGTTGTTTTCCTGAAGGATAAAGCTTAGCCCCTTTAATTTCCGGTGCAATGTAGTATGACAAAACAAAGTCTGCATTGTCCCATGCCCAGTCTTTAGCTTCACCATGTTTTGCCTGTGCAGCTAAAAATGCTTGCGAAACTGCAGAATAAGCTTTCTTTAGTTTTGCTTCTGCTTCTTTTCGCTGATTATTTTTTATAACTGTTGGCAAAGTCATAGCGGCAATTATACCGATAATCCCCAACGTAATTAAAACTTCCGCTAATGTAAAACCTTTTTTCATATTGCCCTTTCTATAACCCAATATATTAAGCATTTTATCATTATTTCGAGCAATATGCAAGATAGAGAAAAACCAGTGAGGAGTGCTTTTAGCGGATGCCCCCCCCCCCGCAAAGTCAGTCATAGCAAGCTTTTCAGTCATCAAAACCCTCCTTTTTTATAAATTAACACTACTATAATATAACATATTAATAATGAATTGGCAATTATAAAACAACATAAAAAACCGCCTTCACGCAAGACGAAAAGGCGGAAGTTGGGAGGTGAAAAGCATAACTATATGATTGCGTTAAAGATTTAACGTAATTTATACACTTGTAAAGACCTAAACCTTCTTAAACGGCGAATAAAAAATTTTTCAAGAAACTTTTCTCTACACAAAACGTCTGTTAAATTGTGAAAGGTTCACTTATCGAAGTTCACTTATCGAAAATTCTGTAATTAACCTTCAGTTGTGAGTTCTTCCCAGATGCTCGGAACTACGATTAATGCAGTGTAGACGATAAAACCAAATAAGA
Organism: uncultured bacterium; assembly: GCA_900551915.1. GTDB lineage: Bacteria > Cyanobacteriota > Vampirovibrionia > Gastranaerophilales > Gastranaerophilaceae > Scatenecus > Scatenecus faecavium. The sequence continues at coordinate 45,147 of URXT01000003.1, forward strand.
TTAAGTTGATAGCTTCCATATAAACTCTCCTATAGCTTACACATGTATATTATGCCCACTTGAAAGTGAAATGTAACATAATTTTACAAATAAAATCAGAATTTTTTGTATAATAGAAAAGAGGAAAAGATGAAAAAGAAATTGGGGATACTATTTAAAAACCTTTGCTGCTCGATTTGCAAACACGAATTCGACGAGGATTCCGTAACAATTAAACGTGAAGAAAACGGGCTTCTTGTGACCAATCTGCAGTGCCGGCATTGCGGGAAAAATTACGGTGTTGCGTTTTTAGGATTTTCAGATTTCGAAGTCAAAGAAGAAAACGAGCTTCCGCTTGAGGTTGTTGAAGGGCCTGAGCCTATAAGTTTCGATGATGTTATTGACGCGCACAGGTTTATAAAAAACCTTGATGAAAACTGGAAAAACTTTATAAAAAAAGAGGTTTAAAACCTCTTTTTTATTGAAAAATTTTGTTATTTTTTGAAATTAATTCAAAAGAATACCCGCGATTGCTGCCGACATATATCCTGTTAAAGTCCCGCAAATCAGCGCTCTTACACCTAATCTTGCAAGATTTTTTCTCTGGTTCGGCGCAAGTTCCCCGATACCGCCTAATTGAATTGCAATTGAACCGAAGTTTCCAAAACTGCAAAGCGCAACACAAGCAATTACAAAACTTTTTTCTGAAAGCATCTGAGGAAGCGAAGTCAAATCAACATAAGCAACCATTTCATTTAAGACAAGTTTTGTACCCATAAGACTTCCGACAGTAGTAACCTCATTTCCGGGAACTCCCATAAGATAAGCAAAAATTGCAAAGATTTTTCCTAAAATCATTTTCAGCGAAAGCTGGCTTAAATCAAATGACGCAAAGTTTATATGCGCATAATTTACAATGAAATTTCCAAGCCCTCCAAGAACCCAATCAACAAAAGCCACGAGTGCAACAAGTGCCAAAATCATTGCAACTACATTAATTGCTACCTTCATCCCTTCAGAAGCACCCTGTGAAATTGCATCAAAAAGGTTTGTATAAGGTCTTCTTCTTTTACTGAAATGAATTTTGATATCCTCGCTTGTTTCCGGTATTCCAGTTTCCGGATAAACTATTTTAGATATAACAAGCGCCCCCGGTGCCGCCATAATTGATGCGGCCAGAAGATATTGTGCCGGAATTCCCAGCCCTATATAAATCGGCATTGTTGCAGCTGAAATACAAGCCATACTGCCTGTCATGGACGCCAGCAGTTCAGAGCGTGTAAGTTTTGCAAGGTAAGGTCTTATCATAATTTGAGCAGCGATTTGCCCGACAAAAGCACTCGCGACATTTGACAAAGCTTCAGCACCGCTCACTGACATTAATTTATTCATTGCTTTACCCAAAACCGGCACAACTCTTTGCATTATCCCGTAATAATAAAGAATATTCACAAGAATCATCATAAAAATTAATGATGCAATTAACTGCAACGCAAAAACCTGCGCGCCTGTTCCAAAAACAGTGCTTAGTTTTTCAGAGTTCATCAACGGGCCAAAAACAAAATTACCTCCCTCTTTTGCAAAATCAAGAATTTTTGTTATAAACAAGCCTAAATTCATGAAAATAGTTCTTCCAATCGGAACTTTAAAGATAAACAATGCAAGCCCTATCTGCAAGAGAAAGCCTGTGATAACAGTTTTGTAATTAATTGCTTTCCGGTTGTTAGACATCAAAAAAGCAATTAAAAATATAAAAATTATACCAAAAATCCCAAAAAATCTTTCCATAAAGCCTCAACTATTGTCTACAAGATTAATTATACAAAAAAGGAGTATAAAATATACTCCTTTTGTTTAAAATGTGATAAAAGTTAACTATGAAGCATCTGACTGTTTACCAACACAATTTTAGGTACATGCTGCGGCTTTTGCCGGAATGTCAAGAACTTCTGGTTTAAAGACTTTCATATCAACAAATATTTTACCGTATTGATCCATAGGACCGCCAATAGCAAGCCAGCTGTGATCTGTTTTTTGTGAAGACTCAAGAGCTTTGGCAAATCCAGCTTTATCTTTCATCCATTCACAAGCTCTCAGCATACCGCCAGATAAGGATGTTCCATTATGTTGCAGAGCATCTTGCATATAACGAGGTGTGAAATCAAGAATCAATGCGTTAACATTATTAGTAAGACCTGCTGAAAGACCGCCGACATCCAAGCAGATAGGAATTGCTCCGCTGAACTTGGCATTTTCTTTATGAACAAGCCCGCAAGGTTCAAACCAGCTTGACATAATTGTAAAGTCAGACATCAACTTGCATCCATCATAACGCCCTTTTTCATCAAATAAATCCGCAATAACTATGCGCTTTGCAGCATCAGGATTTGTTTTGCAAAGTTCGGATTTTAAATCAAGCAACGGCTGAATAAACTTCCTGTCACCGCGCCCTTGAATATAAAATACCGGATATTCTGTACCTTTATAGTTTTTATAAAATTCCTTTATACCTTCTGCAAAAATTTCTAACCCTTTTTGGTCAGAAAAACGTCCTGCAGATGAGAATACAGGTGTATCTGCGGTAACTCCTGTCAAATCTGTATTTTCTGGCATGTAAATGTTCATCGGATTGTTAACCCCATTTGAGGTACGGGCAATATTTATATCATTAATAACTTTACCCAAATATACGTCTTTATTATGGCGGTGCCATTTTGAAACATTATTGCCAGCATCTTTTAATGTCCAAATAGAATTTTTTTCAAGACCTAAATATTCTTCAAGGTTCCTGGCCTGCTTTGCTACCAGAGTATTATTAACCGGATCACACCCATTTGGAACACCTACCATTGTAGGCTGTGAAGAAAGACTTTCTTGATTTAATCCGTTGTTTTTAGCAATAACTTTCAATGTAAACTCATCTGCAAATTCAAACTTTCTGGCACGAATTTTGAAAATTTCATGACAAGCTTTGCCATATTCACTATGAGAAGCCATTTCATCTCCATATTTTTGGGAAACAGGAACAAGAATGTCAGAATATGCAGCAGCCATCATCTGCGGGTTAACATTATCTCCTGTAAATAAACCGTTTAACAGATCATTCGGAAGACCTTTAACGCTGTCTTTGACAAAAGTATTTGGCATAAATGAATTTGTAACGATTTTTGTTGCATGCTCGCCGAACATAATATTTAACAATTTAGAATGAGAATGCCATGTATTTCCAGCCAAACCGGCATTATGCATAATTGTAACTATCGGAATATCATGGAGAAGATCTGCCTTTACAGGATCCATTCCGTAATATTTTCTTGTTGTTGTAAGCTGTCGCAGAATTGCAGAAATCGGGCCGGTATGCCAGTCATTACCAATAATCAAATCTGCTCCAAGTTTAGCTTTTGAATTATCACCATTCATCAAATGTTCGGAGAAGAATTTGGCAAAATAGATAAATCTTTCCGTTTCGCCGGTTTCAATAGCATCGTTCTTATAAATAGTCGGCTTTTCATTTGTACGTCCTGCCAAATCAAATTTTGGTGAGTCATAGAAAACAGCCTTATATTTTGCCTGAGTAACATATTCTCCAGTATCTGGATCTTTAGAAATTTTCAATATATCGTTTTCCCAAAATTTATTTGTATTAACAGACTTTTCAATTTCTTCAAGAACATCAGAATTTAATCTTGCAGCTAAAAGCTTAAAGTCAATATTTGATTTAAGTTCATCTGAAAGATATAAATCAACATTTTCCATATTTCTAGCTTTATCAGTGTAAATAGGAAGCCTCATAGAATCGATTTTTTCTATAGTTGTCATAGTTGATTCTTCCCAAACTTTTTTCTCGCTGTTAAAGGCATTTTTAATATACTTAAATTGTTCAGTTGGTTTACCGTTTTCATCAAAGACTCTTTCTGTTCTATAAAATTGATTATTAGAAACATTGCCGACATAAAGCGGAGTATCAAGGAGCAAGTTAGCTTTTTGCTTTGTATTTAAAAGCCCGGCAATATTTGTAATCAATTCTTTCGGAACGACTGACATACCGCCGGTTGAAGTGAACGGACGGATTTCAGCAGTAGGCATACGAACAGTGACTACTTCTGGTGGAGTTTTATTTGAGCGGTCAACAAGGCCCAAAATACGTTTTGCTGCTTCTGATTGAAGATCTTTCTCAAGCATTCTGGCTTTTTCACCGTAAATCTCACTATAAACATTTGCAAGTTTAAGCGGAACTCCATTCACTTTGACATCACATGTATAAAAACCATCAGGACCTTGAGATGCTGCATATCTTGCAACACCGCTTATCTGCTCTGAAAGTTCACGTTTGGCATTTTCAACCATGCCACTGGCCTCGCCTCCAAGCTTGTTTATACGGTCATGAACATTTGAGACTTCTCCTGACATTTTCTCTTCTAATTTAGTAAAGCCCTCTGCGGTATTTTTAAAGTCTCCTGCAAGTTTGCCTACAGATTCTCTTATGGGATTAATCATTTCAGCGACACCCTCTTTTGTCAGGGCTTCTATATTCTTTGGCTTTTTAATTGATTTAACAATTGCAACCCCAGCCACTCCTAACGATGCCAAGGCTGTTGCAGCACTAACATAACTCATAGTTTTAGCACTTTTTACACTATCTGAATTTTGTTTGCTTGACACTTCCTGACGATTGATAACATTTGCCGAACTCGGCGTAAACATAAATTGATTAAGTTGACCATTTCCAAACGAAATTTTTTTCACCACACTCATAAATTGCCTCACTTTTACTAATGATTGTCAATATTCTATAAATCGTGAAAAAATATTTTTGCGTTTTTACAAAAATTTTTCACAAACTGTTACATTTATTCATCATTTCTCCCAAGGAAACAAAAAATAAACATTAAAAGAGATAATTTATTTTTAGCACAAAAAAATTTTTAGTCCATAGCCGAAAGTATTATTTTAAAAATCTTTAAATAATAATGATAAAATTTTAAACATTTTATGAGCTATTTTTTTATGCTCAGTTGCTGAATAATGAAGTCCATCCAAAGAGGAAACTTTTGCTACAGAATTAATATCTATAAAAAAACATCCTGTTTTATCTGCGACATTTTTATAAATTGCAGATAGATGTTTTGATTTTTCAATTGACGTTTCATCAAACATCGCAGAGAAGCCACTCTTTAGAACATCCTCTGTCAAAACAGAAGGTGAAACTAAAATCATTTTTGCATCAGGACATTTTTCTTGGGCAATTCCAACTAATTTTTCAATGCCGTCTTGGATTTGCTCAAGAGATTGGTTATATGAAAATTGCAAATCATTAATTCCTATCGCCAGAATAATACAGTCTAAATCCTTCGTCAAAAGCGGAGGAATAGCTTTGTATCCAGTCTGCAGATTGCCGCAGGGATTATCTGCAAAAGCAGTTCGGTTATTACAGCCTGCTTCAATAACTTCAAAATCGTTTTGAACAAGACCTTGCAAAATACCTGTCCAGCGGATATTTTTAGGATAGCGTTTTCCACTTTCAGGGATAAAGCCAAATATATTACTATCACCAAAGCACAAAATCTTTTTCATAATCTTTTCCTCTAAAAATATACCATAACACATATTATACAAAACAAATCAATAAAAAAAGAACCGGGGAAATCCCGGTTCCTCATATCTATTTACCTGTAATATAAGGTAGATTATCAAAGTCAATAATCCAATTTGTTCTTGCTGCTGGATAATAAAATTTTAAAACATGTCCTTCGATTACAACGTCATGCATATTAGATAGAGCAACTTCTATACCGCCGAAATCTACTGATCTTGTACAACTTTTATACAGTTGCAACATAGCCTCTCCTGAATTTGACATAATAAACCTCTTTCTGTGGTAACACCACTTGATTTGTGTAGTACATATTGGCCAACAAGCCTATTATAACTAATTTTCAAAACTCGTCGCAAGTCAGCAATTACACTTACGTAGATTTACGTACGCAATTTAACTAAACCTGTAATAGAAAATGATTAAGAAACCAGTATTTTCATAAAGCAATTATGGATTATGCATTCAGACCGTTAAAGGCATAAAAAATTGCGCTTGGCGCGATTCGAACGCGCGACCTATCCCTTAAAAGGGGAGTGCTCTACCTGCTGAGCTACAAGCGCTTATTTATTCATTTTCACAACTCAATGATTGCTATTCATTTCGTCAGTAATCTTATGTTAGCAAGAACAAATTTTTATGTCAACAGTTTTGTCAAAACTTTTTTTATAAAAATAAACCGCCTTAGAAATAAAAATCATAAAGCGGTCAGAGAAAATAATTTATTACGGAAAATTATTGTAAGTCAATATACTTTTTAGCACAATCAAACATGGCATTTACCAACGCTGCATTTGCATATATATTCATGCCGCTAGTTTCCAGAACTTGTTTCATGCGTTTTTCCCACATGTCGTAGATATCATCTTTATCGATATCAAGCACCTGTGCTATCATACTTAACTCTTTATAATCAATCGGAATCGGAAGGTTTCCGCGTAAAATATCAACGATTTCGAGTCTTTTCTTGCGGGGGAAGGCTTTTAAGAAATTTACCGTTGACATTCCCTTTTCCCTCATAACTTTCTTCAGAAATTCAACCGTATCATCAATTAACACAGGTTCTTGAGGAATTTTATATTCTTCAAATTCATCAGGTTCAATCTCCATCACAGTTGCGATACGCTCTAAAGTCGTTCCTCGTGTGGAAAACGGAATAGTGTTATCTATAAGATTGTAAACATAAGAAAGCGTAACGCCTATCATTTCTGCAAAATCTTTTTTATGAATGCCGTTTTTATCTAAAAATTTGGCAACTTTTTCCGAACTTTTTTCCTGAATTATGGGTTTGCTTTTTGCACACATATTTTTATCCTCATATTAATTTAAGTTCATTATTAAATTACGGTTTTTCTATCAATTTGTTAAGCGAAAGCATGGTAAATCAGGGCGGTAATATTTATTTGCGTTAAAATAATAAATATAAAGGGTAAATTAAAATGAAATTAATCGCTGGACTTGGAAATGTAGGGGAAAAATATCTTTTCACAAGACATAACGCCGGATTTATGGCTGTTGATAAAATAGCTTATGATAAAGGATTTGAATTCAGAGAAGAAAAAAAGCTTAAATGTTTTCTTGCAAAAGGCAGAATTAACGGAGAAGATATTCTTCTTATAAAACCAACGACCTTTATGAATTTATCAGGCGAGGCAGTCAGTGCTGTCTTAAATTATTACAAAATTGATGTAAAAGAGGTTTTGATAATTTATGATGACATCTCTCTTGATTTAGGAAGAATAAGGTTCCGGCCAAACGGGTCTGACGGCGGCCACAACGGGATTAAGTCCATCATAAAACACCTCGGTACAAAAGATTTTGACAGGATTAAAATCGGGATAGGCCCTCAGCCGCCAATGCCTTCGGAAGCTTTTGTTCTGCAAAATTTCTCAAAAGAACAGATGGAGGATTTAAAACAAACAATCAAAAGAACAGCCGAAGCTGTTGAATTTTATCTGGAAAACGGAATTGAAAAATCTCAAAATCGTTACAATTAACCACACAGGTTATTTTTAGTGAAATTTTTCAGATATAATAGATTTTAAGATAAGGAGTATTTAATGAGCATACAAATCGCAGAACAATACGAAGAAAACGAAGACTATGAAAAAGCGTATGAAGAATATAAAAAAGAATTTGACAAAAATCAAAAAGATATGAATATTCTTGAACGTTTGGGACATCTTTGCATGATGCTAAACAAAAAAGAAGAAGCAGCTGAATTTTATGGAAAAATTCTTGAGTTTGATGTAACAAATGTTATGGTTTATGAACAATTAATGGACATCTATCAGGAAACTGACAAATATCAGTATTATGTTTACAGAGGAAATCTTCATTCAATTGAACACAAGTTTGAACATGCCATTAACGACTACAAAAAAGCGCTTGCCAATACACAGGAAGAAAAAAATATCATTACAACAAGATTTGTTCTTGCTGCGCTGTATGCTCAAACCGGAAACACAACAAAAGCAATTGATGAATACCTTCGTTTAATTGATTATGAAGAAATCCCGCCAGAGACATTTTTAAATCTTGCAAACCTCTATGTAAAAGAAGATGCCCTAGCAAGTGCAATAAATGTTCTTGAAAGAGCCTTCTCTAAAAATATTGACACAGAAAATATCCGAGAAAAACTTGCCGGGCTGCATTTAAAAAACCACAATCCGGAAAAAGCTCTTGAAATTACAAAAGATGAACTAATGCAGGCAAAATGTCTTTTGGAATGCGGAAAAACAGAAGAGGCCTTTAAAATCCTGGAACTGCCTGAAGCAAAGAAAAAAGATTTAGCAAAATATCACTCACTTCTGGCTCAATATTATTTTTTAAAAAATGATTTTGATAAGGCACTTGAAGAAGTTAACGAGTTTGAAAAAATTGAAAAAAATTCGCCTTTAACATACCAGATGAAGGCTTTGATTTATGAAAACCAAAAGGATGATTATAACGCGCATGTGCAGTGGGGTAAATACAACATTGTACGCGGAAATATTGACATCGCAATTAATGAATTCCTGAATGCATACCAGCTTAAAGATGATGATTTAAATTTGCTTACAACTCTTGCGGCATTATTGGAAGAAAACGGTGACAAAAACCACGCAATGGAGTTTTATGAAAAAATTTCAAAACTTGAGCCAAACAACATTACAGCACTTTCAAAACTTGCAGATTACAGAAATGGTTTAGGCGATTACAGAGCGGAATGTGATTACCTGGAAGCCTGGTACGAAGTTGATAAACGCAACTACAGTCTGATAAAAAGACTTGCAAAAACTTACGAAAGGCTTAAAAATAAACCTTCCGCTGTTGAATACTACAAAAAATATCTTCAAACAGCAACAACCGCAGAAGATTATGAAGCAGTGAAAAAACATCTTGCAAAACTGGAAAATACAGAAATGGTTGAAGATGAAGGATTGCTAGAAAAAATCCTGAGATTTTTCAATAAAGATTAAATTACTTTGGCAAGTTATCCCAGTAAGTTTTTGAATTATCATCCGGATTAATATTTTCAAAAGCATACCATGCACATCCGATACCATTACCCCTCTGTTTTGAGTTTATAGAGCAGGGATATCCAGCCTGCTCTGGGTATGGCAGATTTTCCAGTTCTTCTTCGGTATATGAACGAGTCATTTTGCAAGGGCGAAGTGCGTCATTTGTATCTAAATCAAATCTAAAAATATCATGTCCATACGCATTTGGACCTTTTTGGTAACCGTTGATATCAACCGCGATTAATATATGTCCGCTTGTAATAAGAGTCTCAACTGATACACCATTATTCAAAACATGAATAGGCGTAGGATAATCAACGTAGAAATATTCATAATCCTTTGTCAAGTTATAGTTTTTTACTTTATATAACGGTATCACTCTATCCGCACCAATAGTTTTATAAAACATCTCCTTGAATTCATTTGAACGGTAATAACTTGTTGATGGATTATAAATTACGAATTCTCTGTGTAAATTATCAATGCTGTAATCCGCTTTCATTTTAACCAATGCAACTGATATCATGTTGTAAGCTTTTTTAAATTGAGTTTGCAGAACATATCCCTGAATCTTGTTTATCAAGGTTGGCAAAGTCATTGCGACTACAATTCCGATTACGCCGAGAGTGATTAGTACCTCTGCCATCGTGAATGCTGGATTTTTGAGGGGTGAAAAGTGAGAAGTGAAACGTGAAAAGTCCGTTTCGTTAATTAGTAAACGGTAAACAGTGAGCGGTGAGCTGTTCGTTTCATTGTTATTGCTTTTCTTCGCTAAGAAGGTCTTGGGGGATTTGTTTTCGAAACGATAGCGAGCCAGCGAGCGTGTTTGAGAAAACAAATCCCCCAAGAACGACTCTAATAAACCCAACCACGCAAATTTAAGGAAAACCCTCACAGGAGCTGGGTTACAGGACGCCCCCCCCCCCTGGAAATTCAATCATAGTCTGCTTTTTCATATATTTAGCTCCTTTATTTTACCTTTTGAAAAATCATTACATATTCATGTTTAAAAATGAAAAATCCGCCTGCAAGTGCCCGATAGCGCCATAAATTTGCGGTCTTGCCTTTCGCGCGTTCGTTGCCCTGAATGTCTTTTACTATAATTCCTTTAAGCTTAAAGCCCAACTTCATCATTCTTGCCATGCATTCAAATCCAAGCGGCTGAACTTCTGAATTTTTGTAACTGTCACCGATAATCAACGCCGCAAATCGGCCTTTTTCAAGCTTGTCATAACCGTTTTTGGCAACTTTTTCAAACAAATCGTAAAATTCTTCGGTCGAATCACAATTAGATAAATCTTCTTTTTTATCTGAAAATTTGATAATATCATCATAAGGCGGATGAAGAACCAAAAACTGTGCTTTTTCTTCGCCTAAGATTTCGAGACCGGCTTGAATTTTATCTCTGACCTCAACAGACGCTGAATCAGCGCAGATAATTCTTACATCTGTTACAAGCTGCTTCGGGGTGAATTTTTCTGAAACTTTTTCCGCAAGTTCGTCTTTCAGCTCAACGCCAATGCAGCGTCTGCCCATATTCAGGGCTTCAATACCTGAAGTTCCTGAGCCGAAAAACAAATCAAGCACAACATCGCCCTTTTTTGTAAATCTTTCATAAAGCTGCTGGGCGATTTGCGGAATGTAATTCCCGTGATACTCATTAGAGTGTCCGCCTTCTCTTAAGCGGGTCGGAAATTCCCACAAAGTATCTGTTTTAACATGGTCGTAAGCCTTCCAGTTATTCAGGTCAATATCACTGTATTTTGTGGTTTTAACAGGTTTAACGACCTGTAAATCAGCTTTCTTTAACGGTTTTAATTTTGTATTTGTTTTCACTCTTGCCAAGTCTCTTTCTCCCCTTATCAAATCTATAGAGGTATTTTATAGAAATGTTTCAAATTTGTAATCAATTGTTTAGATGAATTTGTTTTTGTTGTAAGTTGAGGTTGTATGGAGGAAGAATGTTCTCTGAATATTTAACATTAAGTAATTTATACATGATTACGGGCTTTTTAATCTCGATGTATTCCTGCGTTTCCAATGACGTTATTCAGACACTCGGAACCTTCCTTACTACAAGTAAAAAAATGCCAACCTGGTTAATCTGGGCTTTTACAAGCGCTGTTTTAATTGTAACGATTTCAACCGGCTGGCTTCTAAACGACGGCGATATGGCTTTTGGCAGGCTGGAAAGAATTCCTTTCCCTGAAACCTTTACTCTTGTCCATGTTTTGCCGCCTGTAATTCTTTTGTTCCTGACACGCTACGGAATTCCGGTTTCGACAACATTTTTAATTTTAAGTATATTTTCAGCCAGTGATATCAGCGTAATCGGTATGATTTTGTCGAAATCAATTATCGGATACTTTTTGGCGCTTATTGTTTCAATAATTGTATACACAATTATTGCCAGACCGCTTGAAAGAGTTTTTTATTACACTGCGGATAAAAAAATCTCAAAATGGTGGATTGCGGCAAAATGGGCTTCAACCGCATTTTTATGGTCACAATGGCTTATGCAGGATGCAGCGAATTTATTCGTTTATCTTCCAAGGAAAACTTCTTTTTCTACTTTGCTTTTTGTTTTAATTGCATTTTCAGCATTTTTGTGGATGGTTGCATACAAACGCGGCGGGGAAGTTCAAAAAATCATCAAAATGAAAACCAATGTTCAAGATCCGCGTTCTGCAACGATTATTGATATAATTTATGCATTTTTACTTTTGTATTTTATACAACTTAACAACATTCCGATGTCCACGACATGGGTGTTCATAGGGCTTCTGGCAGGACGCGAAATTGCGCTTTACAACAGGTTGAGATTTGAAAGTCCTAAAAAAATGTATAAACATATTCTTAAAGACCTCACAAAAGTAACTTTCGGACTGGTTGTTTCAATTGTTGTTGTGGTCGTATTAATAAAATTCGATTTGGTAAAAGAATTTTTCATGTCGCATTTTATGTAAAAATTCAAAAGGAGCTTAAATTGGCAAGAATTCAACAATTATCAAAACATCTAATAAACCAGATTGCGGCGGGCGAAGTTATTGAGCGCCCGGCGTCTGTAGTTAAAGAACTTGTTGAAAACTCTGTGGATGCGGGCGCGAAAAAAATCAGTATTGAAATCACAAACGACTGCCGGAACATAAGAATTGCCGACAACGGCTGCGGGATACATCCAGATGATATTCTGCTCGCTTTTACAAAACATGCAACAAGCAAAATCAAAACGGATGAAGATTTATTTGATATTCACACACTCGGATTTCGCGGCGAAGCGCTTGCAAGTATTATTTCGATTTCAAGACTTACTTGCACAACAAGGACGGCGGAATTTGAAACCGGAACAAAAGTAAAATGCGAAAATTCAGAAGTTAATAAAGTCGAAACCGGCTGCGCAGTCGGAACGATTATGGATATAAAGGATTTGTTCTACAATATTCCGGCAAGGCTGAAATTTTTAAAAAGCGCTTCAACAGAATTTTCTTATATTCAGGAGCTTCTTCAATCAATTGCGCTGGCAAATCCTGACGTTGCTTTTGAACTTAAACGCGACGGCAAAACTACACTTAAAACAACCGGGCTTGGTGATTTAAAACGCACAATTAAAGAGCTTTTTAATGCAGAAGTGACAGACAATCTTAAAGAGGTGCTAAAAACAGACAAAATTGCAGGAATGCAGATTTCCGGCTATGTCAGCACGCCTGATTTTACACGTTCCAGCAAAAAAAATTACTACATGTTTATAAACAAACGCGCCGTAAAATGTCCGGTTTTCCAAAAATCAATTGACAATGCTTACAAAAACCTGATTGCAAGCGGCAAATATCCGTTTGTCGTTCTGAACCTCGAAATTCCTCCGGCAGATGTTGATGTGAATGTTCACCCGACAAAAAAAGAAGTCCGCTACAAAAATACAAACATGGTTTTTAATTTCATTTACACAGCAATTCAGGGCGGGTTGACAAATTATGTGGAAAAGCCTTTTGCTGAAATGTCAATCAGGCCTGAGCCTTCAGAATTCAGAGAGCCTGTCGGGATATTGAATTTTCCAAAATCAGAAACCGGTGAAATTTATTTTGATAAAACAGAAGATTCAATGTATGTTTCAGACAATATGATGGAGAAGATTTCCCAGAGCCTTCCTTTTAAACGTGAAGAAACTGTAGAACAGGCTAAGCTTATAACACATGTTGAAAAAGAACCTGAGCCGGAAGAAAATATTATCGGACAATACAAAAACACTTATATTTTGATTGAACGCGACGAAGGTTTGGAAATCGTTGACCAGCATATCGCCGAAGAAAGATATATTTATGAGAAATTAAAATCAGAAAAAAATGTTGTGTCACAACTTCTTTTTGTGTCGGATGTTTTAACGGTTTCCAGCGCCGAGGCTGAACTTATCAAAGAAAACATTGAAAAATTTGAAAAATTCGGTTACGGAATTGAGTTTTTAAAAGAGAACGAACTTATTTTCAGAAAAGTTCCGCAGTTAATTGCAAAGGTCAATCCAAAAGAAATTTTGTCAGAGATTTTAGAAAACATTGAAGGTGACATTGACGGTTTAGAGGAAAAAATTCTCATTACAACCTCGTGCAAGGCGTCAGTGAAAGCCGGACAAAAGCTTTCGACCTGGCAGATGCAGGAGATTATCAAAAGATGGCGCACGACAAAAATGCCATACACTTGCCCGCATGGAAGACCGATATCGAAAATACTTCCGCATAAGCAGATTGCATCATTCTTCCAACGGCAATCCTAAAATGACGCTTAGTCAACGATTATTTGTTCAGGCTCCTGTTTTGGCGCTTTTCTTTGCTGACGCTTTATAATAGAGTCAATATTGTTGAAATCTTCACTTTCAGCAAATACATTTTCGCTTTCTTCTGCTTTGTTAAGCTGTGCAAGAACAATCGGATCATCTTCTGTCGGCGGCGGTTCAGGCGCATCTTCCTTTTTAACGGGAGCTTCTGCTTTTGCCCTTACTTCGCCCTCTGTAACTGTGTTTAAAATATTTTCACTTCCTCTATCAACATCTTCAAGCATGCCTTTCATTTGTGAGCCAACCTTCTTAATTGATTTGTCAGAAGTGAAGGTTACATTTTGCAGAATATTTCCGCTCTTAATTGAGGTCACAGCAAGGTTTTTACCGATGGTGTTGGCTTTCAGCAAATCAACAACGCCGGTTGCGCCGTCAAAAATCAAATTGCTGCCGGTTACTGTTCTTTTATTATGCTGAGACTCATATTGTGTAATAAGATTTGCGGTGAAATTAGTATCAGAAGCGTAATCCTGAGCTACTTTCGCTTCTTTTGAAACCCCTTGCATAAGTTTTGAAATTCTATCAAAATCTGTTGTAAAATTCTCAATTTGCACAGTTGAACTTTTGACTTCGTTATCCATCAAAAATCCAAGCTGGCCGTAACGGGCTTTTTCATCCTGCGTCATCTCTTCGCCGCTTTTAGCTTTGGCATCAAGAGTTTGCCATTCGTTCATCATCTCCTGAACTTTTTTTAAAGCGTTATTTTGAATGGATTGTGCATCGTCCGCTGAGATTTCAAGCTGTGAGGAATATTGTTCAAACTCTTTTTCAGCCTGCGTCAAAATTTCTTCTTGCGTGGTTACTTGTTTATTAAAAACTTTTGCAATATTTTTCTTGCCCATATCGCCGGCGTCACCAATATCGGCAGCCAAACCGTCAGCATCGTTAATATCGTTTATGTCGCCGGTGTCAAGCTGATATTCAACAGTATTTGAATCCGCCATTGAATGTGCCCAATCAGAAACTTCTTTTGGGATTTCAACACCGTTATCCTCCATCTGCAAAATTTCTTCATAAGTATATTGCAGCCATTCAGGAGCATCCGGACGATTTTTCAATTGCAAAGAGTTACTCATATCCCCCAGAAGCGTACGTTGGTTGTGGTCTGACATAACTCCCAGTGCATATTCTCTAATATCATCATCCGACCAGCCCGCAAAATTGGGATTTGTTTTAAAGTCATCAATCAAATCCTGCAAAGTCGTACCCTGTTGGTAAGTTCTTTGCGTGAACATATCCTGCATAACTTTCTTTTTTATAGATTGAATACTTGACATTGAAGTGCGCCTTTCATAAATAATTACTTTGTTATAATTTACGGCACAAATACCGGAGGACTTTAGCGGGAATTTTTAATGAAATATTAAAAAAGCTGAATTTGCAAGCGTTTTAACTTTACAAATCCAGCTTTATAAAATGTTACAATTGGAACTCAGACGCGATTTGGCGATTTTCAGCCCGCGCCTTATTTACTATAAATGTTTTTCAATATTTTGAATAATTGAAGATTTCGGCATCAAACCAACAAGTCTTTCAACCGCTTTTCCGTTCTTGAAAACAAGAAGGCTCGGAAGACCGCTGATTGAGTAATTTTTAGCAGTTTCAAGATTATCATCGGTGTTCATTTTTACAAATTTAACCTTATCGCCGAATTCTGTTGCAACTTCGTCCAAAATCGGGCCAAGTTTTCTGCACGGGCCGCACCATGGCGCCCAAAAGTCAACTACAACAGGGGTTTCTGAATTTAACACTTCTGCTTCGAATGCCGCGTCATTAATATCAACTGCATTTGACATATATATCTCCTTTATTTTTTAACTTTTACATGCGCCATTCTAACACAGAAAAAGTTTTTGTGCTATTATCTTAATAGAATTCAACAGGATAAAAAAATGGCTAGAAAAAAGATTATAGAAATAGTTTTGGACACTGAAACAACAGGGCTGGATTACACAAAAGAAAAGATGGTGGAATTTGCAGCAGTAAGACTTGAAAACGGCAAAATCAAAGACGAATTTCAAACTCTTATCAACCCCGAGCAGCACATCAGAAAATCCAGCATTGCAATCCACGGGATTACGGCAGAAATGGTTGCGGATGCCCCCACAGAAGCAGAGGCAATGCCTAAAATCCTCGAATTTATCGGCGATTATCCGATAGTCGCCCACAACGCTATTTTTGATTACACCTTCATAAATGAAGCAAGCATTAGAACAACAGGAAAAGAAATCAAAAATCCACGGGTTGACAGCCAGCAGATGTTTAAAGAAGTTTATCCGGATTTGGATTCACACGGGCTTGATGCATTGACAAAAAAATTCAATGTCGATTTAACAAACCATCACAGAGCAATGGCTGATACAATGGGGCTTGCGCTTTGTTATCCTAAATTAAAAAAATTATATATGCAAAAATATGACTGGGAAGTTAAGCAGCTTGATAATGTAGAATATCTTTTTGAAAGATTTTTGAGAATTCAAAACACAATCAACACACTTCAATCAGAACTGCAGGATTTGAAATCAGTATTCAAGTTGTATTTCGAACAGGGCGGCCAGCCGATACGCTCGCAAACCGGCGAAACTCTTGTATACAATTCAAAACAGTCTTTCGGCTATGATTTCCACCAGATTAAAGATGTTTTGGAAGAGGTCGGGGCGTTTGAAAAAGCCGTAAAATTAAACACAGGTTTTGTTGACCGTCTTGTGGGCGGATACAGCCTTGATGAAGATAAAAGAGAAATCATTAAAGAAGCACGTCAGGAATTGACTGAAACAAGAAATATTCAAATTATAAAGGCAGGAAAGTAAATTATGTTAAAAAAACTAGCTGATTTTTTTAAAGAGCCTCCTGTAAAAGAGACAATCCAGGATGCTGATGAAGTTAAAAAGATGTATTCTCACTGGCGTTTGAGAATTTTTTATGCATGTTTTATAGGATATACGATATTTTATCTATGCAAAAAAAATATTGCAGTAGCACTGCCGGGTTTGAGCGCAGAATACGGTTATTCTAATACCGAACTCGGACTTTTGGGAAGTTCACTCTATTTGACATACGGAATAGGAAAATTTGTAAACGGTGTAATTGCCGACAGAGCTGATGTAAGGAAATTTCTCCCGACAGCTTTGATTATGACTGCAATTGCAAACCTTTGCTTTGGATTGTCTGCTGTTTTCATAACCCCGGGTCAAGTATCTTTCTTTGGCTTGCCGACAACAACAATTCTTTTATGGCTGTTTGTATTTTTCTGGGGCGCAAGCGGCTGGTTCCAGTCAGCAGGCTTTCCGGCAGTTGCAAAAAGTTTGACTTACTGGTATTCAAACTCCGAACGCGGAACAAAATGGTCATTATGGTCTTGTTCACATCAAGTTGGAACATTTTTAAGCGTAATTGTTTCAGGATTTTTGGTTGCACATTTCGGCTGGAAAATGGCATTTTTCGTTCCGGGCACAATCGCAATTATTGTTGCAATATGGCTTTTTGACAGATTAAGAGACAGACCTCAATCATTAGGCCTTCCTGATATTGAAACTTACAATGATGAACCTTCTGCCCAAAAAACTAATTGCGAAGAAGACAACAGAACTTATGTTGAAATCTTCAAACAAAATATTTTATTCAACAAAACAATCTGGCTTTTGGCAATTGCATATATTTTTGTTTACATAATCAGATTTGGCGCAGAAGACTGGATGATAAAATATCTAAGCGAATCAAAAGGAAATACTCTTGAACTTGCGGCAATGAAATTAAGTTCTTTACCGCTTGTCGGAATTGCAGGAACAATTTGTGCAGGATTAATTTCCGATAAAATTTTTAAAGGACAGCGTGCACCGGTAAATCTTATTTATCTTTTGGGTGTTGTAGCGTGTTTGGTACTTCTAAAATTTAATACAATTAGCAATATTGATTTCGTATTAATCGGACTTTTAGGCGCATTCACGTACGGTCCGCAAATGATGATTGGCGGACTTTGCGCGGTTGAATCCAGTTCCAAAAAAGTTGCCTCAGCCGCAACCGGATTTACAGGAACTTTTGGATATGTCGGGGCTGTTTTATCATCAACCGGTACAGGCTTTATGGTTGATAAATTCGGCTGGAACGGGGCTATTGTATTCTGGGTAATCTCGGCAGTAATTTGTATTGGAATTTGTACAGTCTTAATGCTGGATGAGAAAAAGAAAAAACAAAAAAATGCTTAAAATAAAAATCCCGTTTAGCAAAACGGGATTTTTATGCAAAATATTCAGACATTATTCTGGAAGTTTTGAAACTTCAACCCAATCAATGCTTCCGGATAATTCAAAAAGTTCATCGGGAGTTAATTCAATTGCTGAATTTGAACTTCCGCATGCCGGAAAAACCGTTGAAAAACGTTTCAAAGATTCATCACAAAAAACTTCTACACAATCATTTTCAATTCCAAAAGGACAAACGCCGCCAATTTTGTGTCCGGTAAATTCGACAACTTCTTCGGGCGTAAGCATTTTGGCTTTCAAACCAAAAGTCTGGCGGAATTTTTTATTGTCAATTCTTGCATCGCCTGCCGCGCAAACCAGAATACACCCGCTTTCAGTTTTGAAAGAAAGCGTTTTACAAATCCTTGCACCGTCAGTATTCAAAGCCTTGGCTGCAAGTTCAACGGTCGCGCTTGACACGGAGAATTCCAAAATATCACCTTCACGTCCAAAATTTTTAAAATATTCTTTTACTTTTTCAATACTCATTAGCTGCTCCTTGCATCAATAATATACGTCTGTTTCATAATCTTCATAATAACCATATTGCGGAAGGCTGAACCAAAATGTACTTCCGGAATTCAATCTTGACTTAAAACCGATATCGCCATGGTGTGCATTTGTAATAACTTTGCACAATGCAAGCCCGACACCTGAACCTTGCTGGCGTTTCAGTTTATCCCGATTGACCTGCGAGAAAAAGTTAAAGATTTTCTCGTAATCTTTTTTTCTTATGCCGTCGCCGGAGTCTTTGATTTCAAAAATATAATTTTTGTTTTCATCAACATAAGCTACGACAACAATTTTGCCGTCAGGTTTGTTGAATTTCAGAGCGTTTGAAATCAGATTGTAAATAAGCTGTTTAAATCGCTTCAAATCCGCAGTTAATTCGACATCCATCAATGTATAACTGAAATTAACATTCTTCTCTTTTATCACTTCATCAAAACTGTAAATAATATCCTTGATTACCTCCATCGGTCTGAAGGTTTCATACTTAAGCTCCATCGGTCTGAATTCCGAACGCGCCATATCAAGAATATCCTGAATTAAACTTAATAAAAACCGAGAACTTTTTGAAATATTATCAACATATTTATAATTATTGCTTCCGACAAGTTCGGCTTTAAGCATGTCAGAAAATCCGATTATTGAATTCAACGGGGTTTTGTATTCGTGAGAAATACTTGCTAAGAACTGAATTTTCTCACGGTTTGTTCTATCAAGCTCATCCTGCAGGTAAAGAACATCAACTCTTGAATTTATGCTTTCAATTAAAATATCAAAAAGTGCCAGTTTATTTATATTAAATTTCTTATGACGATTGACAACCGCCGCAAAGCCCAAAATAATATTTTTGTAAAAAATCGGCTCAACCAGAAGGCGGTGCGTTGACATTGAGTTGAAATATGTAATTATATCGTCATTATCGTACTTGTTTGTCAGCAAATCAACGCCAACGCGTGCTACTTTTTCAATCCATTGAATTGTTTGCGAATTATTTTTTTGCGATTGAGAAAACGAAAACTGTTTCACATAAATTTTATTGGTGATATTACTCATCAAACAAAAGCAAGCTGCTCCGGCACCGGTTAATTCAAGAATTTCATCAGAAACAAACTTTGAAAGTTCTTTAATAGAAGAAATTGTATTAAGTTTCTTCAAAAATGTGACAATATTTTTTTCATTAGAAATATTCATTGTATAATTATAATATGAACAAAAAATTGTTTGTATTGTCCGGCTCCTCCGGAGTCGGCAAAGGAACCGTTTTAAAAGGATTTTTAGACAAAAACCCTAATTTTATGCTTTCAATCTCCTGCACTACGCGTAAACCCAGACAGGGCGAAGTTGACGGCGTAAATTACTTTTTCATTTCAAAAGACGATTTTAAAAACTGTATAGAAAATGACAAATTCCTCGAATGGGCAGAATTTGCCGGAAATTTTTACGGTACAAAGAAAAAATACATTAACCAATGCCTTCAGGAGGAAAAAGACATAATTCTTGAAATTGACACCCAAGGGGCATTGCAGGTTAAAAAACAAATGCCAGAAGCAGTTTTAATTTTCATCTGCCCGCCCTCATACGAAACCCTTGAAAACCGTTTGAGAGGCCGCCACACAGAAGACGAAGAAACTATTCAAAAACGGCTTGAACAGGTTAAAGTTGAACTTGAACGTGCTGAAAAATTTGATTACAAAATCGTAAACGATAACCTTGAAGATGCAATTAACGAGCTTTCAAGAGTTATCTTCGGAGAAATGGAAAATGCTTAGCGGAAAACATGTTTTAATCGGAATTACGGGCGGGATTGCCGCGTATAAGATTTGTGAACTAATTAGAATGTACAAACGCGCAAATGCAGATGTAAAAGTTGTTTGCACCCCAAATGCGCTAAATTTTGTATCAATTTTGACACTTCAATGTCTCAGCCAAAACAATGTTGCAGTTGAAGAATTCGCAATCGGCGATTTTAAGCCCGAACATATCTCTTACGCTGATGAAGCCGATATTTTCGTAATCGCGCCTGCAACAGCAAACACAATCGGCAAAATCGCAAACGGAATTTGCGACAATCTTTTAACCTCAATCCTTGCGGCATTCACAAAACCCGTTATCATTGCGCCTGCGATGAATTCAAACATGTGGAACAATCCTTTTATTCAGGAAAATTTGACAAAATTAACATCGCGCGGCTTTATAAATGTTGCCCCGGAAACAGGATTTCTTGCCTGCGGTGTGAACGGCGAAGGAAGGCTTGCCTCGCTTGATAAAATCTTTGAAAAAACAGTTGAAGTTTTGACCGGCAAAGAAAAACCGCTTAAAGGTAAAAAAGTTGTGGTCACTGCAGGCGGAACAATTGAAGAAATTGATCCGGTGCGTTTTATTTCAAATTATTCCTCGGGGAAAATGGGGTTTGCGCTTGCGGATGAAGCCTATAAACGCGGCGCCGATGTTGTTTTGATTACGACAAAAAAAGTTGAAAAACCTTACAAAGTTATAAAAGTTAAGTCGGCAGAAGACATGCAAAACGCAGTTAATCTGGAATTTGATGACTGCGACTGCGTTATAATGGCAGCGGCAGTTGCAGATTACCGCGCAAAGAAAATTTCGCCTAACAAGATGAAAAAAACAGCAAAAGATGAGATTTCTATTGCACTTGTCAAAAACCCTGACATTTTAAAGGATTTATGCAGCAGAAAAACGCATCAAATAGTCGTCGGTTTCTGCGCCGAAAGCGAAGATTTGTACGAAAACGCCAAGAAAAAAATGGGCGCAAAAGGCTGTGATTTTCTTGTTGCAAATGATATTTCAAGAAAGGATATCGGATTTTCAAGCGATTACAATGAGGTTGTAATTTTCGACAAAAATCTTGATATGAAAATTATAAACAAATGCAGCAAACAAGAAGTTGCAAAACAGACTTTTGAGACAATTTATGGATAAATCGGAAATTATACGAAAGATTGAAGATTTTGCACCGCCTGAACTTGCAGAAAGCTGGGATTGTTCAGGCTGGCTGGTCGAAACGCCAAAACAAAAAATAAAACGGGTTATGCTTTGTCTGACCGTGACAGAAGATATTATCAAGCAGGCGCGAGAAAAAAATTGCGATATGATAATTTCCCATCACCCTTTATTTGCTGTGCCTTTAGCCTGGAAAGACATTGATCTATACTGCGCACACACAAATTTGGATTTGGCCGAAGGCGGAACAACTGACGCATTGATAAAAACTCTAAATTTTGAAAAAACAGAACAGAACGGTTTTGTCAGATATGTTTGTTTGCCTGAAGGAATTTCGGTTGACAATTTTACGCAAAAATTATCGAAAATTTCGCCGAATTTGAGATATACAAACAACAAAAACGAAACGGCAATAAAAAAACTAGGATTTTGTGCAGGCAGCGGAGCAGAATTTCTTCAGGAAGCTTTTGAAAACGGCGCAGATGCTTTTGTAACTGGCGATGTAAAATTCCACACTGCCGTTGAAAGTCCGATTGTTTTATTTGATATAGGACATTTTGAAAGCGAAATTTTAGTTCTTGATGTTTTTGAAAAACTTCTTGGCAATCGCGTTGAAATATTAAGAGCCAAAGAGCAAAGTCCGTTTATATATTAAACTTCTGAAATTATTTTGGCAGGTTTTTAAAATAATCTTTATCATTCAATGCGTTGTAAGTACAACCAGCACCATTCATACTATCAGAAGAAGATGCCGAACAATACGCACCGTTCTGATTATAATATTTTGTTCCTTCAACACCCATAGGGAGCAATCTGCCCTCATTATCAATCTGAAACATAAACAAATCCTGTCCAAGCCTGTTTGGATTTTTGTTGTAGCCGTTTACATCAACCGAAATAAATAATGGCGACGAGGCACCAACCATATTTTCCAGCAAAATAAGAGTTCCATCATTAAGAACAAACTGGCCGTCATCAAATTCCTGAAGACTCATAAGACGCTTGCCATTAAAGATTTTGTAAACCGTTGAATTGTTTTCATTATCAACTCCATAATTAGGAATACAGGCCGATGGATCAAAAGAGCCTGTCCCGCAATCTTTTACAATGTGAAGATATTTCATAAGTATTGGTTTAATTTTAATACTTTCACCGGCTTTAAGAGGTTCTCCATTTTCAGCCCTGTACATTTCTAGAGCTTGCGAAATTACACTGTAAGATTTCTTTAAACCGGCTTCAAGCTGTTTGTTACGCGAATTAGTAATAACAGATGGCAAAGTCATGGCAGCGACTATTCCAATTATACTCAGAGTTATCAAAACCTCAGCAAGAGTAAAGCCTACATATTTCATACATGCCTCCTTTAATTAATTATAATAATATACTAAATAATTATTATTGTAAATATTTTAACCATAAAAATCTCTTTTCTGTATATATAGAATCTTATAAAATAAATAATTATGGAAAAAAATTTTGGGTATATATTAGGTTCAAATATCCGTGCAGAAAGGCTCCGACGGCATTACACACAAGACAAGCTTGCAGAAATGCTTGATATGAGTATTAATTATGTTGGCAAGCTTGAACGCGGTGTAATCATACCAAGTGCACAGGTAATTTTCAGACTCTCTAAAATTTTACGGGTAGATATAAATGATTTTTTCAAAGAAATCGAATAACAAATATTGACAAAAGAGATTTATCATATAAAATTATAAACGTAGCTTGTAATGGGGCGTCGCCAAGTGGTAAGGCACCTGGTTTTGGTCCAGGCATTCGGAGGTTCGAATCCTTCCGCCCCAGATTAATAGGATAAAAGCCCTTTTGATGAATAAATCAAAGGGCTTTCTTATGTCATAGCTTAGGTTTTGTGTATTTTAATACCAAGTTTGTTTTCTATATTATATTAATGTATTTTTACGTTTAGTTTGAGAAAACAACCAGTTTGAGAATTTTTCTCAAAAGGCTTGATTTTATTGGATTTTGAACTCGGAAAAATCGTGAATAATAAATTCTCAAACCGGACTAAAACGGACTTTTTTTACCAGTTTGAGAAATTCGGGCAACGTTTTAAATCTGTCTGCATACGCGCCAAGTTTAATATTGGAAAAGCAATCAGTCTGACAAGATATATCAACCGCACTTGAGGTTATGAAATTATGATGTCAGAAAATACTCAATGTATCGCAAGCGCTTTAAGAAATGCTGTTTTAACCTCGGCAAATTCCTAAATTTTACAAAAGATACAGCCTTTTTATTTTAATTTTGTTGCAGCTTTGATACTATCTCTGACCATTTGAGCACCCTCAAAGTAAGCTTTCTTTGTAAGGCTGTCTATTTTCAATGAGTCCATCATTTTATTGTATTCTTTCATCCACTTTGCAGTAGAATTGTTCATTTCCCCATGAGTAATAGCATTATTTATTCTATTGAATCTGTTAATATCCTTGTTTGCAATTTCTGATGAATACTGTTTTATTTGTTTTTGTGTATTCTCCTTTTGCTTGTACTTGCTAACCTCGAAATATAGAGTTGCGCATGAGGCAGTAAGCAGGAAGAGTGGTCCATATAAATATTTCATTTCATTTTCCTTTCAAGGAGTTTAAAACGTGTAAAGATTTTTTGACACTATCTTTGTACATTCTAACGAAAACTTTACAATTGTGCATATGTTTTCAATGGTTCCAGCGATTATTCCTAAACAGTCTGTTACAAATAATCAAACTGAGTGTTCATTTACATGTCTTATCAAAATTTATTTAAAATTGCTGTCTGATACTGTGTAACTAATATTTAATAAAATATTTTAATCCTTCAATTATTCCATTTGCACCATTTTCAACACTTAAAAATATATTACGAGATATTGATACGCAATAATCAATGAGTCTCTGAGAGGAATCAGCTAAACATATAAATTTAGAGCCATTTTTTGTAAACTTTGCCATTGGAATATCATTATCATCATTTCCAGCCATAATAATCTCTGAATTTAAGATGCCTCTCTTTTTTCTTATATAATCTATACCATCCGCTTTATCTGCGGCACATAAAAATAGTGCGGTCATAGAGCCATCAGGATGACGTCTAAGTGAATTAGATTGTAACAGTATACTTTCGTTACAAGCATCCATAATTGGTTTTGTATAATGATTTTCTCTAAACTTAACTTTAATGCCTTTTTTAGACAATATTTGGTTTAATTCATTTTTCAATCCAGCCAAATCTACATCTTGTGCCAAAAAATATTCTGCCATATTTTTTGAAGGATTCCATTCATAATATGTGATTCTTGAGTTATAAAATAAAGGGTCAGAATTCCTAATTTCACTCAAATTATTTAGAGTGGCCAACTGTTCAGGAGTATATCTGTATTTATCAGTTTGAGAGAGCTTTTTCATTATTCCGGTTATATACTCTCTATTATATTTAGATTTATTCGTTAATAATTTTTGATAGTTTAATTCTTCTAATAATTGTCCATCAATATTTTGATACAAAAATTGTCCATTATTTGCAATAAGATAGTCGGGTGCAGGAAGAACTTTGTTCGCAGATGACATTTTATCCTGAAGGTGAAAGAATTCTTTTAGCGTGCGCCCAGTTGCATAAATTATATCGGAATTTGTTTCTTTAGCTTTTTTTAAAATATAATCAAGTTGTTTTTGGTTTGCAGTTGCCAAAGTTCCATCCAAATCGAAAACAAACATTGATTTTACTTTCGTGGTTGTCAAGCCTTTAAAAGAAACCTTTTCTTTTTTGAGCATTTGTTTGTTATATGAATTTTGTACTGTTATATTTGAATTAATTTTCATAAGATACTAAGTCCTCTATAATTTTTCTAAAACTTATAAAAATATTTTTTGCTAATAAAAATCCTAAAACCATGTGTTAATTTTTCTCAAATCAAATGTTAATAAACAATTAAACTCTTGTTTGCGTATTTGCCTAATATCATTAAATCATAACCGTTGGAAGTTATGTGTGTATTCATTTATGATAAATTTCATTTTAATCTTTTATATTAACGCTATATCTTCAAAAATTTTTAATATGAAATATATTCTATTAACACAGAAAAACTTTTACTCTATTTGACAGAGTAACTATTCTTTTATAAAATATATCTATGAGATATAAAAGAAAACTTCAAAAAGAAATAATGTGTCCTTTAGAATACGGTCTTGAAATATTTGGCGGAAAATGGAAATCTAGAATTATTTGCGTTTTATATTCGCATAATACTTTAAGATATAATCAATTAAAAAAAGAATTAACTACAATCTCCGATGCGGTTTTAGCTGAAATGTTAAAAGAACTCATAAATGATGGATTGGTTGAAAGAATACAATATAATGAAATTCCACCAAGAGTCGAATATAATTTATCTGAAAAAGGTTTGTCTGTTCTTCCGATTTTACAAAGCATCTGTAATTGGTCAAAAACAAATTCGGTTGAAAAACTTGAGAAAAAATTTCCTGCCTGCAAAAGCTGTAATCAGCTAAAATAGCATACTTGTAAAATTATTAGTAACTAATAATTTTATTTATATATTTACTCTAAATAGAGGCCTTGTTAAATTTGTATTGTAGTAAAAACAAAGGAGGAAAATATGGAAGCAAAGGCTTATTTAGAAATTACTATGTGGATTAAGAATGAAAACAGATCTGCAGCCGCTAAAGTTTATTCAGATTATAGAACTCCATTTTTAAATACAATTAAAGGTGCGGTTTCAAAAAATTTATTAGTAAGAGAAGAAGATGTTCAAGTTCTTCATGGATTTGATAGTGTGGAAAATGCAAAAGCATATCTTGAATCTGATATGTTCAAAAATGATGTTGTTACAGGTTTGTCACCATTATTTGATAAAGCCCCCTGCATTAAAATCTTTGAAGTTGTTGCGTAAAAGTAAATTATAAGAGCCAAGTTATAATGATTATACTAACTATGGCTCTTATTAGTTAATAAATAGATATTAGCTCCATTTTTAAAGATTTAATTAATAAGCATTTAAATTTTTATAGAAATATTCTTTAGGTTTCCTAAAATTCTTTAAGTGAGTGTATATTTTATACTTACTTTTTTGTAAAGAAATATTGCGTTTGATTTTTATAAATTAGAATTTGTTTTGGGCTTGTTTATTGGGCTTTATTAATGTATGTACCTTTTTAGCTGTTCCAAGTAAAATATTTGGCATTAAATCAAATTCTGTTGTATTATTAATAGATAATTACTGCAAAAATATTGGGGAGAAATATTTAGTTACATTATTTAGTAAATTGAGTTTACTGCTATGACTCAAGTTGCTTGAAATATAGTTTTATTTATAAGTCAAACGTGAATATTAAATACGATTATACATAAGATATAATTGTATTTTTTAAAAATATAAAATGAAAGGGGTGAGGAATGTCTCAAAATACTGCAGACAAAAGTCAGGTTAAAGTTTTAGTTATTGAGAGTGAAAAAGTTACAAGAATTGGTATAAAATATGCACTACGTGAAAATCCAAATATTAAAATCGCAGGTTCAACGGGAAGTGCAGAGGAAGCATTTTATCTGATAGATTATCTACAGCCGGATGTAGTGCTTATTGACATAGTTTACATGGGATTGAACGGTATTGAAACGACTTTGAAAATAAAAGAAAATCGGCCGGACGCAAAAATAATCATTTTATCACCACACAAAAGCGATGATGAAATTATCGCTTCTTTAGGTGCCGGAGCAAATGCTTTTTGCATAAAAGATATGTCTTTTGATTCTTTGTTAATGGTAATTCAAACCGTTGCAAAAGGAGCTTGCTGGATAGACCCATCAGCCGCTGCTGCTGCAAGAAAGTGTTTTCAAAAAACTCAAAATATCACAAATCTCCAACAATATAAAGCTGAAAAAGAACGCAAAAAATTAACGCCGAGAGAATTAGAAGTTTTAAGATGTATTGTGGATGGCTTGAGTAATCAGGAAATTGCAGAAAAATTATTTGTAAGCGTTCACACTTCAAAAGCTCATGTTTGTAACATTTTCAAGAAACTTGGTGTTGAAGACAGAGTTCTTGCAGCTGTAATTGCCATAAGAGAACACCTTATTTAATAGCATCGGGAAATAAACGCAGGTTACTTTGCAGTCAAATCAAAACTTGTTTTAATTAAATTCACCAGCAGCTCCTTCGGGGCTTTATTGACATCGATTTTTATCCAATGTTTTTTATTCATATGCCATGCCGGTGTGATAAAGCTGTACATTTCTCTAAGAACTGAGGCATCTATAGGGCTGCATTTGAGATTTACAAACAGAGTTTTCTCGAGAAAAAATACCAATGCAAACCACTTTCCGTTACTTTTGTGTCTGATTACAGCATAATCTTCGTAAGTTTTACCTTTGAAGGGATAAGTTTCAATCGCGTCTTCTGAAATTAAACAAGTTTCAATAAGTTTTTTCTTATTCATAAATTCTCGCCTCTTTACAATAGATTATAGTACGAAAAACGGGAATATGCTCCCGTTTTTGCGTGCAGAAAATATAGAAACCCGGCTAATTTATTTTTTTGAATTTATATGCTAGTGTCTTTTTATGAAAAAGAATAATTGGACTTTATTTTTACTCATTGTAGATTGTATTACTGTCTTTTTTATATTTACTGCAGGGTTAATTATATGGTTATTTCTCATTATGTGGTCTTATGAACCTGAAATGCCATATTTTAATATCAATGAGTTTATATTTGAAACGCTTGTTATCACGGCCATTTATGTTACTGCAGCAGCTGCCGGAATTAACTCAATTTTTGCATACACAAATCTTTTGAAAGATAAACCCTTAACCTGCTTCAACAAGATTTCCATATGGATTATGCGATTTATCATACCTTTAATATGGGGAGGAGTATTATACACTATTGTAATGGCATTTTTATGACATTATGATACAAATCCTCTGAACGGGAAGCAAAAAGTTTATACTATTAAAAAACGGGAGCAAAAACTCCCGTTTGTACATATAGATAAATATAGAAACTTGGCTAATTTATTTTTTTGAATTTAATGTGCTATATTTTGTTTATGAAAAAGAAAATTTGGACTATATTTCTACTTATTGCAAACTGCATTACTATCTTTTTTTTATTTACGCTAGGATTGCTTTTTTGGATAATAGAGCTTAATTTCATATATGAACCGGGATTTACGAGGTTGGAACTTATAAAATATGTGCTTTTTATCATAATTAGTGCTGCAATTTATATCGCAATCGCAACTGCCGGCATTAACTCTATTATTGCACACATAAATATTTTGACTTCCCAGCCGCTAACCCGTTTCAACAAAATTTCCATATGGATTACAAGAATAGTTATGGTCTTATTATGGGGTGGGATATTAGCATATCACTTTATCCTAGAGTTATTATTTTAATCAAATCAGGTTTGGGTATAACAATAATGCATAACACATAAAAGTTTTCTACTTTATTATTTGCCTGAACATTGTATGCCCATTCGACTTTCCAGTCAGAATCGTTTTTGTTGAAGTCATAGGTGTCAGCAATTATTGCATTAAAATTACCCTGCGAATCAAAATGAGCATTCAAAATATCTGCGTGTCCAAGCGATAGGTGCAAATTAGTATCACCTGTGAAATTTATACTGCTGTTAATTTTTTGATATTGAGCAAGTTCACGGGCATTTTTTATAATAAAATTTTTAATTTCAGGACTTTGGGCAATATCTTTTGAGAGAGAACTGTCTGCTCTTAGCAGCAGCCCGCGCGCTTCTCGGACACCAATTTGGGCTTGAAGTTTATTTCTCACATAGCTTTGTAAATAAGGCGGCAAGTCAGAAACTCTGTTCACTAGAAAACCGTTTTCTTGAATATATCTTTTAGAGTATTTAAACTGATAAGCTCCAGCCATCCACAGCTCAAAAGCATCATTATATCCTTTAAATACTTTTTTAATAATCATACCTATATCAATAGCTCTTTTTTCAACCTCTGGCATACTATGCAAACCTGTACGGCGGAGGAGTTTCAGATTTTGTTTTACATTTGTTGGAAGCTTTTTTATTTCCTTAAAATACGGACTGCTCAATACTTGCGATGTTAATGCTCCAGCAGGAGCAAGCGCCAGGGCGCTATATCGTAAAACATTTTGCAATTTCTGATAGTTTTTTAACTCTGCTGCGGCAGTTTTGTAATCATTATTCTGAATTGCATATTCAGCTCTGTTGATGGCGTTACGGGTTTGTGAGTTCACTTCCTTTTGTTTTGCAAAAGTTTGGCTTAATTGACTGAATTCTTCTTTATTCTTCACGTTTGAAATTTGTTTCAGGTTTTGTTCCTGCAAATCTTCAGAGGCCTGTTGAGCCTTTTTCAACTCTGTTACAACAAAGTCCATCTGAGGCTTCAACTGTATTGCAGACAAATTATTTTGAAACCCGGTTTGCCTTTCTATCTCTTCCGCTATTGAAACACCTTTTTCTGCTATTTCAGACCCGTCCATGATAATTTGTCCGATTGTTCCCAACATTTTTGAGGCAAAATTTTCGCCTTCCTCCTCGCTCTGGGGAAATACCGCCATAGAAACACTGCCCTGGAGAGCTCCCTCTACGGGAGTTATTGAATAGTCCTCGTAATCGTTTGTTTCTTCTGAATAGTCCGAAGAATTCGGAACACTTCTGTAATGGCTTTTAACTTTTGTGTTGTCTTTGCGAAAATAGGATTTAACATGGATTTTTTTGCCGTTGTCTGTTGTCATTTCTGCTCCTTTCTGTAAGCTTTGTACATTTTTAGCAAAAAGAGTAAGGACAAATATTATCCTTACTCTTTAAAATTTATTTGCATTGACACTTCTATTTAATTTTATATTCAATTATACCATCGGCTCTAAAAATCCGTCAACATTCATTTATTATCTGAACCAACCGGTTCTTGAGAAGCGGCTGCCTCTGCCGGAACAGATTTTTGAACTTCGCTGGCTAAAAATTCACCTGAATTATCATTTTCAGTGGTTTTAGAGGCGGAATTTTGCATTGAAATTTCTTTTTTCAGTTCCTGCTGAAATTCCTTCCTGTATAAAAATCCAAGGTGAGAACCATTGTCCAGATAAGTTGATTTAGCACCAGTGTAGGTTTTAAGTTTTTTCAACTGCTCCGGAGTTGTTAAATAATCATTTATGGAATGATAAATTTTATAATTATCATTATTTTTCAGGTAGTCTGAGATGGAATGAAGGCTTGCAACGTATTTTAAGTCATCAACTGTTTCATACTCGGTATCTAAAAGGTACTTTTGCGCGTAATCCTGATATGTCATATTATTAATCTGGCGGTAAAGTTCTTTTTTATCAGAAATATTTTCATTTTCGATTGTGTAAACCAGGTCTGACAATTTTTGATGCATTATAAAGCCTGTAATAAGTTTCGCTTCGTATTCTGAAAAGGGAAGCCCCTGAATTTTTTCTCTGTCTTTCTCCTCCATCTGTGAAATCTGAAGAATTTTTGCCGCCGTAATGGCAACTCTGTCTTTTAAATTGTCCGGATTTTTTTCCCATTCGGCTGTTGTTTTGTCAACCTGTTCCATTGCGTAAATAAGTTCAACCGGCGGACATATAGAAATGTATTTTGTTATATTCAAAGTATTGTTTTTGTATTCTTTATCAGCGAGAAACAGCGCAGTCAAAGCACCGAAAGAAGTTCCCAGAACAACCCGCTGATTAAATTCATATTTGTGTTTATTTTGAACACTGTCAATAACTTTATGAGTCAAGGTTTTCAAATAATCTGCATCTTGAGAGGGTATTCCCGGCCGATAGTCTTCGGGCATACTTTTTGCGAATTCCCATTGAAAAGCGCTTCCTAAAATTATAACAGAATAGCCTTCATCATAAAACATTTTAGCCAGAAGAACCGAATGGCTTGAGGTTATGCCTTCTCCAATTGAAGGGAAAATTATTGCAAGGGGAGAAGTCTTCATTCCTTTCTGAAGAATATATCTGTATTTATAATTTTCACGTTCCGGATAAAGATTTACGGAAGATGTTTTAATCCTGTTACTAAAACATCTGTTCCATAAAGAAATTTCAGCCCAAATTGATTCATCAACATCGGGAAGGTCAAAAAGCGCTGTTCTCATGCTGTCGGTCACCGGATTCTGAGGTTTGTAATCAAATAGAAGCATATCAGCCATAAGTTTTGAATTTTTTGTATTATAAGCTTTTAGAATTGCACCTTCAGCACTGTCGCCGGCGTTGATAATCTCTGTTACAGAAAGTTTTTCACTGGAATCGGCTTCAACCTTGTCTGCAACATGTTTTTCGTCAATTTCAGCTTCAGTAAGTTTTTTTGTACCCAGTTCGGTTTCGGAATTCTCTTTTACAAGTTCGGGTTCTAGTTCATACAAAAGGTTATCGCCGTCAAGCTCTGTGTCATTTTCAATAAAGTCAATTGCTGTATCAAGAACTTCTTTTCTGTCGTAATTGTGGCATTTCATATAATTTTCGACACCATAGAGTTTTCGTGTTATGTCGTATGGGTCTGCATAATTCGATTCAATCATTTTCATGATTGGCTGCATATAAGAGGTTCTGTTAACCAGAAGTCCCGCTTTCACAGCTGCAAGAACAGGGGTTGCAATATAGCAGGAAGGATTAAGTGCAGCATCGCAGAGTTTGCCGGCAAGGTTACGTGGACTGGTGCCGTTTATAACAGGGCAAACTAGATATGGACCTGGTTTTATATGACATTTCGCAAAAGCTTGCTCCATATTCTCGTTTGAAGGCTGGATTTTCAAAAAACGTTTTGCAGGGTCATACATTCCGCCAAGGCCAATCGTCGTGTTTGTAAGAAATCTAACTGTTTCGTTTTTCGAGGTCTCGAAATCCTTTTGGATAAGACTGCTTACAAGTCTTGCCGGATATTCAATGTTTGTCGCAATTCCTTTTATTCTGTCCATGCCGTATTTTGGCATTATCGACGCCCAGAGAATATGAATTGGTTTTATTGCATATTTGTTTAATTTCGAATTGAAATTAAACATCTTTCGGTTGTATTTTTCAAATTTATCATTTCCTAAATATTCAAAAACATAATCAGGGCATTTGCAGTCCGGCCTGGCAATTTCTTCTGAAAAAGCCGTATTAAAAAGGTTAAGCCCACAAAAAAACACAAGCAGGCAAAAGGTTTTGGAATTGTTCTTCATAATCTCTCCTGACGCAATCAAATTTACAAATTTTATTTTACTTAGCGGCATGGAAAAATTTATTACGCAACAGGATAGTTATTGCGACAATAACTAATAAAGGAAAGAGATTTGGCGGCATTGCCTTAGCGTCCTGCAACAGCCTCAATGTAAAAAAAGCCCCCGTAATACGGAGGTTTTAAAATATACCCTTACAAATGGTGGTAATTAATAGTAAATCAATTCATAATAATAATGTAAGGCAAGCCTAACATTTTGTCAAGGGATTTTCTCTTTTTGTTACAAACAAAATTTATTTTTTTGCCCTTAAAGAATAAGTATCATCTACTTCGTAAAATTCAAAAACCAATGGGCTGCCGTCGTAATCTTTTGGTGGCGGATTATAACTTCTGACAGATGAAAGCATTTTTTTTGCGGCAGCTAAAAGAGGTTTATTAGCAGAATTTTGATATAATTTTTTCTTTTTTAAATTCCCGTGGCGGTCAAGAACAAACTCAATATCGCAAGTTCCATCTCCATCATACTTTGCAAGGCTGAATTTGGCAAGAAGAGCATTTATAAGCCCCGGTTCATAAGATTGCCACCCAACGTTAGCATCCGCAGGAACTTTGTAAGCAGGGGTATCATCCCAGATTTTGTCGATACTTGGAATGTCCTTTACAACAACTTTTTCAGTAGTATTTGGAGCTTTTTCACGCTTTTTAGGTTCCGGCCCCAAAAACAGAACAAAACAAAGTGAAAATATACAGCAGGCAGAAAAAACAATTATTGAAATAAGGTTTACCGGGAGAATCGGAGCCAGTTCAGGAGCAGCTGGGCTATTTGCCGGAGCAGCTTTCTGTGAAGGCTGCGGGGTGTCTTGAACTTCTTCAAATTCATTGTTTCCGCAATCGCAGTAGTCAACTCTTTCTTTATATAATCTTTTACATTCAGAACATTTAAACATCTGTATTTATTATACCATATTATTTTTTAATTTTCACGTTTATGATTTCTAGAAGAAAAGATTTATGCATTTCAGGTTTCATACCGGTAACCACAAAAGTTGATGCAAGTATTGCAACTATAAATACCAAAGCTGCTGTAATCAAAAAAGTTTTTTTATTCATCATTGTCTAATCCTTTCATAATCGGAATAATCCTCGGGTTTAGAATATACGGTATCATAATCCAGTATAAAACCGCCTTTAAATCTAACATTTTTTCTCCGGGTGTTCGGTGGAAAATTAAGTATGCTGTCGCCCTGCAAACGATTTAAAATACTTACCATATCAGCTTTTGCATCTGCGGCATATTTTCTGTTTGTACAGGTGTATTTCAAATTAGAGATAAGGCCGTCCTCAGAAACGTCAAAGGAGAACAATATCAAAGTTCCAACAGGCGCTTCTATTGCAGATTCGTCCATAATTCTGTTTTGAAGCTCACTTCTCCAAACATTCCAGGCTATAATCTCTTCACGCGAACCTTTAAATTTACGGTTGCCGACTTCGTCACTGTCTTTCAGCTTGACATTATTGTTTTGGTCATTTACGCCAATTTCTAAATCAGAACGCGGGATATTTTCATTTAAATTTAAGTTTTGTTCCGAATATTTTGTCTGTTGGTCAGAAAGATTGATTTCTTTGTCTTGATAAAGCATTCTGCTGTCTGAAAATTCCATCTCCAAATTTTGTTGAAGTTCTCTTGAGGAATTTTCAGAAGTATCAAGAACAGTTTCCCGAGTTCCTGCGCCCTGCGTTACGTCAAAAGACAAGGTTTTGTCATCATCGGGCTTTATGTGAATTGTCTTATCTTCTGCTTTTGCAACGGTTTTATTTGTTCTATAGAATTTGACTTTGACTTCAAAATCAGAAACTTTACGCGGTTTCGGGTTCATAAGCTGTTCTTTAATCTTAAAATTTGTATTTTCAAGCGTGACAGGCTTATGCATTGCCGGATGCAAAATCACAACCAGCACTGTAAAGAAGATATATAGAAATATTACAAATCCTTTTAACCGCTTCATTTCTCATTTCTAGTCTTTATCAAATTTTGCAATAACTTCGTCACAAGCATACATTTCAAAGAGCGTGCCGGAGAACAAGAAAGTTTCTGCAATAAGAATTGCTGTCGGAACAAGCGCGGCCAGTAAGCTTTTTACCAGTCCCATTAAGTCTCCGCCGATTTCTGACGCAAAATATGAAACGTTCATTGTGAATTCAATAAAGATAATTGAACATCCAATGCATAACCAGACAAATTTTTCTGTTTCTAATTTTCTTGTACCCTCTAAACCTAAAATGCTAACGCCATGCTGTCTGTAATCGCTGTATCCGTCTTGTTTGATAACTTGAGAGCCCTGGATTTTTTTCACTGCAGCAAACGCAATTGAAAATGCAAAAAATGCAAGCACAATCATAAATGATGCCAGAACAAGGAACACCGGAGAAAATCTTAAACCGGAAATTCTTATCCAGCCGGCAGCTTCCGGAAAGCACATTGCGAGAGTGTTTGAAACACCATAAGCCAAAAACGGCGAGGTTATAACACCAAGAAGAACTTCACCGGAGGCTTTAATCTGAAGCCCGAAAATCCGGTCTTTAATATTCTGGATTCTTGTTTTTGAAAAACTGTTAACAAATCTTTCAATCCAAAGTCTGTAAGATTTCAAAACAGATTCAAAATCCTCGCGGTATTCGTACTTGTTAAGCGTCATTGCCCATTCGCCCGAGGTATGTTTGAAATAACCGCAGCCAAGTGCCAGTGCTGTTAAAATTCCCGAGAAGAACAGTGAAACAAACACCGCAAACATAACAAAATCATTTAAATTCATATAATAAATAAGGTTAATGATATAAACCCCGAGCATAAAAATCATACCGAGAACCACCATAAAACCTTGAGAAAATTTTCCTATTCCTGAAACATTTTTGTTTTCGGCGCTTTGTAAAAACAGATAAACACCCTGTTTAAGCAAAACTGCAGCAGCAAAAACAATAATTGCAAAAATTACCCAAACTTTTATGTTAGTCGGCAGGTGAAGATAATTTGAAGATTCTTTGATGGAAAGCCCCATCAGATAGTTTGCAAGACCAAATGAACAAAGGATTGAACAGAAAGCCATTGCTACATGCAAAAAGATATTTGTTCTGGTATTTGAGGCAATTTTGTTCTTCAAATCATTAATCTGGAATGCAACCTGTTTAATAATTGCAACACGCATTGCTTCAATATCGGCCTTTTGTTTATCCAGCTTTACGCGTGTGACAGCGTTAGGGTCGTTGCCGTAAAGCGCTTTCATATCGTCTTCTGTCAAATCTTCTCTGGCAATTGTTGTAACAGTTTTTTTAACAGGTGCATTTTCCAGGATTTTTATATTGATAAATTCGTCGCTTCCGGCAAACATAATTTTACATATATTTCCAATCTCCACTTTCTTAATCGGCTTGCCTTTAAAAAGCACGCGCTCATTGTGGAAAGTGTTCATTAAAACGCATTTGTTTTCGTTTTGGTCGTACTGTAATGTTATCAGAACATCAAAATCAAGTTCGAGTTTAAAATCACAGTTAGGATTAGTTCCAATATTGATTACGTCTTTTTCATCAAATACTTTTTCAAGTTTTGAAGATGAAACAACAATTGTCATAAAATTCCCCTTATATTATTTAAAGTAATTATTATCTGCCAAGCGCATGGATAAAAAGTCTTACAGCCTTGTCAATATTTTGTTCCGGAGAAACAATCAGTTTCTTCTCTCCCAAAACAGGTGTAAGTTTTTCTTTTACCATATCAAGTTTTTCAGGATGCGCATATAAAAACATCATTGAAAGTTCCGGCATATACTGTTTTGATTCTTCAACGTTTTTAGGGAGTAAATCCCAGTTAATTTGTTTTTCAATAGCGCCTTCGTTTTCCAAATCACCCAAAACCACAATGCCCGGAATATAGCCTTCCTTCTGCATTGCAAGCGCATGGTTAAAACCTTTTTTCAAAGCAAGCCCGTATGCAGTTCCGTAATCGCTGCTGTCATATTTTGTGAAGGCATCAAGAGCTTTTGAAATACCTGAATTGTTGAACGGAGTTCC
This sequence comes from uncultured bacterium, assembly GCA_900551915.1. Taxonomy (GTDB): domain Bacteria; phylum Cyanobacteriota; class Vampirovibrionia; order Gastranaerophilales; family Gastranaerophilaceae; genus Scatenecus; species Scatenecus faecavium. The sequence goes on from URXT01000003.1 coordinate 82,018, forward strand.
TTCATAAATCAAATATGCATCTTCGCTGACCCGCAAAATTTTGATTTGATCTTCAGGGTCAAGAAGGTTACAAATTTGTCTGAGGGTTCTTTTTTGCCCATCTAAAGCCTTTTGATTTGAAGCTGAGGAGTCTACCAAAAAAATTACTGCAGCCGGTTTAAAATCATCGACTTTTACTCTGGATAAAGCTGACCAGAGAAGTTTTCCTACTATTGATATTACAACTATCAGTATTCCTAAAATTATTAATCTTTTATTATTCATAATTCTCTCATTCTTATATACTTTTAATATAATAGTATCACACAGCGGGCTTTAAATCAATCTTTTAGAGGAAATTTACAAAAAGGGATTATTTTATTAGTTTTTTATTTGTGATAAAATTAAAATACTTAAGGAGAAGCTTATGGAAAAATTTATAGAAATTGCAGCAGTTATTTTAGGGGCTTATTTAATCGGCTCAATTCCGACAGGATATATTATCGTAAAACTTGCAACCGGACAGGATATCAGAACAATCGGCTCTGGGTCAACAGGTGCGACAAATGTTAAAAGAGTTATGGGCAAAAAATGGTTTTTCATAACTCTTCTTCTGGATGCATTTAAGGGTGCATTGCCGGTTGTACTGACAGCATTATTTGCAAAGAACTTTACTGAAATAGGGCTTTTGCCTGTTTTAGCGGCGGTTGCAGTAATCTTAGGACACAGCAAGTCTGTTTTCCTTAAATTCACAGGCGGGAAATCAGTTGCATCAGGAGTCGGAACAATTTTGGCCTTAAACTGGATGGTCGGGCTTTGCATTGCCGCAATTTGGGGGATTATAACTTACACCTCGAAATATGTTTCTTTAGGTTCAATAATTGCATTGGCAATCTCGCCGTTTCTAATGTGGGCTTTCAAAGCACCTTTGGCTTATATTGTTTATTGTGCAGTCGGCGCACTTTATATCATATATTTGCACCGCTCAAATATACAAAGGCTCCTCAAAGGTGAAGAAAATAAGGTAAGATAATGGATTTAACAACTGGTTTAATAATTTTCGGAATAGTTCTTGCGATATCATTGATTGTACGAATTTTCTTTGCAATAACGAAAATTCTTGTAACAATTTTGATAATTGCGGCGCTTGTTATCGGAGGATTTGTTTTTTGCAAGTCGAAGTTTGCTCCGCCTGCTGCGGCTTATTATGTTTCAAACAGCGGTTATGAAGCCGCATTTATCAGCCTTTAATCATTTTGCCAAAAGTTTGGCTGTTTATGACATTTAAATTTTCAGACTTTCCGGTTTGCCCGGATGATGCGGTTTTTGTTTCTTGAGGCTGATTATTTGTTTTTTTAACGTTGTAGGATTGGATTGAACGTTTACCAGTCAAGCGCTTCATAAATTGATAGTAATCTTTTTCAAAACCGGTTGCATTATTTTGTTTTTCTTCCATTGCAAGAAGTTCATCGCGCGTGTGCATTCCAATCGGAACACCGATTGATTTTCTTGTTAAAAATTCACCGATTGTCGTGTTAGTCAAAGTAATCCAGCTCATTCCCATCAAAGAACCGTTGTATTGTTTCTGGAAGGTTTTGTTAAACAGGTCAATCAAAAGAGTTTGATAGAACAATCTTGAACCTTCTTGAACAAATCTTTCTTTAAATTTAGTTTCAGCACCTTCAACATCATTACCGTTTGACTTAAGCATAACCATATTGTAGTTATCAGTCATCAAAAACCAGATTGTAGCGGCTGAAGCAGCAGTTTTTGCGAGATTTGAAAGCTCCGCGTTTGAAACGTTTGAACTTGAGTTTACGTTAAAAGCTTTGAGAGTGTTGTCCATTACAAAGTCTTCAAATTTTTTACAAATTTTCTTTTTAGCATTCTCGTCAGTCGCTTTTGAAAGAGCATCTCTGTATTTTTTAGCTTCTGCTGAAATTTTATCGAAACTTTTTGAAACAGCTTCCATATTAAGAGCATCCATAGACTTTGCAGACTGGGGAGCTTTTTTGGCAAACATTTCGACCGCCAGATTTGCAATTTTATACGGAAACTTCACAACGCTCCACATGAAACTGAAGGGGGTAATAAAGAAGTTTACAAACGGTTTAATCTTTTTATCTCTAGCGCCAAAATTAACAAGTCCTTCTAGCGCGTCTTGATAATCCTTAAACAATTTACCATTTTTATCGCCGGCTTTTTCCAACGATGCCTTAACTTTTGAAGAAACAGTTTCGTCAGCCAAAAATTCTTTGCCGAGTTTGTTTGCAGAAATCTTTGAAATTAAATCAGCATTACTTTCGCCTAAAGTTTGAAATTCTGATTTTATATTATTAAGTTCGTTAATCAAATTTTTATCGGTTTTTGCCTTAATGGCTGAAGCATAGCGGTATTTATTAGCAAGTTCCTTGTATCCTGTTTTATCAAGAACGTCGAGCACTGATTTGTAGCTTTTTTGAAGAACTTCCGTATGAACATCTTTATCGGAAGTATTCTTGATAAACTTTTCAATTACGCCGATGTCAGAAGATTTGTCTAATTCTTTGACAACTTTTTCAACCACAAGTTCACGCGAACGGATGGCGACTGCTCTATATTGTTCACCGCGGGTTTTATAACCTCGCTCGATTAGAGTTTCAGCGACTTCGTCAATCTGTTTTTGCGAAACTTTATAGTCGGAAATCTCTGTCATATCTTTGTAAAGCTTTTTGAAAGGCTTGAACACAGCTTCAAAGGCAGCGTCAACACGCGGGATTTTTCTTATACCCTTTATCGCAAATCCGGCAGCAATCACAGCAGCGCTGGCTTTTAAAACAGTGTCAAAGGAAAGAAGCGGTTTTTGAGTTTTATCCTGAGATGATTTTTCATTGCTTGCATTTGCTTTAAAGCTTGTCGGGGTTTCCGGTTTAATTTTGGCCTCCGGAGCGTTATTTTTTTCGTTAATTTTTCTTGCTTGTTCAGGAGTTAATCTTGTAATGTGCTTTCCATTTTTCAAACGCGAATACATTTCTGTTGCAAGAACTGTCAAACCGGTGTTTAACATAATTCCGCCTTTAGAATTGTTGATTAATTTTGAAAGCGCACCCATCGTAATAAGGGTTAAATATCCGCTCGTAAGGATTCTTGAAACTTCCTGCTTAAACCTTGTACGTTTTTCCTCTGTTGCGGCTTTAGGGTCATCGTCCATCATACGGGAAAGGTTGTAAGCGTCATTTGCAAGAAATATTGCCGGCGGTAAACCTGAGACAAGTCTGTTTAAAGCTCTTTCATGCTTTGTATCATAATTTCCGACCTTCGGGTCAAACGGCTTCATTGAACGCTGAAAAATCAGCCATTCCATATTTTTTTCAACTTCAGACTCAACTCTTGCCTTGTCGGCTGCTGTTAATTTATCTGTAGAAATCCCGAGTTTTTTTGCCTCCGCTTTCAAAGCATCATTCAAAGCATTCTCTTTGAAATCCAAAAGTCCTTGAAGAGCATTCATTTCATAATCTATTTTGGAACGATGTCTGATATTTTTAAACATCGGTTTTTCAAGCGTTTTTTCAGACCATTTCTGGAACGGCTTAATTTTACCCAAAAGTTCGACCGCGCCGTTAAGCATATCGCCCGGAAATCTTAAAAACGGATCTGCAGCACCTTGAGCAACAAGGTTCGGTATTGTTTTTTTATAAGTTGTAAGCTCATCGCCTTCGATATTTATAACTTTACCGGTAAATTTTGAATCCGTAACAGCGTTATAAAGCTTTCTTACCATACCGTCAAGCGGCTTGTCCATTTCGTTTAGAAATTTATTAATATCATACTTGCCGGCTTCTTTATAAAGACTAAAAAAAGAGCCTTTAAAAGCTATCTCATTTGAAGACAATTTTAAAGGACTCTTATTTAAACCTGATTCCGAGGACATGTATTCAGAAGACGGTGATAAAGGAACCGAACCTGGTATCTGTGCCCGTTTTTGGGATACCTCACCTATGTCTTTTCGCTTAGGTCGTATCGGTTGATTAAATTTTCCTACTAACATTTTTGTCCTTCCCTTTAGGTATTTTTATCCGAATTTGAAATTTTGACAAGAGCATGTATATACAATGTTTACGATAATTTACAAATCACTTCAAATGCTGGCCGGAATCAGGTTTTGGAGAATTTGCCATTGTCTTTTTAGCAGTTTTTGAGCAAAGCTTATTTATCAAGAAAATTATTCCGCCGAAAAGCACACCGCCTGAAACGCCCCAAAGAAGAGCAGTTTTGCCCTGCATATTTTTAGCTGTTCTTTTTATAATATCGAACATTTCTTTCGAAACACTTGAAGGGTCATGTTTTAATTGATGTCTTATCTGGTCAAAAGAAGCGTCAATCATAGCTTTAGCCTCTTGACGAACGTTCGCATTAATCCCATTTGCTGAAAGCAACAATGCCGCACTTGATTTTAAAGACTCTTTAGCAGCATCAAACCTGTATCCGCTGCCCGCTTTCAAATACTCACTCATCACAGCTTTCAACTCGCCAAGATTGTCTGAATATTTAATTCCGTTATAAATATCAAGCATATAATCATTATCAATAATATTTCTTTCAAGGCCTGCTAGTTCCGGGTTTTTAAGCATTGCCACAACTTGCTCCATTAAAGATGATTTCATATCTTTAAACGCAATATTTTGCGAAACTAAAGGCTTCAACTGGATATCTACAAGCTCTTCATAAGACTTTGCTTTGTCAATTGTGTCAACAAACTTGTCAAATATTTTAATCTTCTGTGCCTGAACTTTATCAGTTTTTGCAATGATTTTATCTTCGACTTTTTTAACGAATTCATCAGACGGTATTCCGTTCTTCAGCCATGGTTTTGAATCGTATCCGGCAAGCGCAAAACCCGTTCCGCCAATTACAGCCGAGCCTGCTGCCGAAAGAAAAGTTTCGTTATTGAAGATATTTTTGTTATTACTAACTGCCATAAAAACAATTCACTTTACACACTTATTTATAATAAAACATAAACAACTAAAAAATTGCCTTTTAATAAACTTTTTATAAACCTATCTTTACAATATTGCAGACAATATACTATTATACATTTTTGGTGTATAATAAATTTGCTTAAAAATGTGTGTAAAATTTAGAGGGAGAATTTAATGAATAAAAGCCAATCTGCAGGATACATAATACTTGCAATAGTTGTAGTAATTTTCACGGCATCGGTATTTCTAGGCGGGCCGACAACGGAAACTACGGAACTTTCATACTCAAACTTTTTGGAGAAACTGAACAATAACGAATTCAGCAAAATCGAAAAGGCTGACGATTATTTAATCGCAATTCCCAAAAAAGAAGAAAAAGCCTTATCTGAAGAAGAAAAAAGTCTTCAGGGCAAAAATCTGCCAAAAGCACCGCAAAGTCCGTTTTTGCAGCTGGAAAAACAGATTCCGACAAAACAATACAAAGTTTTGACGCCATATGACCCTGACATTATGAAAAAACTTGAAGCTTCTGACGCGGAAATTGCCGTCAAAAAGCCAAGCGAATCCTCACAGATTATGGGGCTTATAGGTTCATTATTCATCCCGCTTTTATTCATAATCCTTCTGATTGTAACCGCCAAAAGCATTCAGGCAGGCGGCTCTCAGGCAATGTCGTTCGGCAAAAGCAAAGCAAAGCTAATGCTTGACAGCAAAGTTAAAACAACATTCAAAGATGTTGCCGGAATTGACGAAGAGAAAAAGGAACTTGAAGAAATCGTAGATTTCCTCAAAAACGGCGACAAATACATAAAACTCGGTGCAAAAATTCCCAAAGGCGTACTTTTAATCGGCGCGCCCGGTACCGGTAAAACTTTGATGGCAAAAGCAGTTGCCGGAGAAGCCGGCGTTCCGTTTTTCTCAATCAGCGGCTCTGATTTTGTCGAAATGTTTGTCGGTGTTGGTGCAAGCCGCGTAAGAGACCTTTTTGACCAGGCGAAAAAGCATCAGCCCTGCATAATCTTCATTGATGAAATTGATGCGGTCGGACGCCAGCGCGGAGCTGGAATGGGCGGAGGACACGACGAAAGAGAACAGACGCTTAACCAGCTTCTTGTTGAAATGGACGGGTTTGACGAAAACACAAACATCATCGTAATTGCGGCAACAAACCGCCCCGACATTTTGGATAACGCACTTCTTCGCCCGGGTCGCTTTGACAGACAAATCGTTATCAACAAACCGGATATTCTTGGCCGCGAACAGATTTTGAATGTTCATGCCAAAAACAAACCGCTTGACAAAGATGTTGAGCTTAAAGTTCTTGCTAAAAGAACACCGGGATTTTCAGGCGCGGATTTGCAAAACCTGCTTAACGAAGCCGCACTTCTTGCAGCACGCCACGACCAGAAATTAATTACAATGGACAATCTTGAAGAAGCAATCGATAAGGTTATGGCAGGGCCGGAAAAGAAAAGCCGCATGATTACCGATGAAGAAAAAGAAAACACAGCTTATCACGAAGTCGGACATGCTCTTTTGGCAAAACTTCTTAAAAACTGCGACCCGCTGCATAAAGTTTCAATTATTCCGCGCGGAATGGCACTCGGAATTACAATGGTTCTGCCGGAAAAAGACCATTTGACAATGAAAAAGTCACAAATTCTTGACACAATTACAATGACGCTCGGCGGGCGCGTTGCTGAAGAAATCGTCTTTGGCAAAGATTCAATCACAACCGGCGCCAGCAATGATTTGGAAAAAGTTTCGGCAATGGCTCGCAACATGGTAACGGCTTATGGTATGAGCGAAAAAATGGGCAACATGGCATACGGCAAAAACGAACAAAACATATTCCTCGGACGCGACTTCGGCATGAAAAGAGATTACTCCGATGAAATTGCTGCCGAAATCGACAAAGAAGTTAAGAAAATCGTTGATGAACGCTACGAAATTGCCCGCAAACTTTTGACAGAAAACCGTGATATGCTTGAATATATTTCAAAAAATCTGCTTGAACGCGAAACTCTTGATGAAAAAGATTTTAACGAATTGATGGAAAAAGTTAAACGTGAAAGACATTCCTGCTAAAAATTCAGATTTGGAAACCCTCATTGCGCAATGCCGCGGAGGGTTTCCGGAGAAATCTTTATACATTTTGGAACTTCCGATTTTCAATCCTGAAAACGGATTTCCTTTTTTGCGGGAAATTTTAAGCTGCTACGCAGGACTGGAAGAAATTCGCGCCGGAAGGTGCGTGGCCGCACAAAATACAGATGAAGAAGGCGCCCGCGCCCAAAATTGCTACGATTATGAAAATCTTTCACGCGCGGGCGCCTCACAAAGCCAAATCTCACGCGCCGAACTAATCAAAACCGCTCAAAAACTTTCTCCAGACATTTTAGGGCTGAAATTCAATATCAGCGCGCCAGAAGACATTTCACAAGCCATCGAAATCTTAAATGAAATTCTTGGCCAAACAAAAATCCCACTAATGCTTCGCGGGTGCGGCGATGATGAACTTGATAAACTTCTTTTGCCTGCACTTGCCGGCAGCGCGGCGCAAACCTGCATAATCGCTTCCGCAAACGAAAATACTTACAAGGAAATTATTCCGCACACAGCGCAAAAGCATTTTGTGGTCTTGCGTTCGCCGATTGACATAAATCTTGCAAAAGAAATAAACATATTGTCCTCGGATTTGGGTCAGCCGCTGGAGAAAATTCTCATTGACACTGATATTGGCGGGCTTGGCTACGGTTTTGAATACGGTTACAGCATTATCGAAAAAATCAGGCTTGAAGGCGCAAACGATAAATATTTGAACATGCCGATAATCTCATTTGCATGCGAAGAGGCACTCAAAACAAAAGAAGCAAAATCCAACGACTTTCCGCCTTCTTTCGGAAACCTTTCAACGCGCAGAATAATGTTTGAAACAGCCGCGGCAAGCGCCGTCAGAGCCGCAGGCGCAAATCTCATTGTAATTAATCATCCGCAGACGCTCAAAACAATGAAAGGACTTGACTGATGGAACTTTCGGGAATGCAGATTTTCAAATATCTTCCGGCCGCGAAAAAAGCCGAAAATTCCAACTGCAAAAAATGCGGATGCCCTACCTGCATGGCTTTTGCGCTGAAACTTGCAAAAGGCGCTGTTGAAATCGACGCTTGCGAAAATATCCCGCAAGAATTGAAAGAAATTTTTGAAAAATCACGAAAAGCCGCGCAAAAAACAATCGAAATTAACAATTTAAAAATCGGCGGCGAAAATGTTCTTTTTCGACATGAAAAAACCTTTATAAACCCGACAGCGCTTTGTGTTTTGCTGGATTGTAAGGCGCCGGACTTTGAAAACGAATTAAAGCGTGTGCAAGGTTTCAGGATAAATGTTCTAAACAATTCGCGAAAAGTTGATTTAATTATTTTGAAAAATTCATGCGGAAAAAGTTTTCCAAACACGATTTCGCTGGAGGAATTCGAAAAACTTCCGATAAAAATAATTTCGGAAGATGGATTTGCAAAAACCGCTCAGGAATTGAAGTTCATCCGCGAAAAAGCAATTAAAGAAAAGGACGAAAAATTTTCCAATCCGGTTTGCGTGCATTTTGCAAAAACAGCCGGCAATTCAAAAGAAAATTTGAACGAAATTTGTGCGCATGCGTCATTTTACATTTGCAAATACGCAAATGCGCTGATTTTTGAAGACTTTGACGAAGCGCTTTTCACAACACTTATAACTTTGCGCGAAAATATTTTCACTGACCCGCAAAAGCCTTTAAAAGTTGAGCCGAAAATTTATGAATTTAATGAAGTTGACGAAAATTCGCTGATTTTTATGACGACGAATTTTGCGCTTACGTTTTTTGCGGTTGCAAACGAATTGGAAAATCTTAAGCGTCCGTCGTACTTAATTGTCACGCCCGCTGACGGAATGAGTGTTTTAACCGCGTGGTCGGCTGAAAAATTCACCGCAAAAATGGTTGTTCAAACTTTGAAAAAATACGATTTGGCATCAAAAGTAAAAAACCGCAAAATAATTATTCCGGGGCTTTTGGCGCACATGAAGCGTGAGCTTGAAAACGAAATCCAATCGTCGGGACTTGATTTTGAAATCGTAATCGGAACGATTGACGCCTGCGACATTGTAGATTTTGTGAAGGATTTCAGGGTTTAAATTTTTTAAAGCGCGCCGCGCCTTTCGACAAACCTATTTCAAAATCATTTCAGAAAAATTTTTCAAGTCGTTCAAATTCAACATCTTTTTATCTTGTTTAAAATTTCACTGAAAATTTCTGACTCGAAATTATTTTCATTCAAAATTCCAAAACTTTCATCAATGAGTTTTGCCAAATCAGTTTTTGCCTTTTCAAGCCCGTAAAGCGACACGTAAGTTAACTTTCCAGAAGCTTTGTCCTTGCCGAGAGTTTTGCCCATCTCTTCAAATGTCGAGGTTTCATCCAGAATGTCGTCCGCAATTTGGAAAGCAATTCCCAGCTTTTCGCCGAATTCCGTGAGCGCAGCAAGAGATTTGTCATCAGCGCCGCCAATTATTGCACCTGTTCTGAGCGCAAGCTTAAACAGGTCAGAAGTTTTGTGAATTTGGATATATTTCAGCAATTCTGACTTAAATTCGAAATCTTCGTCATTAGTTTCACTGCTTTCAGTGACAATTTCGCCGTATGTTGAAGGCCCGTTCAGCATTTCACTTTCAATATCCATAACCTGACCTGCAATCACGCCGTAGGCGCCAGCTGCCTGAAAATATTCCTCCATAATTTTTATCAGCTTTTCAGCCCCGAGAGGTTTTGAATTTTTCAGAATTGTCTGCGGGGCGAAAGTTAACAAAGCATCGCCTGCCAAAACCGCCATTGCTTCTCCAAAAACCTTATGATTAGTGAGTTTTCCGCGTCTGTAATCGTCATTATCCATACAGGGCAGGTCGTCATGGATTAAAGTTTGTGAATGGAGCATTTCAATCGCACAGGCTGTCGGCATTGCGTCTTCAATGCTCGCACCAAAAAGCCGTGCGCTCTCTATGCACATTACCGGCCTTAACCTTTTTCCGGGCAATAGAACCGTGTATTTCATAGATTTAAAAATCTTATGCGGATAAGTTATCCCCATATATTCATCGAGTTTTTTCTCAATAAGTTCAATTAATTCCTTCATCTTCATTTTCAATTTCCCTGATAATTTTTTGTTTTAACGTATTTCGTGCGCTTTCGCGTTTTTTGCCGCTGATTTTTGCGATTGTGCGGTTGTTTACGGTTTTCTTTGAATGTTCTGTTTTGCGGCCTTCATATTTTATGCGTTCCTTAAATTCTTTTGCCTCCTCAACGAACGCAAGATAGCTGTCATACCGCGTTTCGTCGATTTGTGAAAGGTGCGCAAGAACGTTGCAGCCATCTTCATGAAAATGCAGACAATCCGCGTATTTGCAGCCGTCGCGGAATTGTGCGATTTCATCAAAAAGCAAATCCAAATCCGCCGGAAGAAGAAAATCGAATTTCACATTGCTAAAGCCCGGAGTATCGACAATTCTTGAAGTGTCGTTTAGTTTAATAATTTCAGAATGGCGTGTTGTATGAGTACCCCGCTGGGTTTTCTCACTTACGACTTTGGTGCGCAGATTAAGGTTCGGATTGATTGCGTTAATAAGACTTGACTTGCCGACGCCTGAATTTCCGCAAAGCACGCTGGTTTTGTCCTGCAAAAGCTTTTCAAATGCTTTTATTCCGCTGTGTTCGGTAGCAGAAGTATAAACTATTTTATATCCCAAAGGTTCATAGATATCATGAATTCGGGTTTTAAGAATTTTATCAAACTTCAAATCGTTTTTATTAAAACACAAAACCGGCGGAATTTTGTAATACTTTGCAAGCGCGATATAACGGTTTAACTGCTGAAAACTTAAATCCGGTTCTTTCAGCGCTGAAACAATTATAATTTGGTCAAGATTTGCAACGGCCGGACGGCTTATGTAATTTTTTCTGGGAATAATTTCTTCAATATAGCCGTCATTGAATTCCACAAAATCACCTACAAGAATTTTTTCTTTGCGTTTTTTTAAAACCTCGCGGGCTTTGCATTCAAAAGTTTCAACACCGGTGTCGATGTAGTAAAAGTCCGAATGAATTTTATAAATTTGACCTTCCGCCATAATGAAATTTTATCACGAAAAACCAAAACCATGCAGCATTACAAAAATGGCAAAATAATAGCCGCTTTCGCGGCTTTATCTCATTGTAAAAGGTTAGTGTGTAGGAGAAAATAAAGAAAAAGAAAATGGTTTTATAATCATGGTATGCCCTGATTGAAAGTTTATATAACATATATTTGTTATATATTTAACATATCTTAAAGATATCAATCGACCTATTTTGTCGCAGATTTTTCGTTTCAAAGCTTAATATAAAATTGCATTGCAAAAAACTTTCAAGTAAAATATTGTTATTAAAAACGGGGAAGTATAATGGAGATTACAGCAAAAAATTTAGTTAAAATATACGGTGACAGAAGTGTTGTGAACGATATTTCATTTAATATGAATAAAGGTGAAGTCGTTTGTCTTCTCGGGCCGAACGGCGCCGGAAAAACCACAACCTTCTATATGGTTGTCGGGCTTGTAAAACCGAACAGCGGACAAATCCTTCTGGATGGCAAAGATATTTCAAGCTGGCCTATGAATATTCGAGCAAAAGCCGGTATCGGATATCTTCCGCAGGAAGCCTCTATTTTCAGAAAATTATCGGTTGAAGACAACCTTAAACTCGTTCTGGAAATGAATGAAAAGCTTACTGTTGACGAGAAAAAAAGAAAACTCGAAGAACTTTTGACAGAATTCGGGGTTTTGAAATTGAGAAAGTATTCGGCAGTTTCGCTTTCCGGTGGTGAAAGAAGACGTGTTGAAATTGCAAGAGCGCTCGCAGCAAGTCCTGATTTTATGCTTTTGGACGAACCTTTCGCCGGGATTGACCCGATTGCAATCGGCGAAATCAAAGACAACATAAGAAAAATATCAAAAGACAAAGGTTTGGGTGTGTTAATCACCGACCACAACCCGAAGGCAACACTTTCTATCACAGACCGCGCGTATGTAATTTTCGACGGCAAAATTAAAATTCAGGGAAGAAGTCAGGATGTTGCAGTTGACCCTGTTGCAAAAGAATTTTATCTTGGAAAGGATTTCGCTTTATAATGAAATTTCCGCGGATTACAATTTATGACAGATATATCTTTTCGCAGGTATTTTTTGCGACCTTTGTTGCGATTTTGCTGTTCACGGTTGTTTGGATTGCACCGGAAATGCTTCTCAACACAATTAAGCGCACTTTGGAAGGGGTTTATACCGCAAAAACAGCAGTTCTTGTGCTTACCTATGAATTGCCGAAAATTTTAGGAAAAGCATTTCCTGTCGGATTGCTTTTAGGAACGCTTTTTACTTTTGATAAACTTAGCAAAGACAGTGAACTTACGATTTTTCGAGCTGTCGGAATGTCCTTTTTCAGAATACTTGCGCCGGTATTTGTTTTGAGTTTAATAGTTACGGGAATTTGTTTTGTGACTTACGACAAGCTTATCCCTTATTCTTGCAGCAAGCTTGATGCAATCAAAGGAATTAGGCCGACAACTCAATATATTTACACTCAGAAAGACAGAAACGGCCATCCGACAAAAGCCATTGTTGTATCAAGGTTTTCAATGGATGAAATGTCTAATGTAATCGTTTTGGATTTTTCAAAAAAACAGTACAATGACGTTCACCAATTGTCTGAAATCTACGTTGCGACACATGGAAATTGCTTAAAAGATAAATGGGTGTTAGATGATATTACTAAATACGAAATAAATTCTGATGGAATTTTTGAAGATATCAAAAAACTTGACAACATGACTGTTTTGGAAGGCCAGGACGCGAAAAACGCTTACACTCTGATGACTTACAGCATTAAACGCGACAGAGACATTACAAACCATGATTTGAAAAATTACATAGCACTTCTTAAGAGCGAAAACCTCACAGAAGAATACAGGTTTATGCTGAATAAGTATTTGCAAAGATTTTTCCATCCGTTTGTGTGTGTATTACTTGCGATTATGGGAACGCTGCTTGGTTTCAGCAAGCCGCGCGAACAAAGATTAGTCGGTTTTACTATAGCAATCGGATGTATATTTCTGTATTATATTACTCTTCCGTTTTTCGACCTGCTTGCAGAAAAAGGGATTCTGCACCCGTTGATTACGGCATTATTCCCGCCATTGGCCTTCTTTGCAGGAATTGTAGGATTTTACAAGTCTAAGGATTTATAAATATGAAAAAATTTATTCTTTTTCTTTCATTATTACTTATCGGTAACTGCTCAATTGCGGCAGAACCCATTGAAATTTTGCATGACGACGGAATTTATCACATAATTCTTCACGGCGAAAAAATAAAAAAGAAGATTAAATTTGTTTCAAGCGAAGGACTGATAACAAACCGCGAAGCTCATCAAAAAAACAAGGCTAAGCTTACTGTCAATGCCGGATACTTTGACCCGGAGAATGGAAAATCTATTTCATATATAGTGGCTGACAGTATTACATCGGAAGACCCACGGTTTAATGAAAATCTCCTTAAGAACCCAATTTTAAGGAAAAATTTGGATAAAATCTTCAACCGCACAGAATTCAGGATTTTGGAATGCTACGATGATGACAAATTAAGATATGAAATTGTTCCGCACAACACCGCAGTAGATTTTAGCTGCTCAATAAAAACTTCAGCACAAGGCGGGCCGCTGATTTTGCCGGAATTAAGACTTGAAGAAGAGTTTTTTGTTGTCAAAAAAGACGGTGAAATAGTTAGAGAATCCTGTTCTGTTCTTCATAAAACAGCGCGTACAGTTATCGGGCTTAAGGATGGTGAAGCGCATATTTTAATTATTACTGATGAACATCCAATGGATTTGTATGAAGTTCAGGAATATTGCAAAAAGCTTGGACTTGAAAGGGCAATGGCTTTTGACGGCGGAAGTTCCACATCATTGAATTACAAAGATGAGATTGAAGTGATTTCAACAAAAGGCGATGCCGCTGGAAGAAGTTTAAAATCCTTCATGCAGGTTGAGTATTAATCCTAAGGGAAAATACTGTCATTCTGAGCGGCAGCGAAGAATCCCACAATTCTGCTAAAATTTTTCGGCGCTTTGTGCCTCAGAATGACATATTTAGGAAAGTTACATGTAAGTCAAAAGATAATTCCCTTAATTTAGATTTACCACCAGTAACCTGCATTCTTCTCCAATGTTTTCCTATCCAAGAGATAGTCTTTTAAACGCATTCCTCCTTTTTCCCACATTCCTCCGCAAACAGCATCAGTAACTAAAATTTGTTCATTATAAAAAAGGTTTCTTGCATAAAAAAGATCGTAACCCCACTTGTTAGGGCCTTTAACTCCATTTACATCAAAAGCGAATTCTATCGCAGATATATTGTAAAGAACGCTTCCATCAGCAAGTGTATACATTTTCGTACCTGGATTAAATATCAAACTATAAAGATTCGGACAACCAGAATTTCCTTTACCGCCTCCTTCTGTGATAACCTGCGAATCTGTCTTGTATTCAGGAAAACAATCTGCACCTTTACATGTTTGTAAAATTTTCAGTTTATCAAAAACATTATTCCAGAATAGAGAGCATTCATCTTTTTTTATCATTTCCTTAATCAAAGAATTTTGTTCAGGCTTCACCTGATAACATTGAAAAGGAACACCATTTTCATAATTTACGGTATTATAAGCATTTGACAATTCAGAGTAAAACTTTTTTATCTGAGGTTTTAAAACTGCCCTTTGATACCCGGCCATGAGCATTGGAAGAGTCATTGCAGCAACAATGCCGATTATGCCGAGGGTGATTAGTACCTCTGCCATTGTAAAGGCGGACTTTTTGAAAGGTGAAAAGTGAGAAGTAAAACGTGAAAAGGCCGTTTCGTTATTTAGTGAAGAGTGAACAGTGAGCGGTGAGCTGTTCATTTCATTTTTACTCTGTTTCTTCGCGAAGAAGTTCTTGGGGGATTTGTTTTCGAAACGATAGCGAGCCAGCGAGCTGTTTAAAGAAAATAAATCTCCCACGAACGACCTGAACCGCCCCAACAATGTAAATTTAAACAAAACCCTTACAGGAGCTGAAACCTCAACGGGCACTTTCAGAAACTTCAAATATCTGCAAAAGTGTCTACCCGCGTAGCGGCTGGGCGCCCCCCCCCCCGGAAATTCAGCCATAGTCTGCTTTTTCATAACTTTTCTCCTTCTTATCATATTTTAATAGTTTAAATTAATCTGTTTAATATTATAAATAATAAAAAGCTAAATTTCAAGTTTTTACATATTCCTATTTTTATTTATGATAGAATTAATGTAAGGAGTGCGATATATGAATAAACTTAAAATTTATCTTGACAAAGATATTAACAAGGATTTAATTAAGTCTAAAAAAATTGCAGTAATCGGTTTTGGCTCTCAAGGTTACGGACAGTCTATGAATTTGAAAGATTGCGGCTGTGATGTAGTTTTGGGCTTGCGTTTAGGCGGGAAAAGCGATGAGAAAGCTAAAAAATACGGATTTAAAACAATGAGCATTGAAGATGCCGTAAAATACGCCGATATCGTACAAATTCTTATTCCCGACGAAATGCAAGCAGAAGTTTTCGAAACTCAAATTAAACCGAATATGAGAAAAGGTCAGTATTTGATGTTTTCACACGGGTTCAATATCCACTTCAAAAAAATTGTTGCGCCTGAGGATGTAAACGTAATTATGGTTGCTCCAAAAGGCCCGGGACACACCGTCAGAAGCGAATTTCAAGCAGGAAAAGGTGTTCCGTCATTAATTGCAATTTATCAGGACGTTTCAGGAGATTCAAAAGAAGTTGCTCTTTCATACGCCTCTGCAATCGGTGCAGGACGCGCAGGAATTATTGAAACAACCTTCCGCGAAGAAACAGAAACCGACCTTTTCGGTGAACAGGCTGTAATTTGCGGCGGAATAAGCGCGCTTATTAAAGCAGGTTACGAAACTCTTGTTGAAGCAGGTTATTCGCCGTATATGGCTTATTTTGAGACCCTGCATGAAATGAAATTGATTGTTGATTTGATTTATGAAGGCGGACTTGCTGATATGAGATATTCAATCTCAAATACTGCCGAATACGGCGATATGACCCGCGGGTCAAAGGTTATTGGCGAGCAGTCCAAAGCCGCGATGGAAGAAATTTTGAAAAATATTCAAAACGGAAGCTTTGCTGATGAATTTATGACTGAAATGCAATCCGGCTGCAAAAAATTTAACGAATTGCGCGCCCAAAACCGCGAACACTCAATTGAAAAAATCGGCGAAGAAATCCGTTCATCATTTGTTTGGGGCAACGATAAAAAAATCATTGACCGAACCAGAAATTAAGCATACATTATTTGGGAATAAAGCTGCTTGAAAAATCCGCCAATTGCGGATTTTTCGAATTTTAACAGCATTTTCATAAACTTAAAAATTTACCACGGATAATTCGCAGGAATATTCCACCCACTCTTATAAATCAACGCACCACAATTAAATCCAGAGAAAATTCCAGCCAATTTATTACAACCATAATCTGAAATTTTTATTAAATCCTCAATCTTATACTGTTCACCCCAAAATTTTAAGCGGTTATTTTTTTGCTTAGCAGTAGCATATATATCAAAAACAAAAATATCACGCCCAACTTGATTTGGCTTTTGATGTCCGTTTATATCAACATACATCCAAATGTAACCAGACGGAGTATTTGGAAGAAAATAAATATACATCCCGTCATTAGTTTTTACAATATAATTCACTAACATAATCCCATTCGCATCATTACCGTTTAAAACTTTAATTTTATAAACTTCCTTGGAAAAACAATTGGAAGAATAACATTCTTCGGCATCTTTCATATACGGAAGATAATAACGCTGAAAAAATTTATCAATACTTTTATCGTAACTTTCTTTTGGAAATACCCAATATGCCATTTCTCCGTTTTCATACTCTGAAAGCTTTATTACGTTAGCCATTACAGAATAAAATTTCTTCAGACGCTCAACTGCAACCTGTTTTTGATATTTTGTAAGCAGCATCGGTATTGTCATTGCCGCGAGTATTCCGATAACTCCGAGAGTTATCAAAACTTCGGCCATTGTGAATGCAGATTTTCGAGGTATTAAAAAATGATAAATTAAAAACCTGTTTTGAAAAACTTTTAAATATCTAAAAGTTTTAAAACCGTTCAGGAGCTTAGTTTCGGATGCCCCCCCCTCCCCATAATTCAGTCATAGCTTGTTTTTTCAAAGCATTCCCCTTTCTTTAAAACATCTTTTATACGATTTTATTATAATTAATTTCTCCAAGATTTTCAACATAACATATATATCTTTACATAAGGCTCCTAATCATAATTCTTTGTGATAAAATCATATCAAGGAGTAAAAAATGTTCAGTACAGATATAATTTATGAAGTTGTAATTTTTTCAGTAGGCGACACAAAAGCCGGCACAAAAATGGGTAAACTGCAGCTCAAAAACCCGCAAGACGGCTCTCTTTTGAACTGTGTTTTGTGGGAAGAAGCACTAAACCGTATGGACAATAAACTATTCAGATGCGGAAATCTGTTAAGAATAGTTTCAGGCTCGTTTAATGAAAAATTCAACAACTGCCTTGTTTCAGCGCTGGAATTGGTTAAAGAAGCAAAAATGGGTTTGAATGAAACCGAACGCGAGCTCTATTACAAAGAGCTTACTTCGTATTTTGACAAAATTCAAAACGAAAAGCTTCGCGGATTTTTAAAAGAGTATTTCGAAAAATATAAAGATAAAATCAAAACTGCACCGGCCGCAAAATTGATGCATCACAATTACATCGGCGGGCTTCTGGTTCACACGACCGAATGCCTTAAATTTGCTGAAATAAATATAGATGCGATGGATTACAAACCCAATCGCGACAATATTTATGCAGCCTGCGCGCTTCATGATATCGGAAAGATTTTCGAATACACCATTGATTTGGAAACCGGACTGATTGACTACGATGAAAGTTTCAGACATGAATGGTTAACCCATTCGCAATATGGATTTTCAATCTGTATGACGCAAGGCTTTAAAGAAGTTGCAAAAATGATTGCTGCGCACCACGGCAGAGCAGAATGGGGAGCAATCATAGATTTAAACGAACGGGATTTGGAGCCGGAACTTTATTTAATCCACCTGATAGACAATATGTCTGCAAAGTTCGGAAAAATCAACGCCTCAATGCTTGAAGGTTAATTTTTTAAATTTACATACAAAAGGGTTTAGATATTTGTTTTTTCGAACACGCTCTCTGGCTCGCTATCGTCTCAAAAACAAATATCTAAACCCACAGAACAAAACAAAATGCAACAAACAAAAAGGGGTCATGAATTGTCAAAATTAACAGAAAAACACAATTTGAAAGGTACGCTAATCTGCGTTGAAGGAATTGACGGCTCAGGCAAGTCAACCCAGCTTGCGCTTCTGCGAGACTGGCTGAAATCAATCGGACAGGATGTGATTTTTACGGAATGGAATTCCTCAGAACTAATCAGCCAGACAACAAAGCTTGCAAAAAAGAAAAATATGCTTTCGCCAAGAACATTTTCACTTTTGCATGCTGTGGATTTTGCAGACAGACTTAAACAGGTTATCGACCCTGCCTTGAAAGCCGGCTTTATTGTTCTTGCAGACCGATACGCCTACACAGCTTTTGCTCGAGATGTAGCACGCGGTGTTGACCCGCATTGGGTTAGAAAAGTTTATGACTTTGCAATCAAACCTGATTTGGCTCTTTATTTTGACATAAACCCAAAATTATCAATGGAAAGAATTTGCTCAAACCGCGCTCCAAAATTTTATGAAGCCGGAATGGACTTGAAACTTAGCAATGACCCTTACGAAAGCTACATGATATTTCAAGGACGCGTAATCAAAGAATATCAAAAAATGGTAAAAGAATTCGGACTTGTTAAAATTGATGCAACGGATTCCATCCATAAAAAACAGGTCGAAATAAGAGTAATGTTGAAAAAAGTTCTTGAAGAAAAAGGAGTAATCATCTGATGGAAAAATTTAAAAAGAAACACAATTACGAAGGATTGCTCATTGTTATTGAAGGAACAGACGGAAGCGGAAAATCCACCCAGCTTGAACTTTTAAAGCGTTCAATTGAAGACCAGTCATATGGAGTTATGGTGTCAGAATGGAAAACTTCAAGATTGATTGCAAATGTAATTGATGATGCAAAAGACAGAAATTTATTGAATGCAACAACTTACAGCCTTTTATACGCGGCAGATTTTGCCGACCGTTTGGAAAACACAATTATTCCGGCTCTCAAATCCGGATTTATCGTACTTTTGGACAGATATTATTACACAGCGCTTGCGCGCGACGTTGTCCGAGGTCAAAACATCGAATGGGTCAAAAATCTTTACGATTACGCGCCCGAACCTGATTTGGTATTTTATCTTGATATGCCGGTAGATGTTTTGTTAAAACGAATTATCGGCACAACCGGACTGGATTTCTACGAAAGCGGGCGCGATGTCGGATTTTCAACCGATTTTTACAAAAGCTTCGAGATTTACCAGAAAAAATGTCTGGAGCAATACAATGATATGAAAGCAGAGTACAATTTCATAAGCATTGACGGCACAAAACCAATCAAAGAAATTCATAAAATTATGAATTCAGAAGTACAAAAAATACTTGATTCGGGCGTAATGTACTAAAAGCTTAAACTACTTTGCAGAACTATTTTCAAGGCTTTGTAAAGTATTAAACACAAAAATTTACGTACCGAAACATTTTAAGCCAGAAGCCTGGATTTATGATAAATTAAGAATAGTAAAAGACACAAACAGTTTATAGGAGATTAATGAATGTCTGAATACTTGAGCAAGGAAGAGATTAAACAATGGAGAAGCTCACTGGAAAAGATTACATTGGAAGAATTTGCAGCAAGGTTAGGTAAAAAGATTGAAGAAGCTAAACCAACAAACGATTTAGTTGATATAGTGCTTAAAGGCCAGCCAGTCATCTCTACAGCTGAAGATTGGATGCCTTCTAAAGCTGAACGCTTAAGCAATATTGCAGACAGAGCATTCGAAATAGAACGTGAAATTTCACCTTCGCCATTCTCAATTTCTAACCTGAAATTAGATATTGAAGATGAAACAAAAAAACAAAAGCCGGCAAAAAGTCCTGCTAAAAAGGTTTCTAAAACAAAAGAAGTTAAAGAACCTAAAACAACAAAAAAAATGCCTAAAGCTCCTGCAAAAACTAAACCCGCAGCTAAAAAGACAAAAACATCTTCAGACAGCAGCTTAAGAGAAGAAGTAAGAATCGTTTTCAAAAAAGCATTAACAGATAGAGAACAAAAAGTGTTTGATTACTTTGTTGATAACAGTAACAAAATTGTTTATGCAAAAGATTTGGCAAACCTTCTTGAATTGCCGCGCGATTATGTGTACAAATATATCAAAAACCTCAGAGCAAAAATTGAAGGCGACAAACTCGATAATGCTGATAAAGGTGGTTTTATACTCCACGTATAGATCTAAAAATCATATACAAATAAGACCGGAATTTAAGTTCCGGTCTTATTTTTTGATTGAAGTTTTAATATAAAGTGAAAGATTAGTTTTCAGAATTTCTTTCTTTAACATTTGCCGCAACAAAAGCTGCAAGAGCAAGACAAATTGCGCCGATTATGAAAACATATTCCCAATGGTGGTTTAAAGCTCCACCTTCAACCGCAAAAGAACATTTTGACACAAACCACGCAACAAGTGTACAAACAAATACTTGCGGACCTGCAATAAATATATTAAAAATACCCATAACAGACCCTTCAGTACCTTTTTTAATATACTGTGAAAGCATTGCAAACGGAAGA
>URXT01000004.1 GCA_900551915.1 uncultured bacterium
CCGGAACATATTATGCTTGCAATGATTAAAGATAACGGAATTATAAAAGATTATTTGACTGAATTAAAACTTCTAAATCAGGGCTTTATTGATAAAATCGTCGGGGCTGTGAACTCTTTTCCGAAGGTTTCAGGGCCTGTAAACGCCCAGCAGATGTTTCTTTCAAACCAGACCTACAGACTGCTTGATTTGGCGGCTGAACAGTCAAATGACTTGAAAGATGAATTTATCAGCATTGAAGCCATTCTTCTTGCAATGACAAAACTTGAAAACAGCAATATTCAGCGCTTACTGAAAGATTTTAATGTTGATACAAACAAAGTTTTAAACGCAATGAAAAAGATAAGAGGGAATAAAAAAGTGGATAACAAAAACGCAGAAGAAAATATGAAAGCACTTGAAAAATATTCAACAGATTTAACAGCGCTTGCAAGAAAAGGTAAACTCGACCCTGTTATCGGCCGTGATGAAGAAGTCAGACGAATAATTCAGGTTTTGAACAGAAGAACAAAAAACAATCCTGTTCTAATCGGCGAACCGGGGGTTGGTAAAACCGCAATTGTTGAAGGTTTGGCACAAAGAATTATACGCGGGGATGTTCCTGAAAGCCTTAAAGACGTTAAACTTGTTTCACTTGATATGGGCGCTCTTGTTGCAGGTGCAAAATTCAGAGGCGAGTTCGAAGAACGTTTGAAAGCTGTTTTAAAAGAAGTTGAAGAGTCAAACGGTGAAATAGTTATGTTTATTGATGAACTTCATACAGTTGTCGGCGCAGGTGCTACAGAAGGCTCAATGGATGCCGGAAACCTTTTAAAACCAATGCTTGCAAGAGGCGTTTTAAGAACAATTGGCGCAACAACGATTAATGAATACCGCAAATATATTGAAAAAGACCCTGCGCTTGAAAGAAGATTTCAACCGGTGCTTGTTGATGAACCGTCTGTGGAAGATACGATTTCAATTCTTAGAGGTTTGAAAGAAAAATACGAAGTTCACCATGGAATTCGTATTTTAGACAGCGCGCTTATTCAGGCAGCAAAACTTTCAGACAGATATATTACGGATAGATTTTTGCCGGATAAAGCAATTGACCTGATTGATGAAGCGGCTTCCTCTTTGCGTATTGAAATCGACTCAATGCCGGAGGAAATTGATACAATGATGAGGCAGAAAATTCAGCTTGAAATCGAGCGAGAAGCACTAAAAAAAGAAACAAGCGACGAGGCAAAAGCCAAAGTTGACGATATTTCAAAGCAGATATCAGAACTCGAAGGCAAAATTAACACAATGAAATGCCAGTGGGAAAAAGAAAAAGCTTCAATCACCGGCGAAGCTGCTATCAAAGATGAAATTGACAAGGTTAAGAAACAAATCGAAGAGGCTGAGCGAAATACAGATTTGCAAACAGCCGCAGAACTAAAATACGGCAAACTTCTTGAGCTTGAAAAACAGCTTCGTGAATGCCAGAACCGCGACAAGTCTGAAAATCATCTTTTAAAAGAAGAGATTGACGACGAAGATATAGCAAATGTTGTCAGCAAGTGGACGGGAATTCCGGTTAACAAACTTGTGGAAAGCGAAAAACAAAAGCTAGTCAGCATGGAAGATATTCTTCACAAACGGCTTATCGGACAGGATGAAGCGGTTGAAACAGTTTCAGACGCAATCCGCCGTGCACGTTCAGGCTTGAAAGACCCGAAACGTCCGATTGGAACTTTCTTATTCTTAGGCCCGACAGGTGTTGGTAAAACTGAACTTGCAAAATCTCTTGCAGAATTCATGTTCAACGACGAAGATGCCTTAATCCGTATTGATATGTCAGAATATATGGAAAAACATAATGTTGCAAGACTTGTCGGAGCGCCTCCGGGATACGTTGGTTATGAAGAAGGCGGTCAATTGACAGAAGCCGTTCGCCGCAAACCCTATTCAGTTGTGCTTTTTGATGAAATCGAAAAAGCTCATCCGGATGTCTTTAATATAATGCTTCAAATCTTTGATGACGGACGTTTGACGGATTCAAAGGGCAGAACCGTTGATTTCAAAAACACTTTGATTATCATGACATCAAATATCGGAAGCGACATTATTCTTGAAGATACCTTGAACAATCTCGGCTCCCAAAAGGATTTTGACGCAACAAAAGAAAAGGTTCTGACTGTTTTAAGAAGCCGTTTTAAACCGGAATTTTTAAACAGAATTGATGAAACGATTTTCTTTAAAGCCCTGACCTTGCAGGATTTGTCTCAAATTGTTGATATTCAGATGGATTATTTGAGAAAATTGCTTAAAGAACAGGAAATCGAACTTGAAATTACGCCAGATGCAAAAGAACTTCTTGCAACACGCGGTTTTAATCCTGTTTACGGCGCAAGACCTTTGAAACGAGTAATTCGCCAGATGGTCGAAAATCCGTTGTCAAAAATGATTTTATCGCAGAATTTTCTTCGCGGCGACAAGATTAAAATTGACGTCAAAGATGATGAAATTCATTTTGACAAAGTGTAACAAAAAGACCTCCTTTTAAGGGAGGTCTTTTTCTACCACCATGGATAGTCACTTTTGAATTCCCAGTTGTCGATTTGAAGCAATCTTGCACAGTAATACGCGCTCTTTTTGCAAAGATTATATGCTCCGTTTCTATCATTGCCCCCATGGCTGGCCGCAGTAGTAACCTTTTCGTTAGGATTTAGTTTATTCTTCTGTCCGTATGGACACAAATACAAGGTAAAACGGTCTCTACCGTTTTGATTAGGTTTTCTATCCCCGTTTGTATCAAATAAAAGGTCATAGCAACTGCCAGCGTTAAGATAAGCAATAGTGCCGTCATAAAAGATTATTCTATTTGTTGTAAATACTGTTGCACCGTTTTCATCTGATGTGTTCAATCCCTTTTCATATGAGTAATATTTCAGATATTTTTTTAGATACCTGTTGAAGAAATTTTCACACAATTCGGAAACTCTTGCATGGTCTTTCTGCCCATCAACACTATAACCTGTTGTATCAAAATCCCAATAACGCATATCGCCGTTGTCAATTTCACTCATCATTATTGCCTGATTCATTGTTGTGTAGAATTTTTTTAATCTAGCAGAGGTTTCCTGCTTCTGATATTTCTGAATTAAAGCGGGCAGCGTCATGGCCGCAACAATTCCTATTATGCCAAGTGTGATAAGAACTTCTGCCATTGTAAATGATAAAATCCGTTTAAAGCGCATAAATTTATCCTCCAAGTTTAAACCATAGTTTATATATTTATATTATGGATTATAGAATATATAAAGTCAAGATTATAAATTTAAACTATGGATGATAAAACTTTATTGAAAACTTTCGGATTTAACCTGAAAATTGAGCGGATGAAAAGAAAACTTTCTCAGGAGACAGTTGCTGAAGCTCTTGATTTCAGTACAGTTTACGTCTCAAATGTCGAAAGCGGCAAGCATAATATTTCGCTTGTAAATGCTTTGAAATTTTGTAATTATTACGGCAGTCCTGTTGAAAATTTTTTAAGCGAAAAGTAAGCGGCAGCCGCTAATTATTTTATTCGCGGGTATATTTCAGTTGCATCTTCATAAAAAACAGTGCGCTTATTTAAACGATTAGTGCGTAAATCAGAAATATCTCTGATTATTGCTGAATGCTTCCCGCTTTTAACGTCATCATAATCCCAGCTTGTATATTTTATTGAATTCTTCCCGCGTTCACAAATTTGAACAATTTCACGACCGTCTTTTTCTTTTATATGCTCAACTGAAAAATTTTTCCCGGCAGCTCGTAAATATTTGATATAATCATCGGGAGTTGTATTGAAATTAATTCCGTCATTGGTGTAAATTTCCTGCGGGATTTCGTTTGTTTTGTATAATTGAAAGTCTTTTTTAGGAGTGGTTTGCGCAGAAATATATGCTTTGAGTGCATTGCTTGCTTCTCGGCTGATTTCGTTATATTGCGGATAGTCCTTCCCGGGCGCTGCACTTGACTGTTTATCGAAATTTTGTGCTTGTGAAATCTTTTTAACTTCAATATAAGGATTGTAAGAAATTCCTTCTATCATAAACCTGCCTTTATAACCTAACCTATAATAAAAAACGCAACTTTTAAAATAAAATTGCGTTTTTTATAGAAAGTTGTTAAAATATATTAATTTTTCACATACCAGATTGTAAATTCCGGCCTGTCAACTCCATATTTGATATCAACTTCTTTTCCGCGGAAGCCCACTCCGATATAGTTGAAAAATTGTAGTATCCGCTTGCCTTTTGTTTTCAAAAGTTCAAACCCGTTCAGAGTTACTGTTGATTTTATTGTAATCAAATCGCCGGATGTGTTTCTCAGCTTAAACTGGCTCAGTTGAATTTCGGCATTGTCATTTGCCCAGCCGTTTTCGTCAAAAAAGCTTACATAACCGACAATTTTTGTTCCTTTTGCAAAAAGGATTTTTCTGTTGTAATAAACATCATTTTTGACCGTGAATAAGAGGTTGTCTCCAACCTGAATTTCGTCATGCGTTGTTGAAATGTTTTCTGCCGGAATAATTTTGACAGGTATTTTTTCTGCGGCTTGTGCTGAGCAGCATGCCAGTAAAAATATAGTTAAAAGAGTGAAAATTTTTCTCATTTAGTTTTTCCTTATTTTTAAAAGAAATTCTTGTTCTCCCGGGCGTGCTACAACCTCGCCGCCGCGCATCCATATCGGAAATCCGGAAAAAGAACTGTCTACAAAGTCATTCAATTTTTTATGAACGTTTCCGTGAAGGTAAATTTCACCATAAACCGGTTCTTCATTGCATTTAAAATTTTCAATTAACACATTCGCTTCTTTGCCTGCAAAGCCGTTTTCTTCAAGGCTTGTTACAATCCCAGTTACAATTGAACCTTTTTGAAACTTGCCTGCACCTTCAATAATTTTGAAGTCGACATAATCGCCTTCGCTTAGAGAATTTTTGCGCGCTGTTGTAATTGTTTGCGCCGGCGTGACTATTATCGTTGAATTTTCGGCAAAAGCCGTATTTGTAAGAGTTATTAACAGCACAAATACCGCTAAAATTTTTATCTTCATCTTATAATGTTACACTTTCCTGTTTTTGTTTGCGTTTGTTGTAATCCTGCTGAATTCCTTTAATTTCTTTTTCAAGAGAGTATTCAAAGTTTTTATAATAAGGATTTTGGGTCATTGAAGAATTTAAATACTGCGGATATTTAACAAGAATGTGTTTGTAAATAGCAAGAAGTCTTTTTGAGCCTTTCGGGTGAGTGTATGTAAATCCCCAGTCAAAAATAGGTTCTGCATAAATTTTGTTTCCCATTGTGATGGCTGCAATCGGGTTGTAGCCGGCTTTAATCATTAAATCAATGGCTTTGGTGTCTGCTTTAAGTTCATATTTTTTAGAATTTGCATTCATTGCAATGTATTTCAAATACCCTCCGTGAAAATCAAGATCATGCGCAATTTCATGTGCGATAACAAATGCTAACTCATCATCATTATCGATGTAAGGAAGAAGTCCGCTGTAGATTGTAATCTGTCTTGTATAGCCGTTTGTAGCAGCATTAGGGTTGTTCGGGCTGCTTTTTATCATAACAGGAGTTCTTTTGTTAATTTTATTCGCCGTCATGATGTTTTGTGAAACCATCATAACTTTTTTATAAGCCTTGTTTGTTTTTTCCCAGTAATTATTTAAATTTACATTTGTTTCCACATAAATTGTGTCTGATTCCGAAAACGAAAGCGAAAATGCCGGTGCCGCTAGAAATGTAAGTGCTCCAAATGTAATTAATAATTTTTTCATAATTTCCCCCTTATTATTCCTAATCTCGATTCTAATTTTAATATGTATTTTAATAATATGTCAATGTAAAACTTTTATAAATGTAATTAAAATTTACTTTTTTAATGATATAATTTAAATTATAGACAATATTATTGGAGAGATTAAATTATGTGTGGAATAGTAGGATATGTAGGTTGCAAGCCAGTCGTTGATATATTAACAGATGGACTTGAACAGCTTGAATACAGGGGGTATGATTCTTCTGGTATTGCCGTTATGTGTGAGGATAAAATTAAGGTTTACAAAGCTGTTGGAAAGCTGAATAATTTGAAATGCGAACTTTTGCAGCACAAAGGTGAGTATGAGAAAGCTACAATGGGCATCGGGCATATCAGATGGGCAACACATGGTGCTCCAACTGTTTTAAACGCTCACCCGCACACATGTTCATGCGGAAATCTTGTTCTTGTGCATAACGGGATTATTGAAAATTATAAAGAGTTGCGTGAAGAACTTGCAAAAGATGGCTGCGTATTTCGTTCTCAAACAGATACTGAGGTTGTAGCGCACCTTGTTGCAAGAATGTATGCAAAAACAAAGGACCTGGCAGAGGCTGTCAGAGAAGCTTCAAAACGCATTGATGGTGCTTATGCACTCTGTGTAATGCACAATGACTGCAAAAATACTCTGGTAATTACAAAACGCAACGCACCGCTGCTTGTCGGAATCGGTGAAAATGAGTTTTTTGCGGCTTCTGATGTTCCCGCAATAATTAAACATACAAAAAAAGCAATGTATCTGGAAGATAATCAAGTTGTAACACTTACCCCTGAAAAAATGACTTTAACAAACTTGGAAGGCAAAGTGCTTACTCCTAAAATAGAAGTTCTTCCGTGGGAGCCGGTTGCGTTAAGCAAAATGGGTTACAAACACTACATGCTTAAAGAAATTCATGAGCAGCCGGATGTGATAAGAAATATATTAGTAGGAAAGCTTCATGCTCCTGATGAAAATATTATTTTGAACGAGGTTAAAGTAACAAAAGAAACTTTGAAAACCTTAAATCGTATTCAAATCATTGCTTGCGGAACATCTTTGCATGCTGCA
Source organism: uncultured bacterium (assembly GCA_900551915.1). GTDB lineage: Bacteria > Cyanobacteriota > Vampirovibrionia > Gastranaerophilales > Gastranaerophilaceae > Scatenecus > Scatenecus faecavium. The sequence continues at coordinate 6,884 of URXT01000004.1, forward strand.
ATGATTGGAAAATATTTGATTGAAAATTTCTGCGGAATTCCGGTTGATGTAGAAGCCTCCAGTGAATATATTTACAGACGCAATGTAACTAATAAGAATACGCTTGTAATAGGGGTTTCACAATCAGGCGAAACTGCTGATACCTTGACTGCTATAAAACAAGCAAAAGCCAAAGGTTCGCATATTCTAATCATTACAAATCGTCCCGACAGTGCTATGGCGCGTGAAGCAGACAGCCTTATTCCGGTTAATGCAGGAATAGAAGTTTCTGTTGCGGCGACAAAATCTTATACCGCTCAATTAATGGCGTTTTATCTTCTTGCGCTTTATATGGCAGAAGTTAAAAACAGCTTATCTTCAAGCGAACTTACCTCTTTAAAATCAGAATTGATGGTTTTACCGCAAAAGATTGAACAAATTCTTGCTCATACAGAAGATATTCAACGATGTGCAAAAATCTATTCTTCAACAAAAGATTTTATCTTTGTTGCACGCGGAATTAATTTCCCGACAGCACTTGAAGGCGCTTTGAAACTTAAAGAAATCAGTTACATCAATGCAACAGGATATCCGGCCGGAGAGTTAAAACACGGTCCGATTGCAATGCTTGATGAAACAATGCCTGTATTGTCAATCTTGATGAATGGATGTGTTTATGAAAAACTTCTTTCAAACAGTGAAGAAGCAAAAGCCCGGAATGCAAGAATGATTGCTCTCACAAATTCAAAAGACGAAAAACTCGAGGATTTGTTTGAAAATATTATAAGAGTGCCTGATGTTCAGGAATTCTTTTCTCCGCTGGTTGCAATTGTTCCGCTTCAGCTTCTGGCATATTATATTGCGGAATTTTTGGGAAAAGACGTTGACCAGCCTAGAAACCTTGCAAAATCAGTTACTGTTGAGTAAAATAATAACATAATTTTATAAATTAGTGCCGATATAGCTCAGCTGGTAGAGCAACTCATTCGTAATGAGTAGGTCGCGGGTTCGAATCCCACTATCGGCTTACTAATAATCTAATTGAAAGGCGGCTTTGCCGCTTTGAGCCTCATTATCGGCTTACTAATTTATGTCTCTTGGAGATAATCATGATTCAATCAGATATAATAAAAATTAAATTTACCAATGACAATTCCGAAATAGAAGCAGAATTGCTGCGTCTTGGAATTAATCCTCTTCGCTGGGCAATTGTTGAAGTTTCAGAAAGAGAACTTTCTCTTAGCGTTTCGTATGAGAAAAATTAACCCTTCAATGTTTTCAAAAGTTTGTTAAATATTCTTTGCGCAGATTTGTCAGATGGATATTGCTTCACATGCTGAACCAATCTATCGAGATTATCTATGCTGACAACTTTGCCATTTGCAAGTTTGCCCGAATATTGTTTGTTTCCTTTATCCCAAAACTCAAAACTGTCTTTGGAAATCCAGGATTGAGAATGTTGGTTTTCTCTTAAGATTTTTTGTAGTAGATTATTATAAGATTTTACCCTTTTTAAGGCGTATAAGTCACCCATAACTTTTTTATAAAGTGTGAGTGTTGTTTCACTAAATGTGTTCTTATTTTTTAATAATACAAAATCACCATTTTTGTTGCTAAAAAATCGTACCGCATTTGGTTCATTGTCCCGATAGAGATGACCTAAACTGCTGCGGTCTACAACATTAAACGAATTATCTTTATTAAGTTGTCCTAAAACAGCAGGAGTGTCTCCGATTTTAATTTTATAGCAGTTTTTGCCATGTACGCTTTTGTGCGGACGTATCACCAAGCCGTTTGGCTGCAGGTTTGCTAAATCTCTAATTGTCATGATAAATATCCTTTTATTTTTATTTGATTATTATAAAGTCCGTCAAAAAATATTTTGCTACCGGTGTCGATTTCTTGTAACATATATTAACACACTATTTGCCTTTAAATATTTTTGGTTGTACACTGTTTCGTAATGACATTGCCGGGTCGGAATTAAAAACCTTACCGGCAAAAGAACTGACGGTGATAAGGTTCGCCGGGTTCAAATACAAATTAAGGAGAAAAAGATGACACCAAAAAATTTCTTATTTACTTCTGAATCAGTTACAGAAGGTCACCCCGACAAAGTTTGCGACCAGATTTCTGACGCAATTCTTGATGAATTTTTGACAAAATACCCCCAATCGCGTGTTGCAGCTGAAACAACTGTTACAACCGGCATGGCGCTTGTTTGCGGTGAAATTACTGCGGATTGCTACGTTGATATTCCGTCTGTTGTTAGAAATACAATCAAAAACATCGGTTATGTTGGTCGTGAAGGCGGCGGATTTGATTATAAAACCTGCGCTGTTTTAACAAGTATTGACGAACAATCCTGCGACATTGCAGGCGGCGTTAATAAAGCACTTGAAGCACGTTCAACAAATGCCGGAACTTCAGTTTGCGAAACTGAAAATATCGGTGCCGGCGATCAGGGTATTATGTTCGGTTATGCCTGCAACGAAACTCCGGAATTAATGCCTTTGCCAATCAGCCTTGCTCACAAATTGTCATACAGGCTTGCACAGGTTAGAAAACAGGGGCTTGTTGATTACTTGAGACCGGACGGCAAATCACAGGTTACTGTTGAATATGTTGACGGCAAACCTTCAAGAATTCATACAGTTTTGATTTCAACACAGCACGACCCTGAAATTAACGGCATTTCAGACAATGAAAAAGTTCAGGAAATAATCAAAAACGATATTAAAAAATACGTAATTGATTATGTTTTTGAAAACGAAACAATCAAACTTGACAGTGAAACAAAAATCCTTGTTAACCCGTCAGGACGCTTTGTTGTTGGCGGACCGCAGGGTGATGCAGGTTTGACAGGACGTAAAATCATTGTAGATACTTACGGCGGCTACTCCCGTCACGGCGGCGGTGCTTTTTCAGGTAAAGACCCGACAAAAGTTGACCGTTCAGCAGCTTACGCCGCACGCTACGTTGCGAAAAACGTTGTTGCGGCTGGCTTAGCTGAAAAATGCGAAATCGAACTTGCTTATGCAATCGGTGTGGCAGAACCTATTTCAATCATGGTAGATACATTTGGAACAGGCAAAATTTCAGATGATGAAATTTCAGAACTTGTTTCTAAAAACTTTGATTTAAGACCGGCTGCAATTATCAACAAATTTGATTTGCGCGGACTTCCGGCTAAAAACGGCGGCAAATTCTATCAGCTTCTTGCGGCTTACGGCCATATGGGCAGAACTGATATCAATGTTCCGTGGGAGCAGCTTGATAAAGTTGAAGATTTGAAATCAGGTCTTTGCGCTTGCGGATGCTGTGCAAAATAGGTTTTAAAACTATATAAACAATAAAAAGGAGGGCTTTTGTCCTCCTTTTTTATATTATAAAATTTGCTGTGTAAATTTATGTTAAAATACCCGCAAAATTTTATATTCATGAATTTAATATATATATGCAAATTCAAAATATACAAAATGTTAATAACACTTCTTCAAACTCTTTTACAGGTAAAATCCGGACAAGAATTTTACTGGAGTCTCTCGGCGGAAACGTTATCAATATGAGCAAAAGGGATAATTCCATAAGGCTTGATGGCTTTTCTTCAATAACAGATATCCCAAAAGAAAAGCTTGCTGAAAAATTGTGTAATGTAAGTAATTTACAACTTTTTATGGGCAGTCTTTGCAATGTCATAAAACAACGTTATCCAAAACTTCTTGAGGCAGAACAAAAATATAAAGATGACCTATTCATGCTGCTTTTTTCCGGACAATTAGGTTCTAAAAAGGCATTTGTAGATTTAAGCAATAAATATTATAAAAAATTCGGCAGATATATAAATATAAACCTTGATGAAGGTGAAAAGAGATTTTTTCAAAAATATATTGATATGTTTTAAAGTTTAGAATACATATTAAAAGCGGCCTGAATATTCAGGCCGCTTTATTGATTACTTGTGATTTTGAACGGTGCTTTTGAGGTGAAGTTCTCTCAACTGCTGGAGAGAAGCTTCTCCGGGCGCGTCGCTCATCAAATCTTTTGCACCTGAGTTTTTCGGGAATGCGATTACATCGCGGATACTGTCAGTGCGGCAAAGAAGTGCAACAAGTCTGTCAAGACCGATTGCAAGGCCTGCATGCGGAGGAGTTCCGTATTGAAGCGCATTCACCATAAATCCGAATTTTTCTTTAGCTTCATCTTCGGTTAAGCCTAAAGCTTTGAAGATTGCTGATTGAACTTCGGATGAGTGGATTCTGACACTTCCGCCGCCGAGTTCAGTTCCGTTGTAAACAATATCATAAGCAATTGATTTAACATTGCCCAAATCTCCTGCTTTAAGCTTGTCTAAATCTTCAATACACGGAGATGTGAACGGGTGGTGCATTGCCATAAATCTGCCTTCTTCATCCGACCATTCAAACATCGGGAAGTCTACAATCCATAACAAATTGTGTTTGCTTTCATCAATCAAATCAAGGCGTTTACCGAAATAGAGTCTTAATCTTCCCATAATGTCGTAAACAAGTTTCGGCTTGTCTGCAACAAAGAAAATAATGTCGCCGGCTTCTGCCTGAGCACGTTCCTGAATTTGTTTTGCCTGTTCTTCGGTTACAAATTTCATAACCGGTGATTTTGCGGTACCGTCTTCCAGGTAAATGATATTAGCAAGAGCTTTTGCACCGAAAGATACAGCAAGTTTTGTAATATCATCAATATCTTTTCTTGAGAACTTGGCGCCGCCAGGAATTCTTATACCGCGGACAATACCGCCATTTTCAAGAGTGTCACGGACTATTTTGAACTCGGATTGAAGAATAATATCGCCAATGTCAAAAAGTTCCAGACCAAAACGGGTATCAGGTTTATCTGAACCGTATCTGTCCATTGCTTCCTGCCATGGCATTTGAATGAACGGAGGTTTAACTTCAACGCCTGCTGCTTTAAATGTTTCAACAATCAAGCCTTCAACACATTTGATGACGTCTTGCTGTTCAACAAAAGACATTTCAATGTCGATCTGAGTAAATTCCGGCTGGCGATCTGCACGGAGGTCTTCATCACGGAAACATTTTGCGATTTGATAATATCTTTCAATTCCGCCAACCATTAATAATTGTTTAAAAATTTGCGGGGACTGCGGAAGCGCGTAGAATTTACCTTCCTGAACGCGTGAAGGAACCAGATAATCTCTTGCGCCTTCCGGAGTTGTTTTAATCAAAATAGGGGTTTCAACTTCCAAAAAATCTTCGCCGTTAAGATAACTTCTTGCAGCCTGACAGATTTTGTGTCGTAAAGTAAGGTTGTGAAGCATTCCTTCGCGTCTGATATCAAGATATCTGTATTTAAGTCTTACGTCTTCTGAAACGTTTTCATCGTCAAGCACAAACGGCAAAGTTTTTGCTTCTGAAAGAATTTCAACGCTTTCAGGATACATTTCAACCTGTCCTGTTGCGTATTTTTCGTTGTAAGTTTCTTCAGGTCTTCTTGTAACCTTACCTTTTACGCAAATTACGTATTCAGAACGTAATTTTTCAAAAACTTTGTGAACTTCGGGGTTAATCTGCGGATTTGCAACAAGCTGGAAAAAGCCTGTTCTGTCTCTCAATTCCACAAAAAGAATTCCACCCAAATCGCGGATGGTTGCTGACCAGCCTGAAAGAGTAACTTCTTCATTCAGGTTGTTTAAATTAAGCTCTCCGCAATTGCGGTTTTTTAATTTTGTTGTTATCATTTTCATTTCCTTATTAATTTTAAACGTCTGATAATATCATAGCAAAAACATAAAAAAATGAACGAAAATTTGAATTTTTATAACATTTTTTGACCCTAATCGCAAAAAATATTATTTATATGATTTAATTTTTACATGAAAATTCCATCTGTAAAATTTTATACACCGCAATTTAAAGCTCATTCCTATAAAATTGAGCCTAAATGTTGCTATATTACTATTCAAACGGATAACAATCCTAATCTTGGTGAAAATCCTTATCTGGTTTACGATTATTTGGGTAGGCAAGAAGTTGAGATGAAGAAGGAAAACGGCTTGTATTCCGCGGAAGTACACTCTGCACCATGGCAAAAAGATTTTAAATATCATATAAAATATCAAGATACAGGCGCGCTTGATTTGAAAGACGGAAAAGAATATTCCCTCAATTTTGATGAGCTGAGAATGGAATCGATTGCGCTTTTAAGAAAACAACACCGCCAGCCGATGGTGCAATTTTTTAAATCGGGTTCGGCTGTGGGCAAAGTTTTATATCAAGACATTATTGAATATGATGAAATTGAAAATAATATAAAAGAACCCTCAATTATTGTCTGTAAGCGCCCGGTAACAGGCTGTATAAATAATCCGAATGTTGTAGGATTGATTTTATTGTCGGATGATACCGGTACGCTTTCACATTTAGGTGCAATGCTTAGAAACAGCACAAAAATCTGTGCGGCTGTTTATGATATGAAAGTTATCAAACAGCTGCAAGCATTGAATGGCCAAAATATTGAAATGGAAGTGAAAAACGATTATATAAATTTTGCAAAATCAGACAAAATTCCAATGCCAATGACATATCCAACAATAAAAGTCCCGAAACTTAAATATTCAGATAAAATTTTAACGTCTGATGAATATACTTTGGATTTGGTCGGAGCAAAGGCGGTAAATTTAAGACGCCTTGAAAAGCTTGTTAATGACGGCAAAATTGATGTAAAAATTCCAAAATCCATTGCCCTGACGCACGGTTATATTCAGAAATTGTTTGACGAAAACGAAGAGCAAAGAGAAAGTTATGAAGAACGGAAAGATGTTTATCTATGTAAAGAAGCCGCATATGCACCATATTGTGAAAAACAATGTGAAGAACGAATGTCGGATTTGATAGAAACATTAAGAAAAAATGGCATAGACAATAAGCTGCTAATGGTGCGTTCTGCATTTAACGGTGAAGATTTGCCGGATTACTCGGCCGCAGGAATTTACGATAGCACACTTGCATACGTTGAGCCGGAAGATCTATATAATAGTATTATTAGAGTTGCACAGTCAAAATGGGGATACAAAGCTATCTTCTCACGCAAAAAATACGGTATTCCCGATGACGCGATTCAGCCGACTGTCGTTTTACAAAATTATATTAAACCTGATTATAAGTTCACATTATATACGGACTATGAAGACAATAAACTGAGGCTTGAATTATACTCTGATAACATTTGGCGCGGGCACGAGGCTCATCAGCCAAATGTATTTACTTATGACAAAAAAACAGGCGAATTAACTTATGATTCGGTTCAGTTAGTTGAACCGCAGGTTACATACGATGAAAATCTTAATGTGAAAGAAATGCAGCCATTAAAATACAATCTTTCGGGCAAGCCCGAAGTTTTTGAACTTATTCAAAAACTTATAGATAGCTCTCTGGTAATAGAAAAAGAATTCGGGGCGCCGCAGGATATTGAAGGCGGTTTTGCGGGAAACGAGGTTTACCTATGGCAGACGAGAAATATTGTTTAAAAATCTCTTTGATGTAATATATTTTTATGATTACATTCGACAGTTTAACCTTAAAATCGTGGATTGAAGAAAATCGGGACTTTCTCACAGGCGCAAGAATTCAAAAAATCCAGCAGCCAACCAGAAGAGATTTTGTGTTGACTTTGCGCTCGTCCGGCGAAACACGGAAGCTCTACATAAACATAAACCCGCAATATTATCATGTTTGTTTTATGAGCAAAGAAAATGAAAAACGGCGCCTGATTGAAATTCCGCAAAAGCCTCCGATGTTTTGTATGCTGCTTCGAAAATATCTTGAAAATGCGCTTATTTCAAAGGTTAATCAGCCGCCGTATGAAAGAATTCTTGAGTTTTACATTGAAACTTACAACGAACTCTCGGAAAAGATTTACCTTTGCCTTGCCGTTGAATTGATGGGAAAACATTCAAATGTCGTGCTTTATAACGACGATACAAACGTAATTCTCGGCTGTGCGCACAATGTCGGGGCTGAAAAAAGCCGCGAACGCGAAATGGCGGGCGGACTTCCTTATGTTTATCCTCCCGTAAAACCTCAGGGCTGGTACGGCGGGGCTTTTGCACAGGAAAATCCCAACGAAAATATTGACGCTTATTACGCGAAATGTATTTTCGATGATAAATTTAAACATCTGAAAGACGCCTGCCGCCAAATTGTTTTTTCAAAACTCAAAAAAGATAAAAATTCTCTGGCAAAAATGGAATACAAACTTAATCATTCGCAGGATTTTGACAAATACAGACATCTCGGGGATTTGATTATGGCAAATCTCTATAATCTCAAAGATTATTCAAAATTTGTGCGGGTTTTCGATTACCTCAAAAATGAAGAAATTAATATTGAATTGGATGAGCAATTGACCCTCAAAGAAAATGCAAATGCTTTTTACAAGTTTTACAACAAAGGCAAGACAACAATTGCTAAACTTACTGAATTTATAGAAAAAACAAATGCTGATATAAATTATTTTGAACAAATTCTTTATTCGCTTGAGATTTCAGACTCGATTGAGGAGCTGCTTGAAATTAAATCAGAAATTACACAGGAAAAACTAAAAAAAACAACCGAAAAATCATCATACGAGCCAATGACCATGGAGATTGACGGTTTCAAGGTTTTTATTGGGAAAAATAACCGCCAGAATGATTATATTGTTTCAAAACTTGCAAAAGATGAGGATTTCTGGTTTCATACAAAAGATTGCGCCGGCTCCCATGTTTTGTTAAAATGCTCAGAACCGTCCGACGATTTAATATTAAAATGCGCTGAACTTGCCAAAAAATATTCATCAGGCGCACTTTCTTCAAAAGTCGGGGTGATTTATACAAAACGCAAGTTTTTGAAAAAGCCGCCGGGGGCGAATTTGGGTTATGTAACTTACAAGTCTGAAAAAGAAATCATAATTGATTAAATGGCACTTGGTTTGACAAGCAGACTTAAGCCAGTAAAATTATAATAAGTTTAAGGAGATTGAGAAATGGAAATAAAATCAGTAATACTTGCAGCAGGAAAAGGCACAAGAATGAAGTCGGAAACGCCGAAGGTTTTGCATAAAATTTTAGACAAAACTCTTTTGGGCTATGTTTTGGATAGTGTTAAAAACATAACAAACGAGAATTTTGTAATTGTCGGCCATCATGCTGAAGAAGTGACTGAATTTGTTCAGAAAAACTACAATTCTGCAAAAACCGTTCTTCAAACTCCGCAGCTTGGGACAGGTCATGCTGTTTCAATGGCTTGCCCTTATCTTGAAAGCTTTGACGGGCTTGTTTTAATTCTTTGCGGGGACACGCCTTTGATTACGGAAACTACTTTGAAAAAGTTTGTAGATTTTCATATCTCATCAAAATCTGATTTGACAGTTATGAGCACGATTTTTGCAAATCCTGCAAATTACGGAAGAATTATCAGAGAGCCTGACAATACCCTGAAATGTATTGTAGAAGAAAAAGACGCAACTCCGGAGCAAAAAGCAGTAAAAGAAGTTAATGCAGGAATTTACCTTCTGAACTGGGCGAAAATAAAACCCGCTTTTTCGCAATTGACAAGCAACAATGCGCAGGGTGAATATTATTTAACAGATATAATTGCCTGGGGCAAACAAGAAAAATTAAATGTTAATGCGTATGTTTTAGAAAACAGCGATGAAATCTTCGGGATTAATTCCCGCAAAAATCTTGCCGAGGCTGCAAGAATTATGAATTTACGCAAACTTAACGACTTGATGGATAACGGGGTTACAATCGTTGACCCTTCATCGACCTGGATTTCAGAAGATACGCAAATCGGTGCTGATACGATTGTTTATCCTTCAACTTACATAGAAGGCTCAAACAAAATCGGCAAAAACTGCAAAATCGGCCCTTGTGCACATTTGCGCGGTAATGTTGAAATTGCTGACAACTGCAAAATAGGAAATTTTGTAGAAGTTAAGAATTCCAAAATTGACCACAATACAAATGCCGGTCATCTAAGCTACATTGGCGACAGCGAACTTGGCGCACATATCAATATCGGCGCCGGAACTATCACGGCGAATTACAACCCGCTTACAAAAGTTAAAAGTAAAACAGTTTTGAAAGACAATGTGAAAATAGGTTCAAATACCGTGCTTGTTGCACCGGTTGAATTGAAAGAGGGTGCAAATGTCGGGGCCGGAAGCGTTATAACAAAAAATGTGCCGGCATGGTCGCTTGCTCTTACCCGCTCTCCGTTGAAAGTTTTAGCAGATTGGGTTAAAAATTACACCAAGTAATTTATACCTTAAGAAATAATTATATAATTATTTGTTATTTTTTGAAAAATACGCAAACAGACCGGCGCCTGAAGAGATAATCGAATTTATAAAAATGGAGTTTTTAGTTGGCGATTTAAACACAGTGCATTTTCGGCCAACGCAATCCAAACCGACTCCAAAAGCAAACCAGGCAGATGTGGTTGTGAGAGCTTTTTGTGTCCGATTAACTGAATTATGACGCACAGGGCGGGGTGAGTTTATTTGTCTATCAAAAGTAACTTGCATATTTATATTCCTTTAAGTTCCATAATCAAAAGCCAGACAAGAACAGACATTTCAGTCTCACTCTTATCCGGCTCATCATTTCTATGAATGACTTGCCCTCCGAGCAACAGTTACAATTTTATTTGATAAAAATTTTAAGTCAACATCTCAGGTTCTGCTATTTCCAAGGATAATCGTCCATTATCTCCCATCCGTCAAGCATTATTAGCAATGAGCATCCATCGCCTGGATTATAATAAAATTGTGAATTCGCCTCAACGTTACAACAACCCATTTCTTTCGATAGCAAGTATGTCCTGTTTTTGTGGATTGCAGAATTTTGTGACCAGGCTGAGTTTTCATCATCCCTGTCTGCTCCGAGTGTTAATCCGTAACTTTTTGTGATTGACATTCTGAATATATCCCTGCCTATAATATTAGGCGGTGTAATTCCGTTTACATCAACATATATAGCGATGGATATTCCTGGGTTGGTCTTTGATGTGTTAAATCCAATAATTGTTCCATTTGATAATGAGAAAGTTTTGAAGTTCTTTAGGTTATTAGTATATACTGAAGTTCTACCATTAATATCTTTTATCTCCCAGTTCTTATTACTTACGGCTAGTGTTGTTATGTACGGTGCAATGTAAAGATTAAAAAAATCCTCATTTGACATTGTATAATCCCAATAATTTACTTCACCGTTTTCCATTTCCGAATTTGAAACGATTTCATTAACCTTTGAGTATGCAACCTTTAATCTTTCAACTGTTACTTTCTTCTGATATTTGCCAATCAATGCAGGTAATGTCATAGCGGCAATAATTCCAATAATGCCAAGGGTTATAAGAACCTCAGCCATTGTGAAGGCTCTTGGGCAATAAGACAAAAAGTTAGTTTTGTTGTTCTTTATAGTTTCAGAATATAAAGGAGAGTTATAATTTAAAGCCCCCCCCCCCTGGCTCAAAGTATTGTGTTTACTGGTTTGTAGCATGTTTAATATCTCCTTTTTATTGGTTTGCTCCATATGTATTTTATAATATTTAAATTCTATTTGCAAGCTTTATAAATAATTCTTGTGCTAAAATTATCGTATGAGCCATAAAAAAATAAAATGGACAATGTTTGTTATTGCCGCAGTCGGAAACTTCATTGCAATGCTGGATGCCACGACTGTAAATCTTGCGTTGTATCCTATGTCGGTTGACCTGCATGTTACCATGAGCCAAATTCAGTGGGTAATGATTGCTTACATGCTCGTTCTGACAGTTTTCCTTCCGTTTTTTGGAAAGTTAGGGGATATTTTCCCGAAAAATAAACTTTATGCGCTCGGATTTTCTATTTTTGCACTCGGAGCTTTTTTGAATACTACAGCTCCGACGTTCGGGCTTCTGGTTACTTATAGGTGTATTGAAGCGATTGGTGCCTCAATAATGCTTTCTAATGCTCAGGCCATAATTGCAGGAATCTTTAAAAAAGAACGGCGCGGCAAAGCTCTGGGGTTAAATGGCTGTATTGTGGCAATCGGAGGTATGAGCGGGCCTGCTTTGGGCGGCATTCTTATCAATGCTTTTGGCTGGCATTCTGTTTTTATCCCTTGTATTCCGGTTGCAATTATGGGGGCTTACTATTCTTGGAAAATGCTTCCGCATGCAATTAAAACAAAACGCGAAAATTTTAAATTTGATTATAAAGGATTTTTGTACTTTACAATAAGCCTTTTTGCACTTCTTCTTGCTATTTCGGAGGGGCATACCTGGGGCTGGAGTTCTGTTAAAATCATTACACTTGGTATTGTGACTCTTGTTTTTGGAGGACTTTTCTATTTCAGAGACCACAAAATAAATTACCCGCTGATAAACTTCTCGCTTTTTGCAATTAAGCCTTTTACCTTTGGAAACCTTGCTGTTATGACTTCCTATATGGCAATGTATACAAACAGTATTTTGCTGCCGTTTTTTTTGCAGGAAATCCTGAAATATAATCCTCTTGTAACAGGACTTCTAATTCTTCCGTATTCGGTTACGCTTTCCGTAACCGCTCCGATAAGCGGAAGGCTTTCGGGGAAATTCGGGAGCCGCTATTTAACTCTTGCCGGGCCGGTTGTGTTTATCAGCGCATTAATTTTGTTCTGCATGTATGATAAAAATGTTCAAATGTGGCAGATTATTTTTGCCTCAGGTATTATGGGAATTGGTAACGGGCTTTTTCAATCACCTTCAAATAATGCGATTATGACAAGCGTTAAAAAAGAGGAATTTGGAATTGCCTCCGGAATTCTTGCCCTTTCAAGAAATATGGGCAATATTCTCGGGGTTGCAGTTACAATAACGCTTTTTGAAACCTTTAGAAATTTCTATACAGAAGCCGGCAAACTTTATGACAGCGCATTTTTAATTTCTTACAGGTTAACAATGTGTTTCGGAATTCTGTTCGGGATTGCGTGTTTTATTTTTGCCTTCATTGCTTATCGAAAAGAAAAAATCTCATAACTTTTTAGATTTGCTTGATTTAGTATAATAATTTTATGGAACACAAATTGGAAATCTTTCGGGACGCATTCGATAATATTGATATGGCAAAGTCAGTTATTGCGCTTGTTGACTGCGATTCTTTTTTTGTGTCCTGCGAACAAAAGGTCAATCCTGAACTCAAAGGCAAGCCTGTTTGTGTTCTTTCCGGGCACGGACAGTGCGTAATTTCGCGTTCCCGAGAGGCTAAAAAACTCGGAATTCCGATGGGCATTCCAACCTTCAAAATGACCAAAGAAATGAAGGAAGCAACACTTATTACAGCCTCTCATGATTTGTACGGCGAAATTTCGGATGAGGTTATGTCTGTTCTTAAATCAATTAGTCCGAAGGTTGAACAGTATTCTATTGATGAGGCTTTTGTTGACTTAACAGGACTGGTGCGGCTTTATAAAAAGAATTATCTTGAGCTTGCGCAGATGATAAGACAAGAAGTCCTTGAGAAAGTTGACATTCCTGTTTCTATCGGTGTAAGCACTTCAAAATCTCTTGCAAAACTTGCTTCTGACAAAGCTAAAAATTTTGAAGGCGGAGTTTTTCTTGTCGGCTCAAGAAAAATTGAACCGCTTTTAAAACATACTGCAATTGAAGAAATTTGGGGAATCGGCAGAAATCTCTCAAGACTTTTCAGACAAAACGGCATTTTATCTGCTTACGACCTTGTTCAAAGAAGTGATTCATGGCTTGATAAACAAATAGGCATCCGCGGGCTGGAAATGAAACATGAACTTTTGGGCGAAATGGTTTCACCTGTAGATGACACCTTTAAACCTCCGAAATCAATCCAAAAAACAAGCGCCTTTGGAATTTTTACTTCCGACCTGGAATTTATTAAAAATGAATTGAATTATCATATCCACAGTGCCTGCAAAAAACTCCGCCGGCTCAATCTTAAGTGTTCCGGAATTGCGGTTATGCTGAGAACAAAAGTTGAATTTAAGGTTTATTACGAAAAAATTACCATTCCTCATGCGACCTGTTATGAGTGGGAAATTTCGGATATTGTTTTTAAATTGTTAGAAAAAATTTATAACCCGAATATTATTTACAGAAGTTCAGGGGTTATTTTGGATGATTTTATGTCAACCTCGGGCGAGCAAATTTTTTTATTTAACGACAGCGAAAAAGCAGAGAAATCCGAGCGTCTTGCAAAATGTATTGACAAGCTTGAGTCAAAATTTGGCAAAAATATAATCCAAACCGGTTTCGTTGACATGAGTGAAACATCTGCTCCTCCTGAAAGAAATCCCGATTAAGTTTGTTGTAATTTAAACGCAAAAAAAAGGACTGAATTTCAGTCCTTAAAATTTACACACACATATTATCTACACTATTTGGGAAATTTAGGAGATTCTATTTATCTAAAATTTTTCCGAACAACCAGCCTGCTGCTGCACCTATTGCTAATGCAAATTTAACTTTGATTGAACCGTTTTGTTTGAAAAGTTTGCCAATCAATGGTGTAGCTGCCGCTTTTGGAACCTTTGGCAAAGCAAGTGCTGCAACTCCGCCATATATTGCACCTGCGCTTGCATTGCCCGCACTTTTGAGAAGACTTTCAGTTTTGCCTTCCGGCTGGCCTGATATTTTTGCAATATTTTGTTCAGCACTTACGTTATCACCGAATCCGAGCAATCCGACTTGTTTAAGACCGTGTCCGAACGAACCCCATTTGTCGTTTTCACGGATTTGATTTTGAAGAGATTTGCCGGTTTGCTGTTCGTACAAATCAAGTGCTGTATTTCTCATTTCTTCTGGTGTGCCTTTGTCGCCGTAGTATGAGCTTACGCTGTCAACATAAGCCTGAAATGCCGGAAGAATTTGTTCTTGTTCATTGCTTGCTATTTTATATTCCAGATTTCTTTTAGCCTGCCTCATTTCTCTTAATGAAGCATTCAAATCATTATCAGCTTCCCTTGATTTTTGCTGATACTCAACCATTTGTTTGTAGTAACTGTCCATATTCAGACCGCCCATATAAGGCATTACACCTCCATATGGATTGCAGTTGAAAATACTATCATCCATGCACATTCCCGGCATCATAAAGTTATTAAAAGGAGGTACGAATGTATTGAATCCTGTCAAATCATTCATATATACCTGGCTGCTGTATGGATCATACATATTAGGAAATCCAAAACCGGGCATTATTGGCATTGTGTACAATGAGTCAGACATAACCTAACCTCCAATTATTTTAACCTACCTTACTTATATAAACATTTTTGATTTTGTTAAATTGCTTAATTGTATATACAATATTAAGATATTGTAACATATAAATAAATGTTTACAAAATCCTGAAATCCAGTTATAATCCGCTGTATGGTATGGTATGGTATGGTATGGTATGGTGATATGCTGTCAAGATTTGCGACATTTCTGCCGATTAAAAAACTAAGAAAGGGTGTCCAACATGGGAATGTCTGCCTCACAGGCGCGCTTATTAAGCATAACCTCAAGACTGTCTGACAATGAACTCCGCAGCCAGACCATCACTACTGCCAAAATGTCTCTATCAAATAGAACAACCGAGGCCAGTGCCGCATATATGGATGCCCTAAGCTCAACAAAACTTTTGTATACAACATACGATACCTCTGGCAATAAAATTCTTGAGTCATTGACTGGAGCATCCTTAAGCCAATATGGCGAACTAAAAAATCAATACGGTTTGATTAACAGCAGTAACCAGATTTTAGTAAGCGAACTTGACGCTACAAACTACGAAAACAGCGCAGACATGTATGAATTTTTAGACAAGTACGGTGTTCTTTCTGAACCCGGCGATGGCGAATTTGTTCAGGTAGTCAACCCGGACTGGGAAGTTGCCTGGGACGAATACAATAAAGAATATGAAGAATGGAAAACTAAAGAGCCAGATAAATCTGATGAAAAATATATAATTCCTGGAACTCCAGCAAGTGATTCTATATACCAGCAGTTTATTTCAACTGGTGGTTGTTTGGGGGGTGCAGTTAGTGGCCTTTGTTGCTATATGCATGTACTTTCTGATGCAATAGGCCCCGGAACCCATACTACAAGCTCAGGAGAAACCTTTGAAGTGCGTTCTGATATTAATTGGAGCTGGAATAGTGCCCTTCACTCAAGAGAAATCTGGGATCCGATAACTGAAGAATTAAAAAATCATTATTGTTCGGGAGACGTAATTGAAGGAGGTTCTGAAACGGTTGATGCTCCATACGGAACAGTAACTGTAGGCGGCCCGCCTTCTGACCCTAATATGACAGTATACCAGAGAATTGTTGATTTATTGTGGGAAGTTCATGAAGAATATGATGGAAGTTCAACTGGTGGCCCTGCCCAACCTGAAAGTTTGCAAAAATTCTTTTACTTAATTGAACACGACCTTGCTCAATTCAAAGAGGAAGAAGATAAATTTGATGAAGAGCTCTACAACAAAGACCGTGAAGACTGGCTAGCTCAAGAACCAGAAAAACCTGATGTGCCTTATTACATCGAAAAAGAGGAACGCAAAATAGTAGACAAAGACAAAGGCCAATGGTACGTAAACCTCTGGCATCGCATGAACGGTCCCAGTCAAACGAAAGCCGGTACCACCGATGAGTCCGGCAATATAGTCGAAGGCGGCACCACCGAAGGCGGTCTTCCAAGGTACAAAGTCCTGGAAGATGGTCTGATGAACAATGCTGACTGGCTGCAATATGCTCTTGAAAAAGGTACTGTAACGTTAGAGCGGGTAGACTTTAGCGACCCAACCGAAGAAGGCACCGGTCTATCCGATTGCACCTGGACGTCGATAATCTGGACAAACGCTCAAGACATAACCGAAGAACAAAACGAAGCCGCCATAACCAAAGCCGAAGTGGAATACGAGCAAGCCCTTCGCGACATAGAAGCCAAAGACAAGCAATACGATAATCAGCTGAAGCTTCTTGACAGTGAGCACAATGCCCTCCAAACAGAATATGACAGCGTAAAAGGTGTAATCGAAAAAAACATAGAACGTACTCTTAAGATTTATTCGTAAGAACATTAAAAGCGGTGCTTTAATTTAGTACCGCTTTTTTACAAATTTAAGTTCTGCGTCTGTTTTTTTGAAATTTTAATTTATTGTTTTGCGGTTTTCTTGGCTGGTGGCTATGAGAATAAGATGTTTGAATACGTTTTACGCTGTAAACATCCGGAATCGCTTGAATACTGTTTATAACTTTTTTAAGTGTATCAATATTGTTTAATTCAATCCCAAGCTCAATAATACCAATTTTGTTACTTTTTGATTTTACATTTGCGTAATTGATGTTTGTGTTGTTATCAGAAACTGCCGCAATAATATCTTTTAATAAGCCCATTTTTTCAGCAGTTTCAACACGTATTGTAGTGCTGTAAGTTTTTGTTGTATGGTCGCCCGACCAGTGAATCTCCATCATTCTTTCCGGCGGAACATTGTCAAGAGTTTTGCAGTCAATTCTATGGACAGAAACTCCTTTTGAACGTGTTACGACACCGACAATCGGCTCACCCGGGATTGGCGAACAGCAGCGCGCAAAGGAATACATAAGCCCTTCAAGACCAACAATATCTTTTTCAGATTTTTTGCGTCTGCTTGTGTGAAAAGTGTTTTCAAGCTCTAAAGGTTTCTTTTCCGGCTTTTTAAGTTTGTTAATAATTTTATTTAAAGTAGTTTCTCCGTATCCCAAAGCTGCAAACAAATCATCAGCTGATTGGTAATTCATTACATGTGCGGTTTTCTCGAATTCGCCGGACTTGACATACTCGTCAAAAACAGCCTTTGTCAACTCGTGTTCAAGATTAGCTTTACCGACTTCTATATGGTCTTCACGGTTGTTTTTCTTGAACCACTGTTTAATTTTTGAGGAAGCCTGTTTTGTAACAACAAAATTCAGCCAGTCAAGCCGCGGGGCCTGTGTTTTTGATGTTAAAATTTCAACGATATCACCGTTGTTTAATTTCGTATCTAATTGCGCAATCCGACCGTTTATAAGCGCGCCGACAGTACGCGAGCCGACATCAGAGTGAATTCTGTAAGCAAAATCCACCGGAGTTGCATTAATCGGCAAATCCAAAACATCCCCGTTCGGTGTGAAGGCAAAAACCTGGTCGGAAAATAAATCCAATTTTACCGAATTTACATAATCTTCGGCGGTTGTCATATCTTTATCATATTCAACCATTTTCCGCATCCAGCTAAACTGCATATCGGCAGGGTTGTTTGCTTTTTGCGAACCTTTCTCCTTATATCGCCAGTGTGCCGCAACCCCGTATTCAGCAACTTCATGCATTTCCCAGGTGCGTATTTGAACCTCAAGAGGTTTTGAGCGCGGGCCTATAACCGAGGTGTGAAGCGACTGGTACATATTTCCTTTGGGCATTGCGATATAATCTTTAAAACGTCCGGGGATTGGTTTAAACTGTGAGTGAATAAGCCCTAAAACTTCATAACATTCTTTTTCTGTATCAACGATTACGCGGACAGCCGTGATGTCATAAAGATCGTGAAATGCAATGTTAAGACGTTTCATCTTGCTGTAAATACTGTAATAATGCTTTGCGCGTCCGGTAATTTGAGCATTAATTCCGCTTTTTTTAACATCTTTTGAAATTTTATCTATTAAAAGTTGTACGGTGGTTTCTCTTTCAGCTTTTGTCTGAGAAACAAGCTGTGCAATTTCGAAATATTTATCAGGCTCAAGGTATCTTAGCGACAAATCTTCTAATTCGGCCTTAATTCGTCCAATCCCCAGACGATTTGCAAGAGGTGCGAAAATATCAAGAGTTTCGCGTGCAATTTTCTGCTGTTTGTTTGCGGCCATAAAGTTAAGCGTTCTCATGTTATGAAGCCGGTCAGCAAGTTTGAGGAAAATAATTCTGATATCATTTGCCATTGCAATAAAAAGACGTCTGAAGTTTTCCGCCTGGCGTTCTTCTTTTGATTTAAACTGAAGTTTGCCGAGTTTTGTAACTCCCTGAACAAGAGTTAAAACATCTTCTCCAAAAAGCTCTTTGATTTCTTCTGGCTTTGTGTCCGTGTCTTCCAGAATATCGTGCAAAAAAGCTGCCATAAGAGTATGAGTATCTACCTTTAAATCAACAAGAATTTTTGCAACTTCAACCGGATGGATAATATATGGCTCTTCCGAAATTCTGTATTGTCCTTCGTGAAGCCGTTTTGCAAACAAATACGCCTGTTCGATTTGCTTTATATCTTCTTCTTCGCGGTTTTGCGCAATAAGTTTTTCTTTAATTTCATCAAAAAGCGGTTTTTCTGACATGATATAATTATAATACAGATTTTATCTTGAATTTTCAAGTAAAGTCATTTAATTTCATCCATATGAAGCAGTTTTAAGGCCGGTTTGGCTCAGAGGGTGCAGCATGCTGAAAAAAACAAAAGATGGTGTGATTTTAAACTTACGAATTGCGCCGAACTCATCAAAAAACGAAATAATATTTGCAGAAGGCGTTTTAAAAGTAAAAATTACAGCCCAGCCTGTTGACGGAAAAGCAAATAAAGCTCTGGTGGAATATCTTTCAAAAACTTTCAAAATTCCGAAATCTTCTTTTGAAATAATTAAAGGCGAAACTTCAAAAGACAAAACTATACTTATAAAATGCAATGATGAAGAAAAGTTACAAAAATTAAAAGATTTTCTGGATTAGAGCAAAAATTTTTTTGAGATGCTTTAATAAAAACAGCATTTTCTTTAATTCGAAAGGAAATAATATGCAGATTAATCCCATAACTCCGCTGACTTCAAATAACAATACCCGCCCTGCCTTCGGTGCTAAAATCGGTTCAGGGTTAAAGTTTTTAGTCAAAGATGACCCCAGATATGAAGAATTTATTAAAACCTTTTCAACATGGGGTGATTCAAATTCAGTTGTAGATATTTATAATGCCAAAATTAACGGCAAAACCAAATACATGCTCAGGTTGAAAAGTAATGTACTTGACGAGACTACTGTTCCGATTAACAAAGGCCAGCCTGAATTTATGAAAAAAAATCTGGTTAATAAATTTTTTGAATTAACTCCAAAGTCTGTTTTGTGGGCAGAAGACAGTTTATTTAAAAAAGTTCTGGATGATGCGAGAAGCTCAAAACCCTTTTGGGAAAGGCTGGTTAATATAATGAACGGACACAAAAAAGAAGGCATTGTGTTTGACTCGGAAACCGCAAAACGCTTCAAAAGAATGTAAGTTTTTAAAGATAAGGATGAAAATTATGCAAGTGAACGGAATAAATACAAATTACAACAGCAGACCGGCATTCCAGGCACGAATCCCGCAGGAATTGCAAAATAATATTCTCCGCCAGGCAGTTGAATTTGGGACTGAAGGCTTGAATAATGCAAAAAAACAAATTGCAAATGTTCAAAGATGGGGCAGACCTACAACAATTCTGGAAACTGCTTTTGATTTGTCAAGTAAAACTTCAAAGCTCGGCATAAGCAATTTTTCGATTTCAAAATTGTACGGTGCAGGATTAGAAAAACAAAAAAATAACTTATACGATACATTTATGTCTTTGAAGGAACAAGATATTCTCAAGGCTGAAAAACAAATTGCCTGGGAAGTTGAAAATAGTAAAATGGATTTAATTAATAGAGCTTGTCGTGATAAAAAGCTCATGAAAAAGATTACCGGTGAAACTAATCCTACAGATGAAAAACTTGCAAGTGCAATCGACAAGCTTGATGAAGAGCAGATTGTAACCCTGCGTTTCGGACTTGATGAGCCGACTAAGTTTGAACAGGGGCCGACCTTGGATTTCGAATTCTAAGACTTGAAATTAAAAAATTTTTTTGATACTCTAATATCATAGGAAAATTATGAACAATAAATTTGATTTAAAACTTCATCATCGTCATCATCATAGCAACCTGAGATAGGCTGTGAATTGATGTTTGCGCGATAATTTTTAAATCAATTCAATTCTAATAAGAAGATAGCCTTTCTCAGGATTATGAGCGTGAAAGGTTATTTTTTTGCCCGAAGCGGCAGTAGAAATTAGAATTGGAGAAGCAAATCAAATGACAATTACAAACATAATATCAGCAATCGGAAATACAAGCAGCGTTTACCCTCTTATCCTTCGTGACTGCGGAGTTGAAATCCCGTCGAAGGTTTACTTGACCTACAAAGAAAACAAAGATGATAAAGATGTTGCATTTTTGGCAACACGTGAGAGAATTCTTGATGAATATGCAACATCTGCAGTTTGGCTCGGCGGAATTCCTCTTGTTGAAAGACTTGTCAATAAATTTGTAATTGAGAAGAAAGGTTTTAATCCAAACGTCAACTTAAAACTCTTTAAAGAAAGTGACTGCCAGGGAATTGATTACAACATCAAATACTTTGAAGAAAAACTTTCGAAAGGCGAAATTTCAAAAGAAGCAGTTGAAGAAGTTAAGTCGGCAATTGCTGATTTGAAAAAAGTTAAAAGTAACAAAGGCGCTTATGAAAAACTTCTTTCTTCAAAATTCCTTGCTGCAACAGCAATTCCGATTGCTCTGATGGGGTTTGTAATTCCAAAACTTATATTCGGACTAACCGCAAAAACAAAGGCCGCTAAAAAAGCAAAAGCAGAACAAAAAACTCAGCTAAATAATGTCGCAAAATTTTTAACTCCTCCGTTTACGTCATTAAAAAGTGATGTGTTTACGCCATTTAGTTTGAAGAATTCAAAAAATCCGGCATTTACCGGAAATTTCTCTTCAACAGTTGCGAATTTCACAACTTATGAAAAAATGGCTGCAATTGACGGAGGTTACGCAATCGGGCGTGTTGCAACATCAAGAAAGAAAAATGAAGCGGTCGATATTGGTTTCAAAATGCTTGGCATGATGTTTTTGAACTTTGTTGCACCAAAATATATTGAAAAAATCCTTGACAGCGCCGCAAATAAAGCTTTAAACCTTGATGTGAAGCTTGACCCGCTTATGCTTGAGGATAAAGAACTTTTGAAAATGATTTCTGACAAGAAACTTGCTGAAAATCTTCCCTCCTCGAACGATGGTAAAAGCCTGCTTAAATTCATTGACGAAAACCCGAAAGCCATGTTTACAAAATATGCCGCAAAATTTGAGAAAGTTTCACTGCTTGAAGACGGAACGCGTGACCCGCGTGCGTTTATAGATATTGAAGAGCTTGCAAAATTCAAAAAATCAATAGAGGAGTTCGGAAATAAAGCCCTTTCTATAGCCGCTAAAGACGGGGATTTAAAAGCAATTGAAAAAGAAGTTCAAAAATTTGCAAAGAAGGCTAAAATTGTCAAATCTTTAAATATTTTAACAAACGTAGGCTTGAGCAGTTTTCTTCTTGCATATTGTCTTCCGAAAGTTCAATATGCCTTCCGCGAGTGGTATACAGGTTCAAAACTCGAACCGGGAATTGTTGATTAGTGCAAAACCGGCATGAAAAACTTTTCAGCTTGCAAAAATGCGAAAAATGTTTTATATTAAAAGTGTAATATAAATTAAAGGAGCTGAAAGTATGAATATAACTGGATTTATTATGGGGGGGGGCAACCGCAAAATACCGCTCCTGTAAGAGTTTTCTCTAAATTTATGAGGTTGGGGTTGTTAGTGTCGTTCTTGGGAAATTTGTTTTCTCAAACACGCTCGCTCACTCGCTATCGTTTCGAAAACAAATTCCCTAAGAACTTCGTCGCGAAGAAAAGGAATAATAATGTAACGAACAACTCACTGTTCTCTGTTCGCTTTTCCCTATTTAACGAAACGGACTTTTCACGTTTCACTTCTCACTTTTCACTAATTAAACCTTCTCACTTTTCACCTTTCCAAAATCCCGCCTTCACCATGGCAGAAGTCCTCATCACCCTCGGCATAATCGGTATAGTTGCAGCCATGACGTTACCCTCATTAATTGCAAATCATCGCCGCCAGGTAATGTTGACCAAGGTGAAGCAAACCTATACAATCCTAAATAATGCTCTGGAACGTGCAAAGGTTGATTATGATACTGAAGTAAACAACTGGTATATTCCGGATGAAAGCTCAACTCTTGAAAAAAGTATGTTCTTTGCAGAAACATACATGATACCATATTTAGAAGTACTGCACTATTGTAAGGATAAAATAAGCGCCCCATATTGCAATTTAAATTCTAAAAATCTAACAGACACTGGTAATATTGAGCCTATGTATCCAGTGAGTTCTCAATATGGAACTTCATTTGTTCTAAAAAATGGAACAATAGTTTACGTTAGAGTTGGAGCAATGACTCAGACAGAAATTGATTTAGGTGGTATAAGTCGTATTTGGGTAATTTTTGATATTGATGGTTCTCAAGGTTATAATCGTTATGGATATGACGTATTTAGAATAGAACTTGGTGGTGCAGAAGGTCCAGCTAAAAGAAATAATGCAAACAGAAACAAGTTTTTGCCTTATGGATACGACACGAACAAGAATTGTGATTATTATGTTTCTGAGATTAATCATGCTTGTAATAAAGCTGTTAGCTATCCTGGTAGTTATTGTCTTGCGTATATAGTTTGCAACGGGTGGGATTTTGGCGACAAATATCCCTGGTAAAAACTAAGGGCTGAGATTTCTCTCAGCCCGCAAAATTTGCTCTCAACTTCTTAAAATTCTTGCTGTTTACTTACTATTTACCAACTATTTAACAACAGCAAGTTTTGGCTTGATGCCGGATTCCATATTAATGTTTCTGGCATTTGCCACCGCCATAGAACGGCGTTTTCTCGCTCCTCTTAATATATATTCAACACTGCCGCATACATTACACGCAGGTTTTACTATCTTTTTAAGCATTTTGGGGTTCTCCTATCTGTCTTACAAGTTCTTTATCGTCACTTGCTCGCTAAATCTTTAACAGTTTGACAGCTTTTGTAACATTAGTTAATATTAATTTGAAAATTAACAAATAAAAATAATTAGAGGTTTTATAAAATATATGTGTAGCAAAATTATGTTTATTGCAGAAAGGTTGTGTATATGACATCAATTAATCCGGTATCGGGCAATATGCTTCAAACTTATTTTAACAGTCTCGGCAGCAGTGCTTCTGCACCCTCAAAACCAGCAGCCGCACCGCAAACTGCTCCTGAAATAGTTAAAAAAGACACTGCTGATGCAGTAAAGGCTTATTCATTAGTCGCGCCAAAACCAAAAAATTATGACAAGAAAAGTTTGGAAGAATTGAAAACTGGACTTGTTCAGCAAGGTAAAATTGAAGGTAAAGATTTTAAAGTTGAGCAGGATAATTTGATGTCAAAGCTTATTCTTCTTGAAAATGACAAACCTGTAAAAGAATACATTTATAATCAAAAAGGCGCCTCAAAAGAAGATTTTGAAACCGTTCGCGAATTCGGTTATCCGCTAGATGACAAGAATGGTTTGCAATCTATTGAAACAACTTATGGCGCAGACGGAGAATTCCATTTCCGTACAATGAACTACGACAAGGAGAAATCACCTTATAAAAATGAACTTGTTAATTTCTCAACAAAATCATCAGAATTCAGACAGTATCTGAAAGACAACAACATAAAATTTGCTAATGATGTTGATATTTCAAATGATATTGTTACACATAAATTTATAGTTTTTGACCCGAAGGCTGACAAAATGTCAAAATATGTATTTACAGAAAATGAAAAAGGTGAACCTTTGTACGTTTCAAAATCCGAAATTGATAATTGCGGCAATACAAAGAATTCTATAGATTTTCATGAAAAAACTACAAGTTTTACCGAATTTGAAGACAATTGCAAATATTAATAAATCCAGCTCATTCTCCGCCTTCAGTGCAATGGCGAAGGTTCTTGATTGTGTACAAATTTTATAAAATGCAAAAATGGCAGTTTTTAAAACTGCCATTTTGTTTATCATTCCCTTATTTTGTTTTAGGTTTTACAACGCGTAAACGCTAACCTGTTTTCTGTCGCGTCTGTGAGCTTCAAATTTCACCTGACCGTCGATAAGAGCAAATAAAGTATCATCTGAACCGATGCCTACGTTGTTGCCCGGGTGGAATTTAGTTCCGCGCTGACGTACGATAATGTTTCCGGCTTTAACAGTTTCACCGCCGAATTTTTTAACGCCCAATCGCTTCGCTTCTGAGTCGCGTCCGTTACGGGTGGATCCCATACCTTTCTTATGTGCCATTTCGTTATCTCCTGTATTATTTTAATTTGTTTTACTTATTTATTATTGAGGAGTTGACCCCTCTCCTGCCGTTCTAAAACTCGCTTTGCTCGTTAAGAACCGGCTTCCTCTCCCTCAAGGGGCGAGGAAAGATAAATTTAAGCTTCTTCAGTAGTTTCAGCAGCTTTTTTCTGAGCTGAAGTTCTGATTTTGTTAATCATAACTCTTGTGAAGCCTTGTCTGTGCCCTTGTTTTTTTCTGTAGCCTTTTTTAGGTCTTTGTTTGAAAACAATGACTTTCTTTGCTTTATCTTCTTTAACGACAACGCCTTCAACAGAAGCGCCTGCAACATAAGGCTGGCCAACTTTTGATTTTTTGCCGTTAACAATCATAACGATGTTGTCAAAAACAACTTTTGAGTCTGCTTCCTGGTTAAGAAGTTCGATATCAACGTAGCGGCCTTCTTCAACCTGATACTGTTTTCCGCCTGTTTCTACAATTGCGTACATTTGTTTGTCCTTTCTAATTGAGGTTTCGTAACCCTTTTAGCACAAGCTTTGGGGTTTTATCAACGATTTACCTGTAATACACGTATAATTATTATCAAATACTCAAGTCTCAATGTCAAGCAGTATTAATATTTATTAACTTTACGTTTCAGACATTTTGTTTGAAGTAAAATTAGAGTATGAAGTTTAATGAGAAAGAAATTCAAACTGCCTGCGGTGCAGAAGTTTTAAAAGGCTTGGGATGCGAGGACAAATTCGTAATTTCAACCGACACAAGAACCATAAAAGAGGGCGAAATTTATCTTCCGCTAAAGGGCGAAACTTTTGACGGCGAAAAGTTTATTGAGCAGGCGCTTGAAAAAGGTGCGGCGGGATATTTTACTACAAGCGGCGAAGTTTTTGAAAATTCTAAAGTGGTTTTTAAAGTCGAAAATACTTTAACTGCATATTTGCGGCTTGCAAGATATTTACGCCGCAAAATTAATCCGAAAACCGTTGCCATAACGGGCAGTTCCGGCAAAACAACCACAAAAGAAATGGTTTATTCTGTATTGAGCCAAAAATTTAAAACACACAAAACTTTTTCAAATCACAACAACGAAATCGGACTTTGCCAGACTGTTCTTGGAATGCCGGATGACACAGAAGCTTTGATTGTAGAAATGGGAATGCGCGGACTTGGCGAAATTGAACTTCTTTCAAAGTTTGCAGAACCCGACTTTGCGATTATCACAAACGCCGGCTCAGCTCATATCGGGCGTCTGGGAAGCCTTGATAATATTGCAAAAGCAAAGTCTGAGATTGTTTCACACCTTAATCCAGATGGTGCATTAATTGCAAATGAAAATGAACGCCTTCATCGTTTCACAAAAGATTTTAAAGGTGAGAAAATCTGGTTTTCAATTGATATGACAGAAGTTTTGGAGCAAAAACAGGGCTATTCAAAATTTCTTTACAAAGGTAAGGAATATGAGCTTAATGTTGAAGGCAGATACAATATTGAAAACTCGCTTTCCGCAATTGAAACGGGTTACAGGCTCGGAATGACTTATGATGATATTAAAGCTGGACTTCTTGCTTATAAACCAATTGAAAAGCGCTGGGAAGCTGAAACTGCCGGCGGATTTACGATTATAAACGACAGTTACAACGCAAATCCGGAGTCGATGAAAGCTTCGGTTTCGACCTTTATTGAATTATACGAAAATCCTGTTGTTGTACTTGGCGATATGGGTGAACTCGGCGAAAACGAGGTTGAACTTCACCGCGAAGTCGGGAAATTTTTGTCTAAGCTTAAACAAAAGAATGTAAAGTTTCT
Organism: uncultured bacterium; assembly: GCA_900551915.1. GTDB lineage: Bacteria > Cyanobacteriota > Vampirovibrionia > Gastranaerophilales > Gastranaerophilaceae > Scatenecus > Scatenecus faecavium. The sequence continues at coordinate 33,907 of URXT01000004.1, forward strand.
GACCGTCGGGCATTTAGCGTTAGAAATCGGCAAAGAACTTGAAAACAGCGGATTTTACGTTAAAAGTTTTGAAAATACAGAGACGGCAGCGCGTTACATTCTTGATAACCTGAATGCCGGTTGTACAATATTTTTAAAGGCGTCAAGGGCGATGAAATTTGAAAAAATTATTGAATATTTAAGGGAGAATAAATAAATTATGATAATGGTGATGGTAGCATTTTTGCTCGGGATGATATTGTGTCTTTTGTTCGGTGTTCCGTACATATCATTTTTGAAAAAGAAAATGATAGGGCAATACGTCAAAGACGTTGCCCCCGAAGCTCATCAGCAAAAAGAGGGAACTCCGACAACCGGCGGTGTTTTTATTATAACTGCGGCTGTTATAGCATCAGTCATTGCGTTAGCCCTTGCTCAAAGACTATCAGAAGAAGTTTTCATAATTTTAATAACGTTTTTGTTCTATACCTTTGCAGGATTTCAGGATGATTATCTTAAACTTAAAGGAAAACATAATGACGGCTTAAGCGCTAAAGGAAAACTCCTCAGACAAATTGCAATTGCATTGCTTCCTACAATTTATGTAATGATGACAAATGATCAGGGAACTGTGTTTTCTGTTTTGAATTATTCAATTGATTTAAAATGGCTTTATCCGGTATTTGCGGTGTTCGTAATTACAGGTGCGTCGAATGCTTATAACTTAACAGACGGACTTGACGGTCTGGCGGCTTCAACGGGCATGTTTGCGTTTGCAGCTTGTGCGTTAATCCTTCTTTTCGGGGGACATCCGGGGGCTGGAATTATCGCATCCGCTGTTGCAGGCGCTTTGTTCGGTTTTTTGCGCTATAACAAACCAAAAGCGCAGGTTTTTATGGGAGATACAGGCTCGCTTGCTATAGGCGGACTTCTTGGAACTTTGGCGGTCGTAGGCAAGTTTGAATTCCTTTTGATTTTTATAGGCGGAGTTTTTGTTATGGAAACTTTGTCTGTAATTTTGCAGGTGGCAAGTTTCAAAACCACAGGAAAAAGAATTTTCAAAATGTCGCCTATACATCACCATTTTGAACTCTGCGGATGGAGTGAAAAGAAAATTGTTGTTGTGTTTGCGCTTTGTTCTGCATTGTTAAGTGCATTTGCGCTTACGTTATTTTATTTGACTTAAAGAGGTATAATTTAATTATGAAAACTAGCTGGTTTGATAAAAAAGTTCTGGTATTGGGATTGTCGAAAAGTGGAATTGCTGCCGCAAAGTATTTAAACAGACACGGCGCAGAGGTTTATATTACGGAAAGCCGTGCGCGTGAGGAGAAAGACAACGCGGCAATTGAAGAACTAAATGAACTTGGTGTAAAAGTCGAGATGGGTGGGCACAGCGATGAATTTATCAAAGACGCTTACCTTGCTGTTACAAGCCCCGGTATTCCGCCGACATCAGAAATTATGCAGAAACTTAAAGCGGAAAATATCAAGGTAATTTCTGAAATTGAACTTGCTTACTCTCAAACCCTCAAACCATTTGTCGCAATTACGGGTACCAATGGCAAAACCACAACAACGGCTTTGATAGCACACATTTTGAGTGAAGAATTTAAAGCTTATCCTTGCGGAAATTACGGTGTGCCGCCGTGCGATTTACTTGATGGAGATGTTGAAATTTTTGTATGCGAATGCAGTTCTTTCCAGCTTGAATACAGTGACGCGTTCCAGCCGCAGATTTCTGTTTGGACAAACTTCACGCCCGACCACATAAGCTGGCACGGAAACCTTGAAAATTACTTCAAGGCAAAAGCAAAAATCTTCAAAACTCCAACGACTCCGGCGTTTTCGGTTTTAAACGCAAAAGATGAAAAGTTGAAAGATTTTGCCAAAGAATGTGGCGGCGAAGTTTTCTTCTTTGGCGAAGAACTTGGCGAAAACTGCTGTTATGTGAAGAATTACGCTGTTTATTTCAAACGCAGAAACCGCGAAGAACATATTATTGACCTGAAAGACTGTCCGCTTATCGGCGAACATAATTTTCAAAATGTTGAATGCTCTGTAATTGTTGCAAAACTCGAGGGCGTTTCAAACGAACGCATAAAAGCTGCGATTATGAGTTTCAAAGTTCCGGAACACAGGCTTGAAAAATTTGCACAGAAAAACGGAACTGTTTTTTACAACGATTCAAAAGCTACAAACCCTGAAGCGTCGCTTGTTGCAATCCGCTCATTTAAACCGGAAGAAAATGTTGTTTTGATTGCGGGCGGACGCGATAAAAATACAGATTTGAAGGAGTTTGACGAGGCTTGCAAAAAGCATATCAAAACAGTTATTCTAATAGGAGAGGCCGCTGACAGATTTGAAGAAAATCTTAAAAAAGACGGGTTTGAAAATATAATTCGTGAAGCCACAATGCAAAGTGCAATCGACAAAGCAATTGAATTAAATCCTGATGTTGTTTTGCTTTCACCGGCATGCGCAAGCTTTGATATGTTCAGCGGATATGAAGAAAGAGGAAAGGTTTTTAAAGAATATGTCTTATCGAAACTATGATAAAGATAACGGAGACAGATTTAGAGATAATCGCCAGCCTATTCAAAGTGTCATAATTTCATCACCTGACAGAACGCTGCTGGTTGTAGTAACTTTTCTTGTCATAATAGGTTTTATGGCAATTTTTTCAGCTTCCGCGCCAAAATGCCTTGATGAAGGCGTTAATCCGGCGCAATTTTTGATTAAACAGGTAATTTGTTTTATCGTCGGATTTATCGGGCTAAAATTTTTTACAAACTATGATTACAAAAAACTTGCGCAATGGAATACAATCGTAGCTGCCGGAATTATAATTCTGCTTTTGCTTGTTGACTTTACACCGCTCGGCGTGACAGTTAACGGTGCAAAAAGATGGATAAATCTTTTCGGATTTCAATTGCAGCCGTCAGAATTTGCAAAACCTGCTGTTGTGCTGCTTCTTGCTTCTGCCTTCAAAGATAACGGAAATCTTTTTGACGAAGCCAAATGGATAAAGTATTTTATCCCGATTTTGATAATGCTGGCCTTCATTTTTATGCAGCCAAACCTCAGTATGGTAATTCTGCTTTTGTCCGTGTCTGTTGTAATGTTTCTTTGCGGCGGCGGTTCTTTAAAGCTGTTTTTCAGCTGCCTTATCGCTGGCATAACAACGGTCGTGTTGGCTCTTACCACAATAATCAAACCTTATCAGCTGCAGCGCTTAAGAATTTGGCGACATCCCGAAAGTGACCCGCAGGGGGCAGGTTATAACATAATTCAATCACTGATTGCTTTTGCATCAGGCGGATTTAACGGCGTTGGATACGGCGGCTCAATTCAAAAGCTTTCATATCTGCCAGAATGCCACACTGACTTTATTTTTGCGATTATTGCCGAAGAACTCGGGCTGGTAGGATGTATTCTTGTAATCGGGCTTTTCTGGACATTTGTCCACCGCGGTTTTATTGTTGCTTCGCGCTGTCCTGATATGTACGGAAGGCTTCTTGCGGTCGGCATAACTTTTTCAATAGGATTTCAGGCGTTTTTGAATATAAGCGTTGCGAGTTCTTTTCTTCCGACAACAGGCGTGCCGCTTCCGTTCATTAGTTACGGCGGATCGTCTTTAATAGTGTCTTTGTGGATGGTCGGAATTCTTTTGAATATTTCTAAAAAACGTATAAAGAAAATAAGGAACCAGGAAAATGACAGAGAAAGACTCCGCTGAACAAAAGACTTTTTTTATAACAGGCGGCGGCACAGGCGGACATATTTATCCGGCGATTGCAGTTGCAGATGAACTTTGTGCACGCAAAGCAAAGGTTTTTTACGTTGGCAATCCGAAAAACCTTGAGTTTGATATTGTGAAGCAGAAGGGATACGATTTTCTGCCGGTAAATGTTCATGGAATGCCGCGCGGTGCAAAATTGGCGCTTGTTAAATGGATGTTTGAACTTGGTTTGGCGGTTTTAAAATCGGCCGGATATATTTTAAAATACAAACCTGATGCGGTTTTTGGCACCGGCGGATACGTTTCGGCACCGGCGCTTTTTGCAGCAAAACTCACGAAAACACCTTATATGCTTCACGATTGCGACGCAAAACCCGGGCTTGTGACAAGAAAATTGTCCGCCGGTGCAAATTGTGTTTCGCTGGCTTTTGACTGCGCGTCAAAAGAAATTCCGAACAAAAATTGTCTGATTAACGGAAATCCTATAAGAAAAACTTTTAAATCTCTTTCAAAAGAAGAGGCGCGTCGTTCTCTCGGGCTTGATGATAAATTAACGCTTTGCATAATGGGCGGTTCGCAGGGCGCGCGTTCAATTAACGATGCGGCGGTTGAGGTTTTGAAAAAGTTTTCAAAAGAATATGATTTGCAGGTGATTTTCCAGACCGGCAAGAAAAATTTTGAACGGGTTATTGAGCAGTTGTTGAAAGTTTATCCTGATTACGCAAATGACAAAAATTTGATTATAAAACCGTATTTTGATGACATGGTGACAGTGTTGAAGGCTTCTGATATTGCGGTTTCACGTTCCGGTTCGTTGAGTTTGTCAGAACTTTCGGCGTCTGGTACTGCCTCAATTCTTGTTCCATATCCGCATGCGGCGGCTGACCATCAGCGCAAAAACGCAAAATACATGCAGGAAAAAAGTGCGGCATTATATTTGGAAGACGCTGACACAAATTCACAAACCTTATCTGAACTGGTTTCATATTTGCTTGAAAATCGGGAGGAACTCAAAAGATTAAAGCAAAATGCGCTTTCACTTGCAAAATATGATGCAGTTGATTTGATTTCAGACAAACTTATCGAAATTAGCAAAGCTTGATTTTTAGGTAAATTTTTGTTAGTATAATAGTGTTATAAATATAATAAGGAGCTGAAAATATGATTATATCTGAATTTTTACGGGGGGGGGGCACCCGAAAATAATGCTCCTGTAAGGGTTTTAGCTAATAGCTTAAACAATAAAATTTTTCTTCGAACAGCATTCACTTTAGCTGAAGTTTTAATCACACTTGGGATTATAGGAATAGTTGCTGCAATGACCCTGCCAAGTCTTATTGGTAATTACCAGAAAAAAGTTACTGTAAATAAGCTGAAAAAGGCATATACAATTTTGAACCAGGCCTTTAAACGTTCACAAATAGATAATGGTGACTATCAATATTGGGCAAAAGGTGTTGATATGGGAATAGATGCATATTACAAATTGTATTGGCACCCGTATTTTCAGATAACTACAGTCTGTGACAATTATCAAAAATGCGGGTATAAGGAGGAAAGACCTTGGTTGGGAGCCAATAATGAAAAACTAACTGCCTTATTTAGCCATAAATATTATCGAATACCTTTTTTAACTTCAGATGGAATATTGTATTCTTTTTCAATAGCATCTGGCAACGCTAATAATAGTTTCCAAGTTGTATGGGTAGATATTAACGGACCTAAAAATCCTAATCAATACGGGATAGATGTCTTCTTATTCGCTCCAACTGAAGGCAATGTAATTATGCCTTATTGTTATAATTCATCGGAAAGTTCAATAAATAAAGAGTGTAGTAAAAATGGTACTGGAGAGTGTTGTGCTGCAAGGATTATGGCTGACGGCTGGGAAATCAAAGGTGATTACCCCTGGAAATAGGGAATTTTATTTTTAAAATTTCAAGCCAAATATTTCTGTGCAGTTGGTTTGTCAAAAACTTCAATGCTGTTTTTTGAGTGGATGAAAATTATGCAGTTTATGATTGATTTTAATGTTTCAAAATCAGAAATTGACATTTTGTTGCGCAAATCCTCCATGTTGTTTGCCAAAAACTCCATAATGACGGTCTTGTTGTCATAAACAAGGCTTGAAAAATAATCAAAAGCTTCTTTGTTTTTTATCCCTTCAAGATAAATAATATCAGGTGACTGAAACTCGATGAAACGTGAGGCTTTATCCATATTAAATCCTACGTTTTCATTAAGTTCACACTGATTTACATTGTTAAGGCTGTATTTTGCAATGCTTTCAAGAGTCATTATATTTTTGTTTTTATTTTTTTCTGCGCATTCAAGTAACAGCGAATAAATTACATGTGTTTTTCCGCTCAAAGGCGAACCGCAAACAAGGATTACACCGGGCGTATCAAGCGATTGCTTTACGATTTTTAATTGAGAGTCGCTGGTAATTATTTTATTCAACGATTTAGGCGGCTTGTAAATTTTTAGAAAAATTCTCTCACCCATAATCGTCGGGAAGGTGGAAATGCTTGCGATTACAGAAATATCATCAACTTTAAAACTCAATTTGCCAAGCTGCGGAACTTCACTTACAGAAGGGTCAAGCTCTGCGAGTGTTTTAAGATTTGCTGTAAACGAAAGCGTTAAAACTGACGGAATAATACCTTTATTTAAAACTTCACCGTTCTTTTTGAAGTTTACGCCAAGTCCTTCGTCTTCACGCTGAAACAGAACTTCATGAACTTCTTCAATAATAGCCTGCTTCAAAATAGCACGGATAATTTTTTGCATGTGAGTGTCAGACAAATCTTCACTGTGAAGTTCATCGCGCCAGTCAAATCCAGTGGGTTCGCTGGTTGTATAAATCTCGCCAACGCTGATGTCGTTAGGGTAATATTCTTCAATCTTTTTCAAAATCGCGTTTTCAGAAGCAAGAACAGGTTCAATTGTGCATTCTGCGGTTTCTACGACCCTGTCTATTGCAAATAAATCCAGCGGGTCTGCCATTGCAACGGTCAAGGCATCTTCAATTTTGAATAAGGGAAGGATTTTAAAACGTTTTGCGTCCGTGTAATTTATGTATTTCAGACATTTTATATCCAAGCTGTAGTCTTCAAGATTGACGTATGGTGTATGGAGTTTGTTTTCAAGAAATTTAATCAGAACTTCTTCTGTCAGAATTCCGGAATTTATCAAAGCCTGTCCGATGTTAATGTTTTGAGCATTTGCAACTTCCTGTGCCTGCTCTAAAGTTTCATAAGGCACAAGCCCTGCTCTTACAAGGTCATATTTAAGTTTTTCCAGCGTTTTGTTAGTTACTGCTTCCATTATTCTTCTGCTTTTAAATACTTATCAACTGTTTTTAACACATTATCCAAATCAAAGGGTTTTGTAATATATTCATCCGCGCCGGTTTCTTCTCCGATAAGCTTGTCTTCTTCTTGCGAGCGCGCCGTAATCATTAAAATCGGAATGTTTTTGTATTTGCTGTCATATTTCAAAAGCCTGCTTATTTTGTAGCCGTTAATTTTTGGCATCATAACGTCAAGAATAATCAAATCAGGAATAAGCTCTTTGGCAAGTTTTAAGCCGTCTTCGCCGTTAAAAGCCGTGTAGCAGCTGTAATCAGAACTTTCCAGAACAAACTTCAAGCTTTCTACAATATCTTGTTCGTCATCTACTATAAGAATTTTTTTCATAACTTCCTCTAATCATAATCCCTTAAGATTATTATAGCATATCAAATCCCATCTTCCAGCATGTTAAAATTTGTTAATCAGAGCAAATTTCTAAGCAAATATAATTTTGTTTTGTTTTAATATCAAAGCAGGTAAAAGCAGGAAGGAAAATTATTTATGTCAATAAAACTAACTTATCCATTAACAAGATTTAACGACTGGCAGGCTATGGGAGCTGTAAAACGTGCCGCTGATACAAGAACAACCGAAGAATTAACTCAAACAATAAAATTATGGGCAGACCATAATCAGGAAGCCAAAGAATTCCTTCCGCATTTAAAGGAAATGAACCCGAAACATTTTGGGCTTGTCGCTGACACAATTGAACTTGCACATCGTCGTTCAATACTTCCTAAAAATATAAATATGCTTGGCCAAACAAGCGCCGGTAAGAGTTTGTTAGGTGTTTTGCTTGATATTTTTCCCCGCGCATCAAAAGAAAACCCGAATGCACTTGATTTTGCGCAGGAAGTTATAAATAATACAGATACACTTACTTCAAAATATTTTCTCTGGCAGACAACAGGCGGAATTTTGGAAAACAAATCTGTTTCCGAACATTTCAAAGCTGCAAAGCCGCTTGTCGAAGCTTTTGCAAAAGAAACCCTGGAACATCCAAATCCATACTCATTTGCAGAACAGGAAGGTTTTATGACATTAGTAAAATCAGTTATTGAACCGGCTGCTGACCCTAAAAAAATAAGTATAGTCAAAGATGCGCTGGATGCTATCAGCAACAAAGCAATGCTGCATGTTTCAAGCTTTGTGGAAAGCAAAGCTCCGGTTGAAAAAATTAAAGATAATATTTCAACTGTCGGGCAGGTGACGGCATTGATGGATACAAGCAAAGGCCTTCGTGATATGACGGATTACCTGACTAAAAACACTAATTTATACTAAGCGTTTTTTCTCTTTCAACTTGCGAAAGCTCGACCGGAAGTGCAAAATAAAATTTTGAACCTTTGTTAAGCACACTTTCGCACCAGATTGCGCCTTTGTGTGCTTCAATAAGCTGTTTTGCGATTGGAAGTCCTAAACCTGAACCGCCGACTTTGCGTGATAGTGAATTTTCAATCTGCGCAAACTTGTCAAACGCATGCAAAAGTTCATTTTCAGCAATCCCAATACCTTCATCTTCAACAGAAACAACAATATAATTCCCCTTTAAATTTTTCATAGCGTCTTCAAAACAAGGAGGATATTTTAGGTCTTCTGCATTAAGAAGTTCGGATTTAATTCGAATTTGCTTTCCTTCCGGAGTAAATTTAATTGCATTTGACAGAAGATTTGTCAAAACCTGTTCAAGCCTTTGCGCATCCGCTGTAACCTCCGGTAAAATGCCGAATTCTTCAACTGAAACCTCAAGCGATTTCTCTTTTGCAAGGCCGGAAAGCGCTGATTTTACATAATCAATAACCATATTCAGCTGAACAGGTTTGAAATGGAAATCCATTTTTCCGGCTTCGATTTTTGATATATCAAGAAGGTCGTTTATAATTCCCGAAAGTCTTGTTACATTGCGTTTTGCCATTGTGAGGAATTTTTCGCCGGCTTGTGTAACCTCGCCGCATTTACCGGTGAGAAGAATATCCAAAGAGTTTTTGATTGAAGTTAACGGCGTGCGCAGTTCGTGCGAAACAATTGAGATAAATTCCGATTTAAGTTTTTCAAGCCGTTCAAGTTTTTTGTTAGTTTCAATGATTTCCTGATAAAGTGTGGCGTTTTTCAAAGGCAGCGAAACCTGCTGTGCTATTGTTTGGAAACATTTTGCGTCTTCTGCCGTAAAATGCGCTTCCTTAAATATCTCCACGCATCCGTAAAAGTTTTCGCCAAGCGCAATCGGCGCAAACATATTGTCAAATTGAAATAGTGTAAAATTAAACCTGCTTGCAGGATATTTTACATGTTTTATTACTTTAAGAGTATTTTCATCAATCTCATAAGGCGCCTGTTTGCCGTCAAACAATGCTCTGTAATTGAGAATAGTTCGAAGTTTTATTGCATTCAAAAGCTCCTCTGAAATTTCGTAGAGCGAATTCAAAATCAATACCGGCTTTTCTTCTGTACAAAACGAAAGAGTACAGGTAAGCGAAAAACTCAGCGCTTTATCAAGTCCTTCTATCATAAATTCAAGAAGCTGCGCCTTATCAAGAGTTCCAGCAAACTGTGAGCTGATATTGTAAAGGGTATTTTGTCGGTATAAACTTGCTGCTAAATCTTTATTTGTATTCGCAAGTTTTTGAAGCGAGCCTTTCATTCTGAGATTAATGTTTAAGGCTGCAAGTACAAGTTCTTTGCTGAAATCTTCAGGCAGGATTGCATTAATTGATTTTAAAAGTTCTTTAGGTATGTCATTTTTACCTGTCAAAAGCAAAATCCCGCCTGCTGTATTCTTCAATTGTTTAGAAAGATTTAATGCAAGACTGCCGCTTTCATTGTCGAGAAGAATAATATCAAAAGTTTCAGCCTCAAGAATTTCTTCAATAATTTTTATATCAGAACACGTATGAAATTCATAGGAGTTTTCTTTACACAACTCCCCGAATTGTTTAATTACATTCTCCCTGCCTGATATAAGAAAAATCCTAACCATACTTTCATGTTAGCAGTAAATAAGTATTTTGCAAATGCTTTATTTTAATGTAACTTTTTGTAACAACTTATTATCTGTTTTTGGAAATAATTAAAGAAATCCTTAACAACATCCGTTAAAAAAGATAAGGATAACTATAAGGAAAGGTTGAACCGCAATGGGAATGTCCGCCTCACAGGCAAGATTACTAAGCATAACGTCACGACTGTCTGACAATGAACTTCGCAGCCAGACAATTACAACTGCAAAAATGTCATTGTCAAACAGAACAACCGAAGCCAGTGCAGCCTATATGGACGCCCTAAGTTCAACTAAACTTTTGTATACAACCTACGATGAATCCGGTAATAAAATTCTTGAGTCATTGACCGGAGCATCCTTAAGCCAATATGGTGAATTGAAAAACCAATACGGTCTAATAAACAATAACAATCAAATCCTTGTAAGCGAACTTGACGCTACAAACTACGAAAACAGCGCTAACATGGAAGAATTTTTGGACAAATACGGCGTACTGTCAGAACCCGGCGAAGGTGAATTCGTTCAGGTTGTCAACCCTGATTGGGAAGTCGCCTGGGATGAGTACAACAAAGAATACGAAGAATGGAAAACTAAAGAACCAAATAAAAATGATGAAAAATATTGGGATGAAGTCTCAAGTACAGATAATGAGTTATACCGTAAATTCAGAGCAGCATCTGAAAGTTGTTATAATAATGCTTTAGGAGGTTCTTCAGGTTGTTATTGTCACGTTTTAGCGCATATGCTCTTGGTTGATTTTGAAGAAGCTGGTTCAAAAAATTATCAAACAATAACAGGCGATGCTATTTCAATTGGCATGGGATATATCTCAGGGTCAGCGATTAACAGCGCAGGCAAAACGCCCGATATGCGTCTTGTATCGCAAGAAATCTTTGATAGAAACGTGATGGCCGCCGAAAATGAAGAGATGAAAAAATCTTTGTTAGAGGTAATGAATGATCCTAACAAAACTGATTTAGAGAAAAAAGTTGAACAATTAATGAATAACTACTATCTTGACGATAATGGCAACCCACAACTAAAAACACTACCTCAGAAATGTGTGGATTTGTTCTATGTATTATGTAATTATTCCTCATTGGGATTAGATTATAATAATGATTGTATCCCAATGTTGATTACTTTCCAAAAAGATATGGAGCAAGCTTTCAAAGAAGAAATTTTCAATGAAGAGCTCTACAACAAAGACCGTGAAGACTGGCTAGCTCAAGAACCAGAAAAACCTGATGTGCCTTATTACATCGAAAAAGAGGAACGCAAAATAGTAGACAAAGACAAAGGCCAATGGTACGTAAACCTCTGGCATCGCATGAACGGTCCCAGTCAAACGAAAGCCGGTACCACCGATGAGTCCGGCAATATAGTCGAAGGCGGCACCACCGAAGGCGGTCTTCCAAGGTACAAAGTCCTGGAAGATGGTCTGATGAACAATGCTGACTGGCTGCAATATGCTCTTGAAAAAGGTACTGTAACGTTAGAGCGGGTAGACTTTAGCGACCCAACCGAAGAAGGCACCGGTCTATCCGATTGCACCTGGACGTCGATAATCTGGACAAACGCTCAAGACATAACCGAAGAACAAAACGAAGCCGCCATAACCAAAGCCGAAGTGGAATACGAGCAAGCCCTTCGCGACATAGAAGCCAAAGACAAGCAATACGATAATCAGCTAAAGCTTCTTGACAGTGAGCACAATGCCCTCCAAACCGAATATGACAGCGTCAAAGGTGTAATCGAAAAAAACATAGAACGTACCCTTAAAATATATTCGTAAGTTCAGGTTGCATTTTCTGTTTACTAAACTTCCTTAATATACTTGCGTTAACTTCTTAAAAGGTTTAAAATGTAACAAGAGGTTAACTTTGAATAGAAGAAAATTTTCCAAAATATTTTCAATACTTTTGCTGTTAACAATTGTTGTTACTGCGTATTTCTATACAGATTGGTATGTTACACAGTTAAATAAGGTTCGCGGCATGTATTATGTTTGGCGCGGTGATAGAGCACTTAGAAAGTATAAATTTCAAAATGCTATTGAACTGTACCAGCAAGGGCTTATGCTTTTCCCGGGGCATTATACGGCTTGGTTTAATTTGGGAAATATTTATGTTTTATACGAAGATTACTTTTCCGCAATTGATGCTTATGAAAATGCAATTTCATATAATCCGAATTACGTTATAGCAAGAATGAATTACGGAATAGTTTCAGCAGAACAACTTGGCGATTTTGACGGCGCAATTGACCAGTATAAAACTATTCTGGACATTAGGAACAAACCTGTTTATATTCCTTTTGTATTTAATAATTTAAAGAGCTACAAAACAAATATCGGACTTGCTTATTACAATATGGGCATCGCATACAGGCAAAAGGCGGTATATCAAGATGTCCGTCGTATGCATACAAATGAATACCTTATAAAATCAATTGCGGCATACAAAGAAGCTGTTGAAATTCTTAAAAACAGTTACGATGCTTATTATAATTTAGGTTTAGCATATCATCTTTATGGGGATACGAATAATGCTGGGCTTGCATACTGTAAGGCTATAGAAATGGGTCCGCTTAATTACGAAGCACATTATAATCTTGCAATTCTTTTAAGAAATTTGAAATATTATAAAGAATCCATTGTAGAAATGCAGAAAGCAACATTGCTTCTAACAGAGAAAGAAGGCCGTTCAAACAGGCAAAGATATGTTTTTGATGTATTAAATGATATTTCCCGCCGTTATATGGAAACAAAGGATCATATGAATTATATGGTTGAAAGAAATCTTTCAGATACTAAGACTGTTTCCGAAATTGCGGCTGATTCTGTTACGTATGTTAATGGAAACCTTGTTTTGTCTGATGATTTTGATAAAGCAATGGTTGAAAATTTCAGAACTTGCGCTGCTCACGATATTTTTACAGAAGAAATTCATAATGAAAACAAAGATGTTTTATACAACGAAGACTTTAACCCTTAACAGCCCCGTCGTTTTCGCCTGAAATAAAATATTTTTGCATGCACAGGAAAAATATGATAATCGGAATTGTGGCAAGAATTGAACCTGCTGCTATGAAACGCCAGTTTGACGAAAACATTCCCTGCAAGTTGTTTACTCCGACAGGAAGAGTGTACATAGCCTCTTTGGTCAAAACAATGCTCGGCCATAAGAATTCACCCCAGCTTCCGATGAAGGTGAAGATTGCAAGGACTGCAAGCGACGGCTTAACCATTGGAAGAAGAACTTTTGTAAAAATTTGAAAAACATTGCAGCCGTCAACAATTGCCGCTTCCTCCATTTCTTTTGGAATTCCAAGAAACGCCTGACGCATTAAGAAAATTCCGAAAGCGCTTACTGCAAAAGGCATTATCAGCCCGACAAATCCTGCAAAGTTATTCACGCTGTCAACCAGATGAAGTTTCAGAGTTATAAGATAAACCGGCAGCATTATGGCCTGAAAAGGTATCATAATCGTTGCTAAAATTGCAAAAAAAGTTACTTTTTTGCCTTTGAATTCCATTCTCGCAAGCGGATAACCGGCCATCGCAGAAAGAATTAAGTTTAAAAGCACAGTTCCTCCAGCCACAATCATAGAATTTATAAAATATCCGATAAAATCTACCTTTTGCCAAACTCCCCTGTAATTTGCCCAGGTAAAATCAACCGGAATGATTGTTGGCGGATATGCAAAAATGTTTTCGCTGTTTCCCTTCAAAGAGGTTGAAATCAGCCAGATAAAAGGAAATATCGACAAAAGCGATACAAATATCAAAACCGCATGTATCGGCAAATTTTTCAAGAATTTTTTTATCATATTTGATACTTATTCCTTTCAAAACACAGAATATTCACGAGCGAAAGTGCCAGAACAATAATCAAAAGCACAACCGCCATTGCAGATGCAAAACCTAAATCAAGATTTTCAAAAGCTCTTTCATATATATAATAAACAATAGTCTTGCTGGAGTTTAAAGGTCCGCCTTTAGTCATAACGTAGATTTCAGCGAAAACCTTCATCGCCGAAATCGCACTGATAGTTGTAACAAGCGCAATCGTCGGCATAATATGCGGAATTGTAACGGTCAGGTGTTTTCTGAAAAATCCTGCCCCGTCGATTTCGCAGGCCTCATAAAGCTCTTTTGGCACGCTCATCAATGCCGCCAGATAAATCATCATATAATATCCGATACCCTTCCAAATCGTAACAATAATAACCGATAACAGCGCCCAATGCGGGTCTGTCAGCCATCCGACACGCTCAAAACCCAGCGCCGTGACAATATAATTTAAAATTCCTTCATCAGCATAAAGCCATTTGAAAGCAATTGCTGCAACAACAATTGAGACAATAACAGGAAGATAAATGAGTATTTTGTATAACGTAATTCCACGGATTTTCTGATTAAGCAGAATAGCCAGAAACAACGGCAAAATCGCAAGTATAGGAACCGCCACAAAAAGATATATAAACGTATTCCACAAAACCTTGTAAAAAATTGGGCTTTTGAAAAGCTTTATGTAGTTGTCAAACCCTGCGAACTGCGCGTGATAAATACTGTTTGAATAATCCTGAAAACTTAAGATAAATGTCTGAAAAAACGGGATAAAAAAGAAGATAACAAGCACAACCGCTGCCGGAAACAGAAATAAATATGGAGCATATTTCCCATAATACTTAAACATAGCGTAATTATCCCACTATTTCTGCGGCTAGTCAAGCACAAATCTGATGATAAATCTCTAATCGCTAAACGTCAAAAGTTTTTCAATATCAACCTGAAGTGCTCTTGCGAGTTCAAGAATTTTACCCAAAGACATGTTTTGCCTGCCGCATTCAATGCATGCAACATAATTTGGATTAACATCCAAAATTTCTGCGAATTGTTCCTGGGTCAGGTCTTTTTTTATCCGTTCTATTTTAACATTTTTCCCGAATCTTTTTAATAAAGATGATTTATTCATTATTTATGATTATACAAACCTTGACTTATTACTAATAGTAATTTATAATATATATAAGTATAAGTTATAATGTATAATTTTATACCTGCATTTATTTTTATAATCTGTCTGGTATAGCAATAATCTACAAAAGAGGATTTAACACATTCTAATGGGCAGATTAGTAAGATGAGATAATTTATAAAGGTGAATAGCGTATGAAAAATTTGAGACACTTCTGCGGATTTTCTTTAGTCGAAATGATGATGTTACTATTGATAACTTCATTAATGCTGGCTTCCGGGATAACCGTTATTTCAAAAAAACACGTAAAAGTGCCTAAAATTGCTATGCATGGGGCTTATATGTGCTACTACAAAGACGGCCAGCTTCATGAAGAGCAATACGTAGGAACTGTGAAATCGCAAGGTCAAAATAAAAAAATCTTGGACAGAGATGTTACAGAATGCAGGTTTAAACCTCCTGGAAGGGTTTCATATTTGTATATTCAGGCAACTGCCGGCGGTGGAGGCGGTGGTGATTCAGGATATAAAGGCGGAAATTTACAAAAGTTTACCTCTGCAGTTGATAAAATCTCACCCTTTGGTATAAATCAAACAATATTGGATTTGAAAGGCTTTAATGAAGGCGAACTGGTCGCTAATGGAGGAACTATAGAAGCTTGGGCACATGGTGCTGATGAATCCTATGGTGATGCTGGTGGCGGCGGAGATGTTTATTATATTGAACAAAATTGTGCTGGTTCTGGTACATGTATAGTACATCGTGAATGGGAATACACAGGTACCCAGGAACGTGATTGTTCTTGTGATACAGGTACAATCAATTCAACGAAAGACAATTACGATTACACGTATACTTGTGGTCAAAGTTCTTCCAGTTCTTCTACTTGTAATAGAAACAAGTATGAGCCCTCTGGTGTATTTAATTTTAGCTGTAATAGCTACGGTGACAAAAGAATAGAGTGTAATAGCTATTCTGAATGTGAAGATGGTTTTACAAGATATTCCAGTGCTAATAGAGAAACTGAATCTTGTGACTATTACTCTTCATCATGTGACTATTGTCGTACTTGGGATAATAATTATCCATATGATCCATATGAGTGTGGAACTAAGGAAAATCCGAAAACATGTTGGCATTATAAAAGATATTGTACTGAGGGTTGGCGATACACAGGCCGATTTGACTATGGCTATAAGTACGTAACTGATAGAGACAATTGCGTAAGCTGTACCTGGGATGAAACCTGTGATGGTTCTTGCTATATTGAAACTAGAATTCCATCTGGTGCTTCCTGTTCGCTTACTGGGAAAAAAGATTTAGTTGTCCAAACTGAAGATACATATGCTGCTGACTATGATTCAAAACCTCACTACGGTCAGCTAACTGATGATATAAATGCCTCAAATCCAGTTAATAGCAGCAGTAACAAAACAGATTATACCGGCAAAAGCGAAGATGATTTGATGAAAATACGTGAAGTTTGGCGCCAGCCTAAAAACGCTACATATTCATATACTTTATGTAACTATGGAAATCCTTCCTTGTTTACCGGAGGTGATGGTCTTGGTACTTTCGGGTCCTCTGCTTTAGGATGGGACAACAATATTGCAAGCTGTTCAAGTGCTGATGTTTTAGAAGCCTTTGGAGAAGGTATTATCCCTCTTGGCGGCGGTGAAGTTTCAAGAAGCTATGGTCCTGTGAAACAGCCATCAACAGATTTTTACAATACAGAAATAAAATATAATATAATTGAAGAAATAGGTTTAGCCGCATTTTTTGGAACAGATAAAATCTGCACAAATGCCTATAATGGTACTTGTGAACCCAAAAAAACTGTTGATAATTCTTCTTCCTATAGAAATCCAATAACAGGTACAACCACAAACAATAAAAAACCATTATATACACAGTGCCAATTTGGAGGAACAAATGCTGGAGCTACCTCCTCATCTTCAAGCAGCACAGGCTATACGCAAAATGGTTCCAGAGATACCTGTTCAAATGTATCTGGATTAAGAGATTTTTATAAATGGCATACTGGTACTGAATATCCCGGATACACGATAAATACAAAATGCTATTGTAAACAGAAAAATCCTAAATCATCTGGCTCAGAATGTCTATATAGTTACGGCGATGTTACCGATGAAAATGTTTCCTGCTACTATAAAGCAAATGTAGTTGAAGGCGGTACTCCAGGCAAAGGTAAAAACTGTTCATTTTCTTCTGGTGCCGGAGTTGGTTTGACCTATAAAGGCCGTTCCGACATTATTCCTGGTATGAGAGGAAGTGACAAGATTTGTATGAGTAAATACAGACCTTTGTATACAAAAAGTGATTGGGAAAATCAAGCAGCGCCCTGTTATGCACAAAATGGAACGGATTCTCAAGGTAGTGCCGAAGTAATGCTAAACGGACAATCCTGCACAGTCCACTCAAATCCTCCGAAATTAGGCAAAGGCGCCCGCAGAAAAGGTGGGGTTAGAACATCAATCCCAACTCCGGGTTCAGCTGAGCCAAATGGCAATGGAGCTGATGGCGACGGGGGTAATTCAACCTCAATACCAGCTTGTGCAGCTGGTGGTCCGCATGTAGGCTATTGTGTCAAGGGTGTTGTTGATTATAAATACTCATACACTTACACATGGAATACTAATTATCTTCAATATGGCGAAGGCGGAAAAGCAGGCGGATATAATGTTAAACTTATCCGTTCCGTTAAAGACGGTGAATTCCAGATTCAGCTAGGCAAAGGCGGTGCTGGCGGCGCGGTTGGCTCCGGTGCGTCAGGTGAAAATGGCGGTGATACAATAATAACCTTCATCCCGGAAGGTGGTACCGCCGGTGATCCTTTGCTTACTGTTTTAGGCGGAGCCGGTGGCCCTGGAGGTTTGGTTGGCAATACTGAACAACTTCCGAGATACCATCAGGACGGTACCTTTGTTGCGGGTATGAACGGTACTGCCGGAGAAAGTGCTAGTCTTTCAAATGTCAAATCTAACATTATGAACTTAGTTTTACCGGTTGCGGATGACAATATTCTTAACCAGTGGTTAATGGCATCAGGCGCAGGTGGTGATGGCGGCGGTTCTACTAACAATTGCTGGGCCAGCGAATGGCACCGTGAATTTGAAGGAGTCAATGTTGTCGGAGACTGGGGCCCGGCTGAAGAAGAAGATGTTGCTTGCCGCCATGGTGCAAATGAAAATAACTACTACTCTTCAACTCCAGCAGCTCAGGACGGCGTATCAGGTGTTGTTGTTATAAGCTGGTAAACTATTCAAAAATTTTTACTTTATATAATAAACTAATACGGGGGATTGATTTCAGTCCTCCTTTTCCTTATCTAATCCTTATAAGCTCAAAAAATGGGCTTTATATACAGGTTTACACAACTCGCTCCGTCATTGCGAGAAAATCGTAGATTAATCAATATTATTTATTTATGACTTCTTCGCTTCAGCAGCCCTAAAAAATCCTCTTGAATTTTGGTTTTGTTCCTGTTAAAATTTATCCCATAGTACGGAATATAAAGAAGGGATATTTTATGACACAAAGAGTTTTACTATGTATAATGGATGGCTGGGGAATAAGTACTTCACATCCGGAATTCGATGCAACAAAGCTCGCTAATCCGGTTCATGTTAACGAACTTGAAAAAGAAGGAAAGTTTATAAAAATTCATGCTGATGGTGAATTTGTAGGGCTTCCGGCAGGCCAGATGGGTAACAGCGAAGTCGGCCACTTAAACCTTGGCGCAGGCAGAATTGTTTATCAGGAACTTTCTAAAATCAATAATGCAATCAAAAACGGTGACTTTTTCAAAAGAGAAGCTTTTCTTGGCGCAATTAAACATGTAAAAGAAAACGATAGCTCACTGCATTTATATGGTTTGGCCTCAAATGGCGGGGTTCATTCTGCATTAGGTCATATCTTGGCTTTGATTAAACTTGCAGCTGAAAACGGATTGAAAAAGGTTTATGTTCACGCATTTCTTGACGGTCGTGACACTCCTCCGCAGAGCGCAATGACTTTCCTGCAGCCGATTGAAGATGAACTTAAAAAATACGGACTTCCGCCTATTGCAACTGTTTCCGGCAGATATTACGCAATGGACCGCGATAACCGCTGGGATAGAGTTGAAAAGGCTTACAATGCATTGCTTTTAGGCGAAGGCGAGCACGCCTCCTCAGCAGAAGAAGCAATCCAGCAGTCTTACGCAAAAGGAAATAACGACGAATTTGTTCTTCCGACCGCAATTGGCGGTGAAGATTCAAGAATTCATGATAATGATTCGGTTATCTTTTGGAACTTCCGTCCTGACAGGGCGCGTGAAATTACTAAAGCCGTTAATTTTGAAGAGTTTGACGGATTTGCACGCAAGGCTGTCAGAAAAAATATATTTTATGTTTGCATGACTGAATACGATGAAACCTTTACATATCCTGTAGCTTTTGGAAAAGAGCGTATGAAAAATATTCTCGGTGATGTTCTAGAAGCCCATGGTATTAAACAATTTAGAACAGCAGAAACAGAAAAATATGCTCACGTAACCTTCTTCTTTAACGGCGGCGTTGAAGAACCGCAGCCTAATGAAACACGTGTCCTTGTGGCTTCGCCTAAAGTTGCAACTTACGATTTGCAGCCGGAAATGAGCGCAAAAGAAGTTTGTGAAAACGTTCTTAAAGCAGTTGAAAATCCTGAATTCGGCTTTATTCTTGTTAACTTTGCAAACCCTGATATGGTAGGCCATACTGGCGTTTTGGAAGCTGCCATAAAAGCTGACAAAACAGTTGATGAATGTGTCGGAAGGATTGCTGAGGCTTGTAAATCTAACAATGTAATAATGCTTTTGACTGCCGACCATGGAAATTCAGAAGTTATGGTAAATTACGAAACCGGAAAACCGATGACAGCACACACTACAAATGAAGTTCCTTTTGTATTGATAAACGCGCCGAAAAATATTGAACTTAAAGAAACCGGCGCCTTGTGCAATGTTGCGCCTACAATTCTCGACTTGATGGGCATTGAAAAGCCGGCTGAAATGGATTGTGAATCACTGATTAAATAATTTGTAAAAGGTGAAGTGTCTGTATTTATAAATTTGATACGTGCTTTTCACCTTTCACTTCTCACTTTTCACTAATATAAAAGGATACCTATGACAGAAACAAAAACCTTTGATATTGATTTTTCATTTAAAAAGAATAACGTGGATGAATTGTTTTTTAACCTTTCAGAAAATCCTGAAGGATTTAAAAACAAAGATTTCCGTTATACTTTGAGTCTTATTTATCAGACTGTTGAAGATGAATTTAAAGATGTTTTTCTATCTCCCTACACTCCGGCGAGAAATACAAATTTTTATCTGGTGAATGACAACGGAAAACTATCATTCTTTGTCACTCCGACAAACAACTTTGAATACTATTTAAAATCAAAGGGTTCATTGTTTCGTTTCCGTTCGCAGGTTCTGGGTGATGAAGTCGGATATCCGATGAGTTTGGATTTGGTAATGGATTATTTCGGCGGTTTTGGTGACGTAATTGATTTAGAAGCCGTGACTCCGACATTTATTTATATGAATAATCTGACGCATTTTGTTATGAAGCTGATTGAAAAACTCTACTTCATACCAACTATCAAAACCCGCGGCCAGATGTTCAAAATAGTATATGAACCGATAATTTCAAATCAGCAGCTTGCACGCATTATCAATACTTTTGAAGAAAATATTCCGGAGAACCTTTTTATAAAAGGCGAGAAACCAAAGGATTTTGTTAAAGAATTTATTTATAACTACATGAACTATGTTATTTATAAGTTTTTAGGGATAAAAGCCTACAAATTCAAAGATGTCAAATCCGGAACTTACATGATAAAAGACCTTGAGCAGCGTTCGCAGATGAAAGGAATGGACATTGCCGAAAACTTCTCTCAATGGTTTGACGAACTTTATCTGGGTAAGTATGATGTAATTCCGTTCTTCAAAATAGACAAACTTGAAGATGAAATCTTCAGACTCAAAGTCTACATCAAAAACCGCAAAACAGATGAAAGCGTCTTAATAGACGATTTGTACACAAAAGACGAAATCTTTGGCGCAAGTTCTGCAGACATCTCACGAATTGTTGAAAAGCAGTTAAATTATGCAATTCGTTATATGCCTGAACTAGAAGACCTTTTTGAGGACGAAACAAAACTTGCTCTTGATTTGAATTTAAATGAAGTATACAAAATTATTACTCAGACTGCATATTATCTTCAAAAAGCGCAGATTGAAGTTATCCTTCCAAAAGAACTTGTAAATATCGTTGTTCCTCGCGCTTCTATCAATGCAAAAGTTAAAGCTTCGCGCTCAAAAGATTTGGCAGATATTTTCAATAATACCTCGTCGTCAAAAATGGCGCTTGATGATATTCTTGAATTCTCATACGAAATTGCAATCGGTAACGAAAAGATTTCTCTTGAAGAATTTAACAAACTTGTTGAAGGCAGCAACGGCCTTGTTAAATACAAAAATAAATACGTTCTTATTGACAAAGAAGAAAGCAAAAAAATATTTGAGCAAATTGCCAAAGCAAATCTTAAATCACTTTCGAGAATGGAATTAATTCATGCTTCAATGTCCGGCCAGCTTGACCAGTATGACTTTGATTATGACAGTGCTTTTGCAAAGATTATTCAAGACTTTACAAAACCTGTTGATGTAACTCCGCCTCAGGAACTTAAAGGCGAGCTGCGGCCTTATCAGATGACAGGTCTAAAATGGCTCTGGACAAATGTTTCAAAAGGTTTTGGCGTTTGTATGGCTGATGATATGGGTTTAGGTAAAACAATTCAGGTTATAAGCCTTATTTTAAAGATGAAGGAGGAAGGAACACTTACAAAACCGGTTCTTGTAATCTGTCCGACAACCTTGATGGGCAACTGGATGAAGGAACTTCAAATGTTTGCCCCGGCGCTTGACGCTGTTGTCTACCACGGTGCAGAAAGAAAGCTTGACGTAAAACATGATGTAATTCTTACAACTTATGCGATTATGCGAATAGATGTTGAGGAATTGAAGAAGCAGAACTGGGGTATGATAATAGTTGATGAAGCCCAAAATATCAAAAACCCGGATACTGCACAAACTCTTGCCATAAAAATGCTTAAAGCAGATGTTAAGGTTGCAATGACCGGTACGCCTGTTGAAAACAGATTGACAGAGCTTTGGAGTATTTTTGATTTTATAAATCAGGGGTATCTTGGCAGCTTGCGTGATTTCCAAAAAAGTTATGCAATTCCTATTGAGCGGTTTAAAGAAAATTCCCGTGCTGCAAAGTTAAAAATGTCAATTTCACCATTTGTTCTGCGTCGTCTAAAAACTGACAAGCACGTTATAACAGACTTGCCTGAAAAAATGGTGCTTAATGATTACTGCTATCTTTCTAAGTCTCAGGCTGTACTGTATGAAAAAACTCTTAACGAAATGATGGAGAAAATCAGCGGCTTTACAGGAATTAACAGACGCGGAAATATCTTCAAACTTATTACTGCTCTTAAGCAAATTTGTAACCATCCTTACCAGTTCCTGAAAGGCGGCGAGATGGGAAAAGAATTGTCAGGCAAAATGGACAAATGTATTTCTACAGTCCAAAGTATTCTTGATAATAACGAAAAAACGCTTATCTTTACCCAGTATAAAGAAATGGGTGATATCTTATGCAAAGTTATTAATGAGGAATGTAACACGGAACCCTTGTTCTTCCATGGCTCTCTTTCCGTTCCTCAGCGTGAAACTTTAATTGACAGGTTCCAAAATGATGATGATGCAAAAGTCATGATACTTTCGCTGAAAGCCGGCGGAACAGGTTTAAACCTTACAAGCGCGACAAATGTTATCCATTACGATTTGTGGTGGAATCCGGCGGTTGAAGACCAGGCGACTGACAGAACTTACCGCATAGGTCAGGATAAAAATGTTATGGTTCACCGTATGATTACGCTTGGAACTTTTGAAGAAAAAATCGACGAAATGTTAAAATCTAAAAAAGAACTTGCAGACCTTGCGGTCTACGAAGGCGAAAAGATTATAACAGAATTGAGCGACGAAGAAATTTACGAAATCTTCACACTTTCAGGTTAAGGTATTGTGTTTTGTACTTATTTGTTCAAAAAATATAAATATCTTAAATAAGAATTAAGGAAGAATATGAGAATACAAAATACCCCGCAAGTAACTTCTAATCTCCAATTTACCGGAAATTGGCTAACAAAATTTGATAAAGCTCTCGGCAAGTTAATTGAACCGAAGCCAATTCTTACCGATGCAAGCAAAACTCTGGTTGACAAGGTGGAAACAATTGCACAGAAACAATACAATCCAACCTCAGGTGAACCTGTAAGGTTAAGCGTAAAAAACGGAAACAAAGAATTTTCTTTTTTGTTCAAAAATTCAGCTTGGCATCGAGTTACTCTCACCAAAAAGGGCGAGGAACTGTCTGACTTTGAAATTCTTCATGTTAAAGCTGACAATTCTTATGACTTTTATTCGACAGGCGGTTATGCAGCAAGAATTATTGATAAAAAATTTATTGACAAATACAACGGAATTCTTGAAGAATGGATGCCGCGCCTGATAAAAAAATGTGAAAAACTTGAAAAGAAAAATTCTTCTACCTAATCCACGGATAATCCTCCGGAATTCTCCATCCGTTTGCCTGTATTAGAGCAGTGCAGCCGTGTCGTGAGCCCTCATTTTCTGAATAACATTGTTGTTTGAGCTTTTCAATTGTTAGATTGCTAAATGTAGGTACAACAGATTGTTTTTCCGGAGAGTATGTGAATAGGAACTGGTTTTCACCTTCATAGTGTCCAAGCTTGCAAGTTTTGTAATTTAGACAGTAAAAAATATAAAGATTGCTTTTTCCGTTTGCAGTGTTGCTTGCGCCCATATAAGAATTGAAGCCGCTGCCGTCAATGAATGCAACTTTATAATAAGCATTGTTTTTGTCGGCACCCTCTTCATTGATAGTTTTAATGTATTTTGTGATATTTTCCTTGTACCATTGTTCTATGTATTCAGCGTTTGCGCTGTCCGACTTGTTTTCGTTGTCAATTATAATCTCGCCGTGTTCTGCAATGGACATTCTCACTGCTTGATTTATAACTGAATAAAATTTAGCAAGTTTTGTTTCTGCTGTTTTTCTTTTGTATTTTGTAATAACAGAGGGCAGAGTCATAGCCGCAATTATTCCGATAATCCCTATGGTGATAAGAACTTCACTCATTGTAAAACCCAATTTCAATTTTTGCTCCTCTCATGACACCTAAAGGTGGTAGTTAATCTTATAAAAATGTACCACAATAGGTGGTATGAGGCAAGATGCTATTGATAAATTTACAATTCTTAAAAAACTTGGTGAAAATATCAGGCAAGAGCGTCTTAAAAAAGGACTATCACAGGAAGAACTGGCTTTTAGAATAGATTCAGCAAGGAATTTTATCGGCTGCATAGAACGTGCGGAAAAAGCCTCTACAATTATCACTCTATGCCGTATTTCAAAGGCTTTAGAGATAAATGCTGCAGATTTGCTTAAAGGTATCGATTCTTAGCCTAAACCTTCTGCAAAATCCCTAATAACTTGAAATTTAAATTTCTTTGTTATATAATAGCAATACACAGAGTACATTCAGACCATAAAGGTGGTGAAAACAAAAATGGCAGAAGTAAAAGTTGGCGAAAACGAATCAATTGAAAGCGCTCTTAGACGTTTCAAGAAAAAAATTCAAAAAGCCGGTATCCTTTCAGAAGTTAAAAAACGTGAAAGATATGAAAAACCGAGTGTAAAAAGAAAACGTAAATCAGAAGCTGCTCGTAAACGTAAAGTTTAAGCCTGATAATATTTTTAAAGAGGCGGAGATTTTTAAAACTCCGCTTTTTTAGTGCAAAATTTTATTGATAATTAGCCACGTTTGTTCTATTTTTAAGTTATGAAACACACATATAATGATGTTAAAAGCCTTTTGACAAGCCAGGGAAAATTCTATATAAATCTGGGGTTGGAACGTATTGGAAAAGTCCTTGAACTTCTGGGAAATCCGCAGGACAAGCTCAAATACTTTCACGTTGCAGGAACAAATGGCAAAGGTAGTGTTTGCGCAATTTTAGATGCTATTTTGAGAGAATACGGCTTGAAAACAGGACTTTATACAAGCCCGCACCTTTTTAAATACAATGAACGTATAAAAATTAACGGGAATGATATTAGCGACGATGATTTGGCCGAACTTGTTTTTAAAATCTGCAAAATCGCAGAAGACAACCAGATTCATCTTACTGAATTTGAAATCCTGACAGCCGTAATGTTTAAATATTTTGAAGAAAATAACGTTGACGTTGTTGTTCTGGAAACCGGTTTGGGCGGAAGATTTGATGCTACAAATGTTATAAAAAATAATCTTTGCGCAATCATAACGCACATTGACCTTGACCATACCGAGCGTCTTGGCAATACAAAAGATAAAATCGCATTTGAAAAAGCCGGAATTATCAAGCAGGGCTGCCCTGTCGTGACTTCTGAAGGTTACGAAGCTATCAAAGATGCGGCTGATGAAAAGAATTCGCTGCTGTTGATGTCCGCTCCGTTTGAAGATACTCAAAACCTCGCTTTGAGAGGGCTTTACCAGCAGGAAAACCTTTCACTTGCGCTTGCGGCAATAAGACTTGTTTATCCGCAAATTTCACCGCAAATAGTTTCTGAAGCACTGAAAAAAGTTAGACATCCGGCTCGTTTTCAGGTTATTGAAGAGAAAAATCTGATAATTGACGGGGCGCACAATCCAAACGGTATTGCTGCGCTTCATGAGAGTTTGGATTTTTATTTTCCTAATATGCACAGACGCTTTGTTTTTGGATGTTTGAAGAATAAAGATTACGCCAGAATGATGGAAATGCTTTTTGAAAAAAATGATGAAATTTATTTTTATCATTTCGATAATCCGAATTCCTGCACGGTTGAAGAACTTCAAAAAGCTTGCAAGTTTCCTTCAAAAGAGTTCAAAAGTCTTAGCGAATTTGAATATCGTGCGGATACAATGACGATTGTCTGCGGCTCATTCTATATGCTGTGTGAAATTCTCACTCCTGAGTGCTTTCTTTAACCATTTGAGCAATAAGACTGTTCAATTCTGCCGGTGAAAAGTCATTGCAGGTATTCCAAATTGTAGTTGGTTTTGGCTCTTTAATTGAAGGCGACGGATAATTGCTTTCACAAAAACCTTTAAGCATATTTGTTGAACCGTCTATGCACGGTTTAAAATGCGTGCAGCAGCTGCAAATTCTCAGTATAAATCCGTAATCGTCAAGCTTTGTCTTAAGCTCTTGTAATGCATCAATCATTCTAAGATGGCTTGCAGTTGTGAATTTTTTGTTTTTGTATATAAATCTTATTTTTGCAAGACCGTTTTCGGAAATAAACTGCATTTTGCAGTTAAGATTACTGTTGCGGCTGGTTGTGACAACCACATCAACATCAAATTTCTGAACGTTTTCCGGTAAATCCTCGCGTCTGAGAATTTTGTTGACTATTTTTCTAATCGGCGGGAAATTTTTTATGATATGCACAAGCGAATATAGCGGATAAACAAGCAGCCTGCATATTTCAACTTTATTAAGTTTTGATTCCACAAGGCTTAGTGCAAATCCTAAAATCAGCAAGATAAATGTGAATAATACAATCTTAAAATCAAGGAAGAAATAAGAACTGTAAGAATGTTTTAGAATAATTGCGTATATAATTACCAGAGTCCAAAGGTTCGGGTAAATCAGCGACAAAACATGTTCGGAAAATACAACGTTCTTTGTGAAAATCTGCGGGAAAGCTTTTCTGAATAAATCCATCCTTGCTGAAAAACGCGGTTTTCTAAATACGTAATTTGTGCTGTCTACAACGGTTTGAATATTCGGGTTGTAGGTGCATTTGAATTTGATTTTTGATAAAAGAAGGCTGTATTTAAGTTCTGAATTAATGTCTTTAAAATCAACATCACCGATTTGAGTTACGATGTCTTTTTTTATGATAAACACGCCGCTGTCAGCCTGTGAGGCAAGTCCGAACAATGAGCGGGCGCGTCTTAAGAAGTTCATGTGATATTTTTGATATGCAGCTTTAATCTTGTCAATCGGGCCGAAGTTCTCCATATCTATTATGGTTTCGCCGCTTATGACACTGTTTTTGGTAAGCGCTGCGTTTGCGGTTGACAAAAAGTCAGGCGCAATGCTTCGGTCTCCGTCAATGAAAACAAACGAATCAATATAATCGTCTTGCGCCAATTGTTCTAAAACAATTGAAACAGCCTGGTCTTTTCCGACAGTACCAACGTCGTTTATATTTATTACATTAATAAACGGGTCGTTTTTGAATAGCAATTGTGTTCCGTCAGTGCAGTTGTCAAGGATTAAAAATACTTTAAAATTTCCAATAGGATAATCTTGTGATTTTAATTCATCAATAAGATTTTCAAGATTTTCGCCATTGTTGTGCGAATAAATTACAACTGCAAGGTTGTCTTTGTCTTCATATTGAGAATATTTTTTCTCAATTCTAAATTTTTTGTCGTTAAGATTTCTGATAGCAAGCGCCAGAAAATAAATCGTGTAAAGTACAACGTAAATGTATAAAATATCTAAAATCAATTCCATAATATCCCTCTTTATTCAATACCAATATTGTACGCAAAAGAGGCCGAAAATTCTATTTAATGTAAATAATTGTGACATTTGACATTAAAAAAGACCCGTTTGTAAAAGCGGGTCTTTTTATATATTTTAAAATCAATTAAACTAACTGCATAGTTTTTTCAGCATTTTTAGCAGCGATTTCAACGAGTTGTTTAGAGGTTGCAATCATTGCGATTTCAGAGCTAAGTTTGTTAATGCAGGAACCGCATCCGATAGCGCAAGCGCCTGCCGCAAATGCAAACGGTGCAGTTGTCGGGTTAATTCCGGTTGCTGTCATAACAGGGATGTCAACATTTCTAACAAGTTCGATAGTGTTTGAAATAGTTAATTCAACTCTTTCCATCAAACCTCTTACGCCGTTAGCCTGTTCTGCTTTTGAAAAATGTCCTTCTGTTTGAATAAGGTCAATTCCCATAGCTTCTAATTCTCTTGCAAGTGCAATCTGTTCGTTAATATCAATTTCACCTGGAATAGTTACACAGAAGAATACTTTTTCGCCTTTAAGTAATGCCAAAGTTTCTTTTGCAAGTTCCAAAACTTCATTTGCTGTGAAGGTTTTTCCAGCTTTGTAAAGAACATCAAAGTTTCCGAGTTCAATAGCATCAGCGCCGAGTTCAACAGCTCTTGCAAGTTCTGAAGGAACAATAGAAGATACGAAAACAGGCATATCAGTCATTTCTCTGACAGCTTTAATAATATTTTCGTCTGCACAGATGTCAACAGCGCTTGCACCGGTCTGGTCTGCAGCTGTAACAACTTTTTTAACGCTTTCCATATCAAAGTTGTCGATTCCTGCGATAACTTTTACTGCTCTTTTTTCTTCCATGTGTCTTTTAAATAAGTCAATTCTTTTCATTTTATCTTCTCCTTAACTGTAAAATTTCAGTTTTAATCTTTCCTGAATTATACATTAAAATTTTAATAATTTCAATAACTAACCGAAATAAATCATTCTGATTGAATGAAAATAACCGAATTTCCGAAATAATAAAATCAAGAGGTGAAAATATGCTTAGGAAATTATTATTTTTGTGTATTTTGTTAATAATGAGTTTTGGCGCTGTTGATATCGCCTGTGCCAAAAATTTTGAACCTGATGAACAGATAAATATTACAGTTTATGAAAAAATTAATCCTGCAATTGTCTCAATTGATGCCCAGACTGTTGACGGCGTTTCTG
The DNA here is from genome assembly GCA_900551915.1 of uncultured bacterium. Lineage (GTDB taxonomy): Bacteria > Cyanobacteriota > Vampirovibrionia > Gastranaerophilales > Gastranaerophilaceae > Scatenecus > Scatenecus faecavium. Next base: position 62,874 of record URXT01000004.1, read on the forward strand.
CCGGAACCGGCTGCGTTGTAAGCACTGACGGGCTTATTCTTACCGGCTCCCATGTTATTGACGGCTGTAAAAGTGTAGAAGTCACAATGCATAACGGGCAGGTTTACAAAGCTGAAGTTGTTTCAAAAATGGGCAAAAACAAAGATTTGGCGCTTTTAAAAATTAATCCTAAGATGCAGCTTCAAACCATAAAATTTGGTGATTCACAGAATATTAAAGTAGGGCAGAAGGTTCTTGCAATTGGAAATCCTTTCGGTTTTTCAGGAACTCTGACTCAAGGAATTATCTCCAGAATTGATTATGCGAAGAATAAAATTCAGACTGATGCGGCTATTAATCCGGGCTGTTCGGGCGGGCCTTTGCTGAATTCCTCCGGTGAAGTTATTGGAATTAATCAGTCAATTTACAATCCGGATAATAATATTTCAAATATCGGTATAGGTTTTGCAATACCAATCAATGATGCAAAAAAATTTATAGAAACTGTAAAGGTTTCTCAAAAGAAGTAACAATCCTGCAATGATTTTGTTTAAAATTTTACAAACATTATAAAATCTGATTATTTCGTGATATTATAAAAAAGTAGGTTAGGAAATAAGGAGGATTTTATGACAGAGTATGTATTTCTTAATGGAGAATATGTAGATATAACAAAAGCTTCACTGCCTGTGCGCACACATGCTTTTTTATATGGAACAGCGGTTTTTGAAGGTATAAGAGCATACTGGAATGAGGATGAAAAACAGTTATATGCCTTCAGAGTTCCTGAGCACTATGAAAGACTTTTGCGCAGTGCAAAAATTATGTATATGGAAAGCCCCTATACTGTTGAAGAATACTGCAAAATTACAAGAGACTTATTAGCTAAAAACAACTATAAAGAAGATGCCTATATGCGTCCGACTCTTTATAAATCCGCCCAAAAGGTAGGGCCGGGACTGTATGACAATCCGGATTCCTTCCTTATCATTTCAAACAAAATGGGCGACTATATTGACACTTCAAAAGGCTTGAAGGTTTGTGTTTCAAGCTGGAGAAGAAACAGCGATAACGCAATTCCCCCGCGTGCAAAAGTCGCCGGCGGTTATGCAAACGCTGCACTTATCAAAACAGACGCGCATTATGCAGGGTTTGACGATGCAATTGTTCTTGATGAAGCAGGGCAGGTTACCGAGGGTTCTGCAATGAATCTTTTCCTTGTGCAGAACGGCAAACTTGTAACTACTATGAAAACAGACAATATTTTAATCGGTATTACAAGAAATACGATTATTGAACTTGCAAAAGACGTTATGGGCCTTGAAGTTGAAGAAAGAGCAATTGACAGAACAGAACTTTATATTTCGGATGAAGCATTTTATTGTGGTACCGGAGCTCAGGTAAGCCCGATTGTATGCATTGACAATCGTCAGCTTGGGGATGGAACAGTCGGACCTATTGCAAAAGAACTTCAAAAAATTTACTTTGACGTTGTTAAAGGCAGAGTTCCGAAATACAAAAAATGGTGCATGCCAGTTTACTAAAAAGATTTTGCCCTCTCTTTAGAGAGGGCAGGATTTTTTATAAGATTCATTACTGGTAAATCAAGTTAGAATTTTTACATATTACAACTTTGGATAGGGTTTATGATTGAATTTTTTGGGCTGTGTACTCAAAATTTAATAAAAAGTTTTAAGTATCTTTTGAGCGGTCAATTGAGGTTTTCAGAAGTAATTTCAAAGGCGGCCTCAATAAGTTACGATTCTCTTTCTATTTCGCTCATTATTGCGTTTATTTCGGCTGCTGTCATTGCAATTCAGGTTTCCAAACAATTTTTAATGACCGGAGCAGAAGCCTATATTGGCGGAACTCTGGTAATCGTTTTAATCCGTGAAATTGCGCCGGGTTTTGTGGCGCTTGCAATAGGAGCAAGAGCCGGAACTGCAATTTCGGCTGAAATTGCGAACATGCAGGTTACAAGCCAGGTTGATGCAATGAAAACTTTAAAAGTTGACCCTGTTGGATATTATTTTACTCCAAGGATTATTGCTGCGGCAATAACTGTCCCAATGGTTGTACTGCTTGCAGAATTTGTTGGAACTATCGGCGGAATGTTTGTTGCGCAGGCTACGATTAATCTGCATCCGGCAAGATATATGTACTCTGTCTGGGCATGGCTAAGTACAAGAGATATTTACATAAGCCTTTTAAAAGCCGCGATTTTCGGGGCATTAATTGCTCTTGTGTGCGCAACGCAAGGTTATGAAACAAAAGGCGGCGCAAAAGAAGTCGGCATTTCAACTACTCAGGCCGCAATTCTTTCAACAATTTACATGTTAATCGCAGATTTTTTGATTAATCTGGTATTTTATATCAAATAATGTTTTTGAACGCTCTTGGTTCGGCAGATACAGTTTTTTGAACAGGTGCGTGCAGGCATGATTTCTGATTAAAATTACAAAAACAGACGCCTTTGATATCGTTTAAGCGTCTGTTCTTACTATTGGTCGTTTTATTTAGGAGGTAATTTTATTACTTTGTTTCAATAAAGTTCGTGTTCGGAATGTAGCTTCCGTTTCTTTCATTAATGTCAATTTTGTTTATGATGTTTGCGCGTTTTTTGCGGAAAAGCATGTCAACAAAAGCTTCCAAACGGGTTATGAAGCCGGCTTCACCGGTCTGCTCATCAATTGTCAAATGAAGAAGCGGTTTGCCGAAATGTTTTGCACGGCGTTGAATTCTTTCAACCATAAGCGAATCAGGTCCGCAGCCAAATGCTGTCAGAGTAATAATTCCGTCAATACGGTTGTCTTTTAAGTAATGACCGGCAGTTCCTGTCATTTCGTACTCGTTTGCCCAGTATCTGTGTTCGCCGAGTGTGTTAATGCCTTCATCCATCTGTTCGTTTGAAAGCTGCAATGAAGTAACAACACGAACATCCATTTTTTCAAGCTTTTCAATGATTTTCATTGAGGTGCGCTCGTCGTAGATGTTGTAACCGTGCGAAACAAGTGCTACGGAAATCGGGTATTCTTTGGTTTGATTTTCAATAAAGATTTTGCCCTGAAGCGCATAATTCATTGCTTTTTTGTAGCTCATTCCGGATTTTGTCATAATGAAAAAGTTGTTATAACATCTCCAGCCGGCTTTTGAGGCTCTTTTGATAATGTTTTCATCGGTAATATCAAAGTAGGCGGCAATTTCTTTTAGAAAATCGTATAATCCTTGATTTTTTTCAGATTTATCCAGAGTTGCCTCAATCATTGTGAAATCTTTTTTTATAACATTTCTGACCAAATCGGGAAGTCCTCTGATTTTAGAGCAGTTATAAATTTTGTGTGCAACCGATTGGATTGATGGTACAAATATTTTATCAACGCCTTTTTCCAAAAGGTTTAAAATATGTCCGATGTAGACCTTTATCGGAAGACATGTTTCTGTGACAACAAGCGCAGAACCCTGTGACATAGTTTGTTTGGTTGTCATATCTGACAGAACTATTTTAATGCCCAAATCCGTAAAAAATCCGAAATAAAACGGATAGTTGTTATAAAATGACATTGCACGGGGTATTCCGATAATCTTTTCGTTTGTTTGTGTATTTTCCACGTTATTCTCCCAATTGGTTTTCTACTACCATAATAATACTTCAAAAATTTTTAAATGGCTATAAAAAAATATAAAATTTAATAATTGTTTTCAATTCCTGCTTTTTCGTGTAAAATAAGGGGGAAAGGAATATTGAAATGCCGCATTTCTTTATAAATTCGACTTCAGTTCAAGAAAATAAAATAACAATTTCTGACAAAGAAAATTTTACACATATTGCAAAATCCCTGCGCGCAAGGGCTAATGAAAAACTTCTTTTGATAGACGAAAACCAAATTCAATACGAAACAGTTATTGAAAATATTTCTTCAAAAGAAATTTTTTGTAAAGTTGAGAAATTTTACAAATCAAATCGCGACTTAAATTTCAATCTTTATCTTGCACAAAGTCCTCTAAGGAGTGACTCGCAAAGCTTTGTTGTTGAAAAAGCAACGGAACTTGGCGTACGTGCGCTTATTCCGGTTGTGACTGACAATTGTGCCTTAAATAAACAGGTTGTTGAAAAAAAACTTGAGCGCTGGAATAGAATCATGTATGAAGCTTCAAAGCAGTGCGAGCGTGCAATTGTTCCTGTCTGCGAGCTGCCGGCCTCTCTGGAAACCGTTGTGAATTCAAAACGATTTGATAAAATTATTGCATTTTGTGAGCGTTGTGCAGTGAAAACTTTGCGTGATTTTTTCCTTGACACTCCAATAAAAAAAGATGAAAATGTTCTTGTTATAATCGGTCCCGAAGGCGGCTTTTCAGAAGCGGAATTTCAGTTCTTTGAAGACAACAAAATTTATATGCTAACTCTCGGTGATTTGATTTTAAGGGCAGAAACCGCTGTTACTGTTGCGTTAGGAAATATAATTTATGAATTCGAAAATTACAGAAAAAATTAACTCAGACGAAATTCTACAGGAAATTATAAATAATTTTGAAAACGAAATATATCTTGTCGGCGGTGCCGTACGTGATTTTCTGACGGGTAAGTCTACAAATGACCGGGATTTGCTTATTCTTGATGAAGATGCGCGTGAGTTTTCGCTCAAGGTCTCCGAATTTTTTAATGCAACATTTGTTCCTCTTGATGAAGTAAATAAAATTTACAGGATTGTAATGCCTGATAAAATTAATTATCTTGATATTACGAACCCTCTTGAAAATTCTCTGGAAAAAGACCTTAAGCGCCGCGACCTGACAATAAATGCAATTGCCGTTAATATTAGAACGGCTGAAATCATTGATGTCACAGGCGGCTGCCTGGATTTAGAGAAGAAAATTATCAAAGCAATAAGCGGAAAAAATTTTGAAGATGACCCTCTGCGTCTGTTGCGCGTGTTCAGATTTCAGGCTCAAACAGGCTTTTGCATTGACCCTGAAACCTTTGCAGCTGTCGAAAAATATCGCGATTTAATTTCTGAGCCGGCTGTCGAGCGTATAAATTATGAAATGATGCATCTTTTTGCAGGCAGCTTTTCTTCAGAAGCCTTAATAAAAATGGATGAGGCAGGTTTGTTGGAAAAGATTTTTCCGATTGTTAACGAACTGAAACAAGTTACACCAAACACACACCATCATCTGCGACTTTTTGAACACTGCCTTGAAACCTCAAAAAGAATCGGCGAAATTTATAAAACCTCCTCCGATGAGGTAAAAGAACATCTTGAACGGGTTGATTTTGGCGGCTATTCAAGGCTTGCACATCTGAAACTTGCAGGATTTCTGCATGATATCGGAAAGTTTTCTACCTGGACAATTGAAGAAGATACCGGACGCCACAGGTTTATAAAACATGACGATGTTGGAGCCAAAATGGTCTGCGGGATTTTGAAGAAACTCGCATTTTCAAATAAGCAGATTGAATATATTTCATCAATGATTAAAAACCATATTTATCCGTCTTCTGTGATGTGTTCTCCTGTTATTAACGATAAAGTTATGATGAGGTATGTTCGCAAAATGGACACAAATTCAATTGATGCAATAATCCTTGCTCAGGCAGACCGTTTATCAGCGCGCGGCCCTGCTGTAACTGATGAAATGGTAGAAAAAAATCTTTCTTTGTTAAACAGGCTTTTGAAATTTTATCTTGATGTGAGAGATACGCTGGAACCGCTTCCAAAACTTTTGGACGGAAATGATGTGATGAGAATTTTAGATATTAAACCGTCAAAAAAACTAGGTGAAATCATGACAGCACTTCATGAAGCTCAAATTAACGGCGATGTTTTAACAGTTGAGCATGCCGTTGACTTTGTGAAAAGCCTTTCATAGTATATATTTTATATATAAGTTTTGGCAGATTAAGCGTATTTGTTACAATTATTTACAAAAAATTTTTGAAAAGATTTTTTACATTTTTGACTTTTTTCTTACAAAAAATCTAATTTTTTAGCATGTAAATTTAGAAATTTTGTTTAAAAAACTCTAATTTTAAAAAAATATACAAAAAATCTTCTTAACATCTCCTTAATATTATTGGAAATGCACGCAATTTTTTTTATGTCCGGCTTTTAATATCATTGTGCTGTTGTTATAATATGTGTGTGAAGATTTAAACCAGACAGTTTTATGATTAGTAAAATAAATATTAGTAGTTTAAATAATCAAAATACCCCCAATTTTGAATTGAAAAATAAGGCAAAACGACCTTCTTTCAATGGTGGATTGGGCGATTTGCTGATATCTGGTGTTCAAAAGTGCGAACAGCATCCTATGTTGAACGTGTCTGTGTTGGATTTGGCTACTGCTATTGTTCCGCGTACAATCGTTGAAACTTATTCCGGTTCAAAAAAGAAAGACGAAAACGGAAATCCGATTCTTGACGAAAATGGTAAACAGAAACGTCAATTGAATATTTTTGGAGGTTTTGAAGCCTTAAGGCGTGAAGGTTCTGGACTTGTCATTAACTGCATAATTCCAAGTTTTGTTGTAATGGGAGTTGCTTCTCTTTTCCAACGCCCGATTATGGGTAAATTCAATAAATCAAATCTTATTAATACATGGGCAAACGGTGAAGCTTACGATAAAATTGCGAAGTTCTATAAGGCTGGTGAAGCAACTTTAGAAAGTTATAAGGATTTCTTTAAACGTTCAATTCTTTCACTTGAAGGTGTTGACGGTGAAGCTTATAATCCTAAAGATGTCAAAAAATTTGCTCAACTTTTGGCAGACAATCCTGATGATTTGAAAAATTTAACAGATATAGATGAGATTTTGTCAAAAATTAAGCTTAAACCAAATGCGGAAGATGCTTTTGATAAACTTGCTAAAGCTGCATTTGAAGGAAAATACAATCTTTCAGAAGAGGCTTATAAAAAACTTGTTGATATCACTCATATTTCTGAAAATATAAGATTTGTCGGAGAAGAAAAATATCTTGGAAATAACCTTTCATCTTTCTGCGAGGATACTCCAAAAGTCCTTTGTGGAGCTAAAAAAGAAGGTATTCAAACAGCTGAAGAGCTTAGTAAATACTTTGCTAAAGCTAAAAAGCTTGTAAACTGGAAAAGTATAGGCGGTCTTGGAATAATTATTCCGCTTGCGATTTCAGCTCAGCCGATTAACAGATGGATTACGCACAAAATGTCAGGAAGAAAAGGCGCTCCGATATATAATGATTATGCTGACAGAAAAGAAGACCGCGAATTAACACCAAAAGAAAAGGCGCAGCTTTTAAAACAAAAATTTATTTCTGTTGGTTCAATGCTTGGTGTAGCTGGACTTTCAATGTTCATGGACAAACCGAGCCTAAAATCGCTTTTCCAATTCAAGGGCCTTTTCCCGACAATGGATCAGGCAAGAATTATCTCAACTGCAACCTTTGCAAGCCGTATGGCTGCGTCTGAAGATAAAAATGAACTAAGGGAAGCCACTATTCGTGATATTGCAACTTTCTCAAGTTTCTACTTCCTGGGTGACTATGCAGCAAAAGGTATTGCAACATTCTTTGAACATAAAGACAAAGACGTTAGACTTATTAACAGACTGAAAAAGTGTGATGACAATGCAAATGTTCTTCAAAAATTCTGGAACTGGGCTAAACACACTTCTCTTAAATCTACGGATGAACTTGCAACTGCAAAAGATAAACGCTTGAGAACAATCTGCCAAATTGGCAATCTTGCATTCTCTCTTATTTCACTAGGTGTATTCATACCTTTATACACAAGAACACAAACGCATAAAAAAGAAGCACAGAGAAATCTTGCGAATTTAAATTCCTCAACAACGAATGGCTTGACGCCCGGCGGCGCCGGTACGTCGGCTGCAAAATCCTCGTCTTCATCGACGTCGGATAATTTAGCAGCCGCAAAAACATCGTTCAAAGCATTTTTAAATTCGTAAGGAGTCAAAATCATGAATATTCAAAATATACCCCATCAAAAATTTAATATCGAAAACAAAAAGGAAAAAGAAAATATACGATTTACAGGCGCATATGATGCCATAAGTCTTGGCCTGAGATTTCTTGATACAAACCAGGCTTGGGGGGCAAATGCAGTTGACTTAGGTTCAATGGTAATACCAAGAACAACAGTTGACTTTGTAAACAGAGGACCTGCTGCAGGTACTGAAACTGCACGCCGTGAAGCTTCCGGTACCATCAACCATTCATTAATCGGTGTTTACGGTTCTGTTGCTGCTTTAGCATTTGCAATGGGATTAAATAAAAAATTTGGTATCAGAGCGGACAGAATTTTTGCTGATAATGAAATGTATGATATTGTCGGACAGGCTTTTCACAATAATGTTCAGCAAAATAAAGAAAAATCACTTGATTTTACAATCAAAAATACCCTTAGAGATATTTATTCAAACCTAACTACAAATGTGGGAGGCAAAGAAAAAGCACTTACTCCTTACCAAATTGATGAAATTGTTGAAAGGGCAAATAACGCACTTACAAATTCAGATATTGACGGTGACAAAATTACCAAAAATACAAAGCAATTCCTTGTGAATTACATAACTGAAGCAACAGGTTCCGAATCGGACTTCAAACTTAAGGCTTTTGGCAAAGAGACAACTACAAATCTTTCAAATTTTGTTGAAAATACTTATAACATATTAAAAACAATGACAAAAAAGAAAGTTGTTGAAGAGTTTCATCGTGCAAAAAACTTTGCTGATAACAACTTCATAAAAGATATCAAGATCTTAAACAACAGACGTACAATTCTAGGTATGGCAATCGGCTCTGCTGTAGGTATGTCAATTCAGCCGTTGAATATCTATCTGACTAAAAAGAAGACCGGAAGTGATGGCTTTGTCGGTGTTGAAGGCAGAGAAAAAGATAACAGTTTCAACTTCAAACTATGGAAAGCCGGTGCCGCTGCATTGTTTGGCGGTGGAATTATTGCTGATTTGGCAAGAAAAGAAGGGGGCTTGCTCAAAAATATTCAATTTAAAGGTATGATTCCAACAATAAACCAATTTAAGCTGATATATGGTCTTACAATTATGTCAAGATTCATGGTCGCTCGCGACAAGGATGAACTTCGTGAATCTGTCGTAAAAGATGTTTTAGGCTTTTTAAACTGGCTTGTTCTTGGCAACTTTGTTGCAAAAGGAGTTGCACTTTCAATGGATAAGAATAAAATGCTACTTAAAAATCCTGATGAAACCTCTTTCTTTAAGAAAAAACTCAAAACCCGCGATGAAGTTTTGATTGAAGGTTTGAAACGAGCAAAGATTTCTTCCGTGTCAAAAGACGGTAAAGCTTTGAAATTCTCAGAAATGCTGAAACTTATCCCGGCAGGCGAGGCAGGAAAAGCTTTAAGAAGAAATCTCAGAGCATTAAATATTGCGCAGGCTGCCGGTTATGCGTACTCAGGACTTGTCCTTGGTGTTGGAATTCCTAAACTTAACATTTACATGACCAACAAGTCAGAGGAAAAACGTAAGGCCAGACTTGCGGAAAAGAAGGCTCTGGATATACAAACTGAACAACTTCAGCCTAAAAATATCGAAAGGCCAACGATGAGTTCATTCGGGGCAAGATAATTTCTTTCTTTAACTTGTTATCCGATTTGAGCGTTTGCACCTGAAACTACTTCTATGATTTCCTGCGTAATTGCAAACTGACGTGTTTTGTTGTACTCAGTTGATAATTCAAGAAGCATTTTTTCGGCATTGCTGGTTGCGGCTGACATTGCGGTCATTCTGCTTGCAAGTTCGCTCGCCTGCGCCTCCAGAAGCGCCTGATAAATTATGTTTGCAATATACATTGGAACTACTTTTTGCAGAATATGATGCATGTCGGGTGTGAATTCCATCATTGGTTCAATGATATTGTCATGAAGTTTTTCGTAATCGTCGTTAACTCCTTTTAGCGGCAGGACTTCCCAGTTTTCGACATAGTAGCTCATCATGTTTTTAAATCTTGTAGTGATGATTTCTATACGGTCGATTTGTTTGTTTACGAAATATTCGGCCATATCTGAAACGATTGTGCTGGCGCCTTCGCCTGTCGGATTGTTTGCGACGGCGTTATATGTTCTTGCGATTTCGCAGTCAAAGTTTTTGCATCGTTTTTTGAGAGTGCTTATTCCTTTTTGGCCTACTACAAAGAGGATGGTTCTAATTCCTTTTTCATTGTAATCTTTAATCGTTTGGATTGTTCTTTTGATTACGTTTCCGTTGTAGGCTCCGGCAAGGCCTTTGTTTGAAGTTATTACAAGCAGGCCTGCTGATTGGGTTTCTCTAACCTGCAGGAGTGCCGGGTAATTTTCTACAGCCGTTTTGATTTTTAAAGTATTATCAGAATACACGCCGACTGAATTCAGAAGTTTTTTGAACATTGTATTCAATTCCGCGGTAAAAGGCCGTGACATTTTAACAGTTGCTTCTGCCTTTTTAACCTTCGCTGCTGCAACCATTTTCATTGCGCGTGTAATTTTTTTTGTGCTTTCGACGCTTTGGATTCTGTTTTTAATATCTTTTAAGTTTGCCATCTTTTTTAATACAGCTTACAATACTTGTGAAGCCGCCTTTCGATTATAAATGTTCTGATTTGTGCACTTTCTAAATACCGGCTTTGAAAGGCCTCGCACTCAAGGTGAGTTAGAAAGTTTTCTTAAACTCTTCCAAACTTGCCTTTAATTCAGCTTTATCTTCGTCTGATAACGCGCTTCCGTCGTTCAGATTGTCTGCTAAAGCTTTCAGGTTTGCGTTTAGGTGGATAAACCAGTCTTTTTTGAACTTCGCAATTTTATTGTTAGGAATATCATCAAGCATTCCTTCGTTTGCCGCAAACAGAATGGAAACCTGTTCAGCAACGCTTAGGGGAGCATATTGCGGCTGTTTTAGAACTTCAGTAAGCTTTTCCCCGCGCAGTAACTGGTTTTTCGTTGCCTGGTCAAGGTCTGATGCAAATTGAGCAAACGCTTCAAGTTCTCTGTACTGCGCAAGGTCAAGTCTCAATTTACCAGCAACCTGTTTGATTGCTTTGGTTTGAGCTGCACCGCCGACACGGGAAACCGAAATCCCTGCGTTTATTGCAGGGCGGACGCCTGAGTTAAACAGGTTTGACTCTAAGAATATCTGACCGTCAGTAATTGAGATTACGTTTGTCGGAATATACGCTGATACGTCACCTGCCTGAGTTTCGATAATAGGAAGTGCTGTGATACTTCCTCCGCCGAGTTCGTCGTTAAGTTTTACCGCACGTTCAAGAAGTCTTGAGTGAAGATAGAATACATCTCCAGGATAAGCTTCACGTCCCGGCGGTCTTTTTAGAAGCAAACTCATTGCACGATAGGCTTGAGCGTGTTTGCTTAAATCGTCATAAACAATCAAAACGTCTTTGCCTTGTTCCATGAATTCTTCACCGATTGCAACCCCTGCAAACGGTGCGATATATTGAAGCGGAGCGCTTTCGTTTGCGGTTGCCGAAACAATTAAAGAATATTCTAAAGCTCCGTGTTCTTCCAAAACTTTTGCAAGCTGAGCAACTGTTGAAGCTTTCTGGCCGATTGCAACGTAAATACAAATTACATTTTGACCTTTTTGGTTCAAAATTGTATCAATTGCGATTGCGGTTTTACCTGTTTGGCGGTCGCCGATGATAAGTTCACGCTGGCCTCTGCCGATAGGTGTTAAGCCGTCAATTGCCGTTAAACCTGTTTGCAACGGCTGGTGAACTGATTTTCTTGCAACAATACCCGGTGCAACTCTTTCAATCGGGCGTGTTTTGTCTGAAATTATTTCGCCTTTGCCGTCAAGGGGTTTTCCTGTCGGGTCGATTATTCTTCCGATAAGCCCGTCGCCGACCGGTACTGATGCGATTCTTCCCGTTGTTTTAACGGTCATGCCTTCTTTAATCTGTGTATATTCACCCAGAATTACGATACCGACATTGTCTTCTTCAAGGTTAAGCGTGATGCCAAGAGTGTCTTTGCCGTCTTCAAAAACTACAAGCTCGTTTGACATTACGTTTCTAAGTCCGTAAACACGCGCAATGCCGTCACCGATTTCAATTACGGTTCCTGTGTTTGAAACTTCTGACTGCAAATCGTAATTTTCGATTTTGCTTTTGATTATTGAACTTATTTCATCAGGTTTTATAAGTGCCATAATTTCCCCTTTATTTTATTATATTTTTACTTAAATTTTCTATTTTATTGAGAAGGCTCATATCAATTACATTATCGTCAATCTGAATAATCAGGCCGCCAATGATGTTTTTATCCTCTTTCCATGCCGGCAAAACTTTTTTTTGAAGTCTCGTTCCGAGTTTTTGTAAAATGGAATTTTTTTGCTCCTCATTAAGCGGAACTGCGGATATTATTGTAACTTCTTTTTCATTTTTAATATCTTCAAATTTGTTTTTTAGAGATAAAATAATTCCTGAAAATTCATTAAATCTACCTTTTTCAATTAAAATTTTCAGAAAATTCTTTTCATGCGCATCAATTTCGCTGCCAAAAACACTTTCAATAATTTCGGATTTTTTCTCCATGCTGATTGCAGGATTTTTCAAAACTTCATTTAAGTCGGTTGACTGCTGTAGCAGCAATTCAATCTGCTGTAAATCGTTTAATATTTTTCCTAACTTTGCAATGTCGCCGGCCGCATATTCAATAATGCCGTCTGCGTAATTGTTTGCAATTGTTGTAATTTGAGTGTTCATAAGAGTTTAATCCTGTCTAATTCATCAATACCTTCGTTTATGAACTTTGCATGAAGTTCCGGATTATTGTTAAGCGTTTGCTTGATATGTTCTTTTGCCAATTCAACGGAAGCCTTTGCTGTTTGCTTTGAAAGCGAGGCCGCTGCTGTTTTTTCTTCTGCTTCAATCGCACGTAAAATTCCGGCTTCATATCTTGCGGCTTTTTCACCTGCCGCTTCCATAATTTGACGTGCTGTGTTTTTAGCCTGAAGTTCAGCTTTATTGAGTCTTTCATGAACTTCATTGTCTAGATTTGCAACATCACTTTGCGCTTTTTGTAAAAATTTTACGGCATTTTCTTTTTCTGATTTTGCATTTTCAATGGATTTAATTATTTCACTTTTTATGTGTTCAATCTTTTCACCCAAATTAAGCTTGCTTGCTGCAATTGCAAAAATTATAACAAGTATTGCAAAGTTAAAGGTGTTTGATTTTACGATTATGTCCCAAATTTTTATAATTTCATCCATATTAAACAAGTATCCTGTCTATAAGTTCATTGTTGACATTTTCAATGCGCGTTTCAGACTGCAAAACTTTTGAAGCAATGATTTCAGCCAAATCTTTAACTTTTGACTTTAATTCATTTTGTGCAGCTTCTTTTTCTTTTGATATGCTGCTTTTGCCATCTTCAATTTTCATGCGCGCCTGTCTTTTCGCTTCCTCTGTCAAGGCATCGCCGTCTGAATTTGCTTTTTCTGCTGCAGAAGTTATTATCTTGCGCGTTTTTTCTACAGTAGCATTTAGTGTTTCTTCTTTATTTTTCAAGAGGTTTTCCGCCTGGTTCGTGTTATCTTTAGCTTCCGTCACAGCATTATTTATAAATTCTTCGCGTTCGTCGATTACTTTTGTAAGCGGCGCATAGAAAATTTTGTTCATAATAAATGTGAACACTATAAAACTTATTGCTGTTACGAAAAATGTTGCATTAAATTCCATGACTTTTCCTCTTGATTATATAAGTTTACTTTCCTAACAACTGGAACGCGATTACGAATGCATACAATGCACAAGCTTCTGAAAGCGCTGCACCCAAAAGGAAGAAACCGAATGCTTTACCTGCAACTTCCGGCTGACGTGAAACTGCATCCATCAAACCTTTTGTAGCAAATCCGATACCAAGTCCTGCGCCGATTGCACCAAAACCGATTGCAATACCTGCTCCTAAGTGTGCCATTTGTGAAATTTGTCCTTCAATCATAATTTTCTCCTTTTATTTAACGTGTTATTTAACTATTTCCAATTTAGTGTTCTTCACCGCTTGCCGATGAAATGTAAGCTATTGTAAGCATCATGAATACTGTTGCCTGGATAAATGCCACAAGAAGTTCAAACAGCATTATCGGAAGCGGCAGAAAATAGGCATACAAACCCAGTGCAATGCTTACCAAAATTTCTCCTGCAAAGACATTTGCAAAAAGTCGGATTGCTAAACTTAACGGGCGTGTTACCATTTCTAATAATTCAACCAGCGCCATGACAATGCCGGTAAAACTGAATTCATGCAAGAAATATTTGGGACCTTTTGCTTTTATTCCGGTCACTACATAATAAATCAATACAATTATTGCAAGTGCGGCCGTTACATTAATGTCATTTGTCGGTGATGCAAGTTCGCCACCTGATTTCAAATGTATTATTCTCAAAGGCAACTGACCCATAAGGTTTGCTATTAAAATAAACAAGAACAATGAGGCAACAAGTGGAACATGCTGTCTGTTTTTGTTCGGAATCATCGTATCAAGAGTTCCCCAGAAAAACTTCAAAATGCTTTCGCTTACCGCCTGAAGTTTTCCCGGAACAAGAGATAACTTTCGTGTTGCAAGTATTGCAAAGATTATTACAACAGCCATTGCAAACCACATGGTAAAAATGGTATCAAGATTGAATGTTAAATTGTGTCCTGATAAGCTTAAATTGTATATCCAGTGAGCTGGTTCACTCATTTTTTCTCTCCCTTTGCAAATTTATTCTAACGCGCTAAAAAAAAAATCGCAAATTTTTTTTGTTTGTTATAAAATTTTTCATATAATAGAATTTTATGAGAGGGATATATGGAATTTCTATACCTCGATGAGGTAGATTCAACCAATCTTTATGGTAAGAAAAATATTGATACACTGGCTGATAAAACTGTGATTTCTGCAAAACGACAGTTAAGCGGTAGAGGACGTTTAAATAGAGTTTGGCTGGATTTGGGTGAAGGAAATTTATTTGTATCATTAGTTTTAAAACCTTCTTTAAAATTTGATGAAAAGTTTGCAAATTTGACACAATATCTGTCGGTAATTCTGTGTAAAACTCTTGAACAATATGGCTTACAACCTGAAATTAAGTGGCCAAATGATGTTTTAATTAATGGTAAAAAAGTCGCCGGAATTTTATCCGAAACTGTTATGCAAGGCCAAATTTTTAAAGGATTGGTTCTGGGTTTCGGAGTAAATATTTCAGCCGGAGCTAATGATGTTAAGCTGGTTACTGACAAGTATGTGACTTCAGTTTCCCTGGAGCGTGGAAAGCTGGTTGACGGAAAATTATTTTTAAATGATTTGCTAAATTTATTTTTTCAGGATTATAATAAATTCTTGGAAAGCGGCTTTGAATTCATAAAGCATGACTACGTTAAAAGAGTCAATTTTCTTGAGAAAGAGCTTTGCGTTAAAGTTTTTAATGATACAAAATGCGGTGTTGCAAAAGGTATTAATGACAATGGCGCGCTTATACTTGAAAAAAATAATGAAAATTTCGTACTTACAATAGGAGATATATTATGACAGGACAATTTATTGTACTTTTAGAGCAGGGACTTGCTCTAATGGGGATAGGAATGGGCTTTGTATTTGCTTTCCTGACAATTATGGTTTTTACAATGGGAGGCATGTCAAAAGCTGTTCAGGCTTTGAACAAAATCTTCCCTGAAGAAGTCAAAGTGGTTGAAAAACCCGGCAAACGCGCAAACGTTTCACAGGATGAGGCAATTGCTGTTGCTATTGCTGTTGCTAAGGCTCGCGGATAAAATTTTACTATTACGAAAGGATATATATTATGGGAAAAAAACTTATCAAAGTTATGGATACCTCATTTAGAGACGGTTTCCAATCAGTTTACGGGGCAAGAGTATTTGTTGACGATTTTATTCCTGCCTTACAGTCTGCTGTTAACGCAGGTCTAAAACACTTTGAAGTTGCAGGCGGTGCAAGATTCCAGTCACCAATTTTCTACTGCAACGAAAACGCTTTTGAAACAATGGACAAAATCAGAGCTGCTGTCGGACCTGATATTAACTTACAATCCTTAGCTCGTGGTGTGAATGTTGTTGGACTTGATTCTCAACCGAGAGATATTATCAATCTTCACGCAAAAATGTTCAAAAAACACGGCGTAACAACAGTCAGAAATTTTGACGCTTTAAACGATGTTAACAACCTGATTTATTCAGGTCAATGCATCCGTGATAATGGTTTGAAACATGAAGTTACAATTACAATGATGGAACTTCCGATTGGATGCACAGGCGCACATGACGTTGCTTTCTACGAAAAAGTTTTGAGGAATATTCTTGATGCGGGCATTCCGTTCGACAGCCTTGCATTCAAAGATGCTTCAGGAACTTCAAATCCGAGAAAAGTTTACGAAACAATTAAACGTACAAGAGAAATTTTGGGTGAAGATGCGCATATCAGATTCCACTCTCACGAAACTGCCGGAACCGGACTTGCAGCTTACCTTGCTGCTCTTGACGGCGGTGCTGACGGTATTGACCTTTCTATGAAACCTGTTTCAGGCGGAACTGCTCAGCCGGATATCGTTTCAATGTGGCATGCTTTGAAAGGAACTGACTATGATTTGGGAATTGATATTGAAAAAATTCTTGAAACAGAAGAAGTATTTAAAGATTGTATGAAGGATTACTTCCTGCCTCCGGAAGCTCTGGCTGTAAATCCGATGATTATTCAATCACCTCTGCCGGGCGGCGCTTTGACTGCTAATACTCAAATGCTTCGTGACAACAACCTTATGGACAAATATCCGGAAGTTGTTGCTGCAATGAAAGAAGTTGTTGAAAAAGGCGGTTTTGGTACATCAGTTACTCCTGTTTCACAGTTCTACTTCCAGCAGGCATTTAACAATGTTATGTTCGGCAAATGGAAGAAAATCGCTGAAGGTTACGGTAAAATGGTTTTGGGATATTTCGGCAAAACTCCTTGCGAACCGGATGCTGAAATCGTTAAAATTGCAAGCGAACAATTGAACTTGCAGCCGACAACAGAACTTGTTGTTGATATTAACGACAGAGACCCTGAAAAAGGTATTAAAGCCGCAACAAAACGCCTTGAAGATGCCGGTTTGCCGGTTAATGATGAAAACATCTTTATCTCTGCAGCTTGCAAAGAAAAAGGCATTTTATTCCTCGAAGGCAAAGGCACAATAGGCGTTAGAAAATGCGAAAAAGGCTCTGACGAACTTAAAACCGAAGCTTCAAACGGTTACACAGTTTCAGTTAACGGTAAAAAATACGCAGTTGCAATTGAAGGCAACAAAGCTACAGTTAACGGCAAATTATATGATATTGATATTAAAGCAGGTATTGAAGCAAATCATGCTTCTGACAGCGGCGAAGGAACTCCGATTAAAGCGGCTTTGCCGGGTACTGTTTTAAAAGTTTTAGTCGGCGTTGGCGATACAATCAATGAAGGCGATGTGCTTGCTGTTATTGAAGCTATGAAGATGGAGACTGAAATTAAATCACCAGTATCAGGTGTTGTAAAATCAGTTGATATTGAGGCCGGAACACAGGTTAAAACAGGTCAGGAACTTGTTACAATCGGTTAATTAGAGTATAGATGAAAACTGCCTTTGCGGCTTTTCCTAAAAGGCAGTTTTTAAAAAATAAGTAAAAGAAGGACAGAAAAAATGAATATTGCAGACAGTTTATATAAACTTTGGCAGTCAACGGGTATCGCAAACTTTGTGCAGCCTGTAGATCCGTCAATTACAAACGGGTTTGAACAATTCCTTCATCAATTCGGCTCACCGATTATGATTGTAATTTGTTTATTCCTTTTATGGCTTGGTATTAAAAAACAATTTGAACCGTTACTGTTAGTTCCGATTGCATTCGGCGGTTTGTTATCAAACATTCCGGTTGCAGGAATTGCAGAACCTAACGGATTTTTGGGAATTATTTATGAAGCAGGTATTCATAAAGGTTTGTTCCCATTGATTATTTTCATGGGCGTTGGCGCAATGACAGATTTCGGACCGTTAATTGCGAACCCTAAAACTGCGCTTTTGGGTGGTGCTGCTCAGTTTGGTATTTTTGGTGCATTGCTTTTAGCACTTTGCTGCTTCGGATTTACCTTGCCGCAAGCCGGTGCAATCGGTATCATCGGCGGTGCTGACGGTCCGACATCAATTTATGTTACATCAAAGCTGGCTCCTGAGCTTCTGGGAGCAATTGCTGTTGCGGCATATTCTTATATGGCTTTAGTTCCGGTAATCCAGCCGCCAATTATGAAACTTTTAACAACAAAAGCTGAACGTGAAATCCAAATGACTCAGTTGCGTGAAGTTACAAAACGTGAAAAAATTGTTTTTCCGTTAGTTGTGTTAGGGTTATGTATTATTTTCTTACCTGACGCATGCCCGCTTGTAGGTGCATTGACCTTCGGAAACTTATGTAAGGAATGTGGCGTTGTAGAAAGATTGTCAGATACAATGCAAAATGCCTTAATTAATATTGTAACAATATTTTTGGGGCTTTCAGTTGGTTCAAAATTATCATCTGACCAATTTTTAACAACACAAACTTTATTTATCTTGATTTTGGGTATTTTAGCATTTTCATTTGCGACAGCAGCAGGTGTAATTTTTGCTAAAATAATGAACTTGTTCTCAAAAGAAAAAATCAATCCGCTTATTGGTTCAGCTGGAGTTTCTGCTGTTCCGATGGCAGCACGTGTTTCTAACAAAGTAGGTTTGGAAGCAAACCCACAAAATTATTTGTTAATGCACGCGATGGGGCCAAATGTTGCTGGTGTAATCGGTTCAGCAGTTGCAGCTGGTATATTACTTGCACTTTGCAACTAATAATTCTTATTAATAAAAAAAGACCGCCTTTAAAAGCGGTCTTTTTTATATTGTTATATCGATTTCTTTTCCTATTCTGTCGAGTATTGGCTGGATTTTTTCACGTAATTCTGCTTTTTTGATTTGAGGATTTTTTTCTGTGATATTTTTTATTTCATCAGTGGCTTTTGCGATATCAGGATACTTTGATATAATTTTTCTGCCAATTTCCTGTGCAAAATATCTGTAACCTTTATGTCCGGTTGCTTTTATCGGTGTTGAATTAAGTGCATTTACTACTTCTTTGCAACCTTCTATTCCATCACTTTGAAAAATTTTTTGAGCCGTAACCTCAAGAACTTTAGCAGTTTCCAGCCTTGCTCCAAAATTAATGTTTATATTATTGTTATACATTTAAATTAATCTCTTTGCCTAATTTGTTAACAATACTTTCTGCTACAGCTTTGGTTGTTTCCCCTGTTTTATCAATTTTCATAATTTCCAGCAGTTTGTTTACAGGTTTTTGAAGCATGGGATTTTTATCCAATAAAATTTTACCAGAAGAAATTAAACATAGAAAGCCGCATAATGGATCCCTGTTTAAATCGTTAATGTCTCTTTTTTCCATTTTTAAAACATTTTTAATTAGATTAACTCTGTCAGATTGGCTAACTTGTTTAAACATGTGTCCTGTCGTACTTTCAAGAACAGCCATTGTCGGAAGTTTGCATCCGAAGGATTGTGACGAGGGGGAATTTTGTATATTCATTTTGACTCCTTTAAATTTTTCTATATGATATAAAAGCTATAAAATTTTTTTTTGCTATTTTGTTAATTTTTGTAATAAAATATTGTTTGAGGTTATTTTATGAAAAAACTTTTTATATTAGGCTCCGGGCGTGGTGAAAATTTTGAAGCAATTGTAAAATATCTGAATTCCTCAAAAATTAGTTCTGAAATCGAAATTACATGTCTTTCAGACAACCCGCACTCGGAGATTTTAAAGCGTGCGGAGGTGCTCGGAATAAAACATAAGTATTTGCCTTTTGAAGAAAATTTTGAGTTTTTTGCCGGTCATGATTTTGATTTGGCTGTTCTTAGCGGATACAGTAGAGAGCTTGATGCTGAAATCTTGCAGACAGGAACATTTTTAAATCTTCATCCTTCGCTTCTTCCAGCCTTTAAAGGACATGATGCGATTACGCGTGCTTTTCAGTCAGGTGTTAAAATCAGCGGCGTTACTGTACATTATTTAACAAATGAAATTGGAGGCGGCAAAATAATTGCTCAATATCCTGTTTTAATAGGCAATTTGACTCATTTTGACGAATTTGAGGAGTCAATTCGCAAGCTTGAAAATCTTCTCTACCCGATTGTAATAGAAAAGGTTCTGGAGGATAAAGTTTTTGATTTTTCTGACTTATTTAGCGGCGGCTGCGGGGGAAATTCCGGCGGCTGTTCAGGATGCGGAGGCTGCCATTAAAAAATAATTAAAAAGAATTAGTGCATTTTTTTACCATGCGTTGTATAATTTTTATATAATTAAGCATGAGGGATTTTATATGTCGATTGATGATGCATTAGTAATGATTTTGGCTGGAGGCGAAGGCAAAAGACTTTATCCTTTGACTAAAGATAGGGCAAAACCTGCTGTTCCGTTTGGAGGAAGGTATCGAATTATAGATTTTGTCCTTAATAACTTTATTAATTCAGGTTTCTTTAAGATAAAAGTTTTGACACAGTACAAATCAGATTCGCTTAACAAACATATAACACGCGGCTGGGCTTTGTCTCCGTTTTTAAATCAGTATGTTGATTTAGCACCTGCGCAGATGAGAACAGGGTTAGACTGGTACCGTGGAACTGCTGATGCTATTTATCAAAATATTTTCCACATTACGGATGAAAATCCAAAGTATGTTTGCATTTTTGGCGGCGACCATATTTATAAAATGGATGTTTCACAGATGCTTGATTTTCATAAAAGCAACAATTCTGACTTAACAATTTCAGCAATTCCTATTCCTATTGA
The DNA here is from genome assembly GCA_900551915.1 of uncultured bacterium. Taxonomy (GTDB): domain Bacteria; phylum Cyanobacteriota; class Vampirovibrionia; order Gastranaerophilales; family Gastranaerophilaceae; genus Scatenecus; species Scatenecus faecavium. The sequence goes on from URXT01000004.1 coordinate 83,720, forward strand.
AGAAGCTTCCGAGTTTGGTATTATTGAAGTTGATGAAAACTGGCGTTTAACAAATTTTGTTGAAAAACCAAAGTCAAAACCAAAATCCATTCCGGGAAATCCGAATATGTGTCTTGCTTCTATGGGTAATTATATTTTTGATAAAGAAGTTTTACTAAGAGCTTTGGATGAAGATTTTAATGTCGAAAGCTCAAGCCATGACTTTGGCAAAAACGTAATTCCAATGCTTTTGGCTGAAAATAAGCGGATTTTTGTTTATAATTTTGCCTCAAATACTTTTCCGGGGATGACAGATGCTGAACGCGGCTACTGGCGTGATGTCGGAAGTATCGATGCCTATTGGCAGGCAAATATGGATTTGCTTGACAGCGCACCGGAATTAAATTTATATTCACGGGAATGGCCGCTTAGAACATTTAACTATAACTATCCGCCGGCAAAATTTGTCTGGTCAGAAGGCGACAGGGTCGGTATGGCAACAAATTCCATGGTATCTGAAGGCTGCATTGTTTCTGGCGGAGGACTTTCGAGGTGTGTTCTTTCTCCGCGTGTGCGTGTAAACAGTTACTCGCAGATTTCAGAAAGTATTTTGATGGAGAATGTTGATATTGGCAGATATTCACGCATTAAACGCGCGATAATCGACAAAAATGTTGATATTCCGCCAAATACACGTATCGGCTTCAATCGTGAAGAAGACGAACGCCGCGGTTTTTATGTTTCCCCCGGCGGTGTTACGGTTGTTCCGAAGGGTGCAATTCTTTAATTTTGATTTATAAAAAACGAGTCAAACACTTCAGTTTTTCCAGAATAGGGTAAAGTTCTTTGAACATTACAAATTGAGAAATTTTTCGAGTTTTCTTTGATGGATAGATTTCTTTCATGTTGGTTTGTAAATTTTCTAAAGCTGTTTTTATAATCGGGTGTTTTGCACCAAATATTTCTGATGAAAATTTGACATGTTGTGTCATAATTTGTCCGGCTAAATTTTTTTGACCGTTAGCCTTAAGATTATTTATATCATTTTTTAAAATTTTGTTGCAGTCTTTAATGCTTGATGTCAACTGATAAAGTGTAGCACGTGGATTGTGCGAACCCTTTTGATATATATTTGCAAGAGCAAGTCTTGCATTTGCCATGTCGCCATTAAGGTATGGGACATAAACTTTATTAATAAAATTGTTTTTAAATTCTTTGTATTGCATTCTAACCTCCAACATTCTTTAAAAATATTCTGAATGTAAAAATTTGATAAAATATATACTAATTGTAAAATTTTTGTAATAATATTGATTTTGCAGGCAATTTTATACATTTACTATCTTAATTGATTTGGGTAAACTTATGTCAATATCAGGTATTACAAATTCTATAAGAAATGGCAGCCAGCGTCTTCAACAGGCGTTTTATGACTGCGTGCCAAATAGAATTGTGAACAGTGAAAAGTGGCAAAAACGTATTAAATGGGTAGGTTCTGAGATTTCATCTCCTGAAAACCGTTTGATTTTAGGTGTTACAGCCTTAATGTCACAGCCCTTTATTGATGCTCATAACAAAAGCGTTGATGAAGATACAAGAAAAGTTTCAGTTTGCCGTACAATTGCGAAGATTGTTGCAGGAACTTTAACCGGATATGCAATAAGAAAAGGATGTATTTCTGCTATTAACAAATGGTCTAAGCTTCCGACTTCAGTTGATAAAAACGGTCAGAAAATTAAGCTTACCAGTCTTAATACCTTCTTTTCGCCTACAAATGCATATTCAGATTTGACTGAACCCTTTAAGCAATACAGAAACGCATTAGGAACAATTGCGGCTCTTATGGTAATGACAGTTACCAACTTTTTGATTGATGCGCCATTGACAAAATACCTTACAAACAAATTTGTTGCCGCGTCAGGAGGTGTAAAAAATGAAACCTCTAAATAATCTTGCTGAAATTGTTTCAAAAAAATTTATAAGCTGTAAAAATTATCTTTATAAAAATTACGGTGAAAATCCCGGTAAAATGCTTGTTCACACAGGAGTTTTAGGCTGGATTTTATCCTCTGCTGCACAGGTTGCAGCGGTTGTATTTAATGACAAAATTTCATCAAAAGAAAAGATGTTTCTGATTCCTCAGGAATGTGCTGATGCAGCTGTTAATATTTTATCTTTTTATATTGTGACAAACTCATTTAAAGCAATCGGCTCAAAACTTGTTTCAACTGGAAAACTTGCAACTCCTAATATTAGAAAATATATTCAGAAAGCAGGACTTGAAGACAAAGCAGGAAAAGTTACAACTGATATAAAAAAAGATATGACCGGTGCCATCAGGCAGGAATATACTGACTTCAAAAGCGGAGTCGATGTAATTACAAGTACGGTCGGCTCAATCATTTCCTGCAACTTGATTACGCCGGTTCTGAGAAACCAGTACGCGGCATCAAAACAAAAAGAAATTCTTGCAAAGCGCAATATGCAGAAAAATAATCCGGAACAGCCTGAAAAACCAAAGATTTTAAGGCCGTTGAGCATGGCTGATTACCAGAAACTTGCTTCTTTAAAATTCTCGGGCGGGAATATGAAAGTTTAGAATATTAAAAGATTTGCAATTCCCAAAAGTGCAACTGCAACAATTACCGTGAAAATCGTCATTATCAGATAAAACGGATCAAGTTTATTTGTGTTGTGCATTGAATATATTTGACTGAGTACATTTTTTGAGAAATCTTCTTTTACATTGTTTTTTGTTTTGTCAAAGGATGAGTGAAGAAGCCTTTTGAATGTATAAATGTCTTCTAAATCTTTTCTGGCAATTGGATTAGAAATTGCAATCTTTTTTATCCGCAGGTTTTCCTCATCTGTGAGTTCATTATCAATGTAGGCTGACAAATTCGATTTAAAATCTTCGTACTGTCTGTTTATATATGGATTGTCAGTGTCATCGTCTTCTTCAGAGTTAATTTTTTTTGAAATCTCCGTAAAGTTATTGACAAGTTTCTTTAATTTTTGATATTTTTCATAGCATTCAGGGCAAATGCTTAAATGATATTCAATATATTTTTTAAGCTGCTCGTTAAGCTTGTCTTCTACGTAAAAAGAGAGCAAAGCATTTACCTGATTACAAGTTAATTGTTTTTGCATGGCGTTCCTTTCTCTTACATCAGATGTAAGCTTTCAATCCTTCCTGAAGTTTGCATCGTGCACGTGCAATACGGGATTTGACAGTCCCAACGCTGGATTTTGTCGCGTGAGCAATTTCTTCATAGCTAAGGCCCTGAAGTTCTCTAAGCACTATTGCAATTCTAAACGGCTCAGGAAGTTTTTGGATTGCCTCCCTGATTATTTTTTCAAGTTCATTTGAGATACATTTTTCCGGAGGCTTGCATTTTTTATCTGGAATAAGTGAGAGAAGATTAAAGGTCGAATTTTCGCAATCATCTTCATCAATCGAAATCGTGTCAGGTTTGCGCGCTGATTTGCGGAGTTCATCATAAAATAAATTGGTAATAATTGTGTTTAACCAGCTTTTAAAATTTTTTGGATTTTTCAGATTAGCAATATTTTTAGCGACACGCATTAGCGCTTCTTGCGTCAAATCAGAGATATTTTCTCTCTTGTCAGTAAGATATGAAAATGCTGCAAAAACATTTTTTTGTTCTCTTTTTATTAATTCTTCAAGCGCTTTTAAATCGTTCTGCTGTGACAAAACGACAAGTTCTTCCAAAGACATTTTTTTATATTGCAGCTTGGAATCTGACATATATTTCTCCTTACCTTAATAGTAAGGAATATTTGCCTTGAATAACTTGCGCAAATGCTTATAGTCACCGGGTTATCTTTTTTGCTGAAGAAGTATAATCAAATAGTGAAATTATTCAGCCGAAATGTATCCGCGCAATGCAGTGTAGGCGGCAACATAAGGCGACGAAAGATAAATAAAGCCTTTTGTATTTCCCATTCTGCCCTGGAAGTTTCTGTTCTGAGTTGCAAGACAAACTTCATCGTCAGCCAGTGTTCCTGCATGAACTCCGACGCAAGGCCCGCATCCCGGCGGCAAAATTGCTGCATTTGCTTCTACAAAAATATTAATCAAACCTTCATCAAGCGCTTTTAAGTAAACTTCTTTTGATGCCGGACAAATCAAAAGCCTTACATCAGGATTAGCCTTCTTGCCTTTCAAAATTTCGGCAACAATTCTCAAGTCTTCAATTCTTCCGTTTGTGCATGTTCCGATAAATACCTGGTCAACTTTGATTTTGTCCAATTCCTCAACTGCTTTTGTATTATCAACAGTATGCGGGCATGAAACCGTGTGTTTTATGTCTTCAGCGTTGATTTTTATAATTCTTTCATAAACAGCGTCTGTGTCCGGTTTAAGAGTTCTAAACTTATCTTCACGGGCATGTTTTTTTAAATATTCTTTTGTTTTTTCATCAGCAACAAAAAGTCCTGCTTTTGCGCCGGCTTCTACAGCCATGTTTGCAAGTGTAAACCTTTCTGACATTTCCATATTTTCAATTGTGTCTCCGCAGAACTCCAAGGCTCTGTAGGTTGCGCCGTCAGCTCCGATAAGTCCGATTAAGTGAAGCATCAAATCTTTTGAACAAATTCCTTTTTTGAATTTGCCTGTAACTTCAATTTTAAACGTTTGCGGAACCTTAAGCCAGGTTTTTCCAAGCGCCATTGCGACCGCAATGTCAGTTGAGCCCATGCCTGTTGCGAAAGCTCCGAGCGCACCGGATGTGCAGGTGTGCGAATCTGCTCCGACAAGAATTTCACATGGATTTACAAAAGTCTCAATCAATCTCTGATGGCAGACTCCGGCTCCTACGTCAGAAAGCACTGCCCCGTATTCTTTAGAGAATTCGCGCAAAACCGTATGAGTGTTTGAAAGCTCTTTTCGCGGGCTTGGAGATGCGTGGTCAATGAATAGAATTGTTCTTTCAGGATTGTTTAGTTTTTCTTTCCCGAGTTTTTTGAATTCCTGAACCGTCAACGGTCCTGTGCCGTCCTGAACTGCGCAAACATCAACATTTGCAATTACAAGTTCGCCGGCTTTTACGCTCCGTCCGGCATGTTCTGATATTATTTTTTCAGCTAAAGTCTGACCCATGATATCTCCTTATTTTGCAATTATTTTAGCATAAAAGTTATTGTTATTTATATAATTTTATGAGGCATTGTCACAAGTTTGCCGCCGACTCGTTCGGTGATTGCACCTTCCGGCTCGTAGTAAGGCGAAACTGTCATAATTTTAGCTGCAATGTCAGGATAATAGTAAATAAACCTTAATTCACTGTCAGTAAGCGGCTGCTGCGTATGAACGTTTGCATAACGTGCAAGTTCAAGGATATTTCTTGCTTCATGTTCATCCTTGAATTCAAGTTCAAGATTTTCGTAAACGTTTCTGAAACCTTTGATACCGCCGTATTCACCTGTTGTAATTGTACGTCCGGTTTCAATAATTTCCGGCTCGCCGCGTCCTAGTTCTTCAAAATCGTAAAGCTCATAATTTCTTCTGTCTTTCAGTGCTCCGTCTGCGTGAATTCCTGATTCATGTGCAAAAGCATTATCGCCGACTGCCGGCTGATTTATCGGTATAGGAACTCTAAAGGCATAAGCTGTGTATTTGGCCAGTTTCCAAATTTTGCTTAAGTCAATATTTTCATCAACTTTGTATTTATTTTTAAAGCCGGCTGATTTCAAGATTGCCAGAAGACATGAAACCAAATCTGCGTTTCCGGCGCGTTCACCCATTCCGTTAATTGCCGTGTTTATATATGCATCTACTCCTGCATCGATTGCAGCTTTGGCCCCCATTACAGAACAGGCGGCAGCCATGCCTAAATCATTATGATAGTGAACTTCTATCGGCATTTGAGTTTCTTTTGCAATTGTGTAAATTCTGTCGTAAGCTGTTTTGGGGTCTTCGTAACCAAGTGTGTCGCAGTATCTGAAACGATGTGCGCCGCATTTTTTTGCTTCCAGAGCATATTTAATTAGAAAACTTATGTCGCTTCTTGAGGCGTCTTCGGCGTTAACACCGATTGTTTGAGCGCCTTTTGATACAGCGCATTCCACGGCTTCACAGGTCATATTAATAATGTCATTGAAAGTTTTTTTACCCATGTATTTCCCGTGAATCATCTGCTCGGAAGTTGATTGTGACAGGTTTAAGTGTTTTAATTTCGGCACATTCTTAAATGAAAGCTCAACATCAGACGCCAGACCTCTCATCCAGCCTGAAAGTTTTGTTTTGGTTATTACATTGCGTTCTACAAGTTCTAAGTTGCCGTTAAGATAATTAATTTCGTGGCTTGTTGTAGGGAAGCCGAATTCTGATTGCGTTATTCCCATGTCATCAAGCATAAGATTAATAATTGTTTTCTCAAGTTTTGCAAGTCCAAGTCTGGAGGTTTGAACACCATCCCTGTTTGTTACGTCCACGAAATAAATTTTGTTACTCATAATCACTCCTGTTTTTAAATATTATACACTAAATATCTTAAACAACTTGCTTTTTTATATAATATTAATTAAAATAGTTATTATGGTTCAGGCTTGAACTTTTGTGAATATTCTGGCTTGAAATAGATTGCCGCTTTGAGCTATGCGGCTGTTTAACCGGACTGAGGATTATGGCGACAGATACAAAGATTTTAAATAAGAAGATTAGCAAGGAATATAAAACTGGAAACGTTAAAAATGCAATTGAATTATGCCAGATAGGTTTGCAGGAAGACCCGACAAATGCGGATTTACATCTCAGGCTTGGTGATTTATATTTGGCATGGCATTTGGATATTTACAATTCGGCTCAATACATTGACGAGGCTATAACCGAATACCAGAGAGCTTTGGAATCTTATATTGATTCTCCCGAAATTTATTACAAAATCGGACGCGCACATTTTTACAAAGGCGACCTGGATAAAGCTATAAATTATCTTGATATGGCAATTTCAAAGGATGAAAATTTCGCAAAAGCATACTATCTTTTGGCTGAAACTTATACGAAAAAAGCAAGATTTCTGGAAGCAATGCTCAACGCTCAAAAAGCTGTTAAACACAAACCTTTCAGAAATTCCTGCGCACACTTTTTAATGTCTAATCTTTACAGTATTTCCTCCTACAGGTCGTTTAAGAATTCATTAAAAGCAAAGTGGGAATTTGTTTTGTCGGTTTTGACGCTTCCGTTTGACCTTCAGGCACTCGAAAATGTTGGAAGAACTCTTTCTTATCTGAAATTTTTCCCGATTTTGGCAAAAGGTTTTTATATGGTTCACACAAAAGGTGTTGATACTGCAATTGATATTTACATAAAAGCTATTGAAAAAGCACCAGGATTTGTGCCGCTTTATTGTCTTTTGGGCGACATTTACAGAAGTCTCGGAAGATTTGACGATGCAATTACCGAATACAAAATGGCAATCTGGCTTGATAGTTTGAATATAAATGCTTATAGGCATCTTTGCCAGGCTTATGAAGAACTTGGCGATTATGACAGCGCTGTTGAAGTTTACGAAAAGCTTATTCACATTATGCCGAATATGCCTGATGTTCATTCAAATCTTGCCAATATTCTTTATATTAAAGGCGATATTGAAGGAGCCATTTCGCATTTTCAAACCGCTGTAACTCTTAATCCGCGCAAACAATGGACAAGTATTATTAATCAGACTTTAGGGTTTGTTTATCAGGAAGGTAAAAACGATATTAATGCTGCGATTTCCTCTTATCAGAGCGCATATTTGCTGACTCCGGAGGACATTGATATTTATATTAATTTGGGAAGTGCTTTTTATGATAAAGAGGATTATGCAAATGCTCTTGCTGTTTACCGGAACGCGCTGGATTTAGACCCGAAAAATGCGAAAATTCACTGTAATCTCGGCTTTTTATACTGGGGTAAAGGCGATTTGGATGAGGCAATAAAAGAATACGAAATGTCTATTGAATATGACCCAAATTATGATATTGCGTACAACAATTTAGGTGTAATTTATCTTGACGATTTGGGCAGAGTGAAAAAATCGATTGAATTATTCAAAAAATCAATTGAATGTAATCCGAATTATGCTCTTGCGCATTTCAATTTAGCTCGTGCAATAACAATTACGGGTGACAAGATTGAGGCTGCAAAACTTTATCAGATTGCGCAGGATATTAACAAAGTTACAAACGAAATTGACCCGCAGGATATTATTGACAAAATTAACGGGCTCTTTTCTTAAGGTTTGGGCAATCAGTTGCTCTAATTATGCAATTTGCTGGTTTGTGCGGGTAACATTAACGCAAATGATTTATAAAGTATATTTGTGCGTTATCGCGGTTGGTTGCAGTATGTTTTTGTTACCTGTAAATTCTATTTCCGATTTGAACTTGTGTAACGTACATGTCTTCGCATGCACCGTAACCACGGCTTGTAGAATTTTTGTCAGAACGTGAAAGGCTTGTCAACGCAACAACATCGCCTTTGTCATTGTATATATCGACAAGATATCCGTCTAATTTCACAACATCATGTTTCTTTATGCTTAACATCGCACTCATAACATTTCTGTTGGCAGGAATTATATGAGTATGTCCCATATGGCTTGAAACATAACCCCAATCATATGGCATTGTCTGGCTGTCTGGTGATTTAACCGATAACTGTCTTGCTGCGCCGAGGGTTTTGGTTGATTGAAATCGAAGATGTTTTTTTACGTACTTTTTATCAGCAATTTCACCCCACACAAGTCCGACATCCATAAGACATACATCATCAAAAGGAGTGCGCATAACGTCTCTCAAAAAGAAATTGGTATTTTTTGCGACAACAAGTGCTGTTACTGAATATTCTGCCTGCTTTTTAAGTGCGTATAATTTGTTTTTGTTTGTGCGAATTTTTATATATTCCTGCTCATTTTGCGGAAGGTTAATCTGTGTTGGAAATTCTTTCGGGTTTAATACCGTGCCGGACATTGCAGTAATCTTTGGAGTCATGTATGTCATTCTAAACACAAGGTCCCCTGCAAATGAGTTTACAATTAACAAAATCATTACGCCAAGTGAGATATAGCAAATTAGATTGAATACTTTTTTCATATATCCTAAATCCCTTAGCGTTTTGGTAATTGCTTACACTATAGTAAGGTCATCCTCGGCAACAGAGGCTTTTACCGGTAGTATAAATCCGAAAGTCGAACCTTTCCCAAGTTCTGATTTTACAAAAACCCGTCCGCCATGATGTTTTTCTATTGTTGTTTTTACAAGATTTAGCCCGAGCCCAGTCCCTTTTATTGTATGCGTGTTGTTCTCTACTCTGTAAAATCTGTCAAAAACTTTTTTCTGATGTTCAGGAGCAATTCCGCATCCTTCATCAGTTACAGTGACTTCAACTTCATTAGTGTTTCTTAGTGCAGATATTTTTACTGTTATCGTTCCGTTTTCCGGAGAATATTTGATAGCATTTGACATAAGATTTGTGAATGCTCTTTCAATACTATTGTAATTTAATTCAATATCCGGAATTTCATCGTCTTTTGAAACTAAAACTTTTATATTATGTTCTTGCGTCAAAATGCTAACCTGATTTATACAATCTTCTACAAGTTTGGCCATGTTAACAGGTTTTTTTTCAAGTTTAACATCAGCTTCAAGTTTGGAAAAATCAAGGATATCGTTTACCATACGGTTAAGCCTTATAATTTCCTGATTGATTGTTCCTATGAATTCCTTTTGAGTTTCGTAATCAAATTCGTTACCGTAATGGTACAATGTGTCAATGTAACTTCTTAAAACCGTTACCGGTGTTCTGAGTTCATGAGAAACATTTGAGATAAAGTGTGCTCTCATCTGCTCCATTTCAGCCTCGCGTGTCACATCAATCAATACAATTATGTAGCCTACGTAATCCTTGTTCCGCGTAAACATTGGTGAAATTAAGGATTTTAAAACTCTTTTGTCAATTATAATATTGAATTCAAGCGGCTTTGACTCAATAACCTCAAGCGGAGTATCTTTAAATTGTTCGATTTTGTCTTTAAAACAGAAGTTACCTGCGGTGTCTGTATATTGCTGAATTTCTGAGTTGAGAATGTTTTCTTCGCCGACTTCCAAAAGATTTTGAGCATGGTTGTTTACGAGAACAACCTTGTCATTGTTGTCACACACAACAACGCCGTTTGCAATACTCATTAATACTGCTTCAAGCTTATTTCTTTCCAGCGTAAGCTGTTCTATATTCTGCTCTTCGTATATGTGAAGCCTGTTAGACATATCGTTGAATTCATTGAAAAGCTCTTTGACTTCATTGGAAACATCCTGGCTTTCGATTTTGCATCCGAATTCGCCGGTTGAAATCTTTTTAACGCCTTCCTGAAGAATTCTAAGCTCTCTTGTTATAAGATATGTGTTTATTAGAATTACAAATGCAAAAACCACCCAAGCAATAGTAAAAACAAACAAAAGCGAGGCTCTTGTTGTTGAAGAAATCTGGCTGATAATATTTCCTGATAATGCAACTGTTACAGAACCAATGGTGGAGGAATCGTTTCCTTGAATTGGCGAAGTTACAGTAATATTTGCACGTTTTGTGGTTTTTGCCGTATTATTCCTGCCGGAGTAAAGCAAATTTCCATCTTTATCCCGAAATTCAATCAAGACAATATCATTATGGCTTTTTAAAAGTCCGTCAGCATGCTGCTTAATTTCTTCTTTAGCCCTTGTATCATTTAATCCGCGTGTTATTTCAACGCCTTCTATTGCAAGTATTTTTGATATTACCTGACCAAAATTTTTGTAGCCTTCATTTAATTTTTTTTGAATGTTGAATATCGCAAAAATTGCAATAAACACAATAAGAACAGTGCTTAAGATAAGCCCTGAAATTATTAAACGATTTTGTGTCGTCAAACTGACCCTGTTTCCCATGATTAAATTATAGCACTTATAAACTTCTCAATCAAGGAAGCAAATTAAGGCATGAATAAAAAATTTTGATAGTTTGCTTTAACGCTAATAAGTGTAAAATTACCTCTATTTAGTTTTGTAAAATCTTTGTTGTTTTTGCAACACAAATATTGAGAAAGATGTAAAAATATGTTACAATATTAGTAGAGGGGCGTTAAATGCCCTCAGCGTGGTTTTTTATACACCCCTTGATGAGTGTTATTCCCCACACCACTCTTTAATAAAAAAGGTATCCGTTACTTCAACCTGTGAGGTCGACCTATGGATACACTTATTATGCTGCGCTCTGAATCATGTGCCAAATTGCTGGAAAAGGCTGTTTACATTTCCCTAATTACCGGAATTGTCTGCATTCAAAGCTTTCTCATGACAAACCCGATTATGGCAGATGAATTGAAATTGGCGCATAATACTGTTCCAAAGGTTAATATTCAGGGGTTGAAAGAAAAAATAATGGTTGAAATTTCTCCGGAGGCAAGAAAAAAGAGCTTTGATGAAAATATTAAGGCAAAATATCCGAAAGCTGTAATAACAGATATTCAAGACGGCGTTAAACATATCAAATTAACAAAATATTATAATGGCAGACCTGTCAGAATTAATATTGTTGAGACCGATTTAAAAGTCGCCAAAAATCTTGAAGTTGTTCCGGTTTTGTCTTCCTCAGAGAAACTTCAATCAAGACGAACAATCACAACAATTGCAAAAAGCAAAAATGCAATTGCGGCGATTAACGGAACTTATTTTAAGCCCCAAACCGGAGTTCCTCTCGGAACTTTGGTGATAGACGGAAAATTTTATACAGGCCCTGTGTATGACAGAGTTGCATTGGGAATTTTCGAGGACGGATTTGATGTTGCCCGCGTTCAGCTCAATGCCGCCGTCAGCGGAAGCGGGGTTACAATCAAAGTCGATAACATAAACCAGCCGAGAATGCTTTCCACATACGTTCTTGTTTATACTCCGGAGTGGGGTAAGTATTCACCCTATGCGCCGAAGTATGGTATGAGTTTGAGGGTTGCGGACGGCCAAATTACAAAGGCCTCCGCTAACCCGCTCGATATTCCTTCAAACGGTTATGTAATCTCCGGCCCGAAAAAGCTTCTTGAACCTCTTTTGAAGGACAAAGACGCAAAACTTGATATAAAAACTTTGCCTGAATGGAAGAGTGTTAAGCACATAATCAGCGGCGGTCCGTATCTGGTTAAAAACGGTGAAGTCTTTGTTGATATGACTGCTCAGAAGCTTGCGGCAGTCGGCGGCAGAAATCCGCGTACTGCAATCGGTTACACTTCTTCAAATAATTTTGTTCTGGTTGCTGTTGACGGCCGTGAAGGAAGTTCAATCGGAATGACTTTGATGGAGCTTGCAAACTTTATGCAGTCAATCGGATGCGTTGGCGCAATTAACCTTGACGGCGGTGGCTCAACCGTAATGTATGTTAACGGAAAAGTTGTTAATAACCCGCATATAAAAGGCGGAATTCCTTTATCAAATGCACTTGTTTTATCAGAAAAGGTTAACGATTTAGCCTCAATTCCGGAAGATTAATTTTGCTCTTAAATAATTTCGGATACCTCTCATAAATTATAATTCTTACTCAATAGCACGCACCCCGCTCGCTCCGCGGGGTTTTTATTTTAAATATCAACCATAACCGCTGCGGTTGTGCTCAAATCGTCAACTGGCATACCATTGTTTGATTTCCACCATCCTCTTTTTTGCCCTATTACGCAGGTTGCAATTGTAGCTATCAATAAAGCTATGCCAAACATATGGAGTCTTTTTTGACTCAATTCTTTTTGTTTCTCTTGTTCTTCATTTCTTTTGAATTTTTGCGGAGCAGTAAGATTTATATTACGTGAATTCGCAATGTAACTGTTTTTGATTGAATTTATTTTTTCGATTGGCATAAATTTTTTCTTATTTTATACTTAACATTTGAACATAGAAAAAACTGTTAAAATTGTGACCATTGTTAAACGTGAGGTGTTCTATCAATTGCTTTTTCAACGCCACTCCAGCCTTCCTTGTAAGCAATTCTTCCAAGCAACATAAGTCCTGCTAAAAGAATTGCGTAATTCATAATTTTGCGTGTTTTGCTTGTGTTTTTGTCGTTTATGTCATTTGTTATTTTAATTTCAATATGAGGTTTAGTACGTTTGACTTTTGTATTTTGCTCTTGTCCTTTGTAGTTTATAAGTGCATTGACTCTTTCTATATACATTTACTCAAAGTTCCTTTTTTAGTTTAAAATCCCTGTTGTATCTTTTATCAATTCTTCAAGTTTATCCAAGCCGCATTCTTCATAACTGCCCTTAATGTATCCGTTTGAATCTTTAAATGTGCATCCGTTCTTATACCTTGCGGCATAGGCTATTCTTTTACCTTCTTGATTGAATTTTGTGAGTTCTCCTATTTTACCGTCATCGTCAATCGTTATATTGTATTGAATATTATTTGTACCGGGATATCTTATTTCATATTCACTGTTTTTAAGCTTGATTATATAACTTCCGTCTGCATTTTTCGGTAGTGAAGATGTTTTGTTTGAAAATCTTGAAGTTATTCCGTCAGGTAAAACATTTGCAATTGCGTAGTTTTTATATTTTGTAAATTCTTTTTCTGTGATTGTTATAATTTTATCTCCGTTGATTTGTTCAAAAACATACGAATTTTCTTTATCATCATATACTTTTCTAAAAGATCTGCCGTCAGGAAGCGTTATGCCTTCAAATTCTACGAGTTTGCCATTAACTTTATCAATTCTAAAGGTATATGGCATGTCAGGATCACCAGGTTTTCCGATTAGAAATTTGGTAGTTCCATCAGGTCTTTTTATGTGAGTAATTTTGTTTCCGTTTTTATCCAATGTTTTAGTAAATACCCTATTCCCGTCGTTATATCTGATAAAATTTTTGTCCTTGTTATCTAGTATATACTCAAAATTCTTGAGAAATTTTGATTTTAACCGATTATAGCTTGCAGGTAAATTATTATCAAAAATCTTTTGTCTGACCTGTTCAAGTTCGCTTAATTCAAGCGGAGTCTCATTTTTTAATTTTATTATGCCATCTACCTCTTCAAAAGGCATTTTTACTGCCTCTTTCATCGGTATAGGGGTACAGCCAAGAATTGAGGCATGTACGGTACGGACTTCATACGCCGTCATTGTTTCATAGTCATAAATAGTTTCAGGTCTGAAGTTGGAACCTTTTTCTATTGATGTTTTATAAATTAATTTTCCGTCTTTATTTCTAAGACTGTATTCTGTAAGCGGGATATGAATTTGTTCGCCGTTGCTGCTTGTGCTTAAAATGTTATATTTGGCTATTCCAATATTACTTCCGTTTTCTAATGTCCGGCTGTAAATATAGCGGAAACTCTTGTTTTGGTCGTCGTAAATCTTATTGAAGGCTTTACCGGTTTTCTTGCATAATAATGCATAACCGTTTTCAAGTTTCACTCTAATTATATCGTAGCCGGAATTTACAGGCGCTGCTATATCTTCAGAAGCAGGTTTTGGGGTATTTGCAGGAACAGTTCTTGGAGTTTCATTAGATGTAAGTTGTGCTGCGGCTTTCTCCGCTTTGCCCCACCAGCCTTGTTTATGACCGATTATTCCAACGGCAATCATGCCTGCAAGTGCTGTTGCGCCAATCATATACTTTGTTGCATTACTTTTTTCTTTATCATTTGGCTTGCTGCTGGCTATGTCCGTTTGTCCAGTAGTTTCTGTTTTGATTGCATCAAGCTGACCGGTTTGACCTGCTGTTTTAAGCGCATTAATTTTTTCAATAGACATAACAACTCCTGTTTCTAACTGCTATATTTTTAGTAAAACATAAACAATATAAAATTTGCTATTGTTATGGCTTATTTTTATTATTTGTTACTGTTTGCGCGGTATCTGTAAATTTTTTACCTGACGTTCATGTCAATAATGTTTGAAACCCAGGGGATTCTGCTGTACATTCCCATAAATGAGGTTATTGCAAGATAAAATAACAAAATATAAATCACTGTTTGGATTATTGAGTAACCTAATATAACCGGAGCATTAAACAGCAGTACAATTTGCGCAGCCAGGTAGTTTATAAAAGGTATCATTCCAAGGATATTAAGCAAAAATCCAAGAATTAAGCACAGCAGAACATAACCAATCGAAATAAATATTGATTGAAAAATATGATATTGCAGAAATTTTGTAAGCGGAGTTCGTCTTATCATTGAAATAATAAGCCAGATAAATCCAACAAAGCCAACCGTCAAATAACTTAACGCTGCCACAATTCTTTCAATCATATACGGCTTATGTTCATAATGGCTGCTGTGATACATCTTTATGCACTTTCTAATTCACCGCGGCGTTTTTTGTCAATGTATTCGTCAAGCACCTGAATATAAACCAGTTTATGTTCATCGTTTTCCGGTTCAATTTTGATTGCTGCGCGGTATGAGGCAATTGATTTTTCGATTTCG
>URXT01000005.1 GCA_900551915.1 uncultured bacterium
TTAATATATTTCATTTCCTTTTTTTAAAATCTCGACCGTTTGGGTCGTTTTTTTTGGGGGGAGAGGGAAGCGACTCAGTTGCTAAAAGGCGTTTATGCGTGTAAAGATTTGTTTAAACCTTTGACATGACATGAAAATTATTGTCTAATAAGAATAAGACTATAGTTGGGTAGGATTAATGTACATAAAACAGCTTGAAATAGATAACTTTAAATCATTTGCCAATAAATCAGAAATCCCGCTTCTGGAAGGTTTTACAACAATTTCAGGTCCGAACGGCTCCGGAAAAAGCAATATAATCGACAGTGTTTTGTTTGCGCTCGGGCTTGCAAATGCAAGCGAATTACGCGCCGAGAACCTTTCACACTTTATCTCTACTTACACAAAACGGAATGATGCTCTTGTTAAAGTTACCTTCGGCGGAATGGAAAACGGACAGGACTTAAGCATTGCAAGACGTATCCGCAAAACAAATCAAGGTTATGCAAGTACATATTACATAAATGACTCGGTTACAACGCTCACAAATGTCCATGCAGAACTTGAAAAGTACAATGTAACGCCAAACAGCTACAACGTAATGATGCAGGGCGATGTAATGGGAATTACAAACTGTTCGCCCAAAAACAGACGTAAAATTATCGACGAAATAGCAGGCGTTGCAGATTTTGACAGAAGAATAGAGCAGGCTACAAACGAACTTACAACCGTTGAACAGCGGGTTGAACGCTCTTCGGTAATATTAAACGAAGTTGATGTAAGGCTTGAGCAGCTTAAAGAAGAACGTGAAGTTGCCCTTAAATACCAGAAATTACGCGAAGAAAAGACCGAACTTGAGGGACAGATAAATAAAGTCAGATTTTTCGACATAAAACGCAATATTGAAAAAGCGCATGAAAACATTCTTGAATTCACTAAAAAGAAAAAAGAAGAAGAGGTTAAAAACAAAGATTTAGACGAGCGTTTGACCTTAATCAAGGGAAAATATCAGGAAATTTCCGAAATAGTCAAAGAAAAAGGCGAAGCGCGCCAGATTGAACTCAAAAAACAGCAGGAAGAACTCAAAGGCGAAATCGACCGAAAAAATAACGCCTCAATTTATGCTGACAAGCAGATTATGGACGGCCTGCGCCGCATTGAAAATGCTAAAAACGGTATTGAAACTTACAAGCAAAAAATTGAAGATTTCAATTTAAAAATTAAACTCAAAGATGACGAAATCAAAATTATTGAAGGTAATATCGCGGAAAAACAGGCGGAATTAAAGAAAATTCTTGAAGATATGACCGGTTTGAACGCAACGGCGGACCAGCATATTGAAAAGCGCAACAATTTACGAAAAAATCTTGAAAATCTTCAGGATAAAGAAAATGCTCTTATCAAAGAAAAACTTCCGCTTGAAAATGATTTAAAAAATCTTCAAAGCGAGCTTTCAAAAGCCAAAGCAACACTTGAAGAGCTCGAAACATTAAAGGCAAATTTCGCGTCAGACTTTGATTTGAAGAAAACTCTTGTTGAACAGCTTCAAAAAGAAATGGCGGATTTCAAAATCATCCAGCAGAACACTTTGCATGATTTGGACACGACCAAAAATGAAATTGACGACGTAAACCACGATATTCAGATGGCTTATCGAAAAGTTTCAGCAATGGAGGCTAAAAAACAGGTCGCGCAATCAAGTTTTAACAATGCAATTGATACGGTTATGAATGCGAAGCTTCGCGGAGTTCATGCCCCGCTGGTTAAGCTTGGAACTGTTGATAAAGAGTATTCAACCGCAATGGAAGTTGCTTTTGGCGGCAGAATGACACACATCGTTGTTGACGATGAACATGTTGCATCAGTTGCGATTGAACTTTTAAAATCCTCTGGCGCAGGCCGCGCAACTTTCATTCCGCTAAACAAAATTGTTAAAGCGCCATCAAAATTAAATCTTCCAAAAGACAAAGGCGTAATTGATTTTGCCATAAATCTTGTGGATTTCGACGACCAATATATTAATGCGTTTTATTATGCAGTCGGCGACACTCTTGTTGTAGAAGATATGGAATGCGCCAAAAAACTCATCGGAAAATACAGAATGGTTACGCTTCAGGGCGAAATTTTCGAAAAATCAGGTTCTATGACCGGCGGTTCACAGCGCAGAACAGGTTTAAGCTTTAGCCAGAATGACGACGATGAGCTTGAAAACTTCAAAAGGAATTTGAAAGCGCTTGAAGACAGAGCGTCTGCTTTGAATAGCAAAAAAGCTTCACTGGAAGCGAAACTTGACGACATTCGCCAGAAATATTCTGATTCAATGAGCGAATACTCAAAATCCAAGGTTGAACTTGAGAACATGAACAGAAATTACGCGAACAGTGAAAATATTCTTGCTGAACGCGCTGAATTTGTCAAAAACGCGGAGCCGCAAATAGACGAATTAAACAAAAAACTTGATAAACTAGAAGAACAGACAGTAAAAGTTTACGATGATATGGCGCAGGTTCAATCCGACATTGAGGAAGTTGAAAAATTGATTAATGACCAGGATTTGAAGGATTTGAAAGAAAAAACAGAAGGCGTCGAACATGAAATTAAGCGGCTCCAACAGAATCTGATGCATGCTAATGCTGCCAAAAACGACTTTAACCGTGACATCGCGTTCAACGAAAACCTTATTGAAACCAAAACCGAAGAAATTCAAAGTATTGAATCCGCAAATGTCAAGCTTGAAGCAGACAAAATCAGATTTAAAGAAGAAATAGAGGAATTAAACAAGAAAGCAGAAGCTTTGAACGAGCAAATCACTGAAATAGAAGAAAAACTCGGAAAACTTCTCAAAGAACGCGACGAAATCAATAATGAACTTATTGAACTTGAAAAACAAAAACACATCAGACAATCTGATATTGAAAGAATTGCTGAACAAATCGAATCATTCCGCGCAAGACGCCGCGAACTTGAGCCTCAGCTTGAAACAGCGCGCGAAGAACTTAAAAATGCCGGAATTGAGATTGAAAAACTTGAACCGGTTGAAATTTCAATAGAAGAAATCACATCAAAAATACAACGGCTTGAAAAGAGAATGCAGGAACTCGGGGACGTAAATATGCGTGCAATTGCAGCATACGAAGAAGTTCAAACACGCCAGAACGAATTAAAAGCTCAAATCGAAACCCTTTCAAAAGAGAGAAAAGAAATTCTGGACAGAATGAGCGGCTACGAACAGTCTAAAAAAGAAGCTTTCATGAAAACTTACAACAATATCAACGAAAACTTTAAACAGGTTTTCCACCAGCTATCAGAAGGCGAAGGCGAACTTAAACTGGAAAATCCTGATGACCCGCTTTCCGGTGGTATGACAATTGAAGCACAGCCTCGCGACAAAAAACTTCAAAGATTAGAGAGTATGTCAGGCGGCGAAAAATCTTTAACCGCACTTGCATTTGTCTTCGCAATCCAGCGCTATATGCCCTCCCCCTTCTATGCGTTTGACGAAGTTGATGCAAGTTTGGACACAATGAATGTTGAACGTATCGCCCAAATGGTGCAGAACCAGTCAAAAAATACGCAATTTATAGTAGTTAGCCACCGCAAACCTATGATAGAATCTGCTAATAGGACGATAGGTGTAACTCAAAAAGAAAAAGGTATAACCCGTGTGACGGGAGTGAAACTTAGAGATTAATTATGAGTAGTGAGACAGCAATACTTAACTATAACAGTTCGGCAATTCCGGAGAATGTCAATGTTGACAATGAAGGAATTGGAATTCTCGTTTCAATGGCGAAAGCCGGTAAAATTGACCCTTGGAACATTGACATAATTGATGTTACCGACAAATACCTTGCACACATGTGCGAAATGAAGTCGCAGGATTTGCGTCTTACCGGCAGAACGTTTCTTTTCGCCTCTGTTCTTCTAAAGCTTAAGTCAAATGTGCTTGAAGGCATTGATATCATGCAGTTTGAAAATCAGCCGCAGGAGAATATTGAATTTGATGACGACGGTTTTATTGTTGATTACAGCGAAGAAGACGATTATGTTCCTACAAACAATGTTGTTTCAATTGATGAAGTTCTTCAGCGCCGTACAAGCGTAAGATTAAACCGAAACCGCGTTGTAACATTGCGCGACTTGATTCGACAGTTGGAATTCTACGAAAAACTGGAGCATAAACAATCTCTTCAAAGTGCTCACGAGCGTGCAAAACGCCGTGTTCAATCTTATTCCAGATTTACGGCTGACGACATTATTAATCTTGCGCATGAGGAATACATTGAAGACTGCGTTTTGAGATTAAAAGAAAATTTATCACAGATTTTTGAAAAAGAAGAAAAAATCGAACTTAACGAGCTTACTCTTCTCGGAATGGACAAAATAAGCGCATATATCGCACTTTTATTTTTGACCGCCGAAACTGATTACGAACTTGTTCAAGACGAATTTTACTCAGATTTGTATGTTGTAAGAGGTGAAAATGGAAAACTTGAAAGCCAGAATTGAAGCAGTTCTTTTTACAACAGCCAAGGCTCTTTCAACAAGCGAAATCGCTGAAATTCTGGAGGTTGAAAACGAGCTGGTAGAAGAATCCATATTGGATTTAATAATGGACTACTCGGCACGCGACGGGGCGCTTGAAATTGACGATGAAAACGGTTATATTCTTCAAGTCAAAGAAGAACATATGGATATAGTTGAAAAACTTTGTCCTGTTGACCTGCGGCCTGCTGTAATGAGAACTCTTGCAGTAATTGCGCTAAAAGAACCCATCCGCCAGACTGATTTAAAAGAGCTTCGCGGTTCTACAGCTTATGAACATGTTGCAGAACTTATCGAAAAAGGCTTAATCAGCCGGACTCGCGACAAAAACGGCAGAAGTTTCAACCTGAAAACTACTCCAAAATTCGCAGAATACTTTAAACTTAAAGGCGACACCAGAGCGCTTGAAAAACTTCTTGAACAGGGAAAAATGGATGAGTAAGCAGACTCTTAGCAAAATTCTTTTAATTCTTTCAATAATTTTTATTGGTGCAATCGTTTATAATATTCCGATATTCTACAGCATTGCAGGTGTTAACCAGTTAAAAAAACAACAGCCGGTAAAGGCTTACAATCTGCTTAAAAAAGCTTATTTGCTGAGACCGGGCAACAAAGATATCAGATATTATTATGTCAAAGCAATGTGCGGTTTGAAGCCGACAGAAAAAATTCAGACCGAAATGTATAAAATATCACAGGAACCGGTGCTTGATGCAGCAAAAAAACTTGCCAATCAAAAAATCTTTGAATGGAAATACAATATTTTAAATAATATTGGAGACAATTATATTGAACAGGCTCCTTATGACAGAAATCTGCTCCGATGGGATGTTAATACCTTCCCGCTGAAAGTGAAAATAGAAGTGCCGATTTCAACACCAGACTATTACAGGGCTGAAATTGAAAAGGCATTTACTCAATGGGCGTTGAGTACCGAATTCTTACAGTTTCAATTTGTTGAAAAAGGAAATGCTGATATTATCGTAAAATTTGAAGCTTTACCGGAAGATATATGTGAAGACGGCATTTGTAAATACGTTGTAGCTTATACAAATCCTAAAATACAAGGCAAAATCCTTAAATCAATGACAATAACCATGTATGACAAAGATGCAAACGGAAATTATTTTTCAGACAAAGAGATTTACAATACAGTTTTGCATGAAATAGGTCATGCACTTGGTATTATGGGTCATAGTTACAGCTCTGATGATTTGATGTATATGTCAACGCAGCCTGACACAATGTACACACGTTACAGAAGCGATTTTCAATATATATCGCAGCAGGATTTAAATACTGTTAATCTGCTTTATAAAATGATACCTGATATTTCGAATGTTCCTATGTCTAAATTCAACAAAGACGGACTTATTTATGCTCCAATTGTTCTAGGCAATGAACGCGACATCGGCAGACGAAAAATTGCTGAAGCTGAGCATTACATTGAATCTGCACCCGAAATTCCGGGCGGATATATTGATTTGGCAATAGCCTATGCGGATTTGGAAAAATATCCGCAGGCAATTGAGGCGTTGAGAAAAGCTCTTGAACTTGCAAAATCAGACGACGACAGATATCTAATCTATTTTAATATAGCGGTAATCTATCTTAATACAAATAAACTTGAAGAAGCTCAAAAATATATTGACCTTGCAAAAACAATTAACGACAATGATGATATTGCAGAATTTCAGAGCAATCTAAACCATGCGCGTGCGGCTAAAAAGAAACCTTTTAAGACAAATCTGTCAAATTAGCTGATATTCAAAGCCTTTACGAAAACTTAACAAAAACTTACAAAAGCTTTTAAAATAACCTTGTTCGGTTTAAAGTTAAGGTGTATGGGCGATTTTGAAGGCTCAAACAGTTACCCGAAATTAAGAATGAGGAAATCTAATGAATTACAACGTAGCAATTATCGGCGCAGGCCCCGCAGGAATTTTCGCAGCACTGGAAATTACCAAACTTAAACCGGATTGGAAAGTTATCTTAATCGAAAAAGGTCAAAAAATCGAAAAAAGAGTTTGTCTTCTTCGCGAGGGCTACGAAAAATGCCCAAACTGCAAGAAATGCGGACTTTTATGCGGATGGGGCGGAGCCGGTGCGTTTTCTGACGGCAAGTTAACACTTACGCCGGATGTAGGCGGACATCTTGTTGACTATATGTCCAGAGAAAAGGTTGAAGAACTTATTGATTACTCAGACAAATTATATTTGAAATTCGGCGCAACAGAAGAAGTTTTTGGAACAGATATGAAGATTTTCAAAGAACTTGAAAGAGAAGCTGCACTTGCCGAACTTAAACTTGTTCACTCTCCTGTCAGACATTTAGGAACTGAAAGAAGTTTGGATGTTCTAAAAAACATGCAGGACTATCTGGACGAAAGAATTACAATTTTAAACAATGTTTCAGCTAAAAACCTGATTGTTGAATGTGAACAGGTTAAAGGAATTGTTCTTGATAACGGTGAAACTATATGCGCAGATTACACAATTATCGCTCCTGGCCGTGAAGGCGCAGATTGGCTTACAAAAGAGTTTGCCCAAAATAAAATAGGCATGGTAAATAATGCTGTTGATATAGGCGTCCGCGTTGAACTTCCAGCACCGGTGTTTGAACCTTTGACTGATAAGCTTTATGAATCAAAACTTGTTTACCACTCACCGACCTTTGGAGATGAAGTCAGAACCTTCTGCATGAACCCGAACGGCGAAGTTGTTCAGGAGAATTACAACGGTATCGCAACAGTAAACGGCCACAGTTATGCAGAAAAAACAACTAACAACACAAACTTTGCACTTTTAGTAAGCGAAAAATTCACAGAACCTTTTAAAGAACCTATTCAGTACGGCCAGCATATCGCAAGCCTTGCAAACATGCTTGGCGGCGGAATTCTTGTTCAGCGTTTCGGCGATTTGCTTGACGGACGCCGCTCAACTCCTGAAAGAATTAAATCCAGCATAATTACGCCAACCTTAACCTGCGCAACACCAGGCGATTTAAGTTTGGTAATTCCTTACAGACAAATGACAAGTATTATTGAAATGCTTTATGCACTTGACAAAGTCTGCCCCGGAACAGCTTCAAGATACACACTTCTTTACGGTATTGAGGTTAAATTCTATTCAGCACGCGTAAAACTGACAAATGAACTTGAAACGGAAGGTGTTAAAAACCTGTTCACAATCGGCGACGGCGCAGGTGTAACAAGAGGCCTAATTCAAGCTTCAGCATCAGGCATTTATGTCGCAAGAACGATTTGCGCAAGATAGAATTCAAGTTTAATATATTCAACTAAAAAGCGCCTATATAAGGCGCTTTTTAGTAATTCATTTTACCTTCTGTAATAACCCTGTAAGCACAACTATAACCTTCTTTATTTATATCACAGGTATTTCTCTTATCAACCTGGCCGTAATGAAATGTTTCATTAGTATATGGTAAAATCTTGCCTGAATTATTATCCATATATAAAAAGAATACATCACGACCTAACTGATTTGGTCCTTTTAGACCATTTACATCAACAACAAAGTGAAATGGAACACCATAAAAAGTTTGTCCTGATCCATAACTAAATGTGAGTCCTACTATACTTCCGTCCCGTAATAGTATTGGATAGGAATATACAAACAAAGGACTTCCGTAAAGACCTTTTGCCTCTGGACTACCGCTCAAAAATCTGTAAGTTAATCTCGGTACCCCTGGAAAAAGTTCGGTGCACCAGTTGCAACGCTTTCCACTCATTAATATGTCAAAATGTTTTTTATAAAGCTCTACAATTCGTTCATTTCCAGAGTTATCTTGGGATTGATGCACAGTCCATCCCCAGGTGTTTGGTAATCCTTCTTCTGCAATGATTAAATTTGTAGCATTTTGTATTGACGAATATGCTTTTTGTAAACCTGTGACATAACCTTTATTTCTTAGATTATTTATTACGCTTGGTAAAGTTAAAGCAATCAACACGCCGATTATACCAAGAGTAATAACAACTTCCGCTAATGTAAATCCTGAAAACCTTAAATGAGCGTTATTTGCAGGTGCCCCCCCCCCCTGAAATTCAATCATAGCCTGGTTTTTATACATTTTACCTCCTTGTTTTATAATTATAATTTATTAAATTACAAATAATTAATCCAAATCTACAGGTTCTCTTTGAATTTTATCAATTGCCTCGCGAGCAGTAAAAACAAGAGCCTCCGGCACATTTTCAATCGTAGTAAATTGTCTTAAAACATCAACAACACGTTTAAAAGCCCTCACAATATCACCTTCGCCAATATCAATCTGGCCGCAGATAGATTCCCACTCTGCACCCTCAACCCAGAGTTCAATAAGTGATGAAAAATACGGATTTATATATAAAGGCGCTTCAACCTGATAATTATTTTGAACTTTTTCGATTTTGCGGCGAATATTTCTGATTAAATTTAGAGTCTTTCTAACAGGCTCAGAAAAAGGTATATATGGAATTTCAATTCTCAAATCTTCGGTTGTAATCGCACAAATAACACCTGCCAATTGCGATGGTGTTAATTTTTCGAGAATTCCGGAGAAAATTATTTCGGAAATATAAAGTTCGTTTTCTGAGCGTATTTGTGAAGTCGTTATGCCACGTTCTGTCGGGTAATCGTCTTTGAGATACCCGAAGTCAATCAAAACGCTTCTGTGCGCCAGAAACTTATTCCAGAAAATATCCCGCTGACGGTCGATTTCTTTTTCAAGCTTTTTCTGGCGAACGTTTAGACGCTCTATAACTTCAATATTTTTTGAATGTTTTTTATAAAGCTTGCAGGTGTCACAATGAAATTCGTGCATTTTGGCAAGCATTGCCTTTGTCTCGCGGCCAAACTGAATTGCTTCTGCTGAAAGCGGTCTGTTTTTTGCTTTCTCCTGCTTACATATTTTTTTGTAAGTTTGGCGGTTTTGAACATAAATATGACGAATTTTATCATATTCAAAAAGCTCGCTGTCAGAATATTTATGCGGGCAGGCAAATTGACGTTCCGCAATTTCGCGGTTATTAAGTTCAATCTGCTTTAAAATGGGCTGCAAACGTGAACCTGATGAAAAATATCCAAAACTTTTTAAAATAAGTTCCTTTGCCTCATCAAGAGAGAAGCGTTGAAGTAAATTGAGAACCATTGAATAACTTGGAGAAAAACGGCTTTCAAGAGGATTTGCGTCGCTTAAAACGAGTTCTGCAACCTCTTCGGGTGACTGGAAAGGCGTTCCAACAATCGTAACATATCCGACCTCATCCATTCCACGGCGGCCAGCGCGGCCTGACATTTGCAAAAATTCGCTTGCCGTAAGCATTCTATGCCCGCTGTCAGTACGTTTGCTTGTTGAACTTATAACAGTTGAACGCGCCGGCATATTTATTCCAGCCGCAAGGGTTTCTGTAGCGAAAACAACTTTTATCAAACCTTTTTGGAAAAGCTTTTCAACCAAACACTTCCATGAAGGCAAAAGCCCTGCGTGATGTGATGCAACACCGCATAAAAGATATTCAATGTGCTTGTTGTTATATAGATAAGGATTTTCTGCTATGTAATCATCAATAAACTGGCGTATTTGAGCTTTTTCACCGGGCGTTACAAGTTCAAGCCCTGCGCATTTTTCCATCTGCTCGTCGCACTTGCGGCGGGAAAATGTAAAGTAAATTGCCGGGAGCATATCTTGTGACTGTAAATTTCTAACAACTTCTTTTACATAACTTTTTTGTTTCATTTTTCCGTGTGAAAACTGGCGGCGTTCGGGTTTAATTTTATTATTCAAAGCTCCGGACGGCGTCAGAAGCGGAAGCAATTTTGTCGGCTGGGAGCTGTCAAAATAGAAAAATTTCAGCGGAACAGGACGAAAATCAGTATTTACAAGTTCGGTTTTTGAGTGAACCGTGTTTATCCAGTCCGTAAGCTCATCAGCGTTCGCAACTGTTGCAGAAAGCGCTATTATCTGAACATTTGTGGGGCAGTAGATTATACTTTCTTCCCAAACAGTTCCGCGCTGTTCGTCGTTCATATAATGAACTTCGTCAAGCACAACATATTTTACGTCTTTCATATTATCCGCAACCGCGCCAAAATTCGTGCCGTAAAGCATGTTTCTGAAAACTTCGGTTGTCATTACAACGATTTGCGCGCCACGGTTAATTGAAGTGTCACCAGTCAAAAGTCCGACTTTATCAGTTCCGTATTTTTCGCCAAAGTCATAGAACTTCTGGTTGGAAAGTGCTTTTAAAGGTGTTGTATAAAAAACTCTTTTGCCTTCTTCAAGAGCCTTGTGAATTGCGTGCTGTGCAATAACGGTTTTTCCGGCACCTGTAGGCGCGCAAACCACAACGCTTTTGCCTTCACTTATAAAATTACACGCGTCTTTTTGAAATTCATCCAGCTCAAATGGAAATTCGTGCATTATTAATCCTTTAAAAAACTGTTCCTTTTTTATTATAGCATATTTTATAAAGATATGAAACATCATTTTAAATTGGTAGCAAAAAATTTTATTCAGATGTTTATAACTGAAAAATAAAGGAGAATAATAATGAAAATTAACTTCAATCAAGAATCAAACAAGCTAAAGATTTAGAAAAATTAAATAATATAATAGAGCGTGAAGCTAAAAACAAATTAATTGATATAACATTATTAGCTGATACAAATGATTCGCTAAGCGCAAATTAACAAATTGAAATAACTTAAAAAAGCTCCCAAAATGGGAGCTTTTTTTAAATCTTATCAAATCCTGTGTATTTTCTTAAGACCTCCGGAATAATAATAGTTCCATCTGCCTGCTGGTAATTTTCAACGATTGCCGCAAATGTTCTTCCGACAGCAAGCCCTGAGCCGTTAATTGTGTGAACAAGTCTTACCTTGCCGGTTGCTTTTTCGCGGTAACGAATGTTTGCGCGGCGTGCCTGGTAGTCGCCGTAGTTTGAACAGCTTGAAATTTCTTTATAAGTTCCATAAGACGGCATCCAAACTTCCAAATCCCAGCATTTGTTTGCTGAAAATCCGATATCGCCTGTTGATAACGCTTCGCGTCTGTATGGAAGTTCAAGCAATTGAAGCATCTTTTCAGCATCTTCAGTCAATTTTTCATGTTCTTCTGCGCTTGTTTCTGGCGTACAAAGTTTTACCAATTCGACTTTGTTAAACTGGTGAACGCGTATTAAACCGCGTGTATCTTTTCCGGCAGAACCTGCTTCACGGCGGAAGCACGGTGTGTATGCTGTCATGTATTTCGGCAAATCGTCTTCTGAAAGAATTTCGCCGGCGTAAATATTTGTCACAGGAACTTCAGCCGTCGGAATTAAGTACAAATCCTCATCAACACATTTGTACATATCTTCTGCAAACTTCGGCAGCTGCCCTGTTCCTGTCATTGTTGCAGCGTTTGCCATAAACGGCGGCAAAATTTCTTCATAACCCTGTTGCTCACAATGATAATCAAGGAAAAAGTTTATAATCGCACGTTCAAGCTTTGCTCCTTTGCCGCGGTAAAGCGTAAATCTGCTCTGTGAAAGTTTTACGCCGCGTTCAAAGTCAACAAGTCCTTTTTCTTCGCATAAATCCCAGTGGGGTTTAAATTCAAAATCAAATTTGCGAGGTTCGCCCCATTTGTAAACTTCAACATTGTCATCTTCTGAAAGTCCGATTGGTGTTGTTTCATCCGGTATATTAGGTATGTGAAGCAAAATAGTTCTTTGTTTTGCGTCTAATTCAGTCTGTGTTTCTTCCAATGCTTTGATATCATCGCCGATTTTACGAACATCTTCCTGAATTGCGTCGGTATTTTCGCCTTTTTTCTTCAATTCTCCGATTTTTTGTGATTCGGCTTTTCTTTTTGCTCTTAATTCATCGGCTTGAGTTTGAATTTTGCGTCTTTCTTCATCAATCTTAATAACTTCATCTATTGAAAGTTCGGGGTTTCTTCTTTTTAAAAGTTCGTTAATCTTATCGGGGTTTTCACGAATAAGTTTGATATCAAGCATTTTAGACCTCTTTCATCTTATTATTTATAGCAAAAATATTATAATTTAAAGAAATATTATAATCAAGATTGGATAAATCTTAAGATTGATTGCAAAATTTTAAAAATAGTGCATAATTATTATAGGGAGAATGTGTGTATGTTCAGAAAAATTGTTTCAAAACTAAATAACCAAAAGAAACAAAAAGCAGTTCAGGGAATGATTAATCCAATTTCAGCAAATTTTGAACCGGCAAAAAATGATTTTCTAGACGGACTTTCAAAACGCGCAGTTGAAATGTTTGAAAAGAATTGCGATATCAAGAACTTTTCAAAATTAGTTCTGTCTGATACTGAAAACGCTTCACACATTGACATGATGGAAGAAATGCGTGCTAAAGGCATTGTTGACCCTTTTGAAGACGAAAAACTTGCCGAACTTGCCGACAACAAGAAGTTTTTAAGGGATTTGGGGCTTCTATAGTATTTCGATGAGCCTGTAAATAATTCTGAGCTGTTCTTTGTTTAAGCCATTCAAACGTGATGAAATAGCATTAATTAATTCTTTGTCTGATTTTTCCAGATAATCAAAATCAAAAAGTTCTTTCATCTCAACCTCTAAAGCTTCTGCAATTTTTAAAAGCGAGGAGGCCGGGAAAGTATTTCCACACTCAATATTACTTATGCTGCGTCTGTCAAGAGAAACCATTTCTGCAAAATTTTCCTGTGATAGATTTTTTTTTCGGCGCAATTCTTTTATTCTTGCGCCAAGTTTAGCTTTGAGTGTATTCATACTAAAATGATACCTTATTTTAAAAATATTTATAAGGAAATTTTTATAGCAAAATATAATATATTGCTAAATATTATTTCTCATGATATAGTTAAATGTGAAATTAAACATGGAGCTATTGTTATGAAAAATGAATCTTGTTTTACGCTCGCAGAAGTGTTGATTACATTGGGCATTATTGGAATAGTAGCAGCAATGACACTGCCATCGCTTTTAGGAAACTGGAAAAAGAAAACCATTGAGGCAAGGCTTAAAAAATTTTACTCAACTGCAAATCAGGCAATAATACTTTCAGAAGTGAAAAACGGACCTAAAGAATACTGGCCTTGTATGGTCTCGGGTTGTGATAACCGTATTTCCAGCAGCGAGTTTGAATGGTGGTATAATACATATCTAAAGGATTTCTTAAATACAATACGTGTCGAACATTTCAGTGACGCGGGAGGAAAAAATACCGCAGCATATTTTGAAGACGGCAGCGTCATGGTGATTAAGGATGGATATGATATCTATTTTTATCCGTTTGCTAAAGATTTTAAGAAAGAAAAATTCACAGAAATCACAGAAGACGGCAACCGCACAAGACCCGATAGCGGAAAGACATTTTTTGCATTTTCATTTCAACCAGGCCGTAAGGCAGATAGTGCAAGACATTATCAGGGCAAGGGTATTGAACCTTATCGTTCGTTAATATGTAAAAAAAATGAAGAAGGAATAAAGATATGCAACACTCTTACCAGAGAAGAGCTTTTAAATAATTCTGAATACGGATGTAATAAAAGTTCGCCATACAAAGTTTATTGCACAGCTCTTATTCAAGAGAACAATTGGGAAATTCCCGAGGATTACCCGTTTAAATTTTAATTATTCATATTTTTTATCACAGCGTCTGCAAACTCTTTAGTGCCGAGATTTCCGCCTAAATCCGCCGTGCATTCGCCATTTTCAAGAGTTTTAAACAAAGCTTTTTCGATTTTTTCTGCATATCCTGCTTCGCCGATGTATCTGAGCATTTCAATTGCAGAAAGCAATAGTGCTGTCGGATTTGCCTTGTTTTGGCCTTTAATGTCCGGAGCAGACCCATGAACAGGCTCAAACACTGCATAATTCAGTCCGATATTTGCGCCTTGCGCAACACCAAGTCCGCCGATTAAACCTGCACACAAATCAGAAACAATATCACCGTATAAATTCGGTAAAACCAAAACGTCAAACCGGTTAGGGTTTTGCACAAGCTGCATGCAAAGATTATCAACTAAAATTTCGCGTTTTTTTATTTGAGGATAATTTTCAGCAACCTTGCGGTAAGTATCCAGGAACAAACCGTCAGAAAGCTTCATAATATTAGCTTTTGTAACAACACAAACTTCTTTGCGGCTATTTTTTACTGCATATTCAAAAGCAAATTTACAAATACGTTCGCTCGCCTTTCTCGTAATGATTTTAATGCTTTCGGCCGTGTTTTCATCAACCTGGCGCTCAATTCCTGCATACAAATCCTCAGTGTTTTCTCTCACAACAACAACATCAACCCCATCAAAACGTGTTTTGACATTTGGAAGATTTTTGCACGGTCGCAAATTTGCATACAAATCAAGGTCTTTTCTAAGCTGAACATTAACAGAGCGGAAGCCTTTGCCAATTGGTGTCGTTACCGGAGCTTTAAGTGCAACTTTATTTTTCCTGATTGACTCTAAGACTCTTTCAGGAAGCGGAACTCCTTCTTTTTCAATCACATCTTCGCCCGCAGTTTGAACATCCCAGTTGATTTTCAACCCGGAAGCCTCAATTATTCTGACGACCGCGTCGGAAATTTCAGGCCCGATACCATCTCCGTTAATAAGTGTAATATTATGCATTTAATCCCCTTTTACAATATGCAGCTTTCTTTTAAATTCTCTATAAAATCCGCAGTCTGTTACTTGAAGCGAGTTTTCGAGAAAAACATCACCTTGTGCAAGCGCTGAAAGTAAAGGACAATTCAAATCCTGAACATAATTTTGACAACTTATGCACAAATCATCATTCTCAATAAAGACTTTGGATTCCACGCAATACATACAATAATTATAACTCGTATTAAAGAGTTTGTAAATGAGTCTTAAAGGCGTGTTTGTTTTAAAAAATGTTTATGCTTCGAGTGGACCGTCAGGATTAATTTTTTCTTTCCAAGCTTTTATTATACGCTTTTTAATTGTTTCGACATCTTCAGGCGTGTATTTTTCGTAATTTCGCGGCATATGAATGTAACTCCAAGCGGCTCGAATATGTTCTTCGGTATCAATCGGGTATTTGTCATTTACAGGGTCTGCAAATTTTACATCGCCGTATTCATGCAGGCCTCTGTTTTTATAAATGTCTTCTCTTTTTTCCATAACAATATTCTCCTCAAAAATCTGTAATTTGACATTGTTCAATCGACTTTAGAAAAATAGATATTTTACATTTTGTTACAATTTTAAGATTAATGTCAATTCTTCATCAGAAATTTTTTTTATGTATATAAGGTTAGGTAAATTTAAGGTAGGTTAATTATGACAAGCATCGATGGTGTAATGTCAAATGCGTGGCGTGTTACCAAAGCAATGCCGGGCTTTATTTTCGGAACAGAAGCGGATTTAATGGGCGAAACCTTGAGAAAAAGTTATAAAAATCAAGGCTTCAAAGGCTTTAAAACCCAAATCGGCGATGCCTTTATAAAAGGTATGGAAGATCATGAAGCGGCAGTTAGTGCAAATAAAGGCTTTTTCAAAAATATGTGGAAAGATATCACAAGTATATTTCCAGAGATAAAAGATAACTGGCAGCAGGTCGGAAAGGTTGCAGATGCGGCAAACAAAACAGGCTGGTCAAAATTTTGGCCTCAGCTTAAAAGTGTTGGAAAAGCATTTGGTAAAAGAATGCCTTTAATAGGTGCTATTGCGATTTTAGCAACAGAACTTCCAAATATAATAAAAGCCAGCTGGAATGAAGGGCTTTTAGCAGGCGCCGGTGAAACCGCAAAAACAGGTGTAAGGCTTGGTCTGGGCGCTGTCGGCGGCGCAATTGGCGCTGCTGTAATCCCAATTCCTCTTTTAGGTTCAGTTGTCGGTTACGCTGTTGGTGATATGATTGGAAAGTTTATTGTCGGTAAATCATATTCCGAAAAGCAAGCTGAAAGCGGCGCAAATAACAACCAAAAAAGTGCAAACAACTTCCAATTTGACCCAAACAGTATTCCTGGCTGCGGAAATTTGATGAGTGACGAAGAATTTCAAAAACTTCAACAGTCATATATGCAGATGGCAAATCCCGGAGCAAACAACTTCATGATGCCCCAAATGGGACAACTGCCGCAAGGTGGCTTTAATACCGTAGGATAAAATTTAACTCCAAATCCCCTGCAACCCTGGGGTAAAAGTCCTGAGTTTAACAAAACTTAGGACTTTTCACATGAGAAAAGCAATTTTTTTATTTAAAAATACTTTATATAATTACGGGGAAATTTTTAAAAGGGAAAATTATGAGTGACAGCCTTCAGGTAAATAATGATGTTAAAAATGCAGTGAAATATGCGACCGGCCTGGACTATGAAAGCAATGCAAACACTGCCGGCGGTACTGCAACTACAATCGGTGTTGAAAAAGGTATCAGAGCAGGCATCTCAATTTTTCGTGACAAAAAAGGTTATTTAACAACACAAAAGGGTATTGAACAAACACTTAAAGGCGATTCTTTCAAAGAAACAACGAGAAATTACCGAAGAAATCTTGATATACAAAATATTGAAAGAAGACTCAAAAACATTGAGATAGAAAAGATACAAAATTCAGGACTTAGCAAGCAGCAGGCTGAAAGACTTATAAATACGCGTCAATCTCAATTCGATCAGAATGTAAAACAAATGCTTTCTGATACAAAAAATTTAAACAGCAAAGACTACGCAGCAAAATTAAAAGAATACGAAAAACTTATTGCAGAAGAGAACAAAAAGCTTCTTGAACTTAAAAAGCTTAATGCTCAACCGACATCAAAAATGGGTAAAGCCTGGAAAGGTGTTAAAAAAGTAACCGGCTACACAAAAGGTAAAGAAGTTTTGGCAGATGCGATGACAAAATCATCAAAACTGAGAAGTATTGCAAAATTTGGGCGTTCAAATGCCCTGACAGCAGTATCTTTTGATTTGGCACTTGCAATACCCGAAATTGCAGCTACAAAACAATACTTTGACACAGTAGATGAAAACGGTATTCCTATAACAGATGAATCAAAAAAACAAGGAACAGAAAAAGCAATTAAACAAACTGTCAGAACTGTAGGCTTTACCGGAGCAAAAGTTGCAGCCTATGCGGCAGGAAACGCACTTGGAACAGCGGCAATGGCGTCCTTGTGGGCGGCAAAAGGCGCGGCTCTGGGGTCTGTTGCACCCGGAATTGGAACCGCAATTGGCGCTGTTGTTGGATGTCTGGTTGGACTTGGAGCAAGCTATTTGGCAGGAAAAGCATTAGAAAAAACTTTCGGTAAATCCGAAATAGAAGTCGCTCAAGATAAAATCGCTGAAAATTATGCTAAAGAAGTCCAAGGAGATGATGAACAGCTCATAGATCTTATGAATGGAGTAAAATTGCGAGCCAAAGCAGAACCCGAAACTGCTGAAAAATCAGTTGAAGTTTGCAATAATCTTGTACAAGCTTGGGAAAAAGGCGAAATCGGAACAAATTCAGAATTATCAGCGCCGGCAGCAGAACAAGAAACTCCAGCCAAAAAGGAATCAGCTGAAAAGACAGAGCCTCTATCAAGCAATCCAAGTAAAGCCGGAACTGATGTAGAACTCCCTATTGCAAAGACTTCAAGCAAGAAAAAAGATAACAAACAATACGATAATATCCTTAAAATGCTTGATTATTATATCAATACAATAAGTTCTTACAGCAATTTCACGCCGTTTAATCTAATGTCCTCATTTATGAATATAGGAAATTTCGGCGGCAATCAAGCCTTTAGCATGCCGAATATGTCTTATAATAATATGGGACAAATAGATTTTACTATTTAAACAACACTTTAGTTAAACTAAAGTGTTGTTACATGAAAATCTCGCTCAGAAAGGGAAGTTGTGCATTCCAATACATTGTTTAAAAACTTTTCAATGGCACATTCCATTGAAGAAATTTCTGTCTTCAAATTTTTGTAACTTTCTTCTCTTCTTTCACGTTTTGCGTTTTCAAAAATTTCATCACGGTACATATTTACATACTCCAATTAACTTTACATAATACCCTTACGGTTATTTTTCCCAAATCTTTATAGTTTTAATTATTTTTGTTACAAAATTTATAAATATAAGAAATTCAAAATAATTTAAAGTACAATATTAAAATAATATTTGCAAAGGACATAATATGAAAACAGATTTCCAGTTGACAAGTTATGATTATTATTCAAGCCGCCGCGATATGGAAGTTATATCCGTTATTGTGGAGGCGTTGAAGAAGATTTTGGAAGAAGACAAACAGCAGCCGCAGCCGCTTTTTTTGAAAACCTCGGATAACCTGATTTTGAACATTGCAAGAATGGTTGTTCAGGAAAAGAAAAAAACTTTTTTAATCGGGATAACCGGTGAAAGCGCTTCAGGTAAAACTGTTTTTGTCGACAATACGATTAAAGCCTGCATAAAAGATAAAAAAGAGGGAATTTACACTGTAATCAGATGTGATGACTATTATAAAGATACTTCAAAAGAACTTAAAGAAGCAGGAAGTTATGAAGAACTTTTCAAAACAGGCTTCAGCTTCGACACTCCGGCAGCTATAGATCTTGAATTGATGAAAAAACATCTTATGGACTTAAAACGCGGAAGAGAGATAAAATCACCGCTTTATAACTTTGTTACCTGCGAAAGTAATCCGGACGGGGAACTTAAAAAGCCGGCGAAAGTGATTTTAACAGAAGGTTTATACGTTTTGAATGAAGGCATACGCGAAATTATGGACGTAAAAGTCTATGTCTTCACTCCGCTTGATGTAATAAAGGAACGCTGGTACAAACGCGCTGCACTTCGAGGGAAAACAGGAACCGCCGCCGATATGCAGTTTGCAGATGTAAACAGAACGGCTCAAGAATATATTCGTCCTGCATATCAGATTTCGGATGCTGTAATTAACGGAATGGTAAGCCAGGAATATATACAGCAAATTACAGACAAAATCTTTAATACATTAATGGAAATTGTAAGTTAATTTTTCTAATCAATACAAAAGAGAAACCCCATAACGCCGGGGTTTCTCTTTTTATATAGCGCCGGTCTTCGATTAACTCCGGACGCACCTCATGATTAATCATAAAGTTCTAGTAATTGTACATAATCCTTGTTTGACAAGGACATGGTCTGTCAGGGAAGGCTTTTACACATCTTTCGCATGGTTTAACAAGAACCTTTGCTTTACAAGGGTCGCATTCAGCTTTTTTAACCTTACAAGGATTGCAGTTCTTAAATCCGGTAAATGGATTTAAGCTAAATGAACTTGAGTTATGGCCGATTCCAATATATGGAAGCGGGTTAAGCTGGCTTATAGACCAGGCATTAGCACTTTGTGCAGGTATTAAAAATAAGCCGAACAAGGCAAGTGTCATAAATAATCTTTTCATACATATCTCCTATTAATTTTACGGATATATCTCATCCACATCTTCATTTTAAATTTTTTTAAATAAATTGCGATACCTGAAAGATTAACAAGACCAGCCGAACAGATTAAGCAAAAAGGTCTATATTTTAAACAAAAAAGAGTCCGGCAAAATTACCGGACTCAATCTGTATCAAATAAAAATAGTTTAAATTACAATGCCTGTCTTGCAACAGCAGCATCTTCAAGAAGAATTACATAAATTTCTTCACCTGATTTTGCATGGTATTTAAGACCTGGAGTTACAAGACCGGTAACAAGACCAACGGCTGCGCCGATAGGAGTACCAATTGCAACACCTGTACCGATTTTAGCCGGGCTTGGAATGAAGGAAAAACCAACACCTGCACCTGTACCAACAGCAGTACCGCCTGCAGTGTAAAGTAATAATTTTCCGGCAGTCATCCAAGGACCTTCTTTAAGTTCATAATTTTTGTAGAAAGGTTTAGCATTAATTGCAGTTTTGTCGCCATCTGGAGTTACAATTTCATTAATTTGAACATAAACTCTTGCGTTTTTGTTAAACCATTTTTCTTTTTGAATGCCAAGAACTGTTCCGTTGAATTTTGAATTTGCCGGAATAATAAGCGTTCCTTCTTCTGTGTAGATAGGTTCTTCATTTACAAAATACACAGCTTCACCAGTTGCGCTTGCTTCTGATTTAAATTTATCAGTAAAAGCAATTTGCAAAACATTGCCTTCTTTAACAATGTTAGCTTTTTCCATTACATAAACTTCATTGTTTGGAGCATTCTTTTTAACTTTTAAGTGCTCAATAGCTTCGCCTTTGTATTGGTTTTTAACAAGGTCAAGTTTTGCTTTTAATCTTGAAAGAAGAACTGCTGCTTCGGCTCTTGTTAAAATATCGTTCGGACGAAGTTCATTTTCATTCGGATAATTTACATAGATGCCATATTCAAGAGTTTTAGCATAAACCGGCTTTGCCCAGCATGGAACAGCTTTGTAATCAACAAAAGAAGTTAAAGCTGAAGTATCAGAAACTTTGTCTTTTGTGATGTGGCTGATAACAGATTGGGTTTCAGCTCTTGTCATCAATTTTGAAGCTTTGAAAGTACCGTCCGGATATCCGTAAACAATACCTAGCTGCTGAGAACGCAAAATATCAGCATAATTTTTGTCATTGTCAGCAACATCTGAGAATGAATTTTTGATAGAAACATTTAAGTTATCATTAGATAACAGTTTGAGCAAAGATTTCACAAAACAAATTCTGGAAACTTTGCCTTCCGGGTTGAAATTGCTGTTTTCATCAAGTTTCATAATGTCATTTGAAACGACATCAACAATTTCTTTGTTTGCCCAGTAATCAGCGCTTACATCGGCAATTTTAGCCGCAGAAAACGCAGGAATGGCACAAAATGCAGTTAAGCAGAAGGCCATTAAGCTTGCAAATAATTTTTTCATAAATCTCAATTCCTCATCTTTACTAGTAAACTATTTTTATTTATGATATATATTATATTAAAGATAATAATTTTTGTAAAGTATGAATTAAAACTTTAATATAAAGTTGTTATGATAGTTATATATTAAAATATTAGTAAATCCAGGAGAATGAGAAATGGACAATTTTAACATGACCAAAATAGTTGCAACGCTTGGGCCTGCAACTAACACCAAAGAAATGATTAGAAAGCTTTTTAAAGCCGGCGTAACAATGTTTAGGTTGAATTCATCACATGGTGATGTGGAAATGCATAAACAAAACCTTACATTTATCAGAGAGATAGAAAAGGAAGAAAATGCACTTATTCCTGTTCTTCTTGACCTCCAAGGACCAAAAATCCGAATAGGTATACTTCCAAACCCTATTGAACTTAAAAAAGGTGATATACTAAAATTTCGTCATCAAGATGAGGTTACAGGAGATATTTTACCTGTAGATTATAAAGGAATGGCTGATGATGTACACCCTGGAGAACTCATTCTTATTGACGACGGCAAAATTCAGCTTGAAGTTCAAAAGGTTGAAGACAAAATAATATATGCAAAAGTTTTGACAGACGGGCTTCTTAAACAAAGAAAAGGCATAAATATTCCAGGTTCAACAGGAAGTATTGAGGTTTTAACAGAAAGAGACAAAAAGTTTGTTGAATTTGCGGCCAATAATGAAATAGATTATCTCGGACTATCTTTTGTAAGAGAAGCTGAAGATGTCATCAAACTTAGAGAGCTGCTTAATAAATATAACAAGCCTGAAATAAAGATAATTTCAAAAATTGAAAAACCTCAGGCTGTTGAAAACATTGACAGTATTATTGAAGTTTCTGACGGAATTATGGTTGCAAGAGGCGATTTGGGTATTGAAATTTCAACTGAAAAAGTTCCTATTGTCCAAAAAACAATTATAAGAAAATCGAATGTAAAAAGAAAAGTTGTAATTGTTGCAACGCAAATGCTTGAAAGTATGATTGAAAATCCAATTCCGACACGTGCAGAAACAAGTGATGTTGCAAACGCAATTCTTGACGGAACTGATGCGATTATGCTTTCAGGAGAAACCGCTGCCGGGGCATATCCAGTTGAAGCTGTTTCAATGATGAAAAAAATTGCGGATACAGTTGAGCATTCACCATTTATGCGCAGAAATAAATTTCCCTGGAAAATGACAGAGGAAGAAAAAGACAATCAAGCAATGGCTATAGGAATGTCAATTGCAGATATGTCAAAGAAAATGCCGATTAAAGCTGTTGTTGCGCTTACTGCTAGCGGATTTACGGCCAAATTTCTGTCTGAAGGCAAGTTAAGTGTACCAATTTTCGCATGCTGCCCTAAGAAAAAAGTTTGCAGGTACATTAAACTATATAGAGGCGTTAATCCTGTTGCAATTGATTTCGATGGCAAAATTGACCGCCCTGCACTACAAAAAATTGATGAATTTCTTACAGCTCAGCTGTGTTTCAACAATGGTGACACTGTAATCTTAACAGGGTCAGTGCCTGAACTCTTAGTTGGCGGCACAAACTTTATTAAGATACATGTGATTGGTTCCGCAAACTAATCATAACCTTTTGAAATACTAAAACCCGTCTTTCAAGATAAACTTAAAAGACGGGTTTTAAAATGCATATAAAAAATTAAAATTACGCCAGAACAGAAAATGAATTTTTAATATTTTGCTCCTGGTGTTTTTTTGCCATTTTTTCCTGAAGGCTTGCAATTTTGTAAAGAAGAGAGTTGGAAGCCAAATCCAGGCTTAATTTTTTGTCCATTTGATGCAGCATTGTAAGATTATTTTCTCCGCCAAATGTGCTATTTGAAACAGCATTACTCATTTGAGTATAGTTTTGCATAATTCCAAAAGCAGCATTGTTCATGCTTTGTGCTGCGTTAAATCTTGCAATTGATGAAACTAACATTTACCCTCACTAACCTGGGTATTTATACCCACCCAAAACCATGTCTTACTAATTAATTTTAAAACATAGTTTATATTTTTGCAAGTAGTAAATTTGATTATTTTAGTGTAAAGTTTTGTAACAGTTATGATTAATTCTGAAATTTCCTATAATTTATATACTTTATATATACAAGAGAAACATTAAATATCACGAGAGATATTAAAGAGAGATTATCCGTTAAATAAAAGAGAGATACTTAATTCCTTCCTTCCTAGAAAAAAATTTCAGCTCCTTTAAAAGGGGCTTTTCTTTTGTCAAATTTTAAAACTATTTCAAAGAAACTTCTTCAACAAAAAGATATTTGACCATCTTTGAAAATATAACCGGAATAATTGAAACAACAATTAAAACAGGAATAATCCCTTTTGTTTGCGCTATAAATCCGATTGCAGACATAAATATAGCAACAATTCCCCAGGCAAATCCATTTATAAAACCTCCCATAATACTTTTATACTGAGGAAGAACACTTTGTGCCATAACCATCGTAACAGGCTGGGCAAGCATCGTAACAAAGCCTATTATGACAAAAATTGAGACAGCCAAAAATGGTAAAGTTTTATAAGTTAATGCAAAAAGCCCCATCAGAGGAAGCGTTGACAACATTGAAATATAAAAAATATTTGCAGTTCCCGCTTTTTTCTCAAAATTTCTGCTTAAAATTGAGCCAACGCCGCCGGCCAAAATAAAACAGAATAAAACTGCCCCGATATAAAACGGCTGATAACCGAGATTTTTCAGCAAAAAAGGTACCAGAATCAGACAGGAAGTTGTGACAAGAGTTTTTAGTATTGCAATAATAATTAAGATTTGAAGTTTTTTATTTGTCAAAATATCTTTAAATGCTTTTGTAAATTTTAAGTTAGGTTTTTCTGATGAGTTTGAATAAATTTTAGGAACGAAGGAAAACATTAGAAAAGCAGTTAATAATCCCGGAATACAAAGAATCGGCATGTGTGAAAGACCCAAATATTGTGCAACATAAGCAGATAAAAGCGGTCCGATAGAAAAACCGATTGAACCCATCGCGATAAAAATTCCCATGGTTTTTGCAAGGTCTTTCTCTGCAAACCTTACTACGAAACCTAACGCCTGCGGATGGAAAAAGCTTGACCCGAGGCTTCCCAGGATAATACAAAGGATTAAAAGAAAGACTTCATGAGAAGCAGGCGCAATAGAGATAAAAATAGAAGTGCAAATCAACCCCCAAAAGATAAAGGCGCGTTTGACAATTTTATCAGCGAAAAATCCAAACAAAGGCTGCAAGAGCGAAGAAAAAATATGCGACATGCTTAAAATTATCGTTGCAAACGCCATTGAAATACCCAGCTTTACTGCTATAAACGGCATAATAGGATTAAGAATTCCCGTATAAATATCATTTACCAGATGCGCTGAATTAAGCCATAAAATGGGGTTCTTTTTCTTAATATCTCTAATCATAAATTTATAAAAACACTAAAATATGGAAAAATCAATTAAA
This sequence comes from uncultured bacterium, assembly GCA_900551915.1. Lineage (GTDB taxonomy): Bacteria > Cyanobacteriota > Vampirovibrionia > Gastranaerophilales > Gastranaerophilaceae > Scatenecus > Scatenecus faecavium. Next base: position 24,869 of record URXT01000005.1, read on the forward strand.
CAATGTTCTTTTCTTTTTATACAAAAGATAAAACATAAATGCCATAGCAAACAGGAAAATAAGCACTGAAATAATTTGAGCAATGTGAATTCCGCTAACATTCATTGCACTGTCAAGTCTTATGCCTTCGACAAAAAACCTGGCAGCCGAATAAAGCATAAGATAAATACAAAGTGTAATTCCCTCATGTTTTACGCCGAAATTATTAATTATAAAAAGCAAAACCAAAAATATTACAAAATCCGCTGCGCTTTCATATAAAAAAGCCGGATGAAAATACTGAACCTGCTCAAGCCCTGACGGACGATGCGAAAGCGGAATAAATAATTTCACCAAGCCGTCGTAAGGACCGCCGAACGCTTCGTTATTAAAAAAATTTCCCCAACGGCCGATGCTTTGCGCCAGAACAGTTCCTACAGAAAACACGTCAAGGAGTCTTAAAAAAGAAATCTTATATTTTCTCGAAGCAAGCCAAAGCCCTGCAATTCCGGCAATGATTCCGCCATGAATAGACATTCCGCCGCCTCTGATGTAAAAGATTTCAAGAGGATGCTGAAAATAATAAGTAAAATTCACCAAACAATAATAAAGCCGCGCTCCCAGAATTCCGAGAATAAGCACAAAAGGTGAAATTTCCCAGATTAAATCGGCCTTTCCGTCTTTATAAACCTTGTCATACACAACTTTTGCAATAAAAACAGCTACAAAACAAGCCGCAGCAAGAATTATTCCGTAATAATAAACGGGAAAATTAAAAAGTGTAAATGCAGTATCACCGGGCGATTTCAAAATCATCTCTAACCTGCAGTGTTAGTTTGAGGAGCCTGATTACCGGCTTTTTCTTCGTTAAGTCTTTCGATTTTTTCCTTAACTTCATCGCCGTCCTGTATATCAGCACCCTTTTGCAGATAAATTGTATAATTGTTAACGGCTTCAGTCAATAAATCATTTATAAGCTTTTCAGCTTCAGGCGTGATAGTAATTTTCTCTTGTTTTTCGAGTTCTTTTTCATCAACTTTAACCGGATTGCCGTTTTCATCAAGTTTTAAAACACCTTTAGCAAGGTCAACAGAAAAATCTTCTTCTGCCACTGCAAGAGAATAGTAAGCGTCGGCAAAATCAGGATTAATTTCTATAGCTTTTTTATAGGAAGCAATCGCATTAGGATAATCCTCAGCCTGAGTATATGCAACAGCAAGGTTGTAATGGGTTTCAAAAACCGTATCATCTAAATCAACACTGGATTTCAAACGTTCAATAGCATTCTGGTAATCACCCTGCTCAATATAGCCTTTAGCCTTATTATTAAGCTCCTGAACGGCAAATTTATTTATACACGCAGTCGAAACAACTGATATAAACAAAACGCTGACCAGCAAAAGTGCTTTCTTCATTACTCATCATCCTCTTATATTAACTGTTGTAAATGTAATTATAAAATAAGCAAAAAAATTTGGCAAATTTTATAAATTTAAGTTACAATTAACATGAAAAATATAAACCGTCCATGTAAACTATTTTGAAAAGGTTAGGTTTATAGAAAAATACAGGGGCAGAAAACAGGAGAAACCTAATGTCTGATGATAAAATTATAAGATTAGGAGAGAAACGCGAGCACACGCCAAAAGCTGACAGTGAGCCGAAAGATAAAGAGGAAAGCAAAGGCTTTGAACCGATATACTGCAGTTTTTGCGGAAGGCCAAACACGCAGGTCTTAAAAATGGTAAAAGGTCCCGGGGTTAATATTTGCTCTGAATGCGCAATGATTGCTGTCCAATATTTAATTTTGAATGACAGAATGCCTTCTGCAGATGCACAGAAAATTCTTGATGCCTTCTGGGGGAAAGCCAAAAGATGACAGAATTAGTCAAGCAGCTTAATCCTTTTGAAGTTAAAACCTATCTCCTGAAAATTATCGAAAATTTCAGCGCGATAAACGATTTAAGCGTGCTGAAAAATTTGAATGTTGATGTTTTAGACGCGCAGCAGGATAAAAAAACAATCGTTAAGCTTCTTTACAAAGAATTAAACAACGCAACCGAGAACAATCAGTATATTTTAAGAATTCTTCTTGAGCGTTATGCTGATAAAACTGATTTAACAGCACATTTATGGTCAATGCTGAAAAACAGCATGGTTTCGAATGAAACAAAAATAGTCGTACTGAATTTTCTCCGCGACCTTGATTCAAACTGGTCTTATGATACTTGCGGACAGTATCTGGAGAATGAAGATGAACTTGTAGACAACGATACAAAGCTTCTTTTAAAAAACGCAATTATCAACCCGGAAGTGCAAATTGATTTTTTGGATTTTGTGAATTCTCTTAACGCAAAAGACAAAATCACGCTTATCGACTCGCTCGGCAATGATTATTCAGAGGACGCACTTGCAAACATTCTTGTTCCGGTCTTTTTATCAAATCCGTATTCGGAAGAAGGCATGGCGGCTCTTAACAAACTCGGCGGGTCAAAATCACAACTGGCATACCACGCGCTTAATGAGGCCTTAAAATATGCAAAAGAAGATATTCAGCCTGCAATAAGAAAAAATCTTTCCATATTAAAACTTTCCGGAATTAGAGAAGACAACACCCATGAATTTTATAAAGCGCTTCTTGTTGATACAAAGCCGTACATTTTTTGCCTGACTTATCCTGACGGTCACGGGCAGCAGGCGCTTATTTTCACACGTGAAAAAGAAAACGAACGAATCCAGTTTGTTGCAGTTGTAATTGATGATTATAACGGAATTCGAGATTGTTTTGGATTTAATGACATTTCCAAATTCGAATGCGACAAGATTATTGAGAGATTTTATCAGGACGAGCAGGTGTTGAAAATCACTCCGGAAGCGCTTAAAGCAATTCTTTTAAACGCCGAAAAACTTTCAGACAAATTCCCGTACGAATATATATGCTGGAAAAACCTGCTTGCGGACACTGAGCCGGAAAGCATTGATATTAAAGCAATTTTAAATAAAAATCTCTCACCGGCTGAAATTTCCGAAACGGATTTGGAAAAACTTTACAGCGATGAATTTACCCAGCACTGGTTTATGGATTACGGCTACGGTGATGAATTCAATGAAATGATTGATATTTTGAATTTACGACTTCAAAATAAAGAATATAAAATCGACTTTGACGCAATAATAAACCTTTATCTTCCTAAGATTTTTTATCCGGAGGAACTTAAAGCCTGGCGTGAAAGACTTGTTATGTGTGCATATTTGAAACTTCTGACCGGTAAAAAAGAACGAGCAGAACTCATTTACAGCCTTTATTCCGACGAAAATTTAATTTGCGAATTTCTGAAAAACATTTTAAGAAGAAGTGTTTATGAATATTATTTTGCACTGAAATACGACACCGAACTTAACGATGGCAAATTCAGCCTCAATGAACTTGATTATATAATCAAGCTGATTGAAAAAAGGTGGGTGAAGAATGTATAAAGTTATGGCTTTGGATGTTGGAACAAAACGAATCGGTGTTGCGTTAAGCGATTTTCTTTTAATGCTTTCAAACGGGCATTCCTGCATTGCCCGCCAGCCCGAGAATAAAGCCGTTGAAGAAATTCTCAAAATAGCAAAAGAAAATCACGTAAAAAAAATTATTGTCGGGCTTCCCATAAATATGGACGGCACTCAAGGCTCTCAAGCGCAGGATTGCAAAGACTTTGCAGCAAAAATCACCGGTTATGAAATTATTTTTGAAGACGAACGGCTCACATCAGATGCAGCCGAAGAAAATTTAAGAAATAAAAAAATAGACTTCAAAAAAAATAAAGGACTGGTTGATATTGAGAGTGCTTGTATTATACTGGAACAATACCTAAGCAGAAAACAATCATAAAAATAAAAGGAGAAAATCATGGAAAACGATGAAAAACAACTAATTGAAACAGTTGATGAAGAAGGCAATGTAATAAACTTTGAACTTTTTGACATTATTGAGGTTGATGAACAGGAATACGCGCTTCTTTTGCCGGCTGAAGCCGAGGAAGAAGACAGCGAAGAAGGCGAAATTGTTCTTATGCGTTTAACAAAAGACGGCGAAGATTACCTGTTTGAAACAATCGAAGACGATGAAGAATTTAAAAAAGTTGAAGAATACATCAAAACAATGGAAGATGAAGAAGACGAGGAAGAATAATTGTTAGAAAAATTTACGGAAAAGGCAATAAATGTTGTAAGCACCGCACAAAAATGCGCAAATGATATGCATTCTGCAAAAATAGTTTCAGAGCATCTTTTGCTTGCGCTTTTTATTGAAGCAAAAGGCATAGCTCAAAAAATCTTCAAAATGTATGATATCACATGCGAGGCCTTGCACAAGGAGGTGACAGAAAGCCTTAATATTGACAAGAATATAAGCACGGAGGAAACAACGCCGGTATTCAGCGACCATTTGAAAGAACTTCTGAAAAATGCGCTTGACCTTGCAAATAAATCAGGCAATCCGTCAATTCTCTATGAACATCTGTTCCTTGCCGTAATTAATGACAGAAAGTCAAACAACGTCAGAATTCTTGAAAAACTTGGGTTTGACGTTGTCAAATCAAAAATTCTGCTCGAAAAACTTGTTCAAAAAAAGACCAAACGTCTTTATCATCCTGAATTTGACGAAAATAGAGAAATCGAGGCGAACAACTCTGAGAAAACCGACGCAATATTTGACAGCGAAGAATCTTCAAGAGTTTTTGAACGCGCTGTTGCTAAGCTTTCGGCTTCAAACTACGAAATTTTAGGTACCGAGCAGATTATTTCATCAATTTTAGAAGATAAAGACTCCGAATTGGCTCATATTCTTGCAGGCTACGGAATTACAGCAGAAGAATTTGAAACAAAACTTGCAAATATACAATCACGCCAGTCAGAATATGAAAACAGACAGATTATTTTTACACCAAACGCTTTCAGGACAATGAACCTGGCGCTTCAAACAGCAAAAGAACTCGGCTCCTCTGTTGTTCTTCCCGAGCACATTGTATTAGGTGTTTTGAAGGCTAAAAAAGGAATCGCGTACGACATTTTAAAAGAAATGCACATAAATGACGATGATGTTGCGCATTCAATTATAAAACCAATAGAAAAGCAGATGCCGGAAACACTTACAATATTAAGGCTTGCAAAAGAAGAAGCCCGCAGGCTTGGACGTAACATTGTAGGGACTGAAATGTTTCTTCTCGGCATAATCGGCGAAGCTACAGGGCTTGGCGCAGAAGTTTTAAACGAACTTGAAATAAATATCAAAGATGCCAGAAAAGAAGTTGAACAATTAATCGGTTTCGGCAACGAATATTTTGACACGGAAATTATTTTTACAAAACGCGCCAAAAGAGTTCTGGAAAAGGCTTGGGAATTGGCAAAAGCAGACAATAAAACCCGTATCGGGTCAGAGCACATGCTTCTTGCCCTGACTTATGAACCATCCTGCCTTGCAATGAAAGCCCTTGAACAGCTTGGAGTTGACGCGGTTGAAATTAAGGAAGGGATTAATATTCAAAAGCGGCTTGCGGCTTCAAATATATCATAATGGAAAAAATTGAGGAAAAAGTTAAATATTTTTTAGAAAAATATAACCTCTTGAATTCCGAAACACCTGTTTTAATCGCATTTTCAGGCGGCTATGATTCAATGTGCCTTCTTGATGTTCTAAGCCGGCTTTGCACAAACGTCGTTGCCATCCATCTTAACCACAATTGGCGCGGGCAGGAAAGCCTTAAGGACGAAAAAAATTGCAAACATTTTTGCGATGAAAAAGGCGTAAAATTTTACAGCGAAACTCTCTCTGCAAAGATTCAAAAAACCGAAACAGCAGCGCGGACAGCAAGATATGAGTTTTTTGAAAAATGCGCTGAAAAATTTAATTCAAAAGTTGTTTTTACAGCTCACAATGCAAACGATAATGCCGAAACAATTATTTACAGAATAGCAAAAGGCACGGGGATTTCCGGACTTTGCGGGATTGCAGAAAAACGCGGGATTTTTTACAGACCGCTTCTAACTGTCAAACGCTCTGAAATCGAGGCTTACTGTAAAAAACACAATTTAAATCCGAATAATGACAGTTCGAATTCTGATACAAAATACAAAAGAAATTTAATCAGAAAAAATATACTTCCACAGCTTGAAAGTATAAATCCGAACGCGATTGAAACGATTAATTCGCTCTCAGAAGTCGCGAAATCTGACAACGCAGTTATCGAAGAATACTTGAAAACGCTTAAAAATCCTTATGAAACGAAGAATTTTCTTAAATTTTCAACCGCTGTTCAGGCAAGATTGATTTACAATCTTTTTACTCAATATAATCTCAATTATGACAGAGCAAAAATTGAGCGGGCAATAAAATTCATACAAGAAAATCACACCTCAAAAAGCGGCAAAACCCTTTCTCTGAACAAAAATCACAGCGTGTTTGTAAATAACAAAACAATTGAAATAATCACAAAAAAAACGCATACTGATTTGGCTGTCACTATCTTAAAAGAAGGAAGTTACGAATTTGAAGACAAAATATTTATAATTCAAAAAGCCGCTGAAAAACAAGTTTCAGAATTTCCAAATGACAGCGAACTGAAAGCATTTGTTGATTTAAGCGGCTATAAAGAACTGACTTTGCGCCACAGAAAAGATGGCGATTTTATAAAGCCGCTCGGATGCTGCGGCACACAGAAACTAAAAAAATATTTAAATGAAAAAAAAGTTCCGGCACATAAAAAAGATAAAATGGTTTTTCTTGCCAGCAAAAACGAAATTTTATGGGCGCCGGCACTTGGTTTGAGCGAAAAAATTAAAGTTGTAAACAGGCCGACGCATGTGCTAAAATTAATAAACAGCGAAAGTAAAGGAGCTTAAAGATGAAAATAAAAGAGAGAGATTTAAAAATAATGTTCAGTGAACAGGAAATTCAAGCAAGAATAAAAGAACTTGCAGGCGAAATCAACACTTATTTTAACGGTGAAGAAGTTTATGCTGTTTGCGTTTTAAAGGGCGCAGTGATGTTTGCTGTGGATTTAGTTAAAAATTTAAATATGCCTCTGAGAATGGAATTTATCAGACTTTCAAGCTACGGCTCGGCAACGGTTTCAAGCGGAAAAGTCAATGCTGTTGACATTAAGCTTCCTGATTTAAACGGCAAGAACGTTCTGATTATTGAAGATATCGTTGACAAAGGTCACACTGCAAAGTTTCTAATGGATTTTATTTCATTAAACTTCAAAACAAAATCAACAAAATTCTGTTCACTTTTGGATAAGAAATGCACAAGAATTGTTGATATTGAACCGGATTACTACGGATTTGACGTTGACGATGAATTTTTAATAGGCTACGGGCTTGATTATGACGGGTATTTCAGAAATCTTACATACATCGGATATGCTGACAAGGCTTTGCTGGAGTAATTGTGGAAAAATCTTTTGACGAAACGCTTTCAAAACTCGAAATATTTTTTAGCGGAACGATAAAATCATATCCAGAAATATTTTCTGCCCTGAAAAAACTTTTTTATTTTGAAAACGGTACAGTTTACTTTTTGTCGCCGGAAGCGCTGAGAATAGAGTTTGCATATCCTAAAAACGCTTCAGGCAAAGAAATAAAAATTACAGAAACCGAAAAAAACTCGTTTTACAATGCAGAAGAAAAACTTAAAACAGAATTTTTCACAGGAGAAAACCTTCTTGCTGAGCGGCTCATTGTGCAAAACTGTGTTTTTGGAGTTTTAGTTGTCAGTTCAAACAAAAAATTTTCAGCAATAGATAAGCGTATTTTTAAAACCTGCACAATCGCAATTTCCAATATTATAAAGGAAATTGAGCTTTCAAAAATTCTTAAAATGCAGACAAAAGTTCTCCAGGAGGGAATTGTAAAAACCGGAAAAGCCTACAGGCTTACAAAATCGCAGAATAAAAAAATCCTGGAAGCCGACAAAATTAAAAGCAAGTTTCTCTCAAATGTTTCGCATGAACTCCGTACACCGCTTAATTCTATTATAGGATTTTCAGAACTTCTGCAAAACCCTGCAACAGGAACCCTGAACAGCAGACAAACCGAGTTTGTAAGAGATATTCAAACAGCCGGAATTCATTTGCTCGGAATGATAAATGAAATTCTTGACCTCTCAAAGCTTGAAGCTGATGCTATGAAATTGAAAGTTACAAACTTTGAAATTTCGCAATGCATAGAAGAAACGCTGAATATTCTAAAACCGCTTTACGTGAAAAAAAATATTTCTGTCTCAAAAAACATCATAAACAGCATAATTACGGCGGATTACCAGAAAGTCCAGCAGATTCTTTTTAATCTGATTAATAACGCTATAAAATTTACGAAAAATAACGGAAATATAGAAATAGCAGCAAAACCAAAACGAAAATTCATAGAAATAAGAATTAAAGATGACGGCTGCGGGATTGAGAAAAAATATCACCGCAAGGTCTTCAAAAAATTTGAACAGGCTAAACCATCTGAAAATTCAACCGGACTCGGTCTAACAATCACAAAAGAACTTGTTCTGCTTCACAGAGGCAGCATAAAACTGAAAAGCGAACCTGAGAAAGGCTCGGAATTTATTGTAAACCTGCCGATATCAGTTGCCCGATATATATAAATATGCTATACTGAAAGAGCATAGTAAGAAGAAAGGAGTAAAAGAATGGCTTCAATGAAAGACGCATGGGATGAATGCGTATTTGAAAATCATGCGATGATAAAATTCCTAATTGCAGCAGCGCCGGTTTTCGGAGCAATATATTTTTATCAGGCTGATCCCCAAAATATGTCTCTTGTTTATATTTTTGCATCTATAAGTGCTATAATATCACTTGGTACAATAACGCGTGTAGCAAACAATGTAATGAATTTCCGCGAAACAATTTTACCGACATTTAATGTTTTCACACTGATTTTTGATGCGATAAGAGCAATCGTGGCAATTGGCCCGGCCCTTGCGATAAACGGTTTTGCAGCATATTATCTTGTTACAAAATTTTATCCAATGATTTCTGTTGATTGGATTCGAATTGCTGCAACTTATATAACTTATGCGGTTTGCGGGTCAATTGTATTGACAGTATTTATGCTTTTCTCAAAAAGATTTAACCCTATTGATGCCTTTGACTTCAAAGCTATATCTGACTCATGCATAGATGTATTAATTCAAACAATTTGGATGACTATTCAGCTTGCAGTTATAGATGCTGTTTTAGCAGGTGGTGTAACTTATCTTTGCTGGCTGTTTATAGGACTCGACAATTTTATTACTTACACCTGCTGGAGTATTACGGGTGTCATAAATGTGGCCTTAATCGGAAACTATCTTGGACAGCTAAATTATGAAGCTCTTCACCAGGCAGAAGTTAAAGCTGAAAAGAAAAAAGAGAAAGAAGAAATAAAAAATCTTCAAAAGTCTTAGTTGTTCAACATCTCGCGCATTTTTTTCAACTTATCGCGAATTTCGGCGGCACGTTCAAAATCAAGAATTTTCGCCGCCTTATGCATATCTTTCTCAAGCTTGTCGATTAGTTTCGGCAAGTCTTTTTTATCTATGCCCATATCAACCATTTCTTCAGCAACAATATCTTCAAGATCCCGGTAGCTCGCAACAAGTGATAAAAGGTTGTTTTCAATAGGTTTTTTAATAGTTTGCGGAACAATTCCGTACTTGTTGTTATGTGCTATTTGAATTTCACGACGGCGGTTAGTCTCAGAAATAGCTTTTTCCATACTTTCAGTCATTCTGTCTGCATACATGATAACTTCGCCGCAAGCATTACGGGCAGCACGTCCTATTGTCTGAATTAGACTTGTTTCGCTTCTTAAAAAGCCTTCTTTGTCAGCATCCATAATCGCAACAAGCGAAACTTCCGGAATATCCAGCCCTTCTCTCAAAAGGTTAACGCCTATCAAAACATCAAATTCGCCAAGACGTAAATCCCTCAAAATTTCAACACGTTCCAGCGATTGAATTTCAGAATGAAGATATCTGACACGAATTCCCTCCTGAAGAAAGAAATCTGTTAAATCTTCAGCCATTTTCTTTGTCAAAGTAGTGATAAGAACGCGTTCATCTTTTTCCGTGCGTTTCTTAATTTCATTTTTTAAATCATTAATCTGTGTATCAATCGGGCGCACTGAAATCTTAGGGTCAACAAGACCGGTTGGACGAATTATCTGTTCGACAAGCTGTTCAGAAGTTCTTCGCTCAAATTCACCCGGGGTCGCAGAAATATAAATTTTCTGGTGAACACGCGAGAAGAATTCATCATTTGTAAGCGGCCTATTATCTTTTGCGCAAGGCAATCTGAAACCGTATTCAATCAAAGTATCTTTTCTTGCAGCATCTCCGTGCGACATTCCTTTTAATTGAGGGAGCGTGACGTGTGATTCATCAATTACAGTTAGAAAATCCCCTTGAAAATAATCAAGTAAAGTAGCAGGAGGGCTTCCCGGCCGGCGGCGCTCAATTATTCTTGAATAATTTTCAATACCGGAACAATATCCCATTTCCTTAATCATTTCAATATCATATTTCACACGCTGGGCAAGTCTTTGCGCTTCAACCAGCTTATTCTGGCTTTCTAACTCTGCAAGCCTTGAAGAAAGTTCTTGACGAATTAAGTCAAGCGTTTCCTCCGCATTTTCGTCGTAGGAAAGGTAATGAACCGCCGGATAAATGACAACGCTGTCAGGCGTTTCAAGAATTTCACCCGAAACATTATCAATTCTGACGATTTTTTCTATTTCATCTCCGAAAAAGTAAATTCTTGTAATGATTTTTTCATAAGCCGGCATAATTTCAACGATATCGCCGCGCGCTCTAAAAGTTGCCCTTTCCAGCACCAAATCATTTCTTGTATACTGTACGCTTACTAAATGGCGCAAAAGGTCATCTCTTTCAACCTCATCACCGACTTTTAATTCAACCGAACCGCGAAAATAATTTTCAGGTAATCCCAAGCCGTAAATACAACTCACAGAGGCAACAATAATAACATCATTCCGCTCATAAAGACTTCTGGTTGAATTGTGGCGGAGACGGTCAATTTCATCGTTGATTGAAGCAGACTTTTCAATATAAGTATCGGTACGCGGAATATATGCTTCCGGCTGATAGTAATCGTAATAACTTATGAAATATTCAACTGCATTGTCCGGAAAAAGTTCTTTAAATTCGTTATAAAGCTGTGCAGCCAGAGTTTTGTTATGAGCAATAATGAGTGTAGGCTTTTGGACTTTTTCAATAACATTCGCAATTGTAAAAGTTTTACCGGAACCGGTTATCCCGAGAAGAGTTTGGGCATCATCACCCTCCTGAATGCCTCTAGCTAAAGCTTCAATTGCCTTTGGCTGGTCGCCGGCTGGTGAGTATTTAGAATTAATTTTGAACTTTCTTTTTTCCATATCAAAATTTTATCTCAAATATATAAGTTTTCCATAGCAAAAAAGTTTATTCTTGAGTATTGTATAATTAACAAGCAGATAAATATTATGAGAAGAATGGCATGCCAGTAATCACCTCAACGGGAGCGAAACCCGAACATAAGCAAAATAAGAAAATAGAAAAAAACTACAAAGACCCGTTAAACAGCTGGGGAATTCGTGCTTTGATGTATTCAAGTGAAATCGGCGCAACGGTCAATGAAATTGCGCCAAAACTTACTTTTGCATTGTGGGTGCCTTCGTTTATGTATCTTGGAGCGGATATTTATGACAAATACAAAAATGATAAAAACGAATTTTCTCCAAGCAGCAAAAGAGGTGTTAAAGAAGCAATAAGACAGGCATTTTCCTTTTTCATACTCCCAACCGGCGCAACTATTTTAGGACAAAAACTTACATCTCCGCTTGGAAAGCTTATCAGCGACAAGCTTTCAATAAACGCCAAAGACGGAATTTACAGACATACGAAAGATGTAATTGACCAGAGTATTGGCAATAATTTTAATAACAAAGATAAATTTAAAACCTTTTTAATTAACTCATTAAAAAATAAAGTTACATCCCTTGAAAATTCTAAAAAAACAGATAATATTTTCAAAAAATTTCACAGATATTTAAAGGGCGACTTTTCTTTAGCAGATTCTGACAATAAAAAACTTTACGCTTTTGCTGAAAAAAACGCAAATCTGCTTTTTGAAATTAAGGATGCATTGCAAAATAATAAAAAGCACAAAAATATACCTGAAAGAATTTACAAGAAATACAACAAAACACTTCCCATAATGAAGCATCTTTATGGAGAAGATTGCACTGACTATGCATTAAAAACCGCACTCAAAGAGTATCAAAATACCCTAATTGTTAAAAACAAAATTACCAAAACAATAGGCGGTGTTGTTTCCTGCCTGCTTTTGACACAGCCAATAAGCTATATTGTCAACAAAATACTAATGCCCAAATATATTACGCCCGGCGTCGAGATTATAAGCTTAAAATTCCGCGAAAGCAACCTTATCAGGCAGCATGTTGAAAAAGTTGACCAAAACCGAAAGAAACAGCTTAATTCTACAACTCTTTTAAACGTGCATGAAAAGAGTCGGACAAAGGAGCCTCCTCCATTTCAGAAATCTGAGAAGCCTGCTGATAAGCCTCAGGCAAATCAAGAAAGTATTCACCGTCAACAAAACGTACAAGTTCGTTCATAACAAGTGAGGACGATTTTGTGGAAGTAATTTCCATTATTGAAGCAATTCTATACGTATCTTTAAATTTTTCAATATGAATTGCAAAATCATAAATACTTGAAAGTTTTGTTTTTGCCTGCTTTTCAGTACATTTCAATGAAGCCGTAGTTAAGGTGGTTATTTTAGACGCAGCATCAGCCGGAGTTTGAGCGCGCATTCCCGTTAAAAGACCACTTTTTGAATTCTCCTGTTTCAGATAATAGGAGGAGAATTTCTTTAAATCGTTTATTTGAGAGGCCGAAAAATCAAAATCCAAATCTTCAACAGTTGAAATTACATATTCATAATCAAAATTCTCAATCTGCTGAGCAGAGAAAAGAGCAACGTTTTCATTAGTGTCGGGGAAAATTCCGTTGTCTTCGAGCATGGCACACCGGGCGTCATCAGAAACAGAATTTAAAAGAACCTGTATAAACCAGCATAAATCCTCATCATTTACAGAAGAAATCAACAGGTTTTTACGCTCCGAAAGAACAGTTTTCAAAAAATACTTTAATTCAGGGTTTATAATTGATTTTTGTGTAAGAATATCTAAATTATCTGAAATATTCTTGATTTTTCTTATAATAAGCGTGTCCAGGCAAACCGGAGGCCTTAATATTGTTACCCTAAAATCATTACGCTTGCTTTTAGCTACCGGAGTTTCGGCATTAAAGGTTTTAATTAAGGCTTCAAGCTGTTCTTTTGTTATGGTGTATGAAGTTTTTTTAAACCCATCATGAGACTTTGCATATACGACACCGGAAGAATTCACAGACACAGCGCTCACATTTTCTTTTGCAAGCACCCTGTCCAAAATACCAAACCCGTAATTTGTTTTCAAAAACTCTTTTGCTATTGTTTTTTTGTCTTCATCAGAAAGAACAAGCCCCTCAAATTCAGAAGTTAACTTGTTATCCAGAAAACTCATTACTAATTCAAGTTTTTTATCATAATCGTATTCAAACCAAACCGGAACAGAAGCAGCTTTTTTGCTTAAGGACTCCATTATAAAATCACCAAAATCAAAATCAGAGTCTTCTTCAAAAGTTTCAATTCTATCAGAAGCCGGTTCATATTCATTTACATTATCAAACTTTTTTAATCTATCGCTTAGTCCCATTTCTCCCCGCTTTTACCCCTGTTGAATACTGTCAATATAATCGGATGATGCATATTTTTTAATAAGTTTATTTCTGTAAACCATATCAGATACTGACATGGCTAAATTCTTGTAACTTATTGCTACGTTTGATTCCGAATTAACCTCTGAGACTGAAACGCCTTTGTTAATCGCAGACATCATTGTAAAATAGTTGTTCGGGATTTTCCAGTAAACTTCTTTTCCAAGAACTTGTTCAACATCTTCAACCTTTATCTCATCGTTCTCCATGTAACGATTAATTACAATCTGCGTCTTTTCTTTGTCATAACCGAGTTTATCAAACAGGTCAAGTATTCTCTGACAATTTCTCAACGCCGGCAGATTTACGATTGTTACAAGAAAAATCAAATCCGAATTATCCAATGCTGTAACAGTTTTCTCATCAAAGGTCGAATCCGTATCAATTACAATATAAGAAAAGGTATTTTTTAAAGCGTCAATAAGTTTTGAAACCTGTTTTTTGGAAACCTTCTCGGCCTGCCTAAAATACGGAGGGTCTGCAAGAATATACAGGCTTGTATCTTTGTATCTTTCAACAGTGTTAAGCAAAAATTCTTCAGTAAGCTTTTCTGGATTTTGCAGCATGTAAGAAATATTAAAAGAGGGCTTAACATCCAAAAATGACGTAATGTCTCCAAGCTGGAAATTTAAATCTACAAGTGCAACATTCTCTTTTGTAATCTTTGCCAATTCAAGCGCCAGATTTGAGGCAATAGACGTTTTGCCGATTCCACCCTTGTTTGAAAAGACTGTGACAACTCTGCATTTATTTTCTTTTGGCTTGTTCTCGGTAAGCTGCACAAAAATTCTTTCCAAAACTTCAAAAAATTCTCCTTTAATTACAGGAGCCGGCAAGAAATCTTTTGCACCTGCACGCATAGCCTTAACAATCAAATCTACAGACGGGTTGTCCGAGATGGCTATAATTTTACAATTCGCGCAGGCAGAACTTATGTTTTCAATGAATTCCAGATATTTTGAAGTGTTTTTTGAAACATCAACAATCAGCAAGGATTTTTGAAGACTGGAAAGAGTATTAAAAATATCTGACAAATCACTAAAATCAAACAAAAGATTATATTTGCCGAATTCTTCAGCATACAACTTCAGAACATTTTTTGTATGTTCAGCTTCGGATAATATAACAGCTGAAATATCTTCACTCATAAAAACCTCGGTTCTTACCATGAATTTTATCACAGCAAAACCCATCGGGCAAGAAGGTTAAGGATAAAAAAGAAGTTAAGCATTCAGGGATTTTTACCCCTCACCAAGAGATACTAAATTCGCTTTCGCTCATTAAGTATCTCTATCCTCTCCCGCAAGGGGCGAGGAATATGCGAAAAAACCATTGTAAAACTGACAAATTCCACAAGTATCGTCAAAAGGCATTTATCGTTCAAAGCACCTATACTAATATCTACACTTTACACCTAATCTCTGAAAATGCGGTACTGGTATGACAGCTCCAATGTACAAGAGCACACTACGTGTAAAAATTGTCGTCTTACACAAATTTTGTCAGAAAACATATATTGCTCCAAGCGTCTACGCTAATATCTACACTTTACACCTAATCTCTGCAAATGCGGTATTGGTATGACAGTTCCAAAGTACAAGAGCACACTACGTGTAAAAATTGCCGCCTTCCACAAATATCGTCAAAAGACATCTATCGTTCCAAGCACCTACACTAATATCTACACTCTACACCTAATCCCTGCAAATGCGGTATTGGTATGACAGCTCCAATGTACAGGAGCACACTACGTGTGCCAAAAAAAGCCTGATTTTTCAGGGGGAAAAATCAGGTATAAATGATTTGTAGGGGAAAAATTAATTGGAGTTAAAATTATAGTAAGTATTGATTAAAATCTTATATCAGATGAAGCGCCTGCCTGTTGGCTAAGGCTATAAAGTTCATCTGGGCTAAGAGAACTTCAGAACGGTCTTCATAAACTGCATTTTGAGCTGTTGTGACTTTGTCTTGATACATATCTTTCAATTTGTCATCAATTTTTTTCAAATTTGCAACTGCCATATCTTTAAGCCTCTCTTATTATTTTCGTCTTGTGTATATATAAAGTATATACAAATTAGAAAATTTCAGTTTTGCTTTAACTTGTTACATAACTTTACAAACAAAACGAAAAATCCTATATTAAGGCAATTTGGCTTCACAAAATGTTTTTATAATTATATAGGGGAACAAGGTTAGTAATATGGTCAACTCAATGAATCCGCAACAATATAATATTCCGATGCAGGCAATTGATGGACAAGTTTTGCCTGTAAACATTGATAAGGAAAAAATTAAAGAGGGGGTTGACAATTCTTACCTTGCTAACCGTGTTAAAGCTTCACAAGACGAACAGACAAATCCTCTTTTATATGCTGGAACCGGCGCAGCAATTTGGTATGGTATTTCTCAGGGAATGGATGTTTTCAACAGAAGCTGTGCAAAAGACTATGAAAAAACAGCTTTTGGCAAACTTGGTGCCTGGGGTGACAAAATCGCAACAGCCTGGAACAACACAGCTTTAGGTAAATTATTTAACGGTGCCGGAAGAAAAGCAAAAGACCTCGGACATTGGATGACCGAGAAAAACAGTATTGCATATTCGCTTGCAAATCATTCGACAAATCCGGAATGGCATTTTGCAAAAACTCCGGGTGCCGGTGTTCATGGATTTTTGGCAATGGACATGCAACAGGTCTTTGATGAATATTTGAAACCAATTTCTAAGAATTCAAATAAATTATCTTGGTTTAGCGGCAAAAATGTCAATCCGCAAAGGCTGGAACAGTACGGCTTAAAACAAGCCGACATTGACGCGTTCAAAAATACACTCAAAGGCAAAACTTATGCCGAAAAAGCTCTTGCAATTCAGAAAAAAGAACTTGAATTATTAGGCGTAAAACCTGACAGGCTTGCCGGCAAAAAACTTGAAGTTCTTGAACGATATGCAAAACGTTTAAAAATTAAACGATTAGGTTTTGAGTCAGTAGCAGAATTTGAAAAAGTCAAAGGCGACATTTTATCACATCCTGACAAAGTTATGCAGGCATTGAAAAACGCTACAAAAGACGGTGATGTTATAGTTCCGATTTGGCGCAAGAGCGGTAATCTCGGCAAAGTACAGAACCATCTTTTCGGAAGACAGGTTTCACTAAAAGAATATCTAAATAAATATAAAGCAGCTCTTGGTCAAGGTAACAAAACCGCATTGGGCAGATTTTTACCCAAAGCGCTTTCATGGCTTCTTGAGGGCTGCACAAACAGGTTTGCAGGCGGTAAAATAGCAGTTGCAATGCAAGCTGGGATTTTTGCCGACATGTTAATTCATACATTCAAAGCTCCAAAAGGTGAAAAAGGCAAAACTTTAGCTGAAAGATTTGTAAATGACTTTACATACTTTATGGCAATGCCTTTGGGTATTGTTGCAATGCATAAAGTCGGCGGCTTGAAGTATGCAGGCATGACAACAGAACAGGTTAAAGCATACAGAGAATCCTTGAAGCAGTTTAACAATGATGTCAAATCCGGATTGTTGTCTGACAAAGCAAAATACAAAGCACGCGCAAAAGACTTGAAGAATATGCTTAAAGCAGATGTCAAAAACCCGATTACAAAGCTATTCAAAAAAATCGGCGGACTTATTAATATCGGTAACGAGACAAAACTTGCTAGACGTTCAGCCAGCAAGTGGAATTTGAACTTGCTCAGAAAATCCGGAAACTTTTTCCGCAACCTTGCCGGTGTACCTTTAAGAATTGCAATTCCGCTTGCAATAGTTTCGCCTTTCCTTGCAAAACTCACAACAAAAGGAGCGCATGCAATCTTTGGAAAGCCAACAAAATCAGTTCTTGATGAAGGTAAAGAGGAAGAAAACAACCAAACAGCACAAACACTTTCGCCGGAACAGCAAAAAGCAATGCAGGAAGCTATAATTAAAGCAGCACAAGCTCAAATACATCAAGTTCCGCAATCTCAGACAAACCTTATAAATCAATATGTTAATGCGCAGAAAAATCAAACTTCAAACACCAATACAAATTTGATTAATCAAGCAGTAACAAATGCTCAACAGACTTCAATTGCCAATAAGCCAAATGTCAAAAATGCGGCAGATAAGCTTCCGGCCTCAAACGCACCAAAGAGAAGCTACATTCCTTCTCCGGAGTGTGGAATTAAAACAGAAGTTAAAAAGTCTAAATACATACCATCCCCGGAATCAGTCGTATCGGCAGGGCCGGCAGAAGACTACAGCGCGGCAGAAATGGCGCTAAGCAAGGCTGACCAGGCAGAAAAGAATGTTATGGAAACTCTTGGTATGCGCTGGTAAAAATTTGAAGGTATTATAAATTTATAAGACTGTCAGATATTGAACTTTTTAAAACAATCTGTTATAATAAAATTAATGTACGGGTGTTCAATTTTGTTCCTACATTTAACTAAATAGGGAGAGTTGACTCTCATGGCATTGCAGTATACCCGCCGATTTAAAATCGCCAGCGGGAAACGGATTTGTCAAGGCGCTCACCCACCTGCGAGACTAGCAGGTAACAAAATCGCATTCGTACTAAAATCCCGAAACCTGATGGCTTCGGGATTTTTAATTTTATTATGAAAAGATTTTAAAATTTCTTTCAACATTTTTTTCGATGACACTTTTTATGCTGTCATATTCTGTTTGAAGGGCATTGTGCTCTGTATCAAGTTTTTTCATCTGAACATCCAGCTGTTTATCTTTTGCCTCAATATCACTCAAAGCTTGCTCATATTCTGTTTCTGCTTTAGTGATAGCAATTTGGTCTTTTTGTTCTGTCACATCAGTAATTGTATCAAAAATTACAGATGTCCAGGCTACATTTTCAAGCCCTGAATCAGAATCTGACGGATTAGTAAACTGAACTTGTTCAATAGTAATAAGACCGTTATCAATAGCATATTTAAGATATTCGGGGCTGTTCATATCGCCGTCTTTTAAAATAGCCCAGCTTTGTTCGGTTTTTGATTTAGAAGCCCAGCCTTCAGAAGGATCATATTCAGCACTGTCGCCGAAACCGCCTTTAAAATCGCTTGTACCATTCATACGATGCCACAAGTTTATATACCATTGAGCTTTGTCGCTATCTGTAACTTTTCTTACTTCTTTGTCGACATACATTGGTACATCTGGTTTTTGAGGTTCTTTAGCCTGCCATTCCTCTAAATCTGCTTGATATAATTCATCATTAAACTCATATTCCGGATCTTTTTGAAGAGCCTGCTTTAAATCGTGTTCAAGAATGTGGATAAATTCTTCATAACATTCAATACCGCCTGTTTCTTCTCGGTATCCACCTTCACCCATAGGACCTTCTGGATCAAAATATTTTCTTGCTTCCCAATATAAATCTACAACTTTTTGATATATAGTTTCATTAGAATTACATGGAGCATCTCCACACTCGTTATTAGTATAATCCTTTCCAGCTACGGTGATTGTATGGTTATTTCCACATCCATCCTGCACATTCCCGCAGCAGGGCGTATTTTTTATAGCTTCAGTAACTGCTTCCATTGTTTCTGTTCTTGCATTAGCAGTCATATCAAGCCCATATGTTCCACTGCCCGGGTATACAGTATAAGTTTGCCCATCAGAGGTTGTATGCTCTCCTGGCCCCATTAAATCAATTAATACATGCATGTAGCAATTTGAGCCAAGTTCAAAAGTATCATGCAGGCAAGGTGTTGTAGCAGACATAAATTTTTCATACAAATCAGAATTCAATGTTGAGCCTGGAATTTCAGTCAGATATTTTTCATCTTCCGGATCAGGTTTCTGAGTCATCCATTCATCATAGAGCTTTTCATACTCATCCATTGCAGGAGCATACTCCGGATTAGTAACCTGAACAATCTCACCTTTGCCGGGTTCTGACAAAACTCCGTATTTGTCCAAAAATTCTTCCAAGGTGTTTGATTCCTGGAAATTTTTGCCATCAAGCTCGCTTACCAAAATTTGTCCGGCTGAATTTATTAAACCATACTGATTTTTTAATTCGCCGTAATTGGTCAATGCGGCACCTGTCAAATCCTGAGTTATCATTTCACCTTTTGCATTGTAGGTGTTATACAGGTATTCTGTCTTATTTAAAGCTTTTATGTACTTATCACTTGCTCTCTGCGTATTATCAGAAAGTCTGATTTTTGCATTAGAAAGGTTTTGAGACTCAAGTTCAATGTGGTTAAGTCTCGCCGTAATTGTTAATAGTCTGGCTTGTGATGCTGCCATTCCCATTTTTCGACATTTCCTTTCGTTTTTGTAAAAATCGACCTTTTCCACCATGTAATACGGCATAAAATCATTTTTGCTTTACATTAGCATTTATAATTGTTACAATACTTTACAAATCTAATTACAGCTGATATAATCTTGACTATGAAATTGTGCATATTTTCAGGAACTTTTAATCCTATTCACAACGGGCATTTATATATGGCTGAATATGTTTTAAAGAATTTTGATATAAAAAAAATTCTTTTTATACCTGCATATATTCCGCCGCAAAAGGATTCCGACCCTGAAATGGCCTATCACAGACTTAAAATGACTGAACTTGCAATTGAAAACTACAACGATTTTGAAGTATCTGATATTGAATTTAGAATGGGAGGAACTTCTTACACATATTTAACAGTTCAGGAACTTTATAAACTTTACAAACCCGACGGAAAAATAAATTTCATAATCGGAACCGATGCTTTCGAAAATCTGGACAGCTGGTTTGAAAGCGAAAAGTTGAGGCAAATTCTTGATTTCATAGTATTTGTACGCAAAGACGACTTTCAAGAAGACAAATATGAATATATGAAATCACAAGGTTACAATTTTAGATTTGCGAAAATGCAATATAATGACATTTCATCAACAGAGATACGTAACAGAATTAAAAACAACAAACCCTTAAACGGGTTTTTGCCTGAGAAAGTGGAAGGATACATTAGAGAAAATGGTTTATACAAAAATTAACGACGACGAAATAAAAAAATGGCTCAAAGAAAATTTGAATGAAGAAAGATATCTTCACTCGCTTGGAACGGCAGAATGCGCGGTTGAACTTGCGGACAAATTCGGATTAGACAAAGAAAAAGCTTATACGGCAGGGCTTTTGCACGACTGCGCAAAATGTTTTTCAAAAGAAAAATTAAAAAAAATAATTAACGACCATTTACAGGTTGAAGAATGTGAGATGCTGAATTACAAAACGCTTCATGCGCCCGTAAGTGCGTACATAGCCCAAAAGGATTTCGGGGTTGAAGATAATGAAATTCTTTCAGCAATCCGCTGGCATACTTTAGGCAAAATTGATATGACAACCTTCGAAAAAGTTATTTTTCTGGCAGATAAAATAGAGCCAAATACAAGAGAAGAAAAATATCGAAACGAAATTCTTGAAATTCTAAATGAAGAGAACGGTTTAAATCTGGCGTTGCTGCGGTGTTATAAAGAAACCATCAAAAGTCTTGTAAAACGTGAGCTAAAAATTTGCTTGACAACCATAAATATCTACAATCACCTCCTTGATTTAAAAAATGTTTCAGATACTTAATGAAGGATTTTATAACCGGAATTTTCATGATAAAATCAGCATAAAAGAGGAAAATTTGATGAAAGTATTGGAAATTAAGAATAATTTAGTAAAAATCTTATATGACACAGAAGACAAACTTGTTCTTGCGGGATTTGTTGTAATCGAGGATGACAAAACACCTTATGTAGCGCAAATTGTGAGCTTAAAGGCTGATAACGGAATAACTTATGCGATTGCAAGACTTATTTTCACTTTTGACAGCGAAGGTATTGTAAAAAACTACAATGGTTCAATACCGGCGCTCAATGCAAATGTAACCCCGCTTTCACCGGAAGAACTTCTTGATATACTTCCGGTTAAATCTCCTGTTAAGCTTGGAAGCATTGCCCAGCAGGATTTCCTTCTTAATGTAGATACTTCAATACTGCAAAATAACCTCTTAATATGCTCGGACAACTCTGTTAATACAGCAATACTGGTTTCAAACTTCGCCAAACAACTCGAAAACAGAGCTGAAAGTTCCATTCTTATAGATACCGACGGAAAATTTAAAGATGAAAGACGCCTTGTTTTCGGAAAACACTTTAAACTACCGCTTAATTTTGAAACAATAAATTTCATATACGGAAATGATTTAAACGATGTTGATGCAACAAGCAGAGCCGTAATTCAGGATATCTTTCTTGAAGTTCAAAGCTACACAAGAACTATTCCGGAAAAGTTTATTCCATTTGATACCTTTATTGATGTAGTCGACCAGCAATATGCAGAATCGAATATTCCGGAACTTGCTCTTTTGAAAAATAAACTTCTGAAATACAAAGAAGACAATGTGTTTGCGCAGTCTAAATACGAAATTTCAAGCCTGAAAGATTATATCAAAGACAATTACACCGTAACTCTTGATATTTCAAATGTTGATGCAAAACTTCAACGTGAAATTATCTTCTACGTATACGGAGTTTTGGAAGAAATGGATTCTTACATCACATCTTTTGTAAAAATTAACGACAGTAACAGCGACAAAAAACTCTTGAAAATGCTGCTCACAGAAAACAAAATTTACACAAATATTATTTGCAACCATAACTACAAATATGTTTATGAGCTTAAAGAAAAATCAGACAACCTTATTCTATTTGCTCCCGAAACAACTCAACACGACTTTGCAGCATATAATACCTTCCTGAACAAGTTAAATCACGACGAATTCATTGTTTGGGGTAAAGCAACACAAAGAATTCCGCTTATTGTCGAACTTGCTCCGGTTGAAATAATTAAAGACGAGCCGGTAAAACCAACAGAACATCAGGAGACCCAGCTTCAACAGCCAGAAACCGCTCAGGAAGAAACCGATGAAGTAGTAAATTCAGTTGAAAGTGAAGCCGCTGGCGAAGTTGCCTCCAATGTTCATCCGGCAGACGATTTTACAGAAAATGAAGACACTTACACGGATTTGTCTGATGATATTGAGCGAAAACCTCCGGAAGAAGAGGATTATTCAGCACTTAGCAAGGAACAGGAGCCTCCAGTTGAAGAAAGTGAAGATAACTTTGAAGAAGAACTTGAAAAAAGTTCTGAGGAACTTCCCAAAGAGCCGGAATTAGAGCTTTCCGAGCCGGAAATTATAGAAGAAAATGAAGAGGCATCGACTAATAATTTTTTTACGGAAGCTGAACTTCAGGAAGAACCTGAAGTTGTAAAAACTCCGGAAGAGGAACCTCAACCGGAAGAAAACATTTTTACTCATGAAGAAATTATAATGCCGAACGGTGATGTGATTGAGGAAGAGGACTTGTTAGAAAACGGACTTCAACAGGAAGCACCTTTAGAGCTTCACGTAGATGATTTAACAATTACAGAACCGCTTCAAGAAGAAATAGAGTCAACCATATCACAAACAAGATTTGAGCCGCTTGAAACAACGCAGGCAGTTCAGCCTGAACCTCAAATCCTTGAAGAAGAACCGGAGATAAAGGAAGATGTTATTGAAGAAGATTTCCCCCCGCTTCAAGAGGAAATTCTGATTCCTGAGCCGTCTATTGACGAGAGAATACCCGATAAAGAGCCTGAAATTACGGAAGTAGAACAAGAAATCACTTCTGAAACGCTTCCGGCAGAAAATGAGGTTTTGGAAGAAATAGAAATGACGCCTTTTGAAAATGAATTAACCGCAGAACCGGCACCGTTAATTCAGGAGGATAATTCGTTGAATGACGAACTTATTGAAAAAGCCGCCAGAGATATTGATGAAAACTTCATTTACTCGAAAATTGAACAGGATAATATTGATGATTCAGAGCAGGATGTTCTGACTGAAGATGATTTGAACTTTATTGACGATATCAATAACGGCGGAACTGAAATTCTGGAACCGCAGACAGATTTTCAGCAAGAGCTTCCACAGGAAGAACCCGTTGAAGAACCGGAAGCCGACCCAGAACCCGAGCCTCAAGTTGTGCCTGTTTATGCAGCCAAAACACCTTCAACCTCCCAAACTTTTGAACAGGGCGACCATGTTTCACACCCGAAATATGGTGAAGGCATCATCGAAAAGATGATTAAGTATGGCTCTAAAACACTATGTTCGATAAACTTCGCGAATGTCGGCAGAAGACTGCTTGACCCGGCAATCTCTGAAATTTCAAAACTTTAATATGCCAAACTTGCCAAAGAGGCTTATTTAATCTATACTTTTAACTAAAGAG
The DNA here is from genome assembly GCA_900551915.1 of uncultured bacterium. GTDB lineage: Bacteria > Cyanobacteriota > Vampirovibrionia > Gastranaerophilales > Gastranaerophilaceae > Scatenecus > Scatenecus faecavium. The sequence goes on from URXT01000005.1 coordinate 48,994, forward strand.
AGGTAAAAATGGCACTAAAAAAAGTTTTACAATATGGAGAGAAGTCTTTGCGTGAACCTTCTAAAGAAGTTCATAAAGTTTCGAAAAAAATCACCGAGTTAGTACAGGATTTGCTTGACACAATGTATGCGAAAAACGGAGTAGGGCTTGCAGCACCGCAAATTGGTATTAATTTAAGAGTTTTTGTAATTGATGTTTCCACAAATGACGAGCCTTTAAAACCGTTTGTGTTCATAAACCCCAAAATAATCAAAAAATCAGGTGCGATTGTCTGTGAAGAAGGCTGCTTAAGTTTTCCGGAAGCCTACGCAAAAGCTAAAAGATACAAATATGTTATGGTAAAAGCGCTTGATATTCATGGCAAACCATTTGTTATGGAAGCTTTTGACGGGTCGCTTCTGGCACGCGCAATCCAGCATGAAAATGACCATCTTGACGGTATTTTATTCATAGACCACTGTGCAAGCAGATTTGAGATGGATGAAGTTCTAAAAGAGCACAATCTGCCGCCGCTTGAACCGGACAAGCTTCTTGATGAACCTGAAATTGACAAAGAATTGGAGCAGGAACAATCGAATGATTAAAATTGTTTTTTTCGGAACCCCTAAAATTGCAGTAAAATCTTTAGAATATCTGAATAACAGCAAAGATTTTGAAGTTGCAGCTGTCGTAACCCAGCCTGACAAGCCGGCAGGACGCGGCAAAAAACTTTCGATGTCGCCTGTAAAAGAATTTGCTCTTTCGCATAATATTCCGGTCTTCCAGCCAAAATCCATCAGAAAAGAACCGGGAATTCTTGAAGAATTAAAAAAAATAAAACCGGATTTCTTTGTAACTTTTGCCTTCGGACAAATTTTATCGCAGGAGGTTCTTGATATACCCAAATATCATACAATTAATCTTCATGCGTCGCTTTTGCCGAAATATCGCGGTGCAAACCCTATTCAGCGTGCAATTATCAACGGCGACAAGGAAACCGGAATTTGTACAATGATTACCGAACTCGGGCTTGATTGCGGTGATGTATGTCTTAAAAAAGTGATTTCAATATCAGACTTAATGAATTGTGAAGAGTTGCTTGAGCAAATCAGCGACTTATCGCCGGAACTTCTTGCAGAAACACTTAAAGGGCTAGTTGACGGTTCAATTAAGCCTGTTCCGCAGTGTGAAGACGGCGTTTGTATGGCAAATAAGCTCACAAAAGAAGAAACCTTAATTGATTGGTCCAATCCGGCTGAAAAAATTCACAATCTTGTAAGAGGCATTTACAAATCGCCATGCGCCTATTTCCTTCACGACGGCAAGATTATAAAGGTTTTGGAAACCAAAGTTGAGAAAGGAATAAGCGGCAAACCCGGAGAATTAATTAAGGCAGGCAAAGATGGCGTTCAATTCGGCTGCGGTCAGGATTGTATTACACTTATTCGTGTTAAACCTGAAGGAAAAGGCGAAATGCCGGCACACGACTGGTACAACGGGATTAAAAACAGGTAAATATGGCAGTAAAAGGGATTAGAGGCGCAATAACCATAAAAAGCAACACCGTTGCTGACATAAGAGAAGCTGTAGTTGAACTTTTGGGACAAATGCTTAAGCAAAACAACATTGAAATTAAAAACATTTCGCATGTTATCTTTACAATGACAAAGGATTTAAACGCGGCTTTTCCGGCCAAATTTGCACGCACTGAACTTGGTTTTACAGAAACTGCAATGATGTGTTTTAACGAAATCGACGTTCCCGGAGCATTGAAGAAATGTATGAGAATTTTAATCGTCTTAAACTGTAAAGACGATTTTGTTCCTCAATTTGTTTATCTTAAAGGCGCTGAAACTTTAAGAAACTAAGCCAAGAGCATCTGAAACAACAAATCAGCGCACTGACAGGAATTTATGAACCTGCGGGATTAATCTTACTTTGTTATATTTTTTGAGGAATTTATCCAGAACTGTCACTGCAAAAACAGAAGTTATGCTCATGGCTTCCTCCTCCATTTTTGGCTGTAAAATAAGCAGGATTTGATATTTTTTTGCAATTTCTACACAGTTTTCGATTTCTTCATCGGTAATGTTGTCATCAAAAACTATTTTTGCAAAGCATTCTTTACCTTTGCAAACTTCAAAAAATTTATCATGAGCTTCAAAGGATTTAACCATACCGGTTGCGCTTTCAAGTTTAATATCTGCTGCCACAACATCAATATAATCGATAATCCGTTTCAATTCATCAGGAAGAGTTGCATTTGTTTCAAGATAAATTTTTAGGTGATGTTCTTTCAGGATTGGTAAAAACTTTTCAAGAAAATCAACAGACAAAAGCGGCTCGCCGCCGGTTAAAGAGACTGAATAAATCGTATTTAAATCAAATTGTTTAATAACCTCCAAAAGGCCTTCAGGAGTATATTCTTCGCTGTCGCCGGTAAAATCCGTGTCACAGTAATGGCATCTTAAATTACAGTCACAAAAGCGTATAAACAGCTGCTTTGCACCGATATAAGGCCCTTCACCCTGGATTGAGGCAAAAACTTCTTTAATTCTTGCAGTATCACCTGTTGTTGTCAGATTTTCTTCGTTAATCATTTTGAATCTCTCAAATTTCCTCCCGCAAGTTCTTGAAGCGTTTTATATAGTTTAATTTCTTCATCAGAAATCTTCTCGGGAATTTGTATCTTTACTGTAACTATTATATCACCAACAAGATTATTTTTCTTCAAGCCTTTTGAAGAAATTCTGAAAATTTGGCCGGACCTTGTGCAAGGTGGTAATTTTAGAACTACACTGTCCTCAAGCGACGGAACTTTGATATCCCCGCCGAGAACAGCCTCAAACGGAGATATCTCAACTTCACATAATAAATCGTTTCCGTCGATTTTAAATAAAGAATCCGGCGCAATCTTGATTTTTAAGTATAAATCACCGTTTTTGCCGCCGTTGACTCCTTTTTTCCCCTCGCCTAACAGCCGTAATTTTGAGCCGTCTTTAACATGTGCAGGAATTGTTACATTAATCTTCTGGTGTTTTGTAATTTCACCTTTGCCGTCGCATTTCGGGCACTTTGAACCATTTATAAACTTCCGGCCTGCACATTGTTCACAAACTTCTGTATGTACAACATTCACAATCTTATGAGTACCTGAAACAGATTCTTTTAATGTTACGGTAACATCAGCATAAATATCCGCTCCTTTTTGTGATTTTGGCGGATTTGGAGCTTTTTTCTTGCGCGTGGATTGTGAAAAGCCGTCAATAATATCGTTTATTATATCAGTAAAAACTTTTTCATCTCTTTGAGTTTTTTTATACTTAATTTCAGGTTCTTTTTTATAACTATTTTTCAAATCAGAATTTGAGCAAGTTGATTTTTTGAAAGATTTTCTGTAGGTGTTTTGCGGATTTTCAGCAGCTTTCGAGGATTTAAAAAATCCGTTTATCATGTCATATTGTTTGCGCTGCTTTTCATCCGAAAGGACTTCGTAAGCTTCTGTGATGTCTTTAAAAATTAATTCGCCGTCAGGATTTATGTCAGGATGGTATTTCCGCACCAAACGTCTGTAAACAGCTTTCAGCTGCGAAAGTTCTACATCCGGTGTAACTCCTAAAATTTCATAGTAATTTTTGCTGCTTTTAATCATAGAATGTTATTTAATGATGTTTTGTAAAATATCAAGTTAGTCCGTAAATTTACAGATATCACTCCGGTATTTTTTACCGCTAAATTTTATAACATCAACATTCTCATAGAGCAATTCCCTGGCTCGCGTCAGAGTGGAGGAGGTTTTTGTAAGAACAATTGAACGCCCGCCGGAGGTTAAGTATTCAAAAAACTCGTTTCTTTTTGTATTAAAATGGTTAATATCAACTTCATCTTCTGCAATATCGAGTCCTTCAATAACAGAATCCGAGATTTTACCTGAAGACAAAACGCATGAAACAGAAGAATTCTCAGAAACATCAATGTGCCTGTAATCATCGGCAAAAGCTCCGATTGCGCATGCTTCAAAGAGTGTATAAAGATTTTCATTAATAAGATTTAGCACAGCCTGAGCATCATGTTCTGCGAGGAAAGGTTTTAATTCAAGAACAGAATAGTCGCCGTCCTCTGTCAAAACACCTTCAACACCAAGAATACCAAGATAAGGCATCCCGCGTTTTTCAAGGCTTGATAACACAGGTTTAACAACCTGATTCAAAATTTGCTGCTCAATATCATAAGAAATTTTGTAATCAGGACAGTAAACACCCATTCCGGGAGTTAAAATTCCGCCGCTTCCATCCTCCATAAACTTGTAATTTGCGCATGAAGTCAAAGGAAGAAAATGATAACCGTCAGTTATAACATAATAAATAAATTCATGGCCATAAACAAAATTTTCAAGAAGGATTTTGCTTTCACCGGACAAAAATAAGTCTTCCACAAACACCGAAGCAGTTCTGATAGAATTACAAACCTGCCTGTCGGCACCGGCAGAAGCTTCATCTTTTCTGATTACAACCGGATAATCACATTTCTTCAGATAATCAATTGCAAGCTGTGATTTTTCAAAAATACCAAACCTCGGAGTCGGAATATGAAGTTTATAAAAAAGCCGTTTTCCCGCAGATTTGGAAATTGCCGCATAAGCGCTTTGAGCAGACGGAGCAAAAATCTGCTGGTCATTCTCTTGAAAAATCGTTGCTATATCAGCTTTTATTGCCCGCTCATCAGAGGCAATTGTTAAATCAACTGCATTTTCCATGGCAAATTCCAGAATTTTTGCAGCATCAGAAGGTCTTATATCAACTAACTCGCAAGTTTCAGCCATTGCAGAATTTCCTGGCACAGCATAAACTTTTTCAACAAAATCATATCCTGCAAAAACCTTTGCAAGCGCATGTTCTTTTGCAGAGCTTCCGACAATTAAAATCCTTTTCTTTTGATTCTCCATAAATCAATTATAAAGAATTTATATATTTATTGCAAGGAGAATTTATACAGCAGAAGAAGGATTTTGTTAATTTATATTAAAATTTTTGAGAAACTATGTTATAATAGTGACAGATAAAAATTAATTATTAAAAATATTTTGTTAGTAAGGTAATAGGTATAGTAAATGGCAAGTTTAGTAAGTATTTTATCGAATGTATTTGCACCTCAGCAGTCAACACCGGCAATTTCAGCGCCTGCGATAAGCACAACAACTTCAAGCAATCCCTTTAGCAACAATCCGTTTGTGAATTACAACGGAAACCGTTTCAGCAGTGCAACTTACGCTAAAAATCAGCCCGTTAAAGGCGGTTACTTTGCCGGCTACTACAACGGCAAACAAAATATTGTCGGACAAAGATTGTTTATCGAAGTTTAATTATTATTTTCATTAATTTCTGCAGGCGTATCTGAATATACGTCTTTTGAGAAGGCATATCTGTATAATGCATAAAAATATGCAACTGACATGATAATTGTTCCTGCCATAACAACATAACTTTCTTTTATGAGATATCCCTGTGATATTGACATAAAATCTTCGCTGCACAAGAAGACACAAGCCGTCATTAGAAGGGCATATGGTATTGAGATAATTTTCCAGAATGTTTGTTTGCCGAATTTAACATTATAAGCGTAGCCGACCATAAACAAAACATCAACAACTACCGAAACCATAACAATCCAATCCCATAAGTTTATTTTGTTTAGCGGCAATGCAAAAAGCAAATAAACAGTGTTGATAATCAATACAACTGAGCTATATGTCAAAAAAAGCTTCCAGTAAGGTCTTTTAACCTCTGCCATCTCGGAAAAATATTTTTTATACTTAAAAAATGCTGTAATAACAGGTGAATAAATAATTGAATAAAGCAGCAGCGAAAATAGTGAAACCGTAACAATCCCGCCTATAAAGCGCGAATGGTCTTCCTGACCGGCTGATTGTATAAATAACTGCGGCATTGCCGAATAAACTGCCAGAAATACTGTTAACAGAATAAAAAGCAATATTCCCGAAAAAATTATATTGTTTGCTTTAAGTGAAAACAACTTTTTACGCCAACCAAGAGCGAAAAAATATCCCCCGATAAATACATAAACAACTGACAAAATATATCCTAATGCCAAATTTACTTCAGTCACCTGCAATGTTCCTGTTATACCATTTATCTGCAAGAAAGCAAACAATAATGCAAAAAGTATAAAAAATATTTTCCAAACCATAATTTACTCCTTAAATTACTTATTTAAATTAGCATATATATCAAATTTTGTAAATTATCAAAAAAATAAACTTAATATTAATCATAAAAAATATATATTTTAAGTATAATATTCTTTGTAAACGTTGAAAAGGGAAAATCATGATTAAAAGTTTAAAAGTAATTTACGAAAGACTAAGCAATACACAAGCCTGGCATAATTATTCAAGAATGTGGCCGTTTGTTAAACCGTATTGGTTCAGAGCGCTTTTGGCGGTGTTAATATGTATTCCGATTGGCTCTTTGGATGCGGTAATTGCTCTTTCTTTAAAGCCATATATGGATTTAGTCATGGTTGAAAAAACTGTTCAATCACCATGGTATATTCCATTTGGAATAGTTGCATTTACCTGTATTCAAGGTTTTTTAAATTACATGGCAACCTATCTTAACACCTGGGTCGGAACAAAAATCACTAACGATTTAAAATTTAAACTTTATTCAAAAATGCTTTCATTTGAAACATCTTTCTTTGACGCAAGACAATCCGGCGATGTGATTTTCAGATTTAATAATGATGCGGATATGGCATGTGCAGGACTCCTTAATAACTTGAAGACCTTTGTTTCAAGACTTTTCTCTTCAATTTCTTTAGTCGGAGTTTTAATTTATAATTCATGGCAGCTGGCCATTATTGCAATTGTTGTGCTCGGCTGTGCTTTTCTTCCGCTCGCCAAAATCAGAAAACGGATTCAAAGTGTAATGGATAAAACAGTTATGGCTGATTCAACAATTATAACAGCCTACAATGAAAGCTACGCCGGAAACAAGACAATTACAGCATATAATCTAAAAGATTATCAGGAAAACAAATTCCAAATGATTTTAAAAAGTATTTTTGGCTTACGCATAAAAATGATTCAACGTACAAGCTGGCTTTCGCCAATGATGCACGTAATTGTTTCAATAGGTATCGGTCTTGCTATCGGATACGGAAGCCACTTAATCCTGACAAAACAAATTACAAGCGGAAACTTTGTTTCCTTTATCACCGCCTTAATTATGCTTTATACACCTATCAAGAACCTTGGAAATAACTTTAATGCTGTTCAATTCTCATTTATGGCAATTGAACGAGCTTTTGATATTTTGGAAAGCACTCCGGCAATCAAAAACAAACCTGATGCAAAAGTTCTTAGCAATATAAATTCCTCTATTGCATTTGAGCATGTGAACTTTGAATATATTCCGGGTAAACCTGTCCTTAAGGACATTAATCTTGAAGTTAAAAAGGGTGAAACCATTGCGCTTGTCGGAAACTCCGGCGGCGGAAAAACAACAATAGTTAATTTAATTCCAAGATTTTATGACATAAATTCAGGTTCAATAAAAATTGACGGTACCGATATAAGAGACTACACGCTTGAAAGCCTTAGAAACCAAATTGCTGTTGTTTTCCAGGATAACTTCCTATTCTCAGGAACAATAAGAGAAAATATTCTCCTAGGAAAACATGATGCAACTGATGCAGAAATTCAAAAAGCTTTAGAGATGGCTTATTTGGATGAATTTGTATCAACTCTTGCCGAAGGACTTGATACACAAATAGGCGAACGCGGAATACTTCTTTCCGGCGGTCAAAAACAGCGTGTGGCAATTGCAAGAGCATTTATTAAAAACGCGCCTGTTGTAATTCTTGATGAAGCAACTTCAGCATTGGACAACAAGTCAGAAGCAATTGTTCAAAAAGCTATTGACAATCTTATGATTGATAAAACTGTTTTTGTTATTGCGCACAGATTATCTACAATCCAGAATGCAGACAGAATTGCTGTAATTAATGAAGGTGTTCTTGCTGAACTTGGTACTCATGATGAGCTTATGCAGCTTGAACACGGAAAATATAAAACACTTTATGAAATGCAGTTTAGGAGTCAAAAAACTCCTGCCGCGGTTTAAATATTAACCGTCCGGCTAATAGACAAACGGATATAATTTTAATATAATAACAGCAGTTACTTGTTAATTATTATAAGAGGTGATATAGGCTCCTAATGGAGTTCAATTTCAATTTGTTGAAAATGATTTTAAACATATATAGTTATAAAATCAAATTCAAAAAAGACTTAATCCTTTTAGGTTTTCTGCATCCATTTATATTTAATTAAATCAGCTCGTTTTCAGCCAGAATATTTTTTAAGGCGTGAGCTGATTCTTGCAACTTGCTAAGTTCATCAAAGCTTAATGAAATTGGAACAAGTGTTTCAATGCCATCCTTACCGACAATTGCGGGCATGCTTAACGAAACATCACTAATTCCATATTCGCCATGCATTATTGTTGAAACCGGAAGAATCGACCTTTCATTTCTGACTATTGCCTCACAAATTCTTTTAACTGACATTGCAATCCCGTAATTCGTAGCTTTTTTCATGGAAATAATTTCATAAGCACTATTTTTTACATCGGTTGCAATTTTTTCCGTAGCATTTTTGTGGTCATAATGCCCGCGCATTTCACAAAAATTATTTAGCGGGACACCGGACACATTAGCGCTGCTCCAAACTGCAATTTCGCTATCTCCATGCTCTCCTATAATAAAAGCATGAACGCTTCTGCTATCAACATTTAAATGACGACCTATTGCATATTTTAATCTTGCTGTATCAAGCACAGTACCAGAACCAATAACCCTATTCTCCGGAAGAGCGCTCAGTTTTACAGCGGCATAAGTCAAAATATCAACAGGATTAGCAACAATTAAAAGAATTCCATTAAAATTTCTTTTCTTTATTTCAGGAATAATTGTTTTAAAAATATTTATATTTTTTTTAACCAAATCAAGACGTGTTTCACCGGGTTGTTGATTTGCACCAGCTGTAACAATAACAATTCCAGCATTTTTTACATCATCGTAATCACCAGCATGAATTTTCATTGGTTTTGAAAAAGGTATTCCATGGCTAATATCAAGAGCCTCACCTTCAGCTCTTTTAGAATCAGAATCTATCAAAACAAGTTCTGTGAATAATCCGCTTTGCATTAAGCAAAATGCCGATGCTGAACCCACAAACCCACATCCAACAATTACGGCTTTATTAAAATTAATTGTTTCTTTAATTTCATTCATACATGCCCCCTTTTCATATTTTTACACTTTGTCAATGGGATTTTATCACAGAAATGATTTTATAACAGTAAAGTACTATAAAAACTGCCCTTATGTATAAAAAATTGGGCAGTTTTTGAACTATTTACTTATAAATAATATATTTTATTATTATTTTTTTATAAGTGAAGTAATTTTGTTTTGTAGCATTTCACCCATAAATTTGAAGGGAGCTTTAACCTCAACTTCAAAAAATGATTTTAAGTTAAATTTAAGTATATCAAGCCTCGAAGCCTTCTCCGGACATTCATTTATTTTTCCCGGCATTGTACCGAACTCCTTGCAAATAGGTGGACGGTCATTATACACGCTGCAGCTTGCATCAGATTTAATAAACGGACAATAATTATATATCTTTTTAGCTTCATATTCCGCTAAAAGATTATGCACATCATCCATATTTTTAAGCTGTAATTTTTTTGCTACTTCAGGGGAAATGCCGCACAACATTTTTCCGTCAGTATCATAGCCGATAAAAATTATCGGCCGAGTACTGTAAATTACAGAATTATAAGTGTCTCTGATATCATTTTGACCCATATTAAACGCACCAAATATCTGTCTTTGAATTTTATCTTTATGTTTGGGTAAAAAATCCTCAGGCAGAGGTGCATTTATGCAACACTTTGAACGACATTGGGGAATGTAGCATTTGTAAGGCTTATTTAAATATGTTTTGAGGTTTGTAATTTTTGTCATATTTACCCAAAATCAGAACAAAATATTTTTTGCTAGCGAAATAAAAAATTGTAAATTACATTATATAAAAACGGCCCCGGCGCGATTCGAACGCGCGATCTTCGGTTTAGGAAACCGCTGCTCTATCCTGCTGAGCTACGAGGCCAAAGTATGTGCCTGATGCGATTCGAACGCACGACCTTTTCCTTCGGAGGGAAACGCTCTATCCAACTGAGCTACAAGCACAATTTTTTGTACCTTTTTATATTAAATAAAAAGCCGCTTATTAGCAAGCGGCTTTTTTAGATATTTCTTTATTTTTATTTAAAATATTCCTGAGCATTTACAGCCTGACGTTCTCTTTCGTCTTCAACCTTGAAGAAAGGCATTTGTTTGAAATTAAACATCGCTGCAATTATAGAGCTAGGGAAAAGTTCTGTTGCATTGTTTAACTCTAAAACAGCTGCGTTATAAAATCTTCTTGCGGCTGCAATGTGTTCTTCTACCTCATTATAGGTTTGCATTGACTGAATCATTGTCTGGTCAGCTTTGATTTGAGGATAATTTTCCATATTAACCATTAATTGACCCATTTGACGGGAAATTTCTCCGTCTAATTTCAGTTTGTCACCTACGCTGCTCAGGTCAGATGATAGTTTAAGAGCTTGAGCTCTCAAGGCTGTAATGTTTTCCATCAAACCTCTTTCATGCTCCATGAATTTATTAGCAATTGTTAAAATGTTAGGAATTAAATCATAACGTTTTTTCAACTGTACATCAATACTTGAAAAAGCTTCTTTAACTTTGTTCCTTTTGGTAACAAGCGAGTTGTAGATACCGATAATAAACACTATTAAAAGGACTAATATTCCTAATAATATCATGCTTGGTTCAATTGACATTCCGCCACCTCCTGTTGCTGCATCAGCATATTGTTTTCCATTTACTAAATTATTCATATTACCTCACTTTTATAAGTATAACATCCAAAATATTTAAAAATACGACTAAACAGAGTATTTTTCACCAAGTTTTTCAAATGAAACGACTTCATCAAAATCTTTACGGCTTTTAACAGTTTTGATATGTTCTTTTTCATAACCGAGAGTTAAAAGCGAAATTAAAATTTGTTTTTCGTTTAATCCTAAAAGCTCTTTAACTGTTGTCGCAGCATTATTTTCGTTATGTGTAAGCTCATTTGCGATTGCGCCGACAATACAGCAGCCAACGCCGAGTTCTTCAGCGCGAAGCGTCATATAACCAATTGCATAAGACATTTGCTCAATAGTTCTTAACAGAGTTTCATACTCGCCCAGAAGTGACGGATTTAAAACCGGATTTGAGAGAATATAATTTCTAACATCAGCATTTCTCCCTTGTTTCTCCATAACTTTAGAGAACTTATCGTCCTCCCAGGCTGTCATATCTGCAACACAACAGACAACAGCAGAAGCATTTTTAACCTGATTTTGATTATTTGCAGCTATTGAAAGTTTATCTTTTACAGCCTGATTTTTAACAACAATGAAGTGCCAGGGCTGAACATTTACCCAGCTTGGCGCCATCATACCTGCTGTAAGAATTTCTTTAATGATTTTATCCTCAACAGGTTTATCGCTGTAAGAACGTACGCTTTTTCTGTTTAAAATAGCATTTGCGACCATGACTGACTCCCTTCTTTTTATATAACAAGTATATAATTATTTCCCGGCTATGACAACAGTGAAGTCAGTTCCGTCACAATAGTAGTTATTCGGTTCAAAAACAAACTGGTATCCGATAATTGAAGGCATTTTCTTCTTCAACCAGTTGTAATAATCATTTGTAATATTTTTTGAGTGAGCTACAAATTGGGTATGGGTTTTGCTCACAGTTCCGGTACAGGAAACATTTATTCCTAAATTTGCAAGCTGTTCCTTAACCAGTCTTGCTTCTTCTTCGTTGCCTTCAGAATACATTATACCGGCTTTAACGTCTGTCATACTTTCCGGATTGATTTTTTCGCGGTAAATAAGCCTGTTAACAACTTCCTGAGTCTTTTCAGGGTCTAAAATCCAGTAGCTGATATAACCTTTTTTATTTGGAGCCCCCGGAAGCATTGCGATCTCAATTTTGTCCATGTCCAGATGTTTCGCAAAACCTGCATACTGGGAAAGTTCATAGAAAGACATGTTTGTTTTAATGTATTTGCTGGCAACATTAATTATTTCAGGAAGCTTTGTAATGGTTTCGGGCTTTTTAAGCGCCTCCATCATGCCTCTTAAAAACCACTGCTGACGCTGGGTTCTTCCGATGTCGCCCATCGGGTCATGCCTAAATCTTAAATATCCGATAACTTCTTTACCGCTCAAATGGTTCGGACCTTTTTTAAGATTTATAAATAATTTTCCGGAATAATCGTTATAATGCATGTTTTTTTCGACGTAAATATCAACGCCGCCAAGTGCATCAACAATTTCTTTCACAGCTTCATCATGAACCATTATATATCTGTCGATTTTAACACCGAGAGTTTCTTCAATTGTGCGAATAGTCATTCCAATGCCGCCGATAGCATGTGCAGCATTAATTTTCTGCACACCATGGTCATCCGGCAGAAAAACCTTGCTGTCACGGGGAATTGAAAGTGCATTTAAAGATTTTGTTCTTGGGTCAACATTTAATAAAATTATTGTATCAGTTCTAGTACCTTCCCACGGGTCAGTTCCTTCTCCGTTTGAATCAACACCAAGCAAAAGAATATTTCTTCTTTTATTGCCAAAAGGCAATGAGAAATCAGCCTTATGCTTAGTATCATTATCTTGCGAAAGTTTTACAAACAGCTGAGTTATGACGTTATCTTTACCCAAGTGTTTTTCAAGAAATTCCTGGTTGTCAGCCAATAGAAAGAAACTAATTGCCACACCTATTATCAGAATTGTTAAAACCAAAACCGTGCGCAAAAATTTTGAACTTTCACGCCTTCTTAGTTTAGCCTGTTTTATATAACTATCTTCTCTGTTAACCTGACTTCTTCTTGGTCCTTTGTATGAATCTGTTTTCATATATATTCCTTGTTTTCACGTGTATAATAATATAATATTATAGATTAATCATTTGCATATACAATAGTTTAATGATTTTATCAAAAAATCTTCAACAAAAATGTTGACACAAGAGTAAAGTAAACAATTAACCCTACAACGTCAATTGTGGTTGCAATTACCGGTCCAGAAGCGACAGCAGGGTCAATATTTAAAGACTTCAAAGCAAATGGTGTGAAGGTTCCGATAATCGTTGCCATTGTCATATTAATTGTCATCGCAATACCTACAACAACACCGAGTTCAATGCTGTGCTGCCACCCGAAAGTTGCAAAGGTTACGATTATGCCAAAAATTGCACCAATAATTAAACCTACAAACATCTCCCTGACAATATGGTAAAAAGCAGAACTCATTGTGACCTGGCCTGTAGAAAGACCACGAACCATAAGAGTAATACTTTGTGTCCCGATATTTCCACCTAGCCCCGCCAAAAGCGGCATAAAAATTGCAACAATCGGAATTGCCGCAATTGTATGGTCAAAATGATGCGCAACATTTACTGCAACAAATTCTCCCAAAAGGGTTATAAAAAGCCACGGAGTTCTTGCACGTATTGCGTTTAAGATGTTTCCCGAAAGAATTTCGTCTTCATCGACGACTTCAGTTGAAATACCCGAAGACTGGTAGATTTCTTCTGTTGTTTCTTCTTCAAACAAGTCATGAACGTCATCCCATGTTATCATTCCCTTAAGCCTGTTGTACAAATCAACAACCGGCAGAGCGTTGTATTGATATTTCATAAACTCATCAGTAATATAATCACTATAATCGTCAACATGAAGTTTTACGATATCGGAAATCATTATATCTTCAACTTTTTTGTTGGCCGGTGATGTAAGCAGTTTTCTCAACGAAACAACACCTAAAAGATGGTTTTGCTTGTCTGTTACATAAATATAATACAATTCAAGATTATCTTTTTCAGCTTTTATACGAATATAATTTAAAACATCCTGAACTGTCATATCTGAATTAACAGTGAGGACAACAGGGTTCATAATACCGCCTGCCGTGTCCTCGTTATAAGTAAGAAGTTCTCTGACTTCTTCTGAAAATTTGTGCGGAAGCTTATCAAGATAAGTTTCGCTCTCGTCCTCTTCCATATCCCCCAAAACATCAGCCGCAGCATCATGAGGAAGTTTTGTCAAAATTTTTGAAGCGACTTCCTGGTCAATGTCTCCTAAAAGTTCCACCTGCATTTGCGGGGAAAGATATTCCATAAGTTCCGCTGCTTTTTCAATATCAAGAAGCTTAAAACACTCAAGCCTTTCTTCGGCTTTAAGTTCCTGAAAAATATCTGCAAGGTCAGCACTATGAAATCCGGCCAATTCTTCTTTCAATTGGTCAAGAGTTTCATCTTCCATTATTTCCCGTAATCTTTCAATAACGTTTGAGACATTCATCATAACAATATTATATTATAAATATGGAATTTGAATATTTTTATTCCCACTTAATTTTGTAGCCTAAAACCTCGGCAATATTTTTTGCATCAATATATCTCAAAGAGCCGCGGGCAAGTTTGTTATTCAAACTTTGTGCTGTAATATTTTCACCGAATTTGTCAGTAAGTAAAGCTGCAACAGACTTGTACGTCTGTCCTCTGGCCACCATATATGAACGGATTTCATTTCTTATATCGGTAATTTCTGACATAAGTCAATTTTAAACTTGCTGATTTTATTTGTAAACATAAACCCGCTAATGTAAACGTAAATAATTGCAAATTATATGAAAACATGTATAATATACATGAAAACAAAATAAATTATTACATCAGGAGGAGAAATGAATAATAACAAAGGCGCGTTTACTTTGGCGGAGGTTTTAATAACTTTAGGGATTATAGGAATAGTTGCTTCAATGACACTTCCGGCACTGATTACGCGAAACCAAAATAAAGCTCTTGAAGCTTCTTTAAAGAAAAATTATTCTGTTCTTCAACAGGCTCTTGATATGTATCAGGCCGAGCATGGTGAAAGATTAAAACCTGAAATTATCGGCATACACGAATTGAAACCTGCTATAATAAAATACTTTTCAGTCTTGATAGATTGCGGATTCGGGGCAAAAGATGCCGACAAAGCATGTATGGCAGTTTATGAAGTTGATAATGAAAATTATAAAGGTTATTACAAGACTTATAATAAAAACATAATGCGTTTAGCCCTTCTGGATGACGGGCAATTTATTCTAAAAGATGGAAGCACTATATTTATAGAGAATTTTGCAGAAAACGTGGTATTCATTTCTGTAGATGTTAATGGATATAGAAAAAATCCTAACCAATGGGGACACGATTTATTTACCTTCCAATTGATGAAGGACGGAAGTATTTTGCCGGCAGGTGCGCCCGAAACCCTCTATAATAACAAAAACACATATTGTTCAGCAACTTCAACGAATAGCTACAATGGAGTTGGCTGCACATATTATGCAATTAACGATAAAGATTACTTCAACAACCTGCCGCGGTAGCTGCAGAATAGCCTGTCCTTCATACAGATAATCAAACTCTCCATGTTTATGATAAAATTTAAATCACAGGAGAGAAAAAGATGATTAAAGATTATTTTATAGAAAAAATTGAAAACGCTTTGTTAAAGGCAGTAAGTGAAAACAAACTCGGACAGATGAAGGAATATACAAAAGGTTCGCTTGTTGTCGAAAAACCTAAAAATCCTGATTTTGGGGATTTTGCGGTGAATGTTTCATCACTTGCACGCACGGCTAAAATTGCACCGCCTATGATTGCAAACGCAATTGTCTCTGAAATAGCAGAAGACGGCAATGAATATTCAGTAATCGGAGGTTTTATAAATTTCAAAGCCGGAAACGAACTTCTGGCAGACGCGGTTGATGAAATCTTCAAAAAACGCGAAAATTTCGGGCGTCCGGAAAAAATTGAGAAAGAAAAAATTCTTCTTGAATACATTTCAGCAAACCCGACAGGCCCTTTCCACATTGGTCATGGCAGATGGGCTGCAATGGGTTCAGCTTTGGCAAACCTTTTGAAATTTTACGGGCACGAGGTTTATCAGGAGTTTTACATTAACGACGCAGGAAGCCAAATTCAAAAACTCGGAAATTCGCTTGCTATAAGAATTCGTCAGGAGTTAGGCGAAGATATTGACTTCCCGGCTGACGAAACCGAACGCAAAAATTACTATCCTGGAGATTATTTAATTCCGGTTGCAAAAAAATTCATTGAAGAACATAAGCTTTCCTCCCTCGCCCCTTGCGGGAGAGGGATTGAGGGTGAGGGGTCAAAATTGCCTGACGTAAAAGAACTGAGTGATTTTGCAAAGTTAGAAATGGAAAATCTTCAAAAGGCTTTGCTTGACAACTTCCGCGTTCATTTTGACAACTTCTATTCTGAACTTACGCTGCATAACTCAGGCAAAGTTGAGGAATGCGTAAACAAATTGAAATCAAGCGGCAAAATTTATGAAAAAGACGGTGCGGTTTGGTTTAAATCCTCTGATTACGGCGATGATCAGGATAGAGTCATTAAAAAAGCCGACGGGTCAAACACATATTTGACAGCCGACATTGCATACCACATTGATAAATTGGAACGCGGCTTTGACAGATTAATTAACATCTGGGGCGCTGACCATCATGGTTATGTTGCACGTGTGAGAGCGTCGATTGAAGCCCTCGGATACAACCCTGATAAACTTGAAGTTCTTCTGGGACAACTCGTAAACCTTGTAATTAACGGCAACGAAGTCAGAATGGGCAAACGTAAAAATATGGTTACGCTTGAAGATTTGATTGAGGAAGTCGGGGTTGATGCAACCCGTTTCTGGATGTCAATGCGAAATATAGATACTACACTGGATTTTGATATTGAACTTGCTAAAACAAACAGTGACGAAAACCCTGTGTTTTATGTCCAATATGCCCATGCCCGTGCATGCTCTATTTTGCGTAATGCAGTAGAAGAAAAAATTGATACCGAAACCGGTAAAACAATTCCGGCACCGCTGAGTTCAGCAGAATTTGAGGAATTGAAAAACAACTACAAAAAAGAAGATTTGCTTCCGACAATTGAAACAGCGCGAAAACTTATTTTAAAATTAGAAGAATTTAAGTCAATGATTAAGATGTCTGCTGAAACCCGTCAGGTTTACACGATTTGCAGATACGTTCAGGAACTTGCGTCTGAATTCCATTCTTTCTACAACGCAAACCGCGTGATTTCTGAGGACAAAGCATTGATGAAATCCCGTCTGGCACTGGTTCTTTCAGTAAAACAGGTTCTGAATAATGCACTTGAAATACTTGCAGTTACAGCACCTGAAAGAATGTAGCTAACAAAACGAGGGCGGCTAAAAAGTCTAAATCATTGTGTCATTGCGAGGACGAACGTCAGTGAGGACGTGGCAATCCGAAACAAAACCAGACTTTTTAGTCACCCTCGTTTTTATGCTAAAAAGTTACGGGTTTTAGCGCTTATTACTTCCTTTGCTTTTTCATATGTTTTTTCAGGATTAGAGTTATGCTGTTCTATTGAACTTTTAAAAGCTTTGATTTCGCCAAATCGATTCTTCACTACTTTAATTATTTCATCAGGAAGCCTGAAAACATCAAGTTTACTGCCGTCCTGAAAAGACTTTGTCGAGAATTCACATTTTATACCGTCTCTTGTTGAAAATTTATGAGACTCAATTTTCGGCATTAACGGGGATTTAGTATAATATTTTGTGTTTGTCATGCGATAACCGGGAGTACGGGAGCTGTTAAATTCAATCGACTTCTTTAATAATGGAACTGCATTTTTTAAAATTGATATTGTCATAATCTTTTTCCTTTACTGCTGATGTAAATGTATATAAATAAAATTAATTGCTGTTATTTTAAACAGTTTTTACAATTCTTAATTCGTTAAGCATTTTTATAATGTTATCGTAATTTTCTTCAAGTACAAGCTTTGCGCGCAAATTCTTTGCATTATGGAAGCCTGCAAAATAATACGGATAAAATTTCCGCATGAATTTTATCGCTGTATTTTCTCCGCGCAGTGCAATTTCTTCATCAATATGCACCTTAAGCATTTCGGCTTTTTCTTCAAGCGCCGGCGGAGGAAGTTTCTCGCCGGTTTTCAGGTAATGTGAAATTCTTCCGAGCAGAGTCGGATCTCCAAGCGCCCCACGGCCAATAGCAACGCCATCGGCATTTGACTGCTCCAGACATAACAAAGCATCTTCAATAGATGTGACATCTCCGTTTGCAAAAACCGGTATATCAACTGCGGCTTTAAGTTCTGCAATTTTAGACCAGTTTGCTTGCCCTGAGTACATTTGGGAACGAGTGCGGCCGTGGATTGTAATAAAATCCGCGCCTGCTTCCTGCATTTTTACGCCAAATTCTACAAAATTCATCTCATCAGCAGTATATCCAAGCCGAAACTTGACACTTACGGGCTTATCCGTTCCGGACTTTACGGCTTTTACAAGTTCGGCGGCAAGCTGCGGATTTCTCATCAATGCACAGCCATCCTGACCTTTGACAACTTTATTAACAGGGCAGCCCATGTTTATATCAATCATATCTGCGTACTGATTCAAAAATTCAGCGGCTTTTTGCATCATCTCCGGTTTATGACCGCTTATTTGATATGAAATAGGGCTATGCTCTTCGTCGCGTTTAAAAATCTCAGTGCCGGAACGTCCGTTAAGCGTCTGCGCAAGGTATTCCGAACTTATCATCTCTGTTGTTAAAAGCACGCCCGGAGAATATCTTCTGACAAGGCTTCTCAGTACATAATCAGTTATCCCTGCCATAGGGGCAAGGGAAACACGGCTTTGTATTAAATCTTTTACTTTATTTTGCATATTGCTTTAATTCTTCCAAACGGGCTTTTGCATACTGTTTATATTCGTCCTCCGGAGCGTTTGAGAAGGAATATTTCTGATAATATCCGTATGCTTCTTTATATTTTTCGAGACTGTCTAAATCCACTGCAATAAGATAATTCACAATATTTAAGTCTTCACCGCTTCCGTATTTTAGTGAATTTTTAAAATTATTTACAGCTTCAAGTTTATTCTCCTTTGTATCGTAAATCATGCCGCGGTAATAATAACCATAGGCATTCATAGGGTCTGCGATGAGAAGCTTATTTAACATATTTAAACTTTCATCATATTTTTGGCTGTCATAAAGTGCAATCGCTTCATTAAGCATATTTGCGTTATTTTGCTGCTGAAGAGATTTTAAATAATCTGAAGCCTTTTGATTGTTTTTATTGAGGGCAAGAGATTTTTTCAAATATTCTTCTGCGGCAGTGTTATTTTCATCTTCTGCATACAAAACGCCGATATAATAAGCAATATCAGAATCAGTCGGCTTTAGCGAAAGTGCTTTTTGATAATATTCTATTGCTTTTGCACGGTTCTCAAGATTTTGATATGCAGAAGCTATGCCAAGCATTGAATCTGCTGTCGGCGGCTGAACTTTTTGATATTCTGCAATCGCCGCCTGATAATCCTTGTTATTGAAATATTCTGCGGCTTTATCAAATTTTGAGGCTATATTTTCGTTTTGAAGATTTTTTATTGCATCTTTAATTTGCGAATTGTTCGGAAATTTTGATTTTGCGCTGCTAAGAGTAGTCAAAGCTCCGTCATAATTCTTCATTTGCCCCTGAGCAATCGCAAGGTTTACGAACACCTCCGGATTGTTTGAAGCTTTTGTAATTTCAGAATACACACTTATTGCATCTTCAAGTTTATTTTGTCTGTGCAAATCAAGTGCGTAACTGTATAAGATTTCGGCAGCGGCAGAAGAATTTGCGTTCTTTTTAACATAGTCAACATACTGCAAAGGTGTCATTGATGCTTTTGCAGAACTGAACATTTCATTTAAAGCAATTTCGTTGTCCGGTTCAATACTCAAAACCTTTTTAAAATAGGTTTGTGCAGCCTTGTTATCACCCAGCGCAGCGAGCGACTGTGCCTTGTATAAATTAGCCTGGACATTATCAGGATAGAGGATTAAAACACTGTCATAAGCAACAACAGCGGTTTTGTAATCGCCTTTTTGCTGATAAAGAGTTCCGACATTAAGGCGTGTATTAATATTTGAAGGGTCAATAGATTCTGCTTTTTGATAATAAGACAGAGCATCCTCTAATTTTCCCTGTTTTTGAAGAATAGCGCCTAAATTTGCGATTGTATCAGCATCTTTTGGATTTTCTTCAAGTTTTTTCTTATAAATTCGCTCCAGAGAATACAAAACTTCTTTATTATCAATACTTCTTGTTAAAATAAAGTTGTATTCTTCAACAGCAAGCTCCTCGCTGCCAAGTTTATCAAGAACTTTTGCGTAAGAAAGTCTTAGAGGAATATCATTCGGGGCAGCCGCAACTGCTTTTCTGTAATATTCGGCACTTTTCGGGTCATTACCAAACAGTTTCATAATATCGCCGATTTGTTGAAACGAATCTTTGACAAGCTCTTTTGAGCCTAAAGACTGTGAAAATTCATATGCCGCGGCGGCAAAATCACCCTGCGCGCGAAGCTGTTTAGCTTTATTAAAGCGGGATTGAGGGTTTTTATCAAAATTAGTGACTTCAAGACACTTTTCCAGGTTTCCGCTAACCTGCGTTATAGCATGAGCTGAATTTTTTACACTATTTGCATTGGGGTACATGGAAAGATAAAATAGCGCGCTTCTGTAATCGTCAGCGGCTTTATCGTAATTTTTTTCTGTATTAGCATGGTATGTACCGCGGGCTAAATAAGAATTAACAAGACCGATACGTGCTGAATTATCCATATAATTTATCTTTAAAGCGTTCTTGAATTCTGAAATAGCGCTTGAATACTGATAATTAGACAAATACTGCTGTGCAAGGTCGAAATGTTCTTTGAAGCCGGCATTGGCAGGGAGGCTTAGAGCTAAAATTCCTAAAAATGATATTACAAATTTTTTCATCAGTAACATACCCTCATCTTATGAAAAAATTTTAATACAAGAATAAGTGTATGTATACCGACAAATAACTATCCGGCAATACAATTTAATATTTTGTAACTATTTGCATTAAAAAAGCCCTTTTACAGGGCTTTTTATAATTTAGGCTATATCTTTAAAATCAGTTTTTGAGATAAATGTTGTAAATTGGTCAAACAACATTTGCAGCGGAATCTCCATCGAGAATGTTAAGTCTTCATCAATTTTCACCCCATCAACCGGCGCAAGTGACATATTTTTCAGTGCCAACATGCTTGCTTTTTTTCTTCTCATAATCAAATACTCCTATAATTGCTGTAAATCTTAACAATATAATTATCGGCATTTGAAATTGGAACTTTAATCGTATTAAAGAACTATTTTTTAAAACCCTTTATTTACAGGCATTTCCGGAATAAAATTTCTTTTAACAATTTGTAACATAAAAAATTTATGAGCAAAATGTGCAAAAAAGCTCAACTTGTGGTATTATAAACCTGTAATAACAACATAAGGAGACACAACAATAGCAAACGACAACAGAAACAGGGACAAAGACCAAACGATTATGAACGAGCGTATAAGAGCTCGCGAAGTCCGCTTAATAGATGAAAAAGGCGAAAACCATGGAATTATAGAAACATCAAAAGCCTTAAAAATGGCTTATGATGCTGAATTGGATTTAGTTTTAATAAGCCCGAACCAGGTTCCACCGGTTGCAAAAATTCTAAACTACGGAAAATATAAATACGAACAGGAGAAAAAGGCTAAAGAAGCCAAGAAAAAACAACATACTGTAGAAGTTAAAGAAGTTAAAATCAGATATAAAATTGATACGCACGATTATCAGGTTAGAATCAAGAGTATTCAAAAATTTATAGCACAGGGCAACAAGGTTAAAGTTGTGATAATGATGCGTGGACGTGAAATGCAGCATTCTAACCTTGCCTTTGATTTGGCAAACAGATTTATTGAAGACCTTAAATCAGAACCTTTGCAAATTGAGAAAAAGCCAATGCTTGAAGGGCGCAACGTCACTTTATATCTTGCACCTCAGGCAGCTAACTAAGCAGAATATACAAACTTTTACGGGCTGGGCAAACTACTCCGGCCCGTTTTTTAGTATATAAATAAGCAGACAATTTTTTATGGAAAAATATTTTTAAATTCAAAAATTTCTCTTGACTTTCAAGTTTGAGCAAATATAATAGAAAATGTGGCTGATGAGTCACAGAGAACTTCCTCAATAGTGTGTGAAGATGTAGAGAGTCTCAAAGGCAATATGAAAACCAAATATGATATGCCGCAATAGCTCAGTTGGTAGAGCAAGGGACTGAAAATCCCTGTGTCCTTGGTTCAATTCCGAGTTGCGGCATATTTTTTTATGTCTATTTCATCGTGACAACATTTACAAAATTAAATGTATTTTCCATGTGCTTTTGTATTTAAACGTCCAGTTTGAATTATGTCTGACCCTATTGAAATCAAACTTGATAACAAAGAAGTTGAAGCAAAATTACTTGATTTTGCAAAACGAAGCGAAAACCAGCGGCCGTTAATGCAAAACATCGCAGGTATTTTCGCTTATTCAACTGAAAAAAATTTCAAAGAACAAGGTCGACCAAAATGGCAGAATTTGAAAGATTCAACCATAAAACAACGAACTAAAAAGAAACAGTGACCGGGCAAGATTTTTGTATTTAAACGTCCAGTTTGATTATAACAGACAGTTTGATTTTTAAGGCGTAAACCCTTGATTTTACTATATTTCAGTCGTCGGAAGCCTCGAGATTTTCAAAAAATCAAACTGGACAAAAATGGACTTTTTTACCAAAAAACAGACAGTTGATTTTACCATATTTACACCTGTAGCATCCTGTAACCTATGCCTATATGAGTTTTTATATATTCAGAAGCATTTAGTTTTTTACGTAAGTTTGTAACAAATACTCTTAAAGACAATTGAGAGTCACAGCCATTATCATCAAGCCATATTTCCTGTTTTATGTAATTATGTGTTAAAACTTTTCCAATATTTTTTGCTAAAAGACAGAGTAATTTGTATTCTATTGCTGTCAAATGTACTTCCTGTCCCTCAACATAAACACAATTACTTGTATAATCAATTTTAAGATTACCATTCTCAAAAACATTTGACTGAACAGAAGGTTCATTCCCATAATTAGTACGTCTTACAGCTACACGAATTCTCGCGAGAAGTTCTTCCGTATTAAAAGGCTTTGTGATATAGTCATCAGCACCTTCATCTAATGCAGCTATTTTGTCCGCATTATCTATTCTTGCACTAACGACAATTATAGGAATTTTCGAAAAAGAACGGATTTTTCTAATTACATTAATTCCATCCATATCAGGAAGGCCTAAATCTAAAATAATTACATCAAAGATTTCTGATGTAATTTTCAGTAATCCTTGCTGCGCCGTCATAGCAGTATGAAAATTGTAGTTATTAAGTTCCAGAGTTGTAGCAATAAGGTTTTGAATCATTTTATCATCTTCGATAACCAAGATGTTAGTCTTTTGGCTCATAAAAATCTCCCTTTAGTTTAAATGAAAATATTGTACCACATGGTTTGTTGTCTTGAACACTAATTTGACCGTCATGAGCTTCCACAACGGCTTTACAAAGAGCAAGCCCTAATCCCAAGCCACGTCTTCCATCAGATACCGAATTGTTAACAGTATAGAACATTTCAAAAATTTTCTTTTTATTTTCGTCGCTTATACCGCAGCCTTCATCTTCAACCGAAACTTCAACACAATCATCGCAGGCTTTGGCACGAACAGTAATTGTAGTATTTTCGGGCGAATATTTTATAGCATTATTAACAAGGTTGAAAACAACCTGAGATATCAATTTCCCATCCATTTTAGCAGAGAGAAATTCGTTTTCTATAACAGTTTTAATTTTAAAATTTTTCTTCTCTCTTCCGAGATGCGAAACTGCCTCTGTGATAATATCTTCAATAAATTCCGACTCTTTATTGATAGAAATCTTGTTTTCATCAAATCTTGTTATTGAAAGTATATTTTCTATTAAATTTAAAAGCCAAACCGAATCATCATAAATGTATGTAAACATTTCAGATTTCTTTTCATCTGACAATAAAGCTCCATTTTTAATAAGTAAATCCGCATAACCGGAGATACCGGTTAAGGGGGTTCGCAAATCATGTGAAATTGCTCTAAGAAGAGTAGAACGCAGTTCTTCTTGTTTATTTTTTAAAAGCAGTTCGTTTTTTGCAGCAGAATATTCTTCATTTTCGTAAGCAAGAGCAGATTCACGAAGCATTGCATTTATAAGGTTTTTCTGAAATTCATTAATATTATTTTTGCCAATTTCAACAATAGCAAAGATTTTTTTAGTATTCTGGATAGGGATAAAAAGCTTCTCTGGCATATTCTCTTCTTGGGCATAATCTGGTGAATGCATTTTAACATCACAATCAAGCAGTTTCTTAATCTGCTCAATAGTAACATTTGTTATTTCTGATTTAGAATTGCATTTTTGAAGCTGCTGGCTCATTTCCAGCATAACTTCTGTACTGTAAGCCTTTATAGAAGATTTTCTGGATTGTTCTTTGCTTTTCTTTGTCAAACTGCTTGAAAAGAAGGCAACAATGAACATAATCAGAAAGGTTAAATAATTATTCTGTTTGCTTGCCAAAAAAGTTTGATAAGGTTCCGTAAAAAGAAAATTATATATCAAAATTATTAAAAAAGATGAAAGCACACTATAGAACTTACTTTCAGTAAAATACGCAACAAGCAGCACCGCAAGAACGTAAATCAAAGTAATGTCAGCAGTATTGGCCCCGAGTTTTGAAAAAAGCAAATTTATCGCTGTTGCAAATATGAGAATTATAATTGTTTTCAAACTATCTTTTGCTGTAATATTTGGTATTTTAAAATCTTTATCTGCTTCTATATATAATTTTTGAACTTTATCCGGAATTACATATATTTCAATATCAGGATTAAGTTCAATAAGTTTATCAATAAAATTAGGCGGATTAAAAAATCCATTTGGTTTGTAGCCGCTTCTACCAATAACTATTTTCGTAACTTTAGCAGCCTTTGCATATTGAGAAACTTGAAAGGCTATATCTTCCCCGTTAATTGTTACAATTTTAGCATTATTATTTTTGGCAGTCATTGTATTTTCGAGTAAACGCTGCTTATTTCCCTGACTTAATGGAGTTGAGGTTTCTATATATAATGCAGTAAATTCTGCTCTAAAAACCTTTGACATCTCACTTGCTGTTTTTATAACTTTTGGATTTGACGGAGAGCTTGAAAGGCAAACCAAAACATGTTCTTTTGTTAGAGAATTTGTTTCCATTTCTTAATATTAGCACATTATTTGTTAAAAAGGAATTAAAGTTTCAATGCCAACATTAAGATAGCGTTAAAATTTGCATAATGCTATTGAAATAAAAAAAAAACAGGTTTATATATATATACGACAATATTTAAGGAGGAACTTTCTAAAAGAAAGTAAATAAAAATGAATTTAACAATTAATACACCCCTAATAGACAAAAAACAAAATAGTTATGTTACAGCAACAACAAAAACTGCTTCAGCCGCAGGAGCTATTGCAGGCGTTGGAATTGCTTTAACTGCAATATCAAGAAAAAGAGGGTTAAAAGTTCCTTCCTCCTTCAAAGACCCTAAAAAGGTTGTTGATATTTTCAAAAAAATGGAAATAAAAGAAGCAGATGCAATAAAAATTGCTTCAGCATCAATTGGCGGAGGGCTTCTTGGGGGTTCTCTAACCGACAGCAAAAATATCAAAGCGAAAACAAAAGAAGGCATTGTACAACTCGTTGGTAATTACATTATTCCAACCATATTTGTAGGCATGGGAATTAAATTAAATAAATTGTTAAATAATAAATTTAAATTTCCTCCCGTAACAAAGGCAATTCAGTTTGGGTTTGGTTTTACAAGCTTGATTGCAGGTGTAGTGGCAGGAAACAGAGTTTCAAGAGAAATAAACAAAAACGTATTTAAAGAAGACGCATACAGAAAACTTTCCTGGAAAGACTGGATTCTGCAAGGTGACAATGTTTGTCTTGTCACATCTGTATCAAATTCCGGAACTAATACTGCAAAAATTGCATCAAGATTTATCCCCGCAGTTAACATAATCCCAGGATACCTGGTTGGAATAAAACAAAAATAGCCATTGGAGAATAAATGTTAGTAAAGAAAAAATTATTAAAATTTGACAGGAACAAAAAGCCCTTTAAATCAATAGCTACAGGCTTTTTATTTTATATAATCATCGGTGTACTGTTAATTTCACTGCCATTCGCTCAAAAAATACCTGTGTCCTTTGTGGACAACCTGTTTAATGTTGTATCAGCTATGTCAACAACAGGACTTACAACAGGCTCTATATCGGAACTATATACCCCGTTTGGCAAATTAATTCTTTTAGGATTAATTCAATTGGGTGCAATTGGTTATATGACCTTAACCTCTTTTCTTATACTTTCACGAAAAGACAAAATGCCAACTCACAGAGTTAAAGTACTTTCTGCTGAATTTTCGATTCCGCAAGAGTTTAATATAAAGCAATTTATTAAAAACATTATTATTTACACATTTTCCGTAGAATTAATCGGAACTCTACTTTTATATTGGCAATTTTCACTTCTTGGATTAGAAAAACCTCTATGGTCAGCATTTTTTCATTCAATCTCTACCTTTGCAACAGCTGGGTTTAGCATTTATTCTGATAGCCTTATGAGGTTCCAGGACAACACATTTATCAATATTATATTTATTACGCTTATGTACGCAGGCTCCATTGGCTTTATCGTGCCAATGGATGTTTACAGAAAACTAAGAGGAGAAAGTAAAAATATTACTTTAACCTCTAGAATTATTATAATAATCACCGCATTAGTAGCTTTTATAGGGGTTAGTGTGTATGCCATTGACACTCAAGGGCATCTGCTTCATGCGTTTTTCCAAGTTGCATCTGCATCAACTACAGCAGGGTACAATACGGTTGACCTTGCCAAATTACCAAATGCAGCTATATTTATTTTGATTTTTGTAATGATAATAGGAGCTTCACCGGCCGGAACAGGCGGCGGCATAAAAACAACAACGCTGTCAGCGCTTTTAGGGGTAATTGGAAGTGTTTTAAGAGGTCATCCGGAAAAGATTACATTTTTTAATCATGAAATACCCTCAAACAGAGTTATGACAGCAGTTGCAACTTCAACTTTGTACGTTTTAGTATTGACAGCAGCAACTCTTATGCTTTGTCTTTTTGACAGCCATACATTTATAGAATCCTTATTCGAAACAACCTCTGCATTAGGCACCGTTGGGTTAAGTTTAGGCATAACCCCGGATTTATCAAATTTCAGTAAGATTGTTTTAGTTCTCACAATGTACCTTGGAAGGGTTGGTCCATTAACACTTGGATTAGCCTTCTTTAAGTCATCAAATTTCAATAACCATATTATTAAAAAGACAGATTTAGCTGTCTAAAATAAAATAATACTCAGCCAACCAATGCTATTATTAATTACCTGTTAAGAATTTTAAAAACTTTCAAACAACTTCTCTGACAGGTTTTTATTTTACTTAAGCTTCTGTATTAATAAACCACTCCAGCATTGGGCGAATTTCACCAAACTCCAGGCCATAAACATCTTTTAACAGTTCTTTTTGAAAAAAATTCAGATTTAAAGACTGCTGAATTGGAGCTTTAACGCCAAACTCATTAAATTTCTCTAAAAACACTTCTTTTCCGTCAAAAACCTCTGAATAGTTCAATCCTAAACGGCTGCACTCCGGAAGTTTTACCAGTTTTTTACCATCGACATCCTCAAAATACGCAAGCCCGTGCACACGGCATACAATTCCTCGCCTTTCATATAACAGACACTGTCTATCTGAAGACAAAAACGGACATTTATGCATGAAGCGACCGTTAAAGCTGGCTTTTTCAAGTAAAAGATTTTTTATATTCTTTTTAACCTGTTGCTGCTCTGAGATTGACAGCGCCAAAAATCCTTCCATCAAATATTCCATTTCAAGACGTGAAAAAGGATATTCGCCTGCTTCACAACAAATTGAACAGCCTGGTTTGCACTTAATTAAAGGCTTTTGGCTTTCAAAACACTTTACAAGAAAGTCATCTACAGCTTCAAGATATTTTTCATAAAGCCTTAGCATTCAATAAAACTTCTTTAGTTGGCTTGCGGCCGCATGATTTATCTTCATCACAAAAACCTAAACGTTCACACTTGGGAACAAGATATGGTTTCAACCAGGGTTCTTCTGCAACAAGCGCATCACACATTTTTCTGACAAGCATTCTTATTTCATACTGCGCTCGTGTGCAAAGCCTTAAATTTGCAAGATGAATCATTTCACGCAAATTCAAACTTGCAACAAGCGAACTTGCGGCAGCGTTAGGCAGCACAAAGCGGGCATCTTCAGCCGGAATTCCCGCATCTACAAACTCCTGATACTGTGCAGAAATTTGCTCCATAAAATCAACAAACTTTTGTTTCAATTCCGGATTTTTTTCAATCGTCGGCGGAATTATATAATCAAACTGTCCCTTTTCTTTTACATAACGCTGCGATTTCTGGGAAAACGACATGTGGCGGTGTCTTACAAGCTGATGAGTGCAGGCGCGTGAAACATTTGATATTGCAAAACTGATTTGAATATGCTCAATTGTAGAATAATGACCGGAAGATATAACGCGTTCAATCAGTTTAAGCATTTTTTCGGTATCGTCGGTGCTGTTATAAATATTTATAGGAGAATCAGCACTGTAGCAGGTTCTGCAAGCTGTGTAAACAGTTTTCAACATATTCTCTGGTTTTGAAATAAGATTGACTACCGGCTGATTATTTTCTGACATAATATTCCTCCCAACTTCGGCACAAGAAGTGTTATACTCACTTTAACTTATACAATAATAGCCCTCTTTTATAAAAAGGGCTATTATTTAAATAAAATTTTACATTTACTAACAAATTAGTTTTTTTTGCCGTAACGTTTGTTAAATCTTTCAACTCTACCTTCTGAGTCAAGGATTTTCTGCTGGCCGGTATAGAACGGGTGGCAGTGGTTGCAAATTTCAACTGTGATATTATCTACAACTGAACCTGTTTCAATTTCGTTACCGCAAACGCATTTGATAGTTGTTTTCTTATAATCCGGGTGAATTCCGTTTTTCATTTCTAACCTCTTTCTGTTTTTCAAGATTCCAAACTTGATAAATAAATTTCGACTACAATTATATTATACTGCAAAATAAAAATAAGCAAGCATTTTTTAATATTTGTTTACCCTAAAAGCCTCTAAGAACAAATTCATGCAAATATATGAGAGATTTCAAAAATTACAATATAAAAGGTTGATGTAATTATACTAACAATTTGAAATAATAAAAATACACAAAGGTTGGCACATTTTATAGGTAATTAAGCACAATGAATCTGCATGAACAATGTCTTTTGAGATATCTTCAAAACCCTGATGAACTATCATATTCTACCGAAATATTAAAATTAAATAATTTCATATTGGAGAAACAATTTATTGTAAAAAATTTTGTTGCCAAAACTTCCCGTATCAATTATACTGAAAATGTGAAATAACATTTATTTTCGGTTAGGGAAGCGGAGCATGTTAAAAAAAATATTATATTCTATTTGGTTTGTACTGTTTTGTATTGCGGTATTTTTCAGCCTGAAAAATACAAATTTTAATTCATTCATTGACACGATTGAAAACCGAACCTTTGATTTGCGCCAGAACATAATGATTAACGCGAATTCAAAAGTCCCGAACAAAGATATTGTGATTGTTGCCATTGATGAAGCAACTTATGAATATATTCTTGACCATTACGGTGAATGGCCTTTGCCGCGGGATATTTACGTAAAACTTGTGGAGTATTTAGAGAGCCAAAATCCTCAAATAATAGCTTTTGATTTAATGTTTGTAAAATCCTTCAAAAGCGCACCTCAAGCAGATACTGCTCTAATCAATGCAATGAAAAAGTACAAAAACCTGTACACAGCAATGAATTTAGACAATCAGCCGGAGGACTTGCGTAAACCGCCAGAACTGCCGGAAAAGCTTTCTGTAAAAGTCGCAAATTATTCTGATGTAAGCTTTGAGGATTTGACATTTACAAATTGCAGAAAAATTCTTGACGGAATATTAGAAGTCAGCGAAAACATCGGGATGATAAATGTTTCACGTGCAGACGACGGTATTTTAAGAAAAATGCCGCTTTTTGTAAAATATCATGACAAATACTATTCCCAGCTGGGTTTGAAGGTAGCAATTGACGCGATTAACTCCCGCGAGGGCAACACAATCGACCCTCACAATTTTGTAATTGACAAAGATTCAAACCTTCTTCTGGGCAGCAGGAAAATCTTCCTTGACAATGACGGAAGTGCTATTTTAAACTGGTACGGCGCAAACGGCGTTTACGACCAGGTTCCGATGTATAAGCTTATTAAAGTTATCAACGGGGACGCCAAAGACGCCGGATATGACTTCAAAAACAAAATCATCTATTTTGGAACAACGGCCTCTGCACTTTTTGACATAAAAACAACACCTGCGGATAAAACCGTGCCGGGCGTGGAGGTACAGGCAACTTTTGTTAACAATCTTTTGGATAACAACTTTATTATAAAAACAGACAAGGCAGTTACTATTTTCAGCGGTATAATTCTAGCACTTCTGATTGGTTTTTGCGTCATGAGAATTGCATCAGCATTCACCGCATCTTTTGCGTCAGTTTCGATTTATTTTCTTTATCTGCTTGCCTCATACTATGCAATGAAATATTTCAATATCTGGCTTGAAGTAATTTATCCGCTGATATTATCGCTTTTGGCGTTTATTTCAGCGTTTATAGTCAAATACTTAATCAAATCACGCGACTTTGAGCAGCAATATAAACTTGCGACAACTGATGGTTTAACAGATTTGTATAACCACAGATATTTTCAGGAACAAATGCTTATGGCGGTTGAAAATTCCAAACGCTACGGAACTGAATTTTCATTAATAATCCTTGATATAGACTTTTTCAAAAAATTTAATGACACATTCGGGCATCAGGCCGGAGATGCTGTGTTAAGACAGGTTGCGCACACTTTGAAAAAAAATGTCCGCGCAACAGATATTGTTTGCAGATACGGCGGGGAAGAGATGAGTATAATTTTGCCAAATACACCAAAAGATGAGGCTTATACAACGGCACAGAAAATTTGCGAAAGAGTAGCCTCAAATAAAATCAAACTAAGCAACGACAAAGAAAGTAATGTAACAATAAGCCTTGGTGTTGCAACCTTTCCGCATGACGGTTCAACTCCTTCCGAAATTATTGACTGCGCTGACAAACGGCTTTACAATGCAAAGCACAACGGCCGAAATCAGGTCGGGGAATAAATAAAAAAGAGGGTGCTAAACAAGTCTAAAGTGTTGTGTCATTGCAAGGACGAACGTCAGTAAGGACGTGGCAATCCAGAACAAAACCAGACTTTTTAGTCACTCTCTTTTAAATCCAAATTAAATAACCGGAACATCAACAGGTTCGGTAAGTATAACATTAAGAACTTCACCTGTGTTTAAATCAACTTCTTCACCTTTTCTAACCATATCGCCAATTGTATCGTAAACAAAATAACCGGTACTTCCGATTGCGCCTCCAACCGCCGCAACAGGAACTGTTATAAGTCTGAAATATCCTCCGGCAGGGTCTTCAAATGTTTCATTTGCCCAATTTACCGAGTTTTTCGTGATATCGCCGCTTTTTTTCATTGTTTTGCGGAAGGCTTCTCCAAAACCTCTGCCGTTTACAATTCCGCCGTCATAAGTCAAATCTTCACGGCCTGTAATTGAAAGCGATAAAGGTATTTGACGGCCGTTTGGAGTGACAACATGGTCAAAATCCAAATAAAGAATTGCACCTTTTGACATTCTTTTCGGCGCGACGATTTTTGAAATACTTCCGCGAACCATCGAGCCTGCCGGAAGAATTACATCACTGTCAACACTCTGGTCATTAAGTATCATAGCCTGAAATTCACCACCGGAGCGGCCGGAAACCGTTGTTACCGGTGAAAGAAGCTGTAATGAAAGTTTTGTACCTGCCGGGATTCTTTTTGTCTTTGCATTAGCACTGAACGGTCCGGCAAAAGCAGTTCCCGCAAGCATTACAAGCGATAATATAACAGATAATAATTTAATTTTCATAACATAACCTCCTCTGATAGTTTCACTGTATTTTAAACTTTTTTATCAAAAATTGCAAGAGTAAATTGTAAACTTGTTGAAATAACTAACGCAAATTGCTATGATTAAGTTATGTCAAAGGCTGAAAGAATAGAAGAATTACAGGAACTTTTGAGAGAAGACAGCGCAAATATTCAATTAAGGCGTGAGCTTGCTGTTTTGCTTTTAGATACAGGCTTTCCGCAGGAAGCAATGATGCACCTTGTTTACCTCACAAAATCAATCAAAAATGACAGCGGAATTTACTACAATTTAGGCATTGCGTATGAAAAGTTAAAAAAGTTTAATGAGGCAAAAGAGGCATACGAAAAAGCAGTTGAACTTTCACCGAAGGAGCTTGATGCAACTTACAATCTGGGACTTGTCCTGACTGAATTAAGAGAATATGAGCGCGCAATCGAATGCTTTGAAAAAGTTTTAAAGGCTGATAACAGAGATTCAAACTCTTTCTTTAATATGGGGATTTGCTATCTTAAAAAGGGCGACCTGATTAATGCAATGACAAATTTTCAAAATACGATTGACATTAATGACGAAGATATTTATGCCCATTTTTATATAGGTAATATTTACAAAGAAATGGGCGATATTGAATCCGCGTCGGAGAAATTCCATAAAGTTCTTGAACTGTCGCCGGATTACAGCTGGGCTTACTACAATCTTGCCGTAATAGACTGGGAATGCGGCAATGCAGAAGAGGCACTTTTCAAACTCGACAAAACTCTTGAACTTAATCCCAAAGATACTGATGCGTATATAATTTATGCAAAAATTTTATCATCTTCCGGAAATTACACAGGTGCGGAAGAAAAAATCAAACAGGCGCTTGAAACTTGCGGCAAAAGCGGGAATTTGTTCTACATAATGGCGCAAATCCAAAAACAAATGCGAAATCGTGACGAAAGCCTTAAATATTTTAATCTTGCACTTGAAAACAGCACAACCCTTAACACAAACATAAAATTCGTAACCAAAGAAATAAAAGCTCTCAGCTGATTCCTCGCAAAAACTTTTTTCATGCTAAAATAATATTGCTGAAAACGAGAAAAGAGGAATTAAAGATATGAAAATGTCAAAATTATTTGTGCAGACGCTAAGAGAATTTCCTTCAGATGCTGAAGTTATTTCTCATAAAATGCTCGGACGCGCAGGATATATAAAAAAACTTGCACCGGGTGTATATACATATATGCCTTTAATGTGGCGTGTTTTGAAAAAAGTTGAAAAAATAGTTAGAGAAGAGATGGACAAAGCCGGCGCTCAGGAACTTTTGATGCCGTTTGTCCAGCCAAAAGAACTCTGGGAAGAATCAGGCAGATGGGAGGTTTACGGACGCGAGCTTATGCGCCTGAAAGACCGCCATGACCGCGATATGTGCCTTGGACCGACGCATGAAGAAATCATCACCTCGGTTGCGCGCGACAGCTTGAAATCTTACAAGCAATTGCCTGTAAACCTTTACCAGATACAGTCAAAATTCCGCGATGAAATCAGACCCCGCTATGGTTTGCTAAGAGGACGCGAATTTATCATGAAAGACGCTTACAGCTTTGACGTTGATGAAGCAGGGCTTGACAAAGAATATGAAAATATGGCAAAAGCTTACAAAAAAATCTTTGAACGCTGCGGACTTGAAACAAAAATGGTTCAATCAGACTCCGGTGCAATAGGCGGAAGCGTTTCACACGAATTCATGGTAATCACAGACACTGACGCCGGCGAAAACGACGTTTTCTACTGCAACGAGTGTGATTATTCCGCAAACTCAAATCATGCGTTTTCTAAGCTACCAGAAGCCGTCGTTGACGGAAAAGATTATTTTAAAGAAACAAAAATCATTGATACACCGAATACGCATTCTATTGAGGAATTAAGCGCATTTTTAAACATTCCGCCAACCTTGATTTTGAAATCTCTGGTCTATATAATTGACAAAAAGCCGGTTATTGCCCTTATTCGTGCAGACAAAGCCGTTGAAGAAACAAAACTTCTAAATGCTGCCGGCGGACTCGAAATCAGAATCGCAACCTCAGGTGAAATCGCTGAAATTATGGCAGAAAGAGGTTTTGTCGCCGAACCCGGATTTATCGGTGTAAAAGGAATGAATGATATCAAAGTTATCGTTGATGAAACAGTCCGCGATATGAAGAACTATGTTGTCGGAATTAATCAAACAGACAAACACCTTGTCGGTGCAAATCACAAAGATTTGGAACATCCAATGCTTTCGGAAGCTATCAAATACGTTGATATTCGTCTTGTTGAGCGCGGCGAACTTTGTCCTCAATGCGGAAAGCCGCTTTTCGTAACAAAAGGTATTGAAGTCGGAAACATTTTCAAACTCGGCACAAAATATTCAAAACCGATGAACGCTGTTTACACAGATGTCAACGGAAAAACTCATCCATACGTGATGGGATGTTACGGAATCGGAATTTCCAGAACTGCCGCAGCAGCTGTTGAAGCACACCACGATGAACACGGAATTAAATGGCCGCTTGCGATTGCGCCTTATCATGCAATTATTGTTCCGGTAAATATTCAGGATGAACTGCAGATGAAAGTTGCAAATGCGCTCTATGAAACACTCCAAAATGCCGGCGTTGAAGTTGTTCTTGACGACCGCGACGAACGAGCAGGTGTTAAGTTCAAAGACGCTGATTTAATCGGCTTCCCGTTCAGAATTACTGTCGGAAAAACGATTTCAGAAGGGCTTGTTGAATGCAAAATCCGAGAAACCGGTGAGTTAATCAAGCTTACTCCGGAAGATGCAAAACAGCAGATTATTGATGCGGTATTAAGTATCGAAAAATAAAACAAAAACAAATATAATATTTAAAAAGCCGTTTTTCAATTAAAAACGGCTTTTTATTATGGACAATTCTTATGAACTCTAAATGCAAAATATTTAAACAAAACATATGTTACAACAGAAACTGTAAAAATTGCTAAAAACTGTGCCAAATAAACATTTATATCTATATATTTTACAAAAACCTCCAATATCAGTGCATTCAATATGTAACTTACAAGCCAGGTCATGCAGCAGCGTAAATATTCTTTTATCCAATTGCCTTTTGTACAAAAAACAAAAAATTTCTGATTTGCAAACGATATAAATGATGAAAGAATCCATTGCAATGCTGCACAAATCTGGTAATACTGCTCTCCAATCAAATATACAGCGATCGCGAAAATAACATAAGAAATTCCTGCATTAATTGCGCCAATTACCAAAAACCTGATTTTATCAGGAATTTTACACCAGGAATTGTATATTTCAATAAGTTTTTGCATCAATAAGCTTTCCCGACAACAGAATTGTGCGCGGCCATTTCAAATGCGTCATCAAGCGTTGAAAGATTTATGTTATCATTGTATCTTTTTTC
This sequence comes from uncultured bacterium, assembly GCA_900551915.1. Lineage (GTDB taxonomy): Bacteria > Cyanobacteriota > Vampirovibrionia > Gastranaerophilales > Gastranaerophilaceae > Scatenecus > Scatenecus faecavium. The sequence continues at coordinate 84,770 of URXT01000005.1, forward strand.
AAGCGCTAACTTAATTAAATAATCCGCAAAATGCGGGTTTTTTGGAAGCAAAGAGCCGTGAAGATATGTTCCAAAAACGTTTTTAAACCTTGCCCCTTCTGAATTATCCTTTCCGTTATTTCCGTTCCCAACAGATAGAACGGCCAAAGGTATTGTGTCGCCTTGAAGGTAGGTTAATCCTGAATGATTTTCAAAACCAACAAGAGTTTCCGGAGTCAAAAAAGAAGTGCGTGCGGTAACGTTTCCGATAAATCGCTTTTTACCGGCAACAGTATAAACATCCAAAAGACTTACGCCAAGAAGTCTTTCACCATCAAACGGCTGGTAATAATGCCCGAAAAGCTGATATCCCCCACAAATTCCAAGAAAAACAGCGCCTTCGTCACGTTTTGAAATCAGAAAGTCCTTTTGCGCATACATTTCTTTTGAAACAGAAATTTGTTCCTTATCCTGCCCGCCGCCAATAAAATACAAATCACAATCAGAAATTTTTTCACCCGGATTGATTGTGTTATATTCAAACTCAATTCCGCGCCACTCGCAGCGATTTTTCAGCGTGATAATATTTCCCATATCGCCGTAAAGGTTCAGCTGCTTCGGGTAAAGATGGCCGACTGAAATTTTTAAACTTCTATTCTCCATGGCTTCAATTATAGCATAAATTCAATTCATGATATAATTCGTAATATGAATGAAACATTTTTAATCGACACACATTCGCATATAAACATGATTGAAGACCTTTCAATTGATGAGGTGTTAGAAAATGCATCAGTAAACCACGTAAAAAAAATCATTGTTCCGGCCGCTTCAACAGCTGACATTGACGAGGTTTACAATCTGTCGCAGAAATATGAAAATGTTTACTGCTATCTCGGCATTCACCCCGAAGATGCCAAAAATTGGAGTGACGGGCTTGCTGACAAAATCAGAGTTTATGCGCAGTCGCCAAAGGTTTTGGGAATCGGCGAAATCGGATTGGATTACTACTGGGACAAAAGTTACGTTGACGTTCAAAAAGAAGTTTTCATCAAACAGATTGAACTTGCAAACGAACTCGGGCTGCCGATAAATGTTCATGACAGAGAAGCCCATAAAGATACTTTTGACATCATAAAAGCTCATAACAAAGGTTCAAAAGTGATTATGCATTGTTTTTCAGGCAGTCCGGAATTTGCGAAGGAATGCGTTAGAGAAGGCTGGTATATTGCATTGGGCGGCGTTGTAACATTCAAGAACGCCAAAAAGATGAAAGAGGTCGCAATTGAAGTGCCGCTTGAAAAGCTTCTACTTGAAACAGATGCACCTTATTTAACGCCTGTGCCATACCGCGGGAAGGAAAACCAGCCTGCTTATGTCAAATTTGTTGCGCAAGAAATTGCAAATCTTCGTAGGATATCTTTTGATGAAATTGCCGCAATTACAACAGAAAACGCAAAAGGAATTTTTGCTATTTAATAATAGCGCTCAAAATTTTATGAACGGTTTCAAGTTCTTTACCCTTAAGATTACTTAGCATCTCGTTTATCTCCTTTTTTAAATATTCTTCATCATGAAAAGAAGGGAAATTAAAAAGTTCTTTAACTTCAACATTTAAACATTTTGCAATTCTTCCTAAAGTTTCGATTGCAGGGGTATTTACACCATTTTCAATACGGCTTATATGTCGTGGAGCAACTCCTATAAGTTCCGCAAACATTTCCTGCGTGTAACCGTTTTTACGGCGCAAATCTTTAATCTTGACACCCAGAGATTTTTTGATGTCCATAAATACCTCCTTAATAAGGATAAATGTAATTTGTACAAAATATAACGTCATAATTTGTTATAAACACTCTTGACATTCAACGAAAAATATCAAATAATAATTTTAAAATGTCTAATTATAAAACAAAACCTGACAATAAATATCAAGGAGGATAAAATGAAAAATGGGTTTACGATGGCAGAAGTTTTAGTTACATTAGGAATCATTGGAATTGTAGCATCAATGACAATGCCAGGGCTAATTAAAAAGCACAAAAGGGTTGAATCAGAAACCAGACTCAAAAAAGCATATTCAACAATAAGCCAGGCATTTTTGACTGCACAGGCAAAGCATGGAGAGGCAAAAGACTGGCCGGAATGGGAAACAAACGCCGAAGAAATTCTTAAAAGATATATAGCTCCGGAAATTAAAGGAGCAAAAGTGTTTGCAAGCAGTGAAAGTAAATCTAATCTAATGTGCTATGAAGGAAAGTTCGTTGGAAATTATATGAATGGTAATAAGGAAAGCACACAATATGGATGGATGGATAAAGTATATATTTCATCTCCGTTTTATGCAAACAACACAGCATCAATAAAGTTAATGGATGGTACATGTATAGGCTTAAATTACAACTCGGAAAAATCACCTAAAGCTCTTTTTATAGACATAAACGGAAGTTATCGAAGACCAAATGTGGCCGGATATGATTTGTTTTTCTTTCAAGTTGTTGAAAACACAATTAGACCGTATGGATACGACTGGAAAACAGAAGACTTATTTAATGCCTCCAAAGGTAATAGCTGTCATCCTAAAGCAAACCGCGGGGGAAGAGTATGTGCAGCAAAAATCATGGGTGACAACTGGACTATAAAATACTGGTAAAAATACATCAGCCATGATATTTTAAAAGTATGAACAAGGAAAGATTGGATAAATATCTAACCGATTTAGGGTATTTTGAAACCAAAAGCAAGGCGGCGGCAGCAATTCTTGCCGGACATGTCAAGATTAACGACGAATATATCACCAAAGCAGGTTTTCAGATTAATCCGGCCAAAGAATACGAGATTGCTGTAAAATCAATGCCTTATGTTTCACGCGGAGGTTTTAAACTACAAAAAGCACTTGAAACCTTTGACGTGAATGTCGAAAACAGAATTTGCCTTGATGCGGGCGCTTCCACCGGCGGGTTTACAGACTGCCTGCTTCAGCATGGAGCGAAATTCGTTTATGCAGCAGATGTCGGATACGGCCAGCTTGACTGGAAAATCCGCTCTGATAATCGAGTCAAAGTTATTGAACGTACAAACCTTAAAAATTGCGATTTTTCAGAGATTTACGACGAAAACCAGCCGGTTGCAGACCTTTTGGTAAGTGATTTGTCATTTATTTCTCTAACAAAAGTTCTGGAAAATTTAAAAAAACTTCTTTGTGCCGATTTTCATGAGATGGTGCTTCTCATAAAACCGCAATTTGAGGCCGGTAAAGAACTGGTTGAAAAAGGCGGAGTTGTAAGAGACAGAAATGTTCATAATCAGGTTATTAAAACTGTTATTGATTTTGCGGTTTCGCTTGATTACTCAATAAAAGGTTTGACGTACTCTTCCATTAAAGGACCTTCCGGGAATATTGAATATCTGCTCTGGATTACAACTGAAAATATTGAACATCAAGAAATTAACATAAAAAAAATCACGGAAGAGGCTTTCGAAAAGTTGAATAATTAGCCGCCTTTCGGAATATTTTGCAAATGCTCGGAGGTATTTACATCAATGTATTTATACATATTTAAAACAATTCCGGGAGCAAAAAAATAGTTGTTGTTTGCCGGCGTAATCTTTAACATTGAGCGATATTTATCAATAGAAACGATGCTAGCCAAAAATTCTTTGCCAACTGCGGAGAATAAAACATACCCTGTTTTTGACTGAATTTCTTTTATTTCAAAACGGTTTGCATTCACAGCAGCAAGAGTCAGGTAGAAAAGCCTGTCTGAATTCATATTAAAAGTTCTGGTGCAATCTTCAAATGCGACATTTTGAGGAGTGATAAGCGTGCTTAAGCTGGGTTCAGGCTCTTCACAAACTCCTGCACAAGGCATTAAGCACATTATTACAAATAAAGCTGAAATTACATAAACTTTTACTCTTTCCATGACGCACCTGCACTAATATCAACCAGAAGCGGAACTTTAAAAGGCTGCCCCAGCTCCATAGCTTCTAAAACTAACGATTTTACCTGTTCCAATTCGGATTTTTTTACCTCCAGAACAAGTTCATCGTGAACCTGCACAATCATCTTTGATTCCAAATGATTTTCAAGAAGTTTGTTATTTAAATCAATCATTGCAATCTTAATCAAATCTGCCGCTGTTCCCTGCATAGGATGATTGATTGCCGCACGCTTTGCAAACTCGCGAACCTGTGTGTTTGAACTGTTCATCTCTGTTTCTAAATGGCGTTTTCGACCGTAAATCGATTCAACATAACCTTTCTTTTCGGCAAAAGTAACTATTTCCGTCATATATTTTTTTACGCCGGGATATGTTTTAAAATATTTTTTAATAAAATCTTCAGCTTCTTCCCAGGTAATTCCAAGCGCTTTTGCAAGGCCGTACCGGCTTTGTCCGTAAATAATTCCAAAATTTACAGCTTTTGCTTTATAACGCATTTCTTTTGTAACTTCCTCTACAGGAACATCAAAAACCTTTGAGGCCGTAAGTGTATGAACATCAATACCTGATTTAAACGCATTTATCAGCTGTTTGTCGCCGGAAATATGCGCAAGAAGTCTCAACTCAATCTGCGAATAATCAGCCGATAAAATTACATAATTGCGTTTATCGCGAGGAACAAAAGCATTTCTGATTTTGTTTCCTTCTTCTGTTCTAATCGGAATATTTTGTAAATTCGGATTTGAAGAAGAAAGTCTGCCGGTTGCTGTAATTGTTTGATTGTACGAGGTATGGATACGACCGTCAATAGGATTAATCAACCCGGGAAGCGCCTCTGTATAAGTTGAACGCAATTTAGTAAACTTTCTGTACTGCAAAATTAAGTCCGCAATTTCATATTCCTGTGCAAGTTCCTCCAAAACCTCGGCGCTGGTTGAAAGCTTTTTACCCTTTTTCTTCTTTTTTGTTCCAAGCTGGAGCTTTTCAAAAAGGATTTCGCCAACCTGACGCGGTGAATTTAAGTTAAACCCTTCACCTGCAAGCTGGTAAATTTTTCGCTCTAGCCTCCGGACAACACCTTCCATAGACTGCGAAAGCTTATTCAAATAATCTACATCAATAGATACACCAATATATTCCATATCAGCAAGAACAAGCGACAAAGGAAGTTCAATTGTGCGCAAAAGTTTAAGCTCTTTTTTATCAAGTTCTTTGCACCAGAATTGTGTCAAATCAATAATTGTAGCCGCAACGTCCACGCCGTAGCCGTAAACCCCTTCACAGGTTGCTGCAAGAATCCCAATTCTTTTTTTACGGCTTGCCTCAAACGGCGCAAACTCACACATAATATGATTAATACGTTCAATTGCCTGAACATCCAAATCATGATTTCTTGCAGGTTCATTAACATAACTTGCCAGCATTACATCAAAAACAAGTCCGTTCAATGTAAGCTTCAAGGCTCTGAAAACATTGTATTCGACTTTCGCATCATAAGTAATTTTTTTGATTTCGCTACTTTCAATAATTGGTTTTAAAGCCTCAAGCACAAACTCCGGTGAAAGCTGTCCCTCACCGCCTACAGGTACATAAAAAGCCTTTGTTTTGGTATCATCGATTTCAGCAATTGACAAATCCTCAGTATATTTTAAATTTTCATTTATTGCAAAAGCAAAACCGCGAAGTTTAACCTCGATTGCACTTTGAGTTTCACCAATTGCTTTAAGTGCAAAAATTCGGCTTGCTTCCAATGTTTTGACAAGTTTGCCCAAACCTTCCGCATCTTTGATTTCTTCTTTTTCATACTTTAAATCAAATTTATTCATTTCGGTTTGAACAGCCTCGCTAAAAAGTCCAAGCTGGCCGTTTGCCTGCACAACCGATGGCTGGATTTGATATGGCTGAGCCTCCTGGGTTTTAAGAGTGCGGTCAAATGAAGTTAAAATAGAATTGATATTTCTCAAAAAGCTGTAAAACTGCATTTTTGTTAAAAATTCAGTTACAGCCTTCACATCCGGCAATTCAATGTTTGTAAGCGTAAAATCAAATTCAATATCAACGTTGCGAATAATGGTTGCCAGAAATTGGCTGAGTTTTGCAATATCTTTACCATTACAAATCTTATCCCTTAAAGCCTTTTCCGGAATGTTTTCGCAATCAGCTAGAAGATTTTCCAAATTTTTATATTTTTCAAGAAGTTTTTGCGCGGTCTTCTCTCCGACCCCTTTAATACCTGGAATGCAATCTGAAGAATCGCCTCGCAAGGCTTTATAATCAATTACCTGATTAGGATAAACCCCGAGTTTTTCATAGATTTTTTCCCAATCATATTCAATCAATTCACCTTTAGACGGCAATATAACCTTAACACAGCCATTTTCATCAACAAGCTGAAAAGCGTCCTGGTCACCTGTCAAAATCAAAACATTATGCCCGAGTTCACAAGCTTCTTTAGAAATTGTGCCGATGACATCATCCGCTTCAAAACCTTCTTTGGTATAAATAGGAATATTAAATGCGCGCAAGCCTTCATAAATCAAGTCCATCTGGATTTTCATCGGCTCAGGCATTGCACGGCGATTTGATTTATATTCGGCGTACTTTTCAACACGGAAAGTTTGATGGCTGACATCAAATGCCACTGCAATTGCATCAGGATTAAGAGTTTTATTCTTCAACAAGTCAAAAATTGCTTTGAAAAATCCATAAACAGCCCAGCTTGGAACGCCGTCCGTGGTTTTCATGTTTGTTCTCTCGAGCGCGTAATATTGCCTGAAAGCAAGCGCGTGACCATCGATTAAAATTAAAGTTTTTCCATTTCCCATACAAACATTTTTTCACAAATATAACAGTTTGACAAATATGTTAAGCAATAATAAAGCTAAAATTTTGATGAGAAAATAACAAAAAAGCGGGATTTTAACCCGCTTTTATGCAATTATTTCTTTATCGTTCCCGTCGTTTTTTGTCGGAAGCTTAATCAGTTCGGCTTTATTCCTGTTCCTGACCATGTCTGCCGTAATAACAAATTTATCGATATTTGCTTTTGTTGGAACATCATACATGATATCAAGCATTAATTCCTCAACAATAGAACGAAGAGCACGCGCACCGGTTTTTCTTTTCATAGCCTCCTGTGCAATCAAGTCAACTGCTTCCGGCTCAAATTCCAAATCAACGCCATCCATTTCCATTAAGCATTTGTACTGCTTAAGAACTGCATTTTTAGGTTCAGTTAAAATATTTTTCAATGCTTTTTCATTCAACTGGTCAAGAACAGCATAAATAGGAACACGACCGATAAATTCAGGTATTAAACCGAATTTAACCAAATCATCCGGCTGCAATTTTTTAAGAAGTTTAACAGCATTTGCATCTTTATCAGCTTGCGAAGCAGGAGCCTTTGCTCCAAAGCCTATAGAAGAACCGTCATTGGTACGGCGTTCAATAATTTTTTCCAAACCTACAAACGCACCGCCGACAATGAATAAAATATTGCTTGTGTCGATTTCAATAAACTCCTGATGAGGATGTTTGCGGCCGCCCTGAGGAGGAACATGCGCAACTGTGCCTTCAATCATCTTCAAAAGCGCCTGCTGTACACCTTCACCTGAAACATCACGTGTAATTGAGGTGTTTTCAGATTTTCTTGAAATCTTGTCGATTTCATCAATATAAATTATGCCACGTTCAGCTTTTGCACTGTCAAAATCAGCATTTTGATAAAGACGAAGAAGGATATTTTCAACGTCATCACCAACATAACCGGCTTCAGTTAAAGTTGTCGCATCAGCAACAGCAAACGGAACATCCAGCATTTTAGCAAGAGTTTGCGCCAGCAAAGTCTTACCGCTTCCGGTCGGACCAACCAAAAGAATGTTTGATTTCTGGATTTCAACATTATCTTTTAAATTAGTACTTTTGTTATGTTTTAGACGTTTGTAATGATTATAAACAGCAACAGCTAGAACTTTTTTGGCATCATCCTGCCCGATAATATACTGGTCAAGATATTCTTTAATTTCATGCGGTTTCGGAATAGGTTTTTCTTCTTTGGAATCGGTTTCTACTTCGTCTTTTTCTTTTCCTTCAAAGAATTCTTCATCCAGAATTTCATTACAAAGTTCAACGCACTCGTCGCAAATGTAAACCTCAGGGCCTGCAATTAATTTCTTAACCTGATCCTGCGATTTTCCACAAAACGAACATTTTAATCTGCTGTCATCATGTTTAGGCATTTTTTCTCCTTTTTAGCCTTTAACTCCGTCGCGGGTTACGACTTTATCAATCATTCCGTATTCAAGAGCCTCAGCCGGTGTCATGATATAATCTCTGTCAGTATCTTTTTCGATTTTCTTCAAAGACTGGCCGGTATTGTTAGAAAGGATTTCATTCAAAGTCTTTTTAATTCTGATAATTTCAGCGGCCTGAATTTCGATATCAGTAGCCTGACCTTGAGCGCCGCCAAGAGGCTGGTGAATAAGAACTCTTGAATGAGGCAGGGCCATTCTTTTGCCTTTAGTTCCGGCAGCAAGTAGGAAAGCTCCCATTGAAGCTGCCTGGCCAAGACAAATTGTTGAAACATCGGCTCTGATGTGCTGCATTGTGTCGTAAATTGCCAAACCTGCAGTAACGCTTCCGCCCGGGCTGTTGATGTATAACATAATATCTTTTTCAGGGTTTTCGCTATCCAGCAGTAACAATTGTGCAACAATCAAGTTAGCAACCATATCGTCAATAGGAGTTCCGAGGAAGATAATTCTTTCTCTTAACAATCTTGAAAAGATATCGAAAGAACGTTCACCTCTGCTTGATTGTTCAATTACAACAGGTACAAAGCTCATGTTTAATTTTCCTTTCTTATTTCATTATAGTATATTTTATTAATTTATTTCCACTTATTTTTTAGCAGGAACAAGTTCAACAGAGTTCTTTTCCATTAAGAAATCTCTAACTTTGTCGTTGAGAGCCTGCTGGGAAAGTGAAGCAATAACTTCAGGATTTTTACCAAGCTGTTTCATCAAATCAGTTTGACTCATACCGTAAGCCGCACCAAGCTGAGAGAATTTTTTGTGCAAATCCTGAGGATCAAGCTTGATATTTTCTTCTTTTGCAATTTTGTCAATAACAAGCGAGTTTTTAATTCTTGTTTTAGCATCTTCTTTAATAGATTCAGAAAGGCTTTCAGCACCTTGAGTTTTTTCCAAAGCTTCCCAGGTCAAACCTTGAGCCTGAAGTCTTTGTTTATAATCGTTTGTCAAGGATTCAGCTTCTCTGTCAATCATAGCCTGCGGTATTTCTACAGAAGCAGCTTCGATAACTTTTGCAAAAACTGCATTTTCAGAATTTTGTCTGTCTGTGTTTTCTTTCTGGGTATCTAAATATTTTTGAATATCAGCCTTGAACTCATCAACGGTTTTAAAAGGTCCGACTTTCTGAGCAAAAGCATCATTCAATTCCGGAACTTTTCTTTCTTTAATTTCGTTTAATTTAATTTTAAACACTGCCGGCTGGCCTTTTAATTTTTCGTCATGGTATTCTTCCGGGAAGGTTACATTGATTTCAAATTCATCGCCGATATTTTTGCCGACAATCTGTTCTGCAAAGCCCGGAATAAAGTTTGAATGGCCTAAATCGAGCGGATAATTTTTAGCATCACCGCCGGCGATTTTTTCACCTTTTACCGAACCTTCAAAATCAATAACTGCAATATCAGTATCATTTGCAGGTCTGCCTACAACAATTTCCTGGGTTGCATATTGATTTAAAACATTATTTAAGGCTTTTTCAAAAGCATCTTCAGGAACTTCAGCACTTTCAACTTCTACCTTCAAATCCTTATAAGCACCAAGCACTACTTCCGGCCTTGTTTCAACTTTGACTTCAGCAGTCAAATCCTGCCCTACTGTAAAATCAAATTTTGTAATGTAAGGCTGTGTAATAACATCAAGATTGCTTTCATTTACAGCTTCTGCAATTGCTTTCGGCATTAAAGATTCCAAAGCTTCCTGTTTAATTCTTTCAGTGCCCACATGTCTTTCTACAACCGCACGCGGAGCTTTGCCGCGGCGGAAACCGTCAACGTTTACATACTGGGCAATTCTTTTAACTGCTTCATCATAAGCTCTTGCCGCATCTTTTGCGGGGATTGTAATATCTATTTTATAGATGTTGTCGTTTTCTTTTTCTACTGCAAATTTCATAAATTTTCCCTTTTACTGATTATAATTGTATCTCTTTTCAAATTATATCTTAAAAAAGTTTTTGTGCAAGTCCACTAAAAATAGGAAAAATTACACAAATACAGAACTTGCCAAATCCGGATTTATGTGATAATTATAACTATATGGTTAGATTAATGCACAAGGGCAATGTAAAATATTTTGCTGCCGCATTGAAAGGGATACTTAAAACACAGGAAATATTTACTCAGCTTAAAAGTGTAAAACATCCGGAAGTTAAATCATGTATCTATGCAATGTGGCACGGAAACCAATTTTGTGTATACGGCTTGCCCGAAAGGCATAAAGTCAACATTCTTGTAAGTAACTCGCTTGACGGCGATATTATAACACACTGTCTTTACAGCCTCGGACTTAAAGCAGTTAGAGGTTCAACCGGAAGAAAAGGCTCTGTTGGCGGAACAATGCAGCTTTTAGACTGCCTTAAATCAGGCGAGTCTGTAGCTATTATGGTTGACGGACCGAGGGGACCGGTAAAAAAAGTAAAAGGCGGAATTATAAAAATCGCACAGATGGCTAATGTACCAATAGTCCCGGTGCATTGGTATTCTCCGCAATTGAATTTTATAAAAATTCCAAGCTGGGACGGCATGACCTCTCCCATTGGCTTTACAAGAATAATAAATATTTACGGAGAGCCTATTTACGTTCCGCAAAACTTAACACAGGAAGACGAAACAAAATACAAAGAAAAAATAGAAAAATCCTTATTAGAGCTTGAAGAAAAAGCCCCGAAAATATTTGAGGAGGTTAAACACGATATACCATGGAAACTAAATCTGGACTTAAATTATCCGCGCTTCAAATGAATTCCGTAATCGGAAACAAGCAGGCTAATATTGAAAAAGTTTATACACTTGTAAGCCAAAACCTTGAGGCCGGAACTGATGTGTTGATACTTCCGGAGGTTTGGCCTGTCGGATGGGACTGTGAAGAATTTGAAAAAAGCGCTGAAAACATCAAAAGCAGCTCAGTCATACAATTTCTTTCAAAACTTGCACAAAAGTATAATATTTACGTAATTGGCGGAAGTTTCATAAGAAAAACAGATGATGGAGAACTTTATAACAGCTGCCCTGTGTTCAACAGAAACGGTGAATTAATTGCAATATATGATAAAAACCATTTATACTCTTACTGCGGCTGCAATGAAGGCACCTACATAATTCCGGGTAAAAACGGGGTTGTTGTTGACATTGACGGAATTAAAACAGGACTTACAATTTGTTATGATATCAGGTTTCCGGAAATTTTCAGAGAATACCGCAAAGCAGGCGCAAAACTAATTATAAATGCAGCAGCCTGGGGAGCGTCAAAACCTATTCCATGGGAGGTTTTAACAAAAGCCCGCGCTATCGAAAACCAGGTTTATTTTGTAGCATTAACCCAATGCGGACCGATAGATTTGGCGAATTGGAATATTGGGCATTCAAGAATTATCAACTATCTTGGAGAAACTATCAGCGAAATAAAAAATCAAAAAGAAGGTTTGATGTCGTGCAATATTTCATTTGAAACAATGGATGAATACAGAAAACAATGTCCGGTTTTAAACGACATTAAAGAAAAATATGAGGTGAAAGTTTATGAAAAAACTGTTAATAACAATACTTCTTCTGGCAGCGGGACTGTGCGTACAAGCCAAAACTCCTGATATTAACAGTGCAATATCAGATTCAGGAATTCACAAAGATGCGATTTCCATTTCCGTAAAAAATACCGAAAACAGGAAAGTTTTATATTCGCTCAATTCAAATAAACCAATCAACCCTGCCTCCACTCAAAAGGTTGTAACTGCAACAGTTTCACTTGACACATTAGGTAAAGATTTTAATTTTGTAACTTCATTATACAAAACAACCAATAACGAACTCCAATTAAAACTCAGCGGTGACCCAAATTTGACTAAAGGCGGACTTTCACAATTAATGAAGTCTGCCAAAAAGAAAAATATCATTGAGCCAAAAGCTTTTTACATTGATGACTTCGTAATGGACAGCGTGGAATGGGGTGAAGGCTGGCAATGGGATGATGATTTGAATCCTTTAATGCCAAAATTCAGTTCTTACAATCTTGACAAAAACCTTCTTGTAGCGGTTGTTGACCCAAAAACAAAGGGAGCGCCGGCACAAATCCATTTAACGACATTTTATCCTGTAACTTTTATGAACCTCGTAACAACAGGCAATGACAATAATATTGAACTTACACGCAACAACCATATTTCACCGGACATAATAACAGTGAATGGAGAAATCAAAAGCAGAAGTTATTATCAAATTCCGGTTAATTCACCTAAAAGATACTTTTTAATAAAGCTTGATGAAGCAATTCGCGACGCAAAAATTGAATATTATGGAAGATTTACACAAAGAAAAACTCCTGAAAATAATATTTATCTTGTGGATGAAATTAAGCATCCAATAGAAAAATCTTTGGTTGAAATTTTTAAAAACAGCAATAACATGTCGGCAGAAACACTTTTCAAAGTTGCAGGCGGAAAATTCGTCAACAACACGGGTGCTTTAAAAAATTCACTAAAAATGTTTGATGAATATTGCAAAAAAAACGGGCTTAACAACGAAAACATAAAAATTGTCGACGGAAGCGGTGTTTCAAAAAACAATCTTATGACAGCCGATTTTATGACAGATTTTCTTGTATTGCAGACAAAAAACGAGGATTTTGAAGACTACATACAATTTTTTCCGACAGCAGGCGAAGGCACTCTACAAAATAGAATGCTATATTTTAAAGACATAATTTATGTTAAAACCGGAACCTTAAGTGATGTTAGTTCCATTTGTGGATATGTCAAAACAAGAAATGGTAATCTTGTTGCATTTGACATTATGATTAATGACCCAAAATCAAGCTCTTCC
>URXT01000006.1 GCA_900551915.1 uncultured bacterium
CACACTACGTGTGCCGCCTGTCAGTAACTTTTATTAGATGCCAGCCAAAGGGTGAAAATACAGGGTTGGAAACCTCGCCGACCGGAAGTGAAAAGGCTTTGTTTTCAAATTCCGGCACCATCTGGCCGCGGCCAAAATAACCCAAATCACCGCCGCGCTGCCCTGACGGACATATCGAATAAAGCCGTGCGTAATATTCAAAATCGCCGCCATTGTCAATTTCTTTCTTTATCTGCATTGCTTCATTTGCAGTTTTTACAAGAATGTGGCTTGCGCGAACCTGTGTGACTTCTTCGCCCGCAAATACAGCGGAAGTTAACAACATTAGTGTTAAAAATATTTTTGAAATCGTTTTAATCATAGCTTTATATTACACCAAATAAATAAAATCGCAATTAGCAGCCAAGCGAATCTTTAAATTTTTACATTTTCCATTTTTCGGATATAATATTTTTGCAAATCTTTAATGAGGATTTTTACTTGAAGAAAACAATTTTAGTTATATTAGCATTAATTCTCAGTGCGCAAAGCTCATTTGCGATTGAAGATATTAAAAAGGTTGATATCAAGCAGGCAATCGAAATTGCCAGAGAAAACAATCTTGATATTTTGTCATCAAGAATGAATGTTGACATTGCAAAAAACGACATTAAAAGTGCAAACAGACTTCAAAATCCGGAAATAAATCTGTTTTATTATTTTGGACGTGCAGGCAAGGGAAATCCGCAGCAAATCGGCGCAACAGAGCTTATAGAACTCGGCAAACGCGGAGCAAGGAAAAATCTTGCCAAAAGCAATCTGAAACTTGTGGAAAACCACCAGGAATACAACGAATTTGACTTGCGGATGGATGTTCGCGAGGCTTACATAAATCTTGTTGCGGCAAAGACAGTTTTAAACAACATCCGCACGCAGCAAAGGCTTCTGGAAGAACTTGTGGAGATTGCAGACAAAAAAGTTAAAGCAGGTGAACTTCCGGAAATCGACCTTATTCAGGCGAGAATTACGCTAAACCAAATGTTTACGCGTGTGAATACAGCCGCAATGACAGTAAAAGCAAAAGCCATTGAATTTAATAAAGTTATCAACAACAAACTGGAAAATTACGACAGCATTGACGATTTTTTCCCGGATGCAGACGATTTTTTGGCGATGGTGACACCAAAATCCAATTCGAAAATTCCTGATTTTAATTCGATTGCGGAAAGCGCTCTGAAACAGCGTGCTGATTTGAAAATTGCAAAACAACAGGTTGATGTGGCGCAAAAAAATCTTTCAGTGGTTGTCAGACAACGAATTCCTGATTTAGAATTAAACGGCGGCTATGCATACCAGACAAAATCGCTTTCTGATGACGGAACCTTCCGTGCAGGGGCTTATGCAGGTTTAAACCTTGTTAATCTTCCCGTATTTTACAATTATTCGCCCGAGATTAAAAACGCAAAACTCAAAGTTGAACAGGCGCAGTTGAATTACGAATCCGTCGAAAACAAAGCTTTGAAAGACCTTTACAGAAGTTACGAACAATTTTTGACGGCAAAAGAAAACTTGAATTTTTACAATGAAAAACTTGTGAAAGATTCTGATGAAATGATAAAAATTTCAAAAAAGGATTACGAAACAGGCAAAGCGAATTTGACATCTCTAATCGTAATGGAGCAGTCTTACGAAGAAATTCTTGAAGGCTGTACAAATGCGACGGCCGAGTATTACAAAAGCTGGATTGAATTTTTGCGGGAAGCCAACACAGAAGACTTCAACCTTGATACGGAATCCATTTAAACAACTTTTGATTGAAAAGAGGAGAAATGCAAAAAGGCGCAATATTTGATTTAGACGGAACTCTTTTGTATACGCTTGAGGATTTGAAAGAAAGCGTGAATTTTGCACTTGCAAAATACGATTATGCGCCGCGTACGCTTGAGGAGGTAAGGAATTTTGTCGGAAACGGCGTCAGGCTTTTAATGGAGCGGGCAGTTCCACAGGGTGCTGAAAATCCTGATTTTGAAGCCATATTAAAATGTTTCAAAGAGCATTATGCAGAAAACATGTACAACAAAACTAAACCCTTTGACGGGATTTTGGAGATGCTGGAGGTTTTGCAAAAACGCGGTTACAAAATCGGAGTTGTGTCGAATAAATTCGACAAAGCGGTAAAGGAATTATGCCGGAAATACTTTTGCGAACGAGTTGAAGTTGCAATCGGCGAGGATGAACAGCACGGAATACGCAAAAAGCCGGCTCCGGACAGCGTTTTCAAGGCAATGGAAATTCTTGGCTGCGACAAAAATTCGACATATTACATCGGGGATTCGGAGGTTGATTTAGAAACCGCAAAAAACAGCGGTTTGAAAAGCATAAGCGTCACATGGGGTTATAAAGACCGTGAATTTCTGCTTTCGCATGGAGCCGAAAATATAGTGGAAAAACCGCGTGAAATTTTGGAGATTCTTCACTGAGGTTTAAATTATTTTTTCACAAATTCTAATTTGTAACCAAGAACATCACCCAAAAATTGGGCTTCATCATATTTCATTGTGCCTTTGTTAAGTTTTTGGGAAATCCCATCTGCTGTAAATTTTTTACTGGAAACTTCGTTTGCCTTTTCGGCTAAAGCCTTAATTGTCAAACATTCCTTTAATAATAACACTCTTAAATCTTCGTTGATACTCATAAATTATTTTTTCACAAATTCTAATTTGTAGCCTAGGACATCGCCCAAAAATTGCGCCTCCTCGTATTTCATAGTTCGATTGTTTAGCTTTTTATAAATTCCATCGGCGGTATATTTTTTGCCCGAAAATTCCCCAGCTCTTTTTGCAAGTTCCGGTACACTAAGATTTTCCTTAACCAATAAGATTTTAATGTCTTCCTTTATTCCCATAAATTTATACTTTACTTATGAACGCCAAGTCCCATGCCGCAAAACTACTATCCAAGCTTTTGAATTAACATCAGAATGTTTTCGCCAAGATTTTTCATGTTTGCCATTGCTTCCGCGTCGTTTACGACTTCGCCCTTGTCGCGGCCAAAGCCCAAATTCCAGTATGTAGACCCCGGAATTATCATCTCTGACATTAACATCATGTGATGAAGGCTCGCCTGAATTGAAGTTGCGCCGCCGCGCCTTTGTGCAATTACTGCCGCTCCGACTTTGTGACGGAAAAGCTTTCCGTTCGCAAGCGCAACCACGCCTGCGCGGTCAATCAAAGCCTTCATTTCAGCCGTCATGTCAGAAAAATACGACGGCGTGCCAAAAATTATTGCGTCTGCTGAAAATAAGTCCTCCAGCAAATCATTCAAAATATCGTCTGAAAATGCACATTTTCTGTTTAATAATTTCTGGCAAGCCCAGCAGCCGCGGCAGCCATGAATATTTTTCCCGCCGATTTGAATAAGTTTTGTCTCAACACCGGCCGCTTTCAAAGGTTCAAGAACCGCGTTAAGCATTATTTCCGTATTTCCACCCTTGCGCGGACTTCCGTTTATTGCAACAACTTTCATTTTTGCCCTCGTCTCTATAAAATGTATTCCATCAAATAATCATCCATTTCATAACCGTTTCCAATACGTGTTACCAATGCATGATGAGTCTTAAAACCCCATTTTTCATATATCAAAATGGTTTTAAAGTTTTGTTTATTAACAGTAAGTCTGATTTTTGAAAAACCGTTTTCTTGCGCAAGTTTTTTAATGTATTCAAAGGCAAATTTGCCAAAACCCTTGCCACGGTAGTCTTTCTTTATATAAAGCTTGGAAAGGAAGAAATATCCTTCCTCAGGCGCAACGCCAAAGTATCCGATTTTCTCGCCGTTTTCTACAAGAAAATAATAACTGTAATTTTCTCTTTCAATTTGCTCTGTCAGAGCCAATTCTGATTGAAATTTGTTTACCATGTAATATATCTGGCCCAAAGTTAATATCGAATGCCAGTATTCAAACCAAATTTCTTTAGCAAGTTCCGCAAGTTCTTTAATCTCATTTACTTCAACTTTAACAATATCTGTCATTTTCCTCTAATTCCATTCTGCATTAATTAAACATAAATCATCGCCTGTTTCAGCGTTCTTTAGTACATGTAAGGTTCGGGTATCACTTTCAAACTCAATTTGTGAAAGAATTTTGCTGCCGTATTTTATCTCTTTTTTGAAAACTATATCAAGGGCTTTCAAGTAATGGCTGCTCCTAAAGTCAAAACCTAAAGGTTCAAAAGCCCAGATAATATAATTGCAGTTGTTTGCGTGTTTATTAACATCTATATCATCATAACGTATTTCGAACAATTTTTCAATATTTATTTCAGACGGGTGCTGAATTTTTGCAAAAACCAAATCTTCTGCCTGCTTTTCATAAAGCGGCATGTTTGCATTACCTTCCAGCGCTGACCCGACAGGAACAATCTTGCCAGTCTGTATATCCACAAGCGACCAAACACTCGCTATTTTTGCAAGACGGCTTTCTGAATTATGAATTTCAAAATCTCTGTATGCAAAAAGCTTTTGATAACCGCGCGGACGGGTTTTGAGAAGAAGTTTATGCTCGCCTTCCGGGTATTTGTCAAACTCCATGCGGTATTTGAGAAGAAACCAGGCAAGATTTTTTGGTGTTATGTAAGAATATCCAAAACCCAAATTTTCAGCATTTTCGCTTGCCAAATCCTGTAGAAAATTCAACAATGCCGAAGGTTTCAGGCCGAGTTTAAAATCCATTTCGGAATATTTGACTTTAATCTCTTCTTCAAACATGTAAAAATAATATCACAGATAAAAATTTAAGGCTTTTGGTTAAGAAAACTTAAATTCCCACAAAAACGCCATGGTAGACTTTGAAAAACTGTTGTGCTAAACTTTTCCTATGGAAAGAAAACCAGTAGTTGCAATAGTTGGAAGACCGAACGTCGGCAAATCTACTTTCGTAAACCGTCTTCTGGGTTCAAGAAACTCGATTGTAGATGACTTGCCGGGGGTTACGCGCGACCGAATTTATTTTGACGTTGAATGGCAGAACAAACAGTTCACGGTAATTGATACCGGCGGTATAATTCCGGGCGATGAAGATGAAATTATGGTTTCGATTTTTGACCAGGCGCGTATTGCCACAGAAGAAGCCGACAAAATTATTTTCCTTGTTGACGGCAAAAGCGGCGTAAATCCGGTTGATTACGATATTGCAAATATTCTGCGCCAATCAGGAAAGCCTGTTTTTGTTGCAGTAAACAAGCTTGACAATCCTGAATCGCTTTATATGATTAACGATTTTTACTCACTTGCGCTTGGCGACCCGATTGGAATTTCGGCACTTCACGGAAGCGGCGGCGTGGGCGATTTGCTGGAGATTATCACCGAAGATTTTCCGGAAGATGTTGAAAACTACGAAGATGAAAGAATTAAAATTGCGATAGTCGGCCGGCCTAATGCAGGCAAGTCCTCTATTGTAAACGCACTTCTTAACGAAAACCGCGTAATCGTATCTGACGTTTCCGGCACAACGCGCGACAGCATTGACAGCAATATCAGATATAAAGACCGCGATTTTGTGATTGTTGACACAGCAGGCATCCGCAAAAAATCAAAAGTTGATTACGGCGTGGAGAAATTCGCGGTTGACCGTGCAATCCGCTCAATCAGAGACTGCAATGTTGCACTTCTGGTAATCGACGCAAAAGAAGGGATTTCCGACCAGGACAAGAAGATTGCTTCAATTATTCTTGAAGCCGGAAAAGGCATTATTATTGCGGTTAACAAATGGGATTTAATTGAGGACAAAAAAGCCAACACCATAAACCAATTTGACAAAAAACTATCAAACGAAATACCGTTTTTAGAATTTGCGCCAAAGATTTATATTAGCGCACTCACTAAACAGCGCCTCCCTCAAATTTTTGAAAAAGCGCAAGAGGTTTATGAACAATGCACAAAACGCGTTTCAACAGGACTTTTGAACAAAGTTATGAAGGAACTTTATTCGCTCAATCCGCCTACAAGCGTCAAGGGAAAACGTTTAAAGATTTTATACACAACGCAGTCAAATATTTGCCCGCCGACCTTTGTAATTTTTGCGAACAACGCGGATTTGCTAAAAGACCATTACAAACGCTATATCGAGAACAAATTGCGTGAAGCTTTCGGATTTTTCGGCACGCCGATAAGGATTTCCATACGGGAGCGCAGCGACAAACAGAAATAGTGATGGCTCGCTAAAATTTGCATACATATCAAAAAAGGGAACGAAGTGACAGACAGAAGTAACGGCGTTTCAATAATTTCTGCAAACATATTAAAAAAGGAAGCGGAACGACGAGCTGAAATAGTCTCAAATATTAAAAAACTCCGGAATTAATCCGGAGTTTTTTAATAAAATTATTCATCTTCCTGGCGTTTAATCATGCCTGACGTTACTGCATACATTGCGGCTGAGATTTCGGCAGTCGAGGTAAACGGGCCGTAGGATTTAATGAATTTTGCAACATCAAAAGAGTTCAAATACTGCTGAAGTTGAGCTTTTGAAGCTTCTGTCAAATTTGTAGAGGCAATAATGTTTTGAATATAATTTGCAGCTTTCTCTTCTACATCCGATTCTGAGTAATCGTCTTGAGAAGACAAATCCACTTTATCGCCTTCTTTTTTCTCGGTTTTCGCAGCTTCTTCAGAGGCTTTTTCTTCCTCTGCTTCTTTTAATTCTTCATCCTCATCAATTGCAGCAGCGGCTGATGTGTAAGCCTTTGCTGATACTCCTGAAATTTCCATATTTATCCGTCCTTTCTAAAAAAATATTACATGGACGTTTACGGAAAATTTATTTTAAAACTTTAGATTTTATTAAGAAGTGTAAAATACACTTTTATTTCACAATTCCTTCGGTTTCATTGTACATAATCATGTAAAAATCAGGACTTGTCATATTCGGGTTGCGTTTCATGAATTTTTGCACATCAAACTTTTCCAGATACTTGTCGAGTTTTTCAACAACTTTTTGCCGGTCTTTGTTTTCTTCTTTAAGCTTGCTGATATAAGAATTCACCATGGCTTTGACTTCATCTTCGGTCAAAATCGGCATGCCGCCAAGTCTGACTTCATCAGGCTCGTCTTCCTCCAGATATTTCTTCAATTCCTCCTTCGGGTCTTCTTTTTGCCTTTTGCCATTGCTGTCAGAAGAAGTCGAGGATGAAATCGCCTTGTTAAAAGGGTTATTAACCGAATTAAACATATAATGTCTCCTATTTTGTATGTTTACGGAATTTTAGAAAAAATCTTTAATTAAATCCTCCATTTAGTGGAGTTTCAAAAAAATTTTCCGCATGCAAAAAACCTGCGTTTTCACTCAAAATCACAATTGGTTTAAATAAAGGATGATTTTTTATTTAAAAACATTATAATTTTTGTATGAAGAAGTCATTAATTTTGGTATTAGCTCTAATATTATCTTCAAACTGCAGTGCATTTGCGCTTTTTGGAAAAGACAACAAGGCGCTTGAGCCGGAAGGACGCGGATATGTCGGAACTTTGCCCAATCTTACAAAGCAATATGACACATCCGAACCTGCTGAAAGCTCGCCGATTTTTGAAAAGACCAAAGACTTTCACAGCGCGAATGAATTAAAACCGATTCCGCGCGAAGACCCTGCGTTTGTGAATATTATTCTAAAACCCGACAAAACCAGTCAATACTTAAATGATTTGAATGATTTTATATTAATGCTTGAAAAAATTTACGATTCTATTGAAAACAGAGAGGATGTCCAAAAATTCGTCGCAAAAGTATATTTTTTCAAGAAAAACGCCGATTATTTCCGTGACAAATACGCGGCAAAACCGGAAAGCTATTATGAAAGCTATCAAAGAGTTTTAGATTTGAGTCTGCGCGCAAATGCAGTCTCACAGCTTCGTGCAGAGGCCGAAAAATACAAACCTTATCTGGCATATTCGGGAGCCGGTAAAGTTTACAATTCCGAAAACATTGACCAGCAGCTTGAATATCTCAAAAGTGAAATAGAATCTACGATTGCAGTTCTTAAAGAAGCCGAGTAAACTCCGGCTGGTTTGTGCAAACTTTTACTGTTTTTCTGCTTCTTTCTTTACTTTAAATCTGTAATTAAACGGTTTTTTCTCAAAAATATTTGTGCAAATTGCAGCAAGTCTTTTACCGTCTTTTGATTTGAAGTTCAAAACATCCATGCCGTAGTTTGTGTAAAGGAAAAATTCGTATGTATCAATAGCACCAAGCTTAGAATTATTTTTGTCAGGCTTGTAACGTGTTTCCAGGTTGCATTGCATAACATCTTCGTACTTGAAGTC
The DNA here is from genome assembly GCA_900551915.1 of uncultured bacterium. Lineage (GTDB taxonomy): Bacteria > Cyanobacteriota > Vampirovibrionia > Gastranaerophilales > Gastranaerophilaceae > Scatenecus > Scatenecus faecavium. The sequence continues at coordinate 8,295 of URXT01000006.1, forward strand.
TTTTGATAGCAAAACCTTTCCGGAAGAAGATTTGTGGCTGTATGAACAGCCTTCTTCTTTACTTTTGCAAGTTACTGTATAAGTTGTACTGTTTAAATTACTAATTACAATTGCAGCTGCTGCAATTAAAAGAATTATTAATGATGTTATAATCAGAGGTCTTTTATTCATTATTTAATTCCCCATTTTTCCTGTAATTTAGATAATTTGCCTGTACGGGCATATTCTTCAAGGAAGAAGTTTGTGTATTCACGAAGTCTTTCGGATTCTTTTCCTTTTCTAAAGGCTATAGCATAAGGTTCTTCAGAATATCTTCCGGGAAGAAGTTCTATTGACTTGTCTGTGTATGTATATCCTAAAAGTACTGAATCATCGCCGATTATAGCTGTTGCCTTGCCGGCTTTCAAGGCTCTGATAGCATCATCATAATCTTTGTAGCCGATTATAGGAGAATCAGGTATTGCATGGCGGACGTTCGCTTCGCTCGTTGCGCCGAAAACAATTATTACTCTCTGTTTATTAAGTTCTTTCAAAGTTGTTGCAGGATTGCCTTTGTTCACCAAAACAGCTTGGCCGGCCTGGTAATAAGGGATTGAAAAATCCATCAGCTTTGCGCGGTTTTTTGTAATAGACATTGTTGCAATCAAACAGTCAACTTTTCCGGAATTCAGATATGCAATACGGTTTTGTGCTGTTACCGGTACAAATTCAACAGCGTTTTCATACTTATTAAGAATTGATTTCGCAAGATGAGAACCTAAATCAACATCAAAACCGTAATTATAACCGTCTTTACCGATAAATCCGAAAGGTTTCGCATCTGCTCTGACTCCTACAATGAGCTTTCCGCGTTTTAAAACAGTTTCAAGATTGCTTTCCTGTTTATCTTTTCTTCCGCAGCCGCAAAGTATTAAACTGAACATTAAACATGTACAAATTATCTTTTTTAACATAAGCTTTCCTTCTTATTGAAAATATAACGAACACTAATCAAAAAGTCAACATAACGGAAGATGAAAAAAAGCTCCGTTTATACAACGGAGCGCTTTAATATGACTATAACTTGAATTTCAAACTATGATTCAACGTATTCACGTAATCTTTTGCTTCTGTTCGGGTGGCGGAGCTTTCTCAAAGCCTTTGCTTCGATTTGTCTGATACGCTCACGCGTTACACCAAAAAGTTGTCCGACTTCTTCTAAAGTTCTCTGGCGGCCGTCGTCCATGCCGAAACGGAGCCTTAAGACATCGCGTTCGCGCGGGGAAAGCGTGCATAAAACTTCTGCAAGGTCTTCTCTCAAGAGTTCTGATGCTACTGTTTTAATCGGCGCATCTGCTTCTTTGTCTTCAATGAAATCACCAAGTCTGCTGTCTTCTTCTTTACCAATCGGAGTTTCAAGAGAAAGCGGTTCTTGAGCGATTTTGATTATTTCGCGAAGTTTCGGGATTGAAACATTCATTTCAAGAGCAAGTTCGTCTTCGGTCGGTTTTCTTGAAAGTTCCTGTGCAAGGCGGCGGGTTACTTTTTTAAGTTTGTTGATTGTTTCAACCATGTGGACAGGAATTCTGATTGTTCTTGCCTGGTCTGCAATTGCTCTTGTAATAGCCTGTCTAATCCACCAAGTTGCGTAAGTTGAGAATTTGAAGCCGCGTTCGTGGTCGAATTTTTCAGCGGCACGGATTAGCCCGAGGTTACCTTCCTGAATTAAATCTAAGAAAAGCATTCCGCGTCCGACGTATTTTTTTGCAATGGAAACAACCAAACGCAGGTTTGCCTGAACGAGTTTTCTTTTTGCGATTGCGCCGGGTGTTCCGCCTTCAAGAATTTTTCTTGCAAGTTCGATTTCTTCATTTGCAGATAAAAGTTTAATTCTTCCGATTTCTCTCAAATAAAGTCTCACAGGGTCATCTACGGCAATTCCTTTTGGAACTTCAAAATCGTTTGGATTTTCTTCTTCCGATGAATTCATCATGTAGATGTCATCAAGGTTCATTTTTGTATCAATTTTAGCTGTTACGATATCTTCGATGTTATCGGTTGAAATATCCATGTTCATGTAATTTACATCATCATGTTCATGGTCAAGTGAAGAATCCTCGCCGATGTCAGGGATGTTAAGATTGTCGTCTTCCAATATGCTGACAATTGAGGAGCTGGGTTGTCTTTTTTTAGTCATTATTTATTTTCTCCGAATTTAATCTTTTATTTATCTTATCTCTTAGCTGCATTTGTATTTTTAAGGCTTCTGTTTCGTCATCAACAGCACTTTTATATAATTTCCGTAATTTTTCTTTTTCTTGTTCCCGCAGGCATTGATTAATTTTGTTTTTATTTTCATCAATTACCGTCCTAAAGTCCTCGGGGGATAAATTTTCGAAAGTTTCCGAAATACTTGTCAAATCCGCTAAAACTTGCTGTACGTCCGGGTTTTCGCAGTATTCCGTATATAGATTTTCAATCAATTCCTTTACATTATTTACGGTACATATTAATTTGTCAATTGTTGATTTTACATTTATTAATGTTTCATCGGTAAATGCAGTATCGCCAATCATTTCACTAATTTGAGAGAATGAAAAGTGGCTGTCGGTTACAAAAAAAACACTCAATAAATTTTTTTGCGCTTTTTCAAAAACTGTTACATTTTTTGTTACAATTTTAGTAATTCTTTTCGGAGCCTCCTCGTTTGCAAGCTGAGGGGCTGTTTTAAAACGCTTTACCTCAAGCGCAAGTGCTTTTTCATCAATGCTCAAGGCAGTTGCAACCATCTTGATGTATTCGCTTCGAACAATGTCGTTGTTAATCTCCTGCAAAATCGGAATAAGTTCACGAACAAAACGTGTTTTTTCAAGCGGAGTTTTTATTTGACCTTTGTTTTTGAGAATGCTGTTGAGCTGGAAATCAATTAACAACGGCGCATTGTTGATAATTTGTTTAAAGCTGTCTGCACCGACTGTTCTTATGAATTCATCCGGGTCTTTGCCTTCAGGCGGACAAATTACGCGGATTTCGCAGGCGTATTTGTCATCTGAAGTTGAAATGTAGCTTTCATCAAACTGTTTTATGCTGCCAAGGCCTGCAAAAGCCTCTTTTATAATTTCAGCGCCTCTTCCGGTTGCTTTTTGTCCGGCGCTGTCCGTATCAAAAGACAAATAAATCCTTCTTGATTTTGTGTAGCGTGAAAGAAGCTTAACGTGGTCGGATGTCAAGGCTGTTCCGCATGCCGCAACAGCGTTTTCAATTCCGTGCGCCTGCGCTGAAATTACGTCAAAATACCCCTCCATAAGAATTACGCCGTCTTCCTGCTTGATTGCTTCGCGCGCCGTATAAAGCCCGTAAAGGATTTTACTTTTGTTGTAAATTAGTGAATCAGACGTATTCAAATATTTTGGCTGCTGGTCTTTTTCGATTGCCCGCGCGCCGAAAGCAACAAAATCCCCAGTTTCGTTTTGAATTGGAATAATTACGCGGCCGCGGAAACGGTCAATGAATTTTCCGGGGTCACGGCTTGGGATTATCAGTCCGGCTTTTTCAAGAACTTCATTTGAATAATCTTTTTTCAATATATCATACAAAGTTGTGTAATTGTTCGGGGCAATTCCAAGCGAATACTTTTTGATGATATCTTTTGTAATTCCGCGGGCTGAAAGATATTCGTTCGCCTCTTTAATCTCCGGCCTTTTATGATTAAGCAGCATGTCGCAGTAGAATTCAGCCGCCGTTTGACTTGCTTTCATCATTTGCCCTTTTAAATCTTTTGTATCTTTTCCTTCTTTGAATTTTTTTGGAACTTCAAGTCCCAATTGGGCAGCCAAATCCATTATCATTGGGAAAAATTCAAGATTTTTTGTTTTTTGGATAAAAGAAAGTGCATCCCCGCCTGCTCCACAGCTAAAGCATTTATAAATTCCAAGCTGTGGATTTACTGAAAATGACGGTGTTTTTTCGTTATGGAACGGGCAAAGCCCCCAGTAATGGTTTCCCTGTTTTTTGAGAATTACCTGTTCTGAAACTACATCTACTATATCCAGCCGGTCTTTTATTTGTGCTATCAGTTCCTGAAATGTTTCTGCCATATTTCACCAACAACTACAGTGTAGCATTAATAAAATTTTTGGTAAAGAATGGTTGAAGTTATGCTTTTTAGCGTTTTATTATTTTTAAAATTAAAAAAAATTGCCCGACCGGCTAATTGTTCAACGCCTGTTAGAGTATATCATATTGATATAATGCAGAATTTAAAAAATAATATTGAGAACGAATATCTTCTTTTCGTTGACAGCTTGAAAGAACTGGCCTGCATTTCCGGTCTCTCGAAAAAGAAACTATGTATTGCAAAAACAGATTTTAAAGATTTACACATTGTCAAAAAGATAAACAAAAAATTTCCAAATCTCGAAATTTGGCTGACATCAACTGATATCTCACGGAAAAATATTATGCTCGCGAATTCCTATGGTATAAAAAACATTATTCCATATCCGGTTGATTTGAAAATTATTCAGAACTATTTTAGAAAGCAAAACAAGATGCCATCAGCTACAGAAGAAATTCCTAATTATTCCTCATTAAAAGGAATGAGCGTTATGGTTGTGGACGACAACCAGATGAATGTTGATTTGCTTGTTGAAACTTTGTCAGCATTAAATTTGGAAATCACAACTTTCTTAAAGCCGATTGAGGCAAGCAAAGCTGCTGTAAAAGAAAAATTTGACCTGTTTCTATTGGATGTTATGATGCCGGAGATGTCAGGTTTTGAACTTGCTGGAATTATCAAGCGCTCTAAAATAAACGCCGATACTCCGATAATGTTTATTTCTGCACTTTCTGATGCAGAAAACAAAATTATGGGATACAATATAGGTTCCTGCGCTTATATAGAAAAACCATTTGAAGTTCCGGTTGTAAGAAGCCAGATTTACAACATGCTGAAGACAAAATGTCTTCAAGATGCGCTAAAAGACAAAAAAGAGACTTTTCTTGCAATGGTCACTCATGATTTGAAAACACCGATTTACGCGGAGATTTGCGCACTCGAACTTTTGAACAAAAACCGTGACAACATGGATTTGCTGCAGAAAGAAATCATAAGCGATATTTTAAGCGCTACAAAGTACATGAAAAATCTTGTTGAAAATATTTCACAAAAATACAAGGTCGAAAATGAAAATCTCGTACTTCAAAAGTCAAAATGTTCACTCAAAGATATAGCAATAAAATGTATTGAAAATACTAAATATCTCTTTGAAGAAAAACGGATTAAATATATTCTCAACTGCTCAGCCCGCAATGCTTTAGCGATGATGGACGAGCTTGAAATCAAAAGAGTTATACATAATCTAATTATCAACACTATTGAACATGGAATTTCTAATTCAAAAGTAATTATGGACATCAAAGAAAGTTCAAGTTCTGTAATTTTTTCAATTACGAATTTCGGAGTCGGAATAGAGCTTAAAAATCCTGATGAAATATTTTCAAAATACGTCACTTACGCAAACAAGCAAAAAACAATAAATTCCGGACTCGGACTTTACATAGCCAAAAGGATTATTGACGAGCATGGCGGGCATATAAAAGCGGAAAGCGAACCCAAAAAATATGTACGATTTACTTTCACAATTCCTATAAAATAGAAAGATGATTTTTCAAATATCTTTACAAATGTTGAAAAATATTTGAAATAAGAGTAATTTTAACTTATGGATTTGCAAATCTTATCACAATATCTTGATTTTCTGGAAATTGAACGGGGTCTTTCACAAAACACGATTGACGCCTACCGCCGCGACCTGACAGAGTTTCTGGAATTCTGCCTGTCCAAAAACGTAGAGGAAATAAATAAAATCGAAAGAACTCACATAAACGGCTATATTTTAAAACTCCATGAAAACAAACTTAACCCCACAAGCGTAATGCGCAAAACTGCATCTTTGAGAGGATTTTTCAAATGGCTTTGCGCAAACGAAATCTGCGAAAAAAATCCCGCCCTGACGCTTGAGCCGCCAAAAGTTCCGCAAAAACTTCCAAAAGTAATCACCGCCGAAGAAATAAATATTATTCTTTCGGAGAACTTAAACAAACGCGAAAAAGTAATTCTTGAACTTCTTTACGGCTGCGGCCTCCGCGTTTCAGAGCTTGTGAATTTGAAAATTCATGATATTGATATCTCCGCAAAATATCTTCAATGCACCGGCAAAGGTTCAAAAGAACGGATTGTTCCTATCGGTTCAAAAGCTTTGCATGCAATAAAAATGTACATAAAAGAACGCGATTTTATTTTGCAGAAAACAAGAAAAACCTCAAAAAACCTTCTTTTGACAGAAGAAGGCAAGAACATAACCAGACAGGAAGTTTATAACTTTATCCACAAACTCGGCGAGAAAATTCACAAATCAATTTCCCCGCACACGCTAAGACACACATTTGCAACGCATTTACTTGAAAACGGCGCGGACTTGAGGGTTGTTCAGGAGCTTCTCGGACACAGCGACGTTTCGACCACCCAGCTTTACACGCACATAAGCAAAAAACGTCTCAAGGAGGTTTACTTTGCAATCAACGGTTGAGCGTGCTAGGATTTAAGCTATGTTAGATGTTTTTATTACAGGTTCACAAAACGATACCGGAAAAACCATAGTTACAGCAGGTCTAGCTGCGACTATGCAGAGCCTTGGCTACAGCACCGGAGTTTACGCACCTGTACAAAAGGGCGGGCTTGCAAAAGACGGACACATTGAAGCACCTGATTTGGCTTATATAAAACGCGCCGATAAAAATGTCAAAACTTTTTACAGCTATATGTTTGCAAGCAACGAGCTTCCGTTAATTGCCGCAGAAAAAAGAAATGTTTCAATCAATCCTGAATTAATTATGGAGAATTACCTTGGCGTCAAAGAGAAATTCGACTGCTTTCTTGTAAACGGCACAAACGGAATAGCAACACCGATTGCTCCGAATTTTCTTGAAATTGATTTAATAAAACTGCTTAATCTTCCTGTTTTGTTTGTAATATCACCTTACACATCCACAATCAACGATATATTAATAATGATAAACCACGCAGTTGTGAAAAACGTGAAATTAAGCGGTGTAATAGTAACGAATTGTCCATATAAAACAGACGATGAAAATATCAAAAATCTTCCGAAACTCATTGACAAATATACTGACACCCGCGTAGTCGGCGTTTTTCCGCAAATCGAAAATATATATGCACTCAAACCCGAAGATTTAATTTCATACGTTCTTACCGGCGTAAACCTTGAGAACGTATTTAAGTTAAAGATTGCAAAACTGGCGTGTTGAGCGGTGAAAAAGTGAGCGGTTTGTAAGGTTGGGGCTGGGTGAAAAGTTTAATTAGTGAAAAGTGAAAAGTCCGTTACGGTTTTTGATAATGCGTTAAGGTGCCAAGGTATTAAGTTATTTAAAATGGAAATTAGTAAAATTCCAAGATTATAACATTAACGAAAAAGACTTTTCACCTTTCACTTCTCACTCAAGTACAACTTTTCACTCTTCATTAATCCTCCCTCCTCTCAACGCAAAAAGTCCAGCACCGCATTAATAAATGTAAGCGGATGTACAGGACAGCCCGGAATATACAAATCAATCGGATATTTTTCAAGAAATTCGCGGTTTAATTTTGTTGAATTCTGAAAAACTCCGGCGCTTATTGCGCAAGCCCCACAAAGAATAACTACTTTCGGGTCAGGCGTTGATTCGTAACAGTCTTCCAGCGCGTAAGCCATGTTTTCGGAAATCGGCCCTGTAATTACAATCCCGTCAGCGTGGCGCGGTGAGGCAACAAAGTCAATCCCAAAACGCCCCATATCAAAGTTGCAGTTTGAACAAGCGTTCAACTCCATTTCGCAGCCATTGCAGCCGGCAGCAGAAACTTGTCTAAGTTTCAAGGATTTGCCGAAAATTTTATGAATTTCTTTTCTGACTTCGAAAGCCGTTTTATGAAATTCTTCAAACGTCATTTCAGGAGTTACGATTAATTTTTCTCTGTTTGTTGAAGCGAGTTTGTAATTGTTTGTAAATTCAACGGCTTTGCAAGCGTTTGAGCAGGCGCCGCAGAAAGTGCATTTACCCATATCGATTGAAAGGTTATCGCAATCAAGTGCGCCGGTCGGACAAACTCCGCGGCAGGCTGAAATGTCTTCACTGCGGTTGAGTTTCGGAAAGCCTCTGAACTGGCTTCGCATTGGTGCATTTTCAATATCTTTTATAAATTGTTCGCCCTGATATATTCTGAGTTTTAAAGTTTCTAGCATGATGTTTCCTTTTTTAAATTTTAGTACGGGTTTTGTGAGGTGAAAAGTGAAAAGTGAAAGGTGAAAAGTCCTTTTCGTTAATAATTATAATCTTAAAATTTTATTAATATTCATTTTAAATAACTTATTACCCTAGCGTTTTAACACCTTCCCAAACCGTAACGGTCTTTTCACTTTTCACTTTAATCTACAAATCATTCCCGCAGTACGACAAATTAAAGCTTTTGTTGCAAAGCGGAAAGTCTGAAATTCCGTTGTTTCTGACAGCCATCGCAAGCCCGTACCAGTTGTTGAAAGACGGGTCTTTGATTTTGTAACGAGAAAGCTTTCCGGTGTTGTCGGTGATTGCCGTGTGAATAACTTCACCGCGCCAGCCTTCTGTCATTGAAACTACAAATTTATCAGCAGCTAAAGGTTTTGGCGAAGTTGTGCACAAGGGTTCGCCTTCAAAATCAGGTAACATTTTCATGAATTTTCTGATTAACGAAAGCGACTGCATGATTTCTTTGTAACGAATTCGTGTTCTTGAATAAACGTCGCCTGTGGCTTTGAACTTTTTGTCGTCTTTGTCCAAAAACCACTTGTCAGGGAAGTCAAATCTTGTATCACGTTCTACTCCTGACGCACGGCCGGCAGGACCTACAAGTCCAAGAGCTTTTGCGTTTTCAAAGCTTACAACGCCTGTTTTTTCAAGTCTTGAAATGACTGTCGGAGATTTCAACATGGTAGTTGTTGTGCGTTTTACGTCAGCACCGACTTTTTCAAGAGTTTTGAGAATGCTTGCTGCAAGTTCTTTATTTATATCAAAATTTACACCGCCAACACGGATTAATCCTCTGCCAAAACGGCTCCCGCTAATTTCAAGCATTGAATTTATCACAAGAGTTCTTGTAACACCAAAAATTGCAGCACCCATTTGATAAGCGGTGTCACCTGCAATTGCACCTAAGTCTCCGATGTGAATTGCGGCGCGCTCCATTTCAAGTGCAATCAGTCTGATTAATTGCGCGCGGTTTGAAACCTCAATTCCCGAAAGCGCTTCCATTGCACGTGAATATGCAAGGTTGTAAGCAATTACGCTGTCGCCGCAGACTGATTCGGCAAGCTGGTTTGTCGGGTTTTGCAAAAACAAATCTTCAACACCTCTGCTTTGATATCCAAGACGGATTTCAAGGTCATAAACCTTTTCACCGTTGCACATAAATCTGAAATGTCCGGGTTCGATTACGCCCGCGTGAATTGGGCCGACGCCGACCTGGTGAATTTCTTCCCCTTGAATTTCAAAGAACGGATATTCTTTTTTGTGGTCGCGCACAGGCTTAAGCCAGGGATGTCCAAGCGGTTCAATTCCGTATTCTTCAAAAAATTCGCGCTCAAACATGTGGAAAGCCGGAACCTCTTTTGTAATTGACTCGTAAGACTTTTCGCCGGCGCCGAAGAAGGAGGATGAAATCAAAAGTTTTCCGTTTTCATCGTCAGCAAGAACAACGTAAAGTTTTACGCCGTCAAAAACTTTTGTGCCGAAAAATCCGACAACGCGTTTGTTAATTTCTATAATTTCTTTTCTCAAATCGTTGATGTTGAGAGTTGGAATTTCGTTTAAATTTACGGGTTTGTTATTTTCAGTTGTAATCCAGTTCATAATTTTCTACCCCACTAATCCTGTAATTGTCCCGTTGATTAAAACGTTCACAAAGTGCGGAATATAAATCCCCAGAGCAAACGCCGCAATCAAAAGCACAAATTGTGGAAAATACATGCCAAAACTTACTTCCTTCACGTTTTCGTCGTAATTTTTTTCGGGATTTTTGCTTCCGAAACTCATTTTGATAACAGCTTTTGCAAGTCCAAAAAGAACAATTGTCAAAAGGATTACGAACAGTCCGCAAAGCACGTAATGTTTTTGTAAAATCATTGATTTAATCATCAAAAATTCGCTGATGAAAAGCACGGACGGCGGGAATGCAACAATTTCGAGAAAAGACGCAACCCATAGCCAGCCTGTTTTTTTATCTGTTTTCAAAATCCCTGTAACGGATTTGATTTTTTTTGTTTTATAAATTTCGAGAATATTTCCCGAAGTCAGGAAGAACGACGCTTTGATGAGCGAATGCCCTATCATGTGAAGGATTGCCGCATAAGTTGCAAGCCCGCCGACAGCACATCCGATAATCAAAATTCCCATGTTTTCAACAGAAGAATACGCGAGCATTCTTTTGTAATTGTTTATGTGGAAAACGAACACAGCCGTTATGAAAAGTGACAAAAATCCCATCACAAGCATCATTAATTTTCCAAAATCCGCACATCCTGCAAGAACGGTTATTTTGTAGACTTTCAAAATGATTAAGAAAGCTGAATTCAAAAGCGCCGCAGAAAGCAGAGCCGAAACCGGCGAGGGAGATTCGGAGTGCGCGTCCGGAAGCCAGAAATGTACCGGTGCAAGTCCCATTTTTGTTCCAATTCCGAACAAAACAAACACGAAGGACAACTTAAGCCAGAAAGGATTAAAAGTCGTTGCGTTTGCAAACAAATCGTGGTATGCAAGAGAATTCATATTTCCGGTTGCGATTGTCAGAAGAATAATTCCGACAAACGCCAGCGCAATACCGATTGAACAAATATAAACATATTTCCAGCCGGCTTCGATTGAAGTTTTTGTTTTGCTGAAAAGGATTAAATATGCGCTTGCAAGAGTTGTCGCTTCAATGAAAACCCATGAAAGCCCGAGGTTTGTGCTCAAAATCGCACCGGTCATTGAAAGTACGAAAATTAAAACCATATATGAATAATGTCTTAATCTTCGAACGTCTGTTGTTTCATGTTTTATGTAGCCGTTGTTGTAAATCGCAACCGCCATAAAAACAATCGAAAGCAAAAGCAAAAACACAATATTTGACGAGTCCGCACAAAAATATTTGCTCGAAATACAAGGCAAATTCATCGCGCACGCAATTGACACAACCAGATGCGTCAGCGCGTAAACATTTATCATAAAATTGTTCATCCATTTTGCTTTGAAAATGAACATTATTAAGCATGCCAAAATGGGGAAAATTAGAATTAAATTAATCATCATATTCACAATCCTTCAAATCTGATAACTGTGTAACCTCCAAACCTTCAAACTCTCTGTTGATACGGTTTACGAGAAGTCCTAAAATAAATACCGCAATAAATAAATCAAGAAGAACACCGAGATTTACAATTACGGGCATTTCTTTTGCAACAGAAAGCGAAAGCAGGAAAATTCCGTTCTCCATTGTGATAAATTCAATTACGTTTGTGAGAATTTTGTGTTTAATCGTGATTAAAATAAGGCTTATGATAATCACGGCGATTGAAACACCGAAGTAAACCGGATTAATCATCTTGATCCCCGGGAAGTTTAAGTCAGAAATTAAAAATCCTCCGAACAAAATTACGCTTGAAATAAACAAACAATAAAAATGCGGAATATTTGCTTCCATATCTCTGTATTCATGAGTCTGCTTCACGATTTTGTTCAAAAAAGCCGGAATTATCAAAGCTTTGACAATCAAAGTTTCAAAAGTCAAAAACAAAAAATTAAAAACCTCTGTTTTCTCCATTCCGAACCAGCAAATTAAAAATAACAAAATTCCCTGCAAAACAAGAATTCTTATATGTGCCATCAAACGGCTTGTTGCCGCCATATACAGCATTGTTAATCCAAATAAAATTATTAGTGCATTTTCCATTTTTTCTTCCTAGTTTCCGTATAATTTTATAGCTGTGAGTGAAAGAATTATTAATGCAAACGAAGACATTGCAAAAATGAATTCAAAAACATGTGACATTCTTAAGCGCGCAATGCAAGACTCGAGAGTTCCGACAAAGACCGCGATTATCAATAGCGCTACAAGATAGCAAAGCGTTGAATACCAGAACCCGATTAAATGCATTGGAATTAATAATGCCGCGATTAAAGATTCAAGAATAACCATTTTAATTCCGGCCGCCCATGTGATTAGCGCCAAATCCTGACCCGAATTGTCCAAAATCATAACTTCATGAATCATTGTCAATTCAAGGTGTGTTGTCGGGTCGTCAACCGGCACGCGGCAGCATTCTGTCAAAAGCATTACCAGAAGCGCCAAAACTGCAAGCAAAGTTATCAAAATTCCAAGCCCGCCGGCTTTCTCCAAAATCATTGAAAGGCTTTGGAAAGTGTAATTTCCGGTCAAAGCTATTAACGACGCCATAATTATAAAAAATGCGGGTTCAACTATTGTTGTAAAGCAGGCTTCGCGGCTTGCGCCCATTCCTTCGAAACTGCTTCCCGTATCCATTGCAGAAACAAGTGCGAAGAATTTTCCAAGGCCCAGAATATACGCAAACAGAATAAATCCGCCTTCCATATTCACAACCGGCTGGCCGTTAATCATCGGAACAAAAAGTCCTGCAAACAAGGTTGTCGCAAAAATTACGAGCGGTGCAATTTTGAAAATCCAGGTGGTTGTGTTGCTAATCACGCTGTCTTTTTTCATCAATCTCACAAAATCCCAAAACGGCTGAAAGATTGAAACACCTTTTCGTCCTGACCAGAACGCTTTTGTCTTTTTAATCACACCGATTACAAGAAACGGCGCGAATAAAAGTATTATTAAATTAATCAAATTCGTAATCATTTTTACCTATCCTAAAAATACTACTGCAATTAGTGCCAATATTAAAAATACCAATCCGTACAAAATATATTGTTGGATATTTCCGTTCTGAATTCTTTCGAAAACAGAGAAGAATTTTTCAATATCTTTTATGAACGGTTTGATGATGTAAGCCTCTTCGACATCTTCGATTTTCAAACAGAAATGAGCGTCTTTCGGGAAAAGTTCTTTCGGTTTTTTAATGTCAAAAACTTTTTTGAAAAGCGGTGTCAGCATTGACAAAAACGGGCTTGCGTACGATGAGGCCGTGTATTGAATGTGGTTGTTCGGCTTGTCGTAACCGCATCCCCAGGTTTCGTGAGAAGCTGATTTTTTCCCTGCAAGTTTTTTCCAAACCGCAAGCACAAAGATAAATACCAAAAGTCCGAATGCTGTGAATGAAATTGTCTGCAATAAATTAATTATTGATGGAACTTCAATTGCGCCTGTGAAAATTGAAACAGGTTTTGAAAAGAGTTCAAAAACAAACTGCGGGAACAATCCAACCAAAAGCGTCAGCAATGCCAGACATCCCATCGGGAAAATCATTGATGAAACAACATCTTCTTTAACGTTTTCAGCATGTTCACTTCTCGGAAGTCCCAAAAATGCTATGCTGAACAATTTTGTGAAACAAAGGATTGCCATTGTTCCGACAAGTGCCAGTCCGGCAAGCGCCAGAATTGAAATAATCAGCATTCCGAGATTATCAACAAGCGCGCCTTTTAACATACCAAAGTATATTAAAAATTCGCTTATAAATCCGTTGAACGGAGGCAAGCCGCAAATTGCAACTGAACCAATCAAACAAAGTGCCGCAGTTTTCGGCATTGATTTTAAAAGTCCGCCGAGAACTTCAATGTTTCTTGTGTGGGTTTTGTTATAAACAGAACCTGCCGCGAAAAACATCAATTCTTTGAAAATAGAATGATTCAAAATGTGCAGAATACATCCGCCAAAACCTAATACAGCAACCGGTATTGAATTGTAAGCAAGTCCAAGCATACCAACACCCATTCCAATTCCGATTATGCCGATATTTTCAATAGAAGAATATGCAAGAAGTCTTTTCATATCGAATTGTGTAACTGCATATAAAATTCCATACAAAGCCGTGATAACTGAAATTATTAATACAAAATAAGAAATCGCAACTGATGGCAAAACAATCAGTGACAAAATTCTTAAAATTCCGTAAATCCCTGTCTTAATCATAACGCCTGACATAACAGCAGAAACATGGCTCGGTGCTGCCGGATGAGCTTCTGGAAGCCAGTTGTGAAACGGTACAAATCCGGCTTTAATTCCAAATCCGATAAACGCAAACATAAATACAAGGTTTGCAAAATGTGCGTTATTCTGCAAAATTTCTTTGAAAGAATTGAAATCATAACTTCCGGATTTTAAACTCAACAAAACAAATGCAAGAATAATAAATATTACTGAGACATGCATGTAAATTAAATATTTAATGCCTGCATTCAGAACTTCTTTTTTGTTGTCTTCAAAAATTACGAGGAAAAAGGACGAAAGCGACATAATTTCCCAGGTAATTAAGAAAAACATAACATTCTGAATTGTCACAACACCCAGCATTGACGCAATAAGCATTGTCAAAAATAAACAGTGTGAAGAAACATTCATACCTTTTTCAAAGTAAGGTTTCATATAACCGTTTGCGTAAACCGTTGCAAAAAAGCTCATAACGGAAATTACTGAAATAAAAAATGCTGAAAGCGGGTCAATGACAAACTTTACAGCACCAAACATTCCGTTTAAAATTGTTAAATTTTGAACAAGGCTTTCGCCTGAAATCAAAACTTTTGCTGAAGTCGCCAAGCATAAAATCATTGAAATAAATGTAAAAAATGAGACGATTTTCAGTTTAATTTTTTCGCTGCAAATCAGCGACATTGCACCGCCAAGCAGTGGGGTTAATAAAGCGTAATAAAAAATGTTCATACCTCTTATCCAAAAATTTTTAAAGTGATTTTCACGTACAAGTCCGTTTTAAATCTAACAAAATTAAAAGTCAAGAATAAATTTTTGAAAAATTTGTTAATTATACTTGCAAATTTTTTTTCAAGATGTAGAATTTTCAACGGCAGACTTTTTAAAAAGTCATTGTTACTTTACAATTAAACATTTACGCCGACACAATAGCCGACATAGTTTCAACTGTTTTTGCAGTTGGAGTTTTTAGTTATGAAAAACTGTTTAAAAGGAGACAGAAAAAGATGACAACAACAATTAACCCTAATCAAAATCTTGATACAAAAGATTGTATCAATCCTATGGATGTGGCACACGAAATTACTGAAACCGTTATGCCTTCAAAGGCAAATTACAGAAAGAGCAAAACTTTTGTTCTCGCAATTGCCGCAGGGGCGTTAATCGCTTTCGGCGCACAGGTTTCACTAAATGTTATGACCGGAACGGAACAGGTAAGCTGGGGCATTGCAAAATTAGTCGGAGCAATGACTTTTGCAACCGGTTTGATGATGGTAGTTTTGACAGGTGCTGAACTTTTTACCGGAAATGTTATGATGACATTCGCTGTTATTGAAAAGAAAACAAGTTTGATGAAACTTTTGAGAAACTGGTCAATCGTTTATTGCGGAAACTTTGTAGGTTCAATAATTTTAGCAGCATTAATTTATTTTTCTGGATGTTCACACAACGCTCATGACGCGCTTGGTGTTATGGGATTAATGACAGCTTACAACAAAGTAAATCTTACTGTTGTCGAAGCTTTCACACGAGGCATTCTTTGCAACTGGTTAGTTTGCCTTGCAATCTGGATGGCTTCATCTTCAAGACATGTAATCGGTAAAATCTTTGCAATTTTCTTCCCGATTATGACCTTCGTTGCTTCAGGTTATGAACACAGCATTGCAAATATGTATTTTATCTCAAACGGTTTGTTCCTGAAAAATATTCCGTCTGTTGTTGCCGCTTCCGGACTTACCCCCGAACAGCTTTCAACTTTGTCTGTAAAATCTTTCTTGTTAAGCAACCTTCTTCCTGTAACTTTAGGTAACATTGTTGGTGCTTTCGTATTTGTTGTACTGCTTTTCTGGACAGCATACCTGAGAGATGACCACAACAACGGAAAACACCACGAAGCCTAACAGAATTTACAGAATATTTAGAAAAATGAAAAAGATTATAGGGATGATTATTTTATCAATTGCAATTTCATCCGCTGCTTATGCGGCGGATGATTCTCCAGTTGACAAAATCGAAAGTACAGAAGAACCGATTATTTTAGAAACCCAATTGAACATAACCGAACCAGCCGAAGGAAGCGTTCAGGAAAATGTTATTCAGGAAGAAGTTAAAGAAAATGAAGAGCCAACTCTGAGAGAACGGCTCAAAGAAGTTTACCATCTTGAAATTGAGGATACAAATGCAATTCACCCGCTTTTCAAAGATGTTACAACAATGAAATTTAAAGAAGGTCCTTTAGAAAGTTTTCACCCCTGGGTTGCCGTCCAAAGCCATGGCGAATATAATATGCCGGAAGGTTCGGATAACGATTTATTATATAGAGTCGGGCTTATAAATATTAACCTCGACGGAGTCTTAAAAGGCGGAAAAGAAGACTTTCGAATAATGCTTGACCCAACGCCGCAAACTGCAAGACCGTTTATGCAGCAATTTTTGCAAGACGCCTACATTGCAACCAACAGAATTCCGCACCACCGCGTAATTTTAGGCAACACCCGCCCCGCAGTCGGAATTGAAGGTGCACAAAGCCCTTACACACTGCCTTTTATCAACCGTTCACAAATTTCGAGAACTTTTGCAAATGTGCGTAAGTTTGGTTTACGCGTTCAAGGTAATTATGATTTTGTAGATTATGATTTGGCGGCATTAAGTTCTGATACTTTTTTCTCATCATTCTTTCCGGGCGTGGAATTCGATGGATGGGTTAACTTCAAGCCGCTTGCCAAAACAAACGGAAAATACGGAAAACTTGTCACCGGCGGAGGTATTGCAGCAGGTAAAAGACACACTGATTTCTTTGTGGCAGGTGCTTATGCCGGTTATGAATACAAAAAGTTTTCAACCTGTTTTGAATGGTCTCACGCTGACGGCTACAACGGCGGAGGGGGCTTAAGCACAAAACAGGCTTCCGGATTTTATGCAACAATTGCTTACAAAATCACTCCGAAATTGCAAGTTCTTTTCAGATATGACCAACTAGACCCTGATACCGACATTGCCCACAACAAAAAACGCGAATATACAACCGGCATAAATTATTTTATAAAAGGTCAGGCTGTGAGGTTGATGTTAAATTATATTTTCTGCCAGAATGACAGCCAACCGAATTCCCACAGAATTCTTCTAGGAACTCAGTTCTTAATTTAAGTGTGCGGGTTGAAGAAGTCGTTAAGAAGGTTTTTATAAGTGAAAGGTGAAAAGTTCGTTACGTTTTTAGGAAATCACAAGGACGCTATGCCATGTTTTTTATATATAAATATCATTATACTTTTACAGTAACAGCATAAAGGAAATGGTCTTTTCACTTCTCACTTATTTAAAACCCATCTTGCACCCATGAATTGTTGTGTTATAATTCCAAAAAACAAATGGAGGTAATATGGAATTTTCTGTAAACGAAAACTGCATTCACTGCGGAAAATGTATTAAAGACTGCATGGGAAAAGCTTTAAAATTCAACGAAAACAAAATCCCGGTTCTTGATGAAACAAAATGTATCAAATGCCAGCATTGCCTTGCAATTTGTCCGGTCGGCGCGCTGTCGATTTTCGGCAAAAACCCGCAAGAGTCTGAAATTTCAAGAGAAAACTTTGACGCGGACGAAATTTTAAATCTTATCAAATGCCGCCGAAGTATCAGACATTACAAAAACCACAATCTTGATACTGAACGCATGGAGAAATTGAAAGATATGTTAAATTGGGTTCCAACAGGCGTCAACAACCACCGCTTGCATTTTGCATTCATTGATGATGTTGAAGTCATGGATGAATTCAGAAATTACACAAACGGAAAATTGTTAAAACTTTTAAACAATCCTGCGCTAAAACATCTTGCCGGCAAATTTGAAAGATATAAAGACGCATTTTTGCGGGGCGAAGATATAATTTTTCGCGGAGCGCCGCACATGATTGTTGTTTCAAGCCCGATTGACTCACCTTGCGCTGACATCGACCCTGTAATCGCGCTTTCTTATTTTGAACTTTATGCAAAAAGTTTAAATGTTGGAACATGCTGGTGCGGAATTGCGTATGCAATGCTGAAAATATTTCCGGAGCTTTGCGACCATCTTCAAATCCCTGAAGGCTACAAAGTTGGCTATGCAATGCTCTTCGGTGACCCGGATGTGAAATATCCGCGTGCGACCCAGCCTGAAAAATGTCAAATTATTTCCGTGAAAAAAGGCATTAAAAATTCATCATTTTTAGAAAAAGCAAAACGTTACTTTTGGAACGGCATAAGGTGATTTTGCGTTCAAAATTTGATAATAAAAAAAGGTTTCGAAAAAATCCGAAACCTTTTTATTTGTAAGTTTTTTTAAAGACTTTTACACGCAAGCGCATTCTTGAACTTCAGAATTAACGCTGCAGAAATTATATCCTGCTTCATGCTGTTCAAAATATCTGTGGCCGTCAATTACAAGTTCGTTGCACATGTTCAAAGTTGTTAATGAAAGATTTTTAGCAACTTTTGAATCCATGATAAGTGTATTTACGTGGAAATTTTTCGGCAATTGTTCGATTTTTGTGCCTGAAATGTTGAAAACATTTGTTCTGATATCTGTGTTCAATTTTTCAACATTTGATTTTTCCATTGTAAGGCTGCCTGTATAAATGTGTTCAGGTAATTTTTTAATTTTTGTACCTGACATGTTAACTCTGTCAGCATCAATCGGATTTGTAAAGCTTTTGATTTCAGCGCCTGACAAATTCAATTCCTGGCTTACCCAGCCCATTGTCAATTTGTCAATAACGCATTTTGAAAGGTTTAAGTTGCCTTCGATGTTGCCAAGTTGTAAATGTTTGATTGTGCAGCCTGAAAGGTCTAAATCTCCGCCGTTATAGCTGCTTAAAATTTGTTCATAATCTTTTTTCATTATTTCCTCCTTGTTTAAGTAAGTGCTTTAAATATAATTTATCTTTTTGACTTCGACATCCTCTATATAAATGTTTTTTATTATTTTTTCTTAAAATTTAATGAAAATTTTTTACAAAAAAATCATGTTGTTTTGAATTTATAAACACAATTTATCACGGAAAATTTTTTATGAAAAATTTGTAAAAAATTTTAATATTTTATTAGAAAATTTTTCAAAAAATCTTCGGAAATTTATTTGCTATATTTGCAAAAATTATGTATAGTAAGATATATGATTTTAAATGAAATTTTATTAATATCTTCTGTTCTTTTAGTGAGTGCAATATTACTAAATAAAATAGGCGGAAAATTCGGTGTACCGTCGCTTTTAATTTTTATTCTTGTCGGAATTCTTGCAGGTTCGGACGGAATTTTAGGGATACATTTTGAAGATTATTCGCTTTCGCAATATGTGGGTATTGTTGCAATTTCTTACATACTTTTTATGGGCGGTTTGAGCGTAAATATTGATGAATTAAAACCGATTATGAAAGAGGGAATTATTCTTGCAACTTTAGGCGTTTTTGTAACAGGAATTGTCACCGGATTGTGCAGTTATTATTTGTTAAATTTACCGCTTTTAGAATGCTTTTTACTCGGAGCAATTGTATCATCAACTGACGCGGCTGCAGTTTTTGGAGTTTTGCGTTCAAAAAGCATAAGTTTGGGAAATAATTTAAAGCCATTACTTGAATTTGAATCAGGAAGCAACGACCCGATGGCTGTGTTTTCAACGCTAGGCGTCATCGGATTGATTTCCGGACAATTAAACATTACGGGACTTATTTTTGACTTTTTCAGACAAATGCTTTTGGGAATTGCTTTCGGATATATAATCGCAAAGCTTACTGTTATTTTAATAAATAAAATTAAGCTGGAATATGACAGTTTGTATGTTGTAATAACACTTGCGAGTGTAATTTTTACATATTCCTTTATTACGATTTTGGGCGGAAACGGGTTTATCGGAGTTTATGTATGCGGGCTTGTGATGGCTGCAAACAAATTCGTTAATAAAAAAACTTTAATAAAATTTCATGATGCAATTGCCTGGCTAATGCAAATCGTAATGTTTATGATTTTGGGATTGCTCGTAAATTTCAAAGAAGGTTTTGTTCACACAAAAGAAGCATTTTTAGTTGCGCTTATTTTGATTTTTGTTGCAAGACCGATTGCAGTATTTTTGTGTGATGTCGGGTTTAAAAGAACTATAAGAGAAAAACTTATGATAAGCTGGGTAGGGTTGCGCGGAGCCGCTCCTATTGTGCTTGCAACTTTTCCTCTGACAGCAAACGTTCCTCACGCAACAGAAATTTTTAATATTGTATTTTTCGTTGTTATAATTTCGGTTTTATTGCAGGGAACAACAATCCCGTATGCGGCAAAAGTCTTAAAAGTTGACGCACCGCTTGAATTAAACCATGATTCTGTTATCGAATACGGAGACAAAGACCCCAACAACAAAATGATTGAATTTACGGTAGCCAACAATGCTGCAGCGGCCGGAAAACAGTTGTATGAATTAAATCTTCCGCAAGGTGCTCTGGTAAGTTTGATATACAAAAAAGGCGAATATATAATTCCAACCGGAAGCACTGTTGTTGAAGCTTGTGATGTGTTGTTTGTATTGATGGATAAGACAAAAGAAGACACAGTGCGCGAAATTTTATGCTCGGAACAAAAAGATGAAACCGCCTAACGTTTTTTAAACTTATGTTAACAATTTTTATTTTTAAAATTTTTTCTGTAATATAAAATTATCGTTTTCGAAATTGTAAATTATTATTAAGATAACCTGCAGGGGGATAGCAAAAAATTTTATTATAGACATTAATAATAAATATAAAAACACCGGGGTAATTATGAAAGTTTCTGCAATTAATTTCTCAAATTATGATGTTTCTTTTCTAAACAATTCTGAAAGGACTGTAAACAAAAACCGCAAAAGAAAATATAATGCAGCCAAATATTTTAAAGAGCCGGCAGCATACACTTCAGGCGCAATTCTTGCCGGAATAGGCACAATTTATTATATACAACGCGGCCGCACAACACCTTTTGCAAAAGAAGTAGCAGCTTCTATGAGCAAAGCTTACCACGGCAAAATTCCAGCCTCATCTCTTTCGTGTTTAATGAGCGGGGATGAGCTGTTAAAAGAATTGCCAAAACTTTCAAAAAGCAATTACGAATGCACACCTCAAAACATGGCAAACGGTGTTTTCAAAGTTGATTTACACAGCCATTCCAACTACTCCGACGGTGAAGGTTATGTAAAAAATATTCTTGAAGACGCGGCAGAATACGCTGATGAGCTTTACAAAAAAACAAAACAAAAATTCATATTTGCTCTTACTGACCACGACACTGTCGAAGGTTTGAAAGAAGCTCTCAATATAATTTCTTACAATCCTTCAAGATACAAAAATCTTCGTTTTGTACCGGGAATTGAAGTCAGCTTTGCGCACAGCGCACCAAAGTCAAACAACGAATGTGAAATGTCCGAACTTCTCGTCTATGGAGTAAATCCATATTCTGAAAATATTACAAAGTTTTTAAAAAATATTAAACAAAAACGCATAGATATGATAAATAATTTTATAGCAGATGCAAAAAAAATATATCCGCTAACAAATTTTTCTTTTGACGAGTTTTCAAATTGCTATGACTTTAAAAAATACGGAAATCTTATGAATATTCATTGGCGGGTTTTCCATTATACACAAACCAAACATGCTGTCACATGTGCTAATTCAAAATTCCACTCCGATATAAATTCTCAATACAAAAACATAATGCAAGACTTTAAAGGAGCTTCGGTTGATACATTAAAACAAAATGGTAAAATCCCTCATAATATTAACGACTTTCACGCTTTGGATAAGTTATTAAAAAAATATGCTCCGCACTTTGAAAACGGCAAACTAATAGCATCAAGTGAAAATACTTTTGAAGAAGTAATTGATGCTTTTAAGGATGAAAAAAATGTTTTCATGGCATTTGCACATCCGGGATATTTTTCAAATCATGTTACTAATCCTTCTGAAAGTTTGAAATATTTCACACAAAATTCTCAAGGGCTTATTAAAGCAAGCGAATCGTATCATCAGGCTTACAGAAACATGGACAAAAATATTATCGAAAATTTACAAAAACAAACCGAAAGTTTAAATCTTTTAAACCTGGGCGGCCGAGACAACCACGGCAAAAAGTTATTCTAAACAGAAAAGGCAGGATTATGAAAATCACATCAATAAATAATCTTTACAACAATCAAATATACAGCAATAAAAATCAAAATCCAAATAAAAAATATATTTCCCATGACGCAAAAGATACATTCACCAAAAGTCAAACTATTACAGCTAACAAGTTTACTTTTACCGGAATAACGCGCCGTCTGCCTTATAAAATAATTTGGTCAACAGATGATTTAATAAGCCAATGGAAAAATTTGAAATATGCGCCTTATTATGAAGCACTTGATGATAAGAAATTCTATCAAAATAAATTAATCCGCAAAGAAAATTTTTCATTTCTTGACAATGTTACAGAAAAAATCAAACAGGAATTTGTTGAATATTTTAAAAAAGAAACTTCGTTTCCAGACTTAAAAAAAGTTTCAGAAAACATCGAAAACGAATTTGTTAAACAGGTAAAAAACTCGGCTGAAATGGTGTCACCTAATATCAACATTGTTTCTGCCGGTTACGATCCGACCTGTTCGGTTGGTTTGAAAAAAGCTTTCCCCGGAAGCGATTTGGACAAAGCATATGTTGTGCTTCAAAACAATTCTTGTATGAATTCTTTTGAAGTCATAAATAAATTTAAAAGCAATCTTTGGTTCAATACAGACCAAAGAATTCTAAGCTTGAATAACGAAGACACTTTTCCGGAAGTGTTAACAATGGACGGTATAACATATACTCTCAAAAAACTTGATAAAGTTTTCAAGACAATGGTATTTTCGCAAGATTCAAAAGACAATTTTAAATATTTGCGGATGAACGAATTAGATCCCGTCAAAGGCGGATTATTTAATACCTTGCTTGCTAAAAAACTTCCGTTTGAAGATATTTCAAAAGAATACGCAAAAAATTTCGCCTACTTTATTGAATCTGTTCGTGACGGAAAAAACCTTATAAAAAACACTAAATATTGTTGCGAACTAGAATCAGCTATAGCTAATTCTCCATTTGCTCAATACAGCAATGTCACGCAAATGGGTGCTCATGACAAACTTCTTTCAACCGGCCTCAAAAAAATAAAAACAAAACTGCAAAGACGCACAGAACTCTTAAACGAATTTGACAAATTTCATGTTGATGAAAAGTATGATTTAATTAAAGAGATAATAAAATCAGTTTCAAAGGACAATGACAATCCAAAATTCAACAAATATTTCCAAAACGATGACGATATAAAAGAACGTTATGACAGGTTAAACCGTCTTTTGCTAGAATAGCTTTCAGGCAAAATAAATATTATAAATTACATTTTATTAAGAAAGAATACAACGTTTTTTACCCATAAATCACTTACAGATTTATCACAGTATTTACCGGATTTGCCTATTAAATCAATGGTATTATAATTTTCTCTAACTCTTTTTTCAATCGTTTTAGCCATTTCTTCAATGCACTGTTCAACGTTCTCAAATTTAGCATGTTTGTTGTTAATATAAATTCCGCCAATATTTTTCATTTTAACAGCAGCAACAGAGGTTCCACGGCCGGATTCCTGCATTGCAATGGCAATCAAAACGGTTGGATTTATATTATGTTTGTTGCCAATGTCAATAAAACTTTGAGCTTTGCCGTAGAATGGATTGTAATCTTTTCTGCCGTTGCGTTTTGGAATTAATTGTTCAATAAAGTAATTTAATTCTTCAACGCTTCCTTTATATCTGTCTTTTATGCATGTTGAATATTTACTGAATTTATTTTTTGGAACAAAATCCATTGAACCTAAAGGAGGTAAAAATTCATTTTTAGCTTTCGGTACAAATGGCATAAAAATTTCAAAATCTTTCGGGTCGTAATTGCTGAATGTTATTAAAGATTTATTTACACCTTGGGCATGCCCGCTTAAAGTTGTTAAAGATTCAACTGCAATCATTGCACTTGGAAGAATCTTTTTCATTGCTGTTTGTTTTATCTTTTGCGGTATAATTTTTTGCGGCAGGTATTTTTTCAGTCCTGCTCTGCTGCGCTGAAACTGCGCTTGAATTTTGGGGATATGCATATTATTATTCCTTTTAGGTTGGGGTCGAGTATATTTTCTACAAAAGATAAAAAATTTTCAAGTGGGAAAATTGCCAAAATTTCTTCAAATTAATAAAAATATTAAAATAAATATTTCATGTTATTCCTTTATGTAATGTTTCGCACAAGAGGGCAGGTTATAAAATTATTAAAGAGGTGAAATATGAAAATTTATCCCGTGAGAAATCTTTCTCAAAACTCCTTTCAATCAAAACTGCCGGCGCCGCCAAAACTTCCTTCCAAAACAAGACAATTTTTTGAAGGTGTAAGTGTTGCCGCAATCACAAGCATACCAATGTTTGTATATTTATATCTTGCCGGTCTATATGAAAAAATCAGAAGCAGCAAAGGTTCTGATTAAAATTTATTCCAGATATTTTCTTCTCATAATCAAGCGCCCGGTTTCATCATAGCCGTTGCTTTTAATCCAGTGGGCAATAAGCCTTCCGTTAGGGCTAAAGATAAACGTTTCAGCCTTTGAAACTCTTAACCCCATATTGACAAGTTCTCCGTAAGTATTGTATTTGTAAGTCTTGTAAGGATACTCTAACCCATCTTTAATCTCATAATGAGTAAGCTTGCCGTTTTGAGAATAATACCAGACGCGGCTTTCATTCTCCTTATACATTACCGCATAAGAATTATCCGAAAACAATGCAAGTGTCCGGTCTTTAAGTTCTGCATAGCCGTTTAAAAGAGCAGAAATATTATTATCGTATTCCTTATCAACTGCAAACTTCCTGACGATTTTGCTATCTAGTTTTGAAGGAATTTTGTTTAAAAGTTCTTCCCGCGCCTTGTCGGCTGTATATTGAACTTCGCCTGTCAGAAGCATTTCTGCGCTAACCGGAAGAGCCAAAAATAACATTGCCAAAATAACCAGAAATTTTTTCATAAAAATATTTTAATGATTTGCATTGTTTGTGTCAACGGCATGCTGGCAGGAATTCATTGCTAGGAAAAATTTTTATGGTAGAATTTTTGGGGAGATTAAGGATAGGAAAATTTTTATGAAAAAAATTATTGATTTTATAAAACTCCATCCGGAAATGTTTACTATTTTTGGATTGGTTGTTGTTTTTTACTTTATATTTTTCCATAACATCGGCAATTACGCTTTAATGGATGTTGACGAAACGCGTTATGTAGGAATAGCCAGAGATATGTTTAACAGCAAAGATTTTCTTTCGCTATATTTAAACGGCGATTACTTCTTTGAAAAACCGCCTCTATATTTCTGGGGTGAATGTATTTCTTTTGGCTTGTGGGGCGTTGTAAACGAATTCAGCGCAAGATTTCCGGTTGCATTGTACGGAACGCTTACCTGTTTTCTTTTATATTTTACGGGAAAGAAAATTGTTTCAAAGAGTTTTGGTATAATCTCTGCTTTAATTCTTGGAACAAGCATGGAGTTTGTAATCCTTTCTAAATTCGCAATTCTTGATATTGTGCTTGCTGCTTGCACAACATTTTCAACAATTTTCGGATTTATGACATATTTTTGCAAAGAAGAAAACAAAAAATATTTCTGGTGGCTTTTTTATATCTTCTCCGGCCTTGCAGTTATGGCAAAAGGCATTCCGGGATTTGTAATCCCCTTTGGGACAATGTTTTTTGTGTCAATTGTAAGCGGAAGGTTTAAAGAAATTTTTAAGCCGAAATATTTTGTTATCGGGTCTATTCTCTTTTTAACCGTAGTAGTTCCCTGGCATGCCATAATGTTAAAGGTGCATGACCCGCGTTTTTTTGATGAATACATAATGCTTCATCACCTTGGAAGGTTCAAAGGCTCTGAAACTTTAGGACGAGAGCAGCCTTTCATATTTATGTTTTTGACTTTTTTGTGGGGATTTTTGCCATGGACATTTTCGGCAATCGCGGCAGCGGTTTGCAAAATCCGTGAAAAAATCCTCATGTTTAACGAGCAAAAATCACTTGCTTTTAAAGAAAAATTCTTAAATTTGTTCAAAAAGTTTGATTTTAAAAAGCTTACAAATGAAGAAAAACTTTTGTTATTTTCTTCAATTGCATTTACCCTCATAATGCTTTTCTTCTCGATTTCTAGCACAAAACTAATTACTTATATTTTGCCGGTTTATCCTTTTTCAGCAATAATTCTGGCATTTGTTTGGAAGAATTACATTGAAAAAGGAGCTTTTGAAAAATCAATAAACCTTACAGCCAAAATTTTTGGGGGAATTTGCATTTTTGCAGGAATTGCGTCGCTTTTTGCAAAATTCGTTCTGCCTGCACAAATTTATAAAGACATTCTTATTATAAAATGGTTCTGTATAATTCTGGTGCTTGTGCTCGGGATTTCATCATTTGTCGTTCTTTTCAAAAAAAGCAGAATTGGTTTATTTGCCATTTATGTAATATTTATGACTGTACTTTCAGCCTGGGGATACAGATTATTTTTCCTTATGGACTACGCATTCGGCCAAAACGATTTAATGAGGATGGCCAAAATCGCAAAAGAAGGCGGATACAATTTGGCAACTGTCGGATTCGGGAAAAGATACTCTGTATATTATTATTATGGCGGCCAGGTGAATTTTTATGTAAAAGATATTTACAGCATAATTGATGACCTGTTCGAGGACGAAAACATGCGTTTAATCGTTAAAAATAATGACTTAGAAGCCATCCAAAAGGTTATTAATGTAACAATTATAGAGAAGGGCAGAAAATACTCATTAATTAAAAAATAAAACAAATAAAAAGCGGTTATAAAAACCGCAGATAGTTATATATTAACATTAAGTAAATGTATATTAATGAAGATATTAAATTGAAATCCCAAAAATTGTTAAAACACTTACTTACAATATATACACCACTATTAAAACTACAAAATAAGGCATACTATAGTTTGTAACAGTGTTTGTAACAATCTAAATTTGTATGTCTTTTTCGAATAATGATAAGAAACCCTTAGCTTCTGCACTCCAAAAAGATAAACTTCCTACAGAAGTAAATAAATAATATCACAAGGTAAATAAAAATGCAATCCCCTCAGGTTAACAATTGACAAACTTTAATACAAGAGTTATACTATACTTGTAGTAGGAATTAGTTTTGTTTCGTGTTATTAAGGATTTTAATTTAACATTTTATTTGCATAATTATAATGTAATACGTTATAATCGTTTCGCCTTGCCCTCTAAATGACGTATTGCGTTTGCCGCAGTATACAGTAAAATATTTTAAGGAATGTTAATTTACGCAAAATATTAAGCAATAAATTATAATCACAAGTTTTAAAAAAATACAAAGATTGTAGAAGGTCATGGAAAAAAGTAAACAGGTAAAGCAAGATAAAACAAGAGCTGCAAAGCCTAATATTACCAATCCCGTAAATGGCAGTGTTTCAAACCCCATTGCCAACAGCGGAATTGTTGCGCGCATTAACAATTTCAATGCGCAAAAAACAAATAACAAGCTTTACAGCGGTTATCTAAGCAGTCCTGTTTCAAAAAAATCCGCTGACTTAGTTGAGTTTATAACTGACCTGAACGCCTCTCTCAAAGGCAAAAATACCGTTTCTGATTTGTTCAGCTCAATCCATGAGGTTTTCAGCGAGAAATTTAATTGCTTATACACAGCTTTCGGTCTGTTTCACGAAAAATCAAACTGCATTAATCTTAAACTTCAAAACAAACTCGGGAGCACTTATTCCTCCAAAATCTTCATGTCTGATGAGTTCAACCCCGTTGTGGAAAGCTTTAGAACATCATCAGTTATCTCCCGTGATGACAACAAGTTTTTAAACATTCCATACCTTCAAACCTCCTCCTCATTTATCCTTCCGTTGATTTCGGTTAACCAGTGTATCGGAGTCATGGTTATAGGAACGGAAACTAATGATTTGGAGACGAATTTGTTATCTTTTGTTGCAAATTATGCGGCAATGTTTGTTCATAACCTTGATTTGACAGAGAAAGCAAACAAACTTGACAACACAGACACGCTCACCTCGCTTTACAACCACAGAGGCTTTCAGGAAGTCCTTTCAAAAGAGCTTCAGCGTGCAAAAGACAACAAAACCCATCTTTCAATAATAATGATGGATGTAAACAATATTTCAAAAATTAACCGCGAATTAGGCCATGCCAAAGGCGATGAAGTAATCAGGCTTCTAGCAGATAAAGTCAAGCAAAACATCAGAAACAACGATAAAGCAGGCCGTTACGGCGGGGACGAAATAGCAATAATTCTTCCTGACACAAATACGGCAGACGCAAAATATTTGGCAGAATATATTACATATACACTTTCCTGCTGTTTTGTAGACGACGTCGGGCCGGTTAAGGTTTCTGTCGGAATCTCAACATATCCGGACTGTTCTGAAAGTCAGGAAAAACTTCTTGTGCTTGCAGAACAGGCAATGTACATTTCTCAGGCAAAAGGCTACAAAGAAGGCATGTCAGCTATTATAAGCAGCAGCGATTACAACTTCTGGAGCGACGACAGCCTTAATTCGTTTGCCGAAGTTCTGGCAAAACGCCATGCTCAGGTCGGAATTAATTTTGAAGAAGAACTTCTACACAAGTTTAACAACGAGCAAATAAGTTCGCAAAATCACTTAATGGAAATGGCAACCTCTCTTGCAGGGGCAATTGACGCCAAAGACCCTTATACAAAAGACCATTCAACCTCTGTTTCGAGATATTCAGAAGCGCTTGCGCGCGCCATTAACCTTCCGGAAGATGAAGTTCAAAGGATTAAGCTTGGCGCACTTCTTCACGATGTCGGCAAAATAGGAATTCCGGAGAATGTTCTTAAAAAACCTTCTCATCTTTCAGACGAGGAATGGGAAATAATGAAACAGCATCCGGTTATTGGGGCTGAAAAGGTTTTGGCGCCGAATGAAGCTTTGCGCGATTTGATACCGATGGTTAAATATCACCACGAACACTATGACGGATCAGGTTATCCTGAAAAGCTTAAGGGTGAAGAAATCCCGCTTTCTGCAAGAATTGTTTCTGTTGCAGACGCTTACCACGCGCTTATTTCAGACAGACCTTACAGAAAAGGTTTGGGCGTTGAAAAAGCCTGTGAAATTTTAAGAATGGGTGCCGGAACGCAGTGGGACAGTGATTTGGTTAGACAATTTATCACAATTGCACCGTCTTTGTCGACGAGTATTTAGTTGTGGTGAGTGAATGGGGAATTAGTAAATAAGTGAAAGTGAAAAATTTACCAATATCTATTTTGTTAAAAGCGTGCTACTAACCTGGTACTTTACCCCAAAACCAGTAACAGGTTTTCACTTCTCACTTATTTACTTAACCTAAAACGCATCCGTCTTAATCGGGTTTTTAAATTTGGTGATATTGCCCTGGAAGAGAAGTTTAACTGTGCCGACAGAACCGTTTCTGTGTTTTGCAATGATAATTTCCGATTCGCCTTTGTTCTGGGCTTTTACAACTTCTTCGTCTTCCTCGCCCTTTTTGTAATACTCGTCACGGTAAATAAACATTACAATATCAGCGTCCTGCTCGATAGAACCGGATTCTCTCAGGTCTGAAAGCATAGGACGCTTGTCAGTTCTCGATTCTACAGCTCGCGAAAGCTGTGAAAGCGCAATTACCGGAACATCAAGCTCTTTTGCTAAAATCTTCAAGCCCCTGGAAATAGCCGAAATCTGCTGCATACGGTCTTCTCTGCCTGAACTTTCCATTAACTGCAAGTAGTCTATCAAAATAAGCCCAAGATTTTTCTCCTGCATTTTCAAACGTCTGCACTTGGCTCTAATATCAGTAATAGTGCTTCCGGAGGTATCGTCAATATAAATAGGAGCCTGCGCAAAAGAATTCATTGCATCAGCAAGTTTTTCCCAGTCTTTACTCTGCATGTTTCCGGTCTTAACTCTCTGTGAATCAATCTCAGCCTCAGAACAAAGCATACGCTGAACCAGCTGTTCTTTTGACATTTCTAAAGAGAATATCGCAACCGGAGTTTTAGCCCTCAAAGCCACATTTTGCGCAATGTTCAGAGCAAAAGCAGTTTTTCCCATTGCGGGACGCGCGGCAAGGATAAGCAAATCTGACTTCTGCAAACCGTTAAGCACTGCGTCAAGTTCGTAAAACCCTGTTGGTGTTCCCGAAAGTTCATCCTTATGTTCATATCTGTATTCTATCTTTTCATAAGTATTAAGCACCAAATCCTTCACATGAACAAGGTCGGTTGTGGCCTTTTTAGAAGCAATATCAAAAATGAGTTTTTCAGCCTGTTCAAGCGACTGGTCAATGGGATTAACGTCGTATCCAAAAGATACTATTTCGCTGCCGGCGTTAATTAAGGCTCTTTTTATGGCTTTTTCCTGAATAATTTTTGAATAATATTCAATGTTAGCCGTGCTGATTGCGTTTAGTGCAAGGTCGTTGATAAAAGGCCTTCCACCTACAGTCTCAAGCTTTTGCGAATAATCAAGCACGTTTGAAACTGATACAATATCAATTCTTTCATTAGAATTGAAAAGCTGAAGCATGGCTTCATAAATATATCTGTGCGCCGGTTTGTAGAAACTTTCAGGTTTCAAACTTTCAACAACTTTAGTAAGAACAACCGGATTAACCAGAATCGCACCGATTAATGCCTCTTCGGCATCTGTGTTTTGCGGAATTAAATGTAAGTCTTTATTTGCGTTTGCGGTATTTTTTTCTTTAACTTGCGCCATGCCTGTAACCTCACTTTCTACCATGATAGTACGGAAGATATCGAAATTAAAACCACTTGTAAAAATATGTTTACCAATTTAGTTATTGACATATTTCTTAACAAGATTTAAATTAAAAATGTTATGATTGATACAAAACTTAAAAAAGTAGCAGAATTTCTTTGGAAAAACAATCTTACGATTGCAACAGCCGAAAGCTGTACCGGCGGGCTTTTGGCGTCAAGATTTACAGACATTGCCGGAAGTTCCAGCTACATAAACGAAAGTCATGTAACCTACGCAAACTCGGCAAAACACAAGTATTTAAACGTTGATAACGAGATTTTCGAAAAATACGGCGCTGTAAGCTATGAATGCGCTCATGCCATGGCAGAAGGCCTCAAAAAACTCTCAAATTGCGATATTGCTGTCTGCACAACCGGGATTGCCGGGCCGGGCGGCGAAAGCAAAGAAAAACATATCGGTCTTATATTTGTATCAGTTATGTACAAAGAAAAAATCACAGTCAAAAAATATCGTCTGACGCCGCTTTTTCCAAGAAAGTTTATGAAATTTATGTTCACCCAAAAAGCAATTGCTACTGTATATGATGTAATTAAAGATTCTATTTAATAAGTCCCAGTCGCAGTGCATTGCAGGCTGCATGAACCCTGTTTTTTGCACTAAGCTTTTGAATAATTTTATGAACAAATGCGCGTACTGTATGTACGCTTATATCCATAATATGCGCTATTTCTTTGTCCTCGAAACCATTTGAAATATGTTGGAGAACCTGGATTTCTCTTTCAGTGAGCATTTTATTTAAATCTATTATTTCGTTCGTCTTTGCCACAAATTTCTTAATCCCTTTAGCATATTAATGATAGTATAGCTTTACAAATTTGTCAATCTACACTTTGGTTAATCCGGCCGGGTAATTTAAAAACTAGCCCGCAATAATCTCTGCCAAAACTTCCGGAAAACGGTTAATAAGGGTATCTGCAAAGATTTCTGCATCAATTTGTGTAATCACAACAGACAAAAGGTCGTTCGGAAGCTCTTCAAGCATTTTAATCTTTTCTTCCGGCTCAATAACAGACATGGCTTTTACAATATCCGGTTTCTGCTTTTGGGCATGAATCATATTAGTGTAAGCTTCCGGACTGAAAAGCTGATATAATTCTTTATGTTCATGTGCTAAAGAAAGCGTTAATTGCTGCTTTTGGGTTGGCTGCATTGAGGTAAGCGCATCCTTATATTGAAGCGGATTGAAATCGGCAATTTGGTTTACCATATCAATGCTGTCGCCTTTGCATTCCTCGCCAGTTACACCTTCAATCATTTGAGCAAGGTATTCCGGCGGAATTGATTTCAAATGTTTTAAAACATTATCTTTATCGACTTCTGTACTTGTAAGAAAATTATCCAATTCATCATTAGGCATAAGCTGGATAACTTCGCGCTCTGAAAACATTTGAAAAACAGTATTCACAAGCTGTTCCGGCGGCAGCTCTTTAAGCATGGCAAGGAGTTTGTCTTCCGTAAAGTAATAAAAGCCTTGCATCAAATCTTCTTCCTCCATAAGCGGAAGGAATTTTTGGAGTTTATCGGCAGTCATAGTGCTCAATATGAGAAATTTATTATTAGGGTCTGCAAGTTTAAAAATTTCAACAAGTTTATCGACATTGGTGAATAAATCAGCAGCAAACTGAACAGCCGCCTGATTACCTTGAGCGGCTTCCGCTTCAACAATTTCATCGACAGTCATCATTGAATACATTTCAACCATTTTAGTCTGGCTGATATTCAACTTGCTTAGAAGTGTGGATAAGTCTGTATCTAAAACAATCATGTGAAATTCCTGCTGATTACTCTCCACATATATAAACGGCAGATAATCTGCAAAAATTCAATAAAATAAAGAATTGTAACAGATTTTAATAATTTGAAATGGAAAAAAGGAATAAAACAAAGGGGTTGATTTTAAAAATTGTTTATAGTACATTAAATCTTGCGAGAGAAATCTCCCACTGAGATGGGCTGCTATCTCAGGTAGTTAGAGCACTCTGCCGAACAAATTGATTAAGTATCAATTTGTGAGAGGCCTGATAAGGGTCAAGTGTTCCAAGAAAATTTAATAGGTTTGCGGGCTGCTAGCTCAGGTGGTTAGAGCGCACCCCTGATAAGGGTGAGGTCGGTGGTTCGAGTCCACTGCGGCCCATATAAAGAATCCTCCTAGGTTTTAGGGGGATTTTTTATTGCGAAAATTAAGGTGGTTTTTAGAGTTTTGTGTAATATTTGTGTTGTGACAGATTATTTAAACTCAATAAAAGTAAGTCAAAAATAACAAAGGTTAACCATACTCAACAAGCACATGCGGAGTAAAACTTGTAAAATATCCGCAATATTTGCGGATATTTGTGTTGCACTGGCGTAGAAAACAGGGTATAATATACGCAGAACATGCGGAGATTAACAATGAAGAACTACATCTGGCAAAATCCTGAATATCCAAATTTTACTTATGACAAAGAAATTGTTTTGTTATTGCTTGCGGAGGTTAAGCTTAAGCAAGGGTTTCTATTAGGTAAAATGGCAGGCGTCGGCTTTGAAAATAATAATACTGCCTTATTAAATGTTCTGACAGAAGATGTTATTAAATCAAGCGAGATTGAAGGACTTAAACTTAATGAAGAACAGGTGCGTTCATCTATTGCAAAGAGGCTTGGTTTAGATATAGGCGGGTACATTATCGTTGAAAGAAATGTTGAAGGCATCGTAGATATGATGCTTGATGCCACACAGAATTATGAAAGAAAAATAACTGAGGAACGATTATTCGGCTGGCAGGCTGCAATGTTTCCCGGCGGATTCAGCGGATTGTATAAAATTATTGCAGGTGCATACAGAGATGATAAAAACGGGCCAATGCAGGTTGTGTCAGGTGCTGTCGGACATGAAAAAATACATTACGAGGCACCGCCCGCTAATATGCTGCAAAAAGAAATGAATGCTTTAACAGATTATATAAATAACGATACTGAAACTGATTTGATTATAAAAGCAGGAATTGTTCATTTATGGTTTGTAATTATACACCCGTTTGAGGATGGCAATGGAAGGATTGCAAGAGCTTTGACGGATATGCTTCTTGCAAGAAGTGAAAATTCGTCCAATCGTTTTTATTCTATGTCATCTCAAATTAAAAAGGTTAGAAAATCATACTATGAGGCTTTAAAAGTAACTCAAAACAATTCTGTGGATATTACAGAGTGGTTGAAATGGTTTTTAGAAAATCTTTTATGTGCGATAGAAAACTCGGAAGAACTTTTAAAAAATGTTTGGCAGAAGACTGAGTTTTGGCAAAAACATAAGGATTTAATATTAAACGAACGCCAGCAAAAAATTCTGAATAAACTTTTTGACAACTTTGAAGGAAATCTAACAACTTCGAAGTGGGCAAAAATTTGCAACTGTTCACAGGATACCGCAGCAAGAGATATTGCAGATTTGGTGAAGAAAGGTATTCTTGAAAAATCCGGAGATGGCAGGGCTACGCATTATTTGGTTGTTTACTAAATTTTTGGTTATATCTCAAAATTATAGTAAACCTCATCAATATTGTCCTGAGATATACCTATATAAATAAGCGTTGTTGATGGTGAGCTGTGGTTAAAGATTTTTTGAAGCATCACGACATCTTTGAATTGCTGATAAGCCCAGTAACCAAATGTCTTTCTTAGAGTGTGTGTCCCTATTGCATCTTTTATTCCGGCTTTTCTACAGGCTTGATTTATTATTCGGTAGGCTTGTTCTCTGCATAATCTTCCCTGCTTTTTGCTTCTAAAAAGGTAATCTGTATCTGCCTTATCCACGATGTAGCTGTCCAAGATATTTCTGAGCTTCGAGTTAATAGGGAACTTTTTTAACTTTCCGGTTTTCTGTTCTCTTATTTCAATATGGGTTTTATCTTTAACATCTGCAACGGTAAGTTTGAGAATATCGCTAATTCTAAGTCCACTGTTTGTTCCAAGTGTAAACAAAAGAAGATTTCGTGTACCTTGCTCAGCTAAAATTCCTTCAATTTTTCTGATTTGGGTTTTGCTCAGGAAAAAATAACCTTTTATTCATTTATATTTTTTTGAATTATAAAAGCTGTTCAAGTATCCCTTTTTCAAGCATATTAAGTGTAACAATATAATCGTTATGGTCAAAGGTTTCTCTTAAAGGTCTTGATGTTGAATGCCAGCCGATACCGTCAGTTATCCATATGAATTTAAATTTATTATCAAGAACATCATATAAATTACGATATTCACCTGCTGTTGACTTTAGTTTTGACCCGCCGCCGCCATAAAAATTAACTTCAAATATAACCAACTCTTTATTTGTCTTAACAACATAATCATATCGTCTTGATGATTTATCAACGGGAACCTCAATGCCAAATTCTTTTTTAATTCTTTCAGCATTTGCTTCTTTAAGATACTTATAACCTTTTTTATTACAAATATCTTTGATGAATACTTCTGCAATCGCTTCCATTGAATGCCCGCCGCGGTTTTTTCTACCGTTACTGTCTAAGCCGGCTTCGACTCCAATCATATAATCAACAAGTGATTTTATTTTCCCGCAACAAATTAAATCCTTCAAACCTGACTCTTGAACAAAGTGCAAATATTTTTCAATATCTTTTTCGGTAGGATTTTTAATAGAAAAATCATAATTTTCATATGTTAATTTTTTATTTTTATAATCAATCAAGATGTTAAACTGCTTCTCTCTGCTAACAACCAATGCAGGTAATATCTTTATGACCTGCGGCTGCTCCTTAATAAGAGTCTTAAATTCTTCATCAAAATTTTCCTTACCTATCAGGTAATTTAATAAATTTAAATTTATTTCTATCTTTCTAACATTTTCATATACCTTATCCCAATTAACAAAGTAAGACCATAAATTATTGGAAGGTTTAAGGTTATCAAGTATGCACTTAAAAACATCTTCTTCGCATTCACAGCCAAACAAATCCTGATAACATTTTAAATATTTCAATAAAGCCTCCTATATAATAAACCTTAGTAATTTTTTACTAAAACCTCTGTAATTTTCCCTCTGCCGTTAGCATTTGCATTTATGGCACGTGAAGCAAAAACTTTGTTAATTTTATAACTTGAATACAACTCGTGAACTAATTTTGTGTCAGAATTAGAGAGCATAAACTTCACACCCATAGAATCCAATTCATCACAAACTTCCCGGAGTTTAAATTGCATATCAATGTCAAAACCATCCTTTGTATATGATGTAAAACTGGATGTTTCACTTAGAGGCACGTAAGGCGGGTCAAAATAGACAAAATCACCCTTTTTTACCTTATTTAGGACTTCTGAAAAATCAGCACATTTAATTTCAGTATTTTTTAATAATTTTGAGCAGTTAATTAAATTATCCGCATCCACAATTCTCGGATTTTTGTAATTGCCGAAAGGAACATTAAACTGTCCTTGTGCATTTACCCTATACATACCGTTGAAGCATGTTCTGTTTAGATAAATAAACCTGCCGGCTTTTTCAACATTTGATAAAGTGTTATATTTTTTTGTTCTGTCAAGATTCCTGATTTTCAAAAAATAATCTTTTGTGATCTCATGCTTGTTTAAATCTTGAATTAACTCATAAACATTATCCCGCACCACTGAGTATAGATTTATAAGTTCTGCATTCATATCAGAAATGTAACCATTTTCAGGCTGTAATTCAAAAAATAATGCACCGCCTCCAATAAATGGTTCAAAATATCTATTATAAGATTCAGGCATATTTTTTAAAAGCTCAAACATGAGCTGGCGTTTACCTCCAACCCATTTTACAAGCGGATATGTTTGCGTATTTTCTTTTTCTAAAACTACTGCCATTTTAGTTCCTTATTTGAAAACTTCTGTTCAAACCTTTTAACTGATAGGTCTAAGTATTCTTTTTCCAAATCTATACCAATAAATTTTCTGCCTAATTCTAATGCCATTATACCAGTAGTTGAACTTCCTGTGAAGGGGTCCAGTATTAAATCGCCTTCATTTGTACAAGCAAGGATTATCCGTCTTAACAATTCTACAGGCTTTTGTGTCGGATGTTTCCCGCAAGTTTTCTCCCAAGGTTTTGGTGTATCAATTCGCCATACAGAACGCATTTGTTTTTCAGGCTTTTTTATAAAATCGTCTTTTCCCCAGTCTCCATTTTTGGTTATTTCATAGTTGAATGTATGTTTAGCTTTTTTATTTTTTTTCGCCCACAAAAGAGTTTCATGGCTTGCCGTAAAATACCTGCAACTCATATTTGGAGAAGCATTTGGTTTAAACCAGCATATATCATTTAAAATATTAAAACCGGATTTTTGTAGTGCAAAACCGCAGGCATATATTGAGTGATATGTTCCTGAAATCCATATTGTACCGTTAGGTTGTAAAACTCTTTTACAAGCATTAATCCACTTTTGGTGAAATTCAAAATCTTCTTCTAATCCTTTGCTTTCATCCCACTTACCTTTGTTAACCGAAACAACTTTGCCTGAATGGCAAGTAATCCCACCGTTTGATAACAAATAAGGAGGATCCGCAAAAATCATATCAATGGATTCCGGTGTTGCTTTGTTCAAAATTTCAATACAATCGCCTAAAAATAGCTGTATATCTTCTTTTTCATAATACTTTTGCATTGTATAAATTATAATATAAAAATGATTTTTATAGTAGGAATATGACGGTTTATTTAATTCTAAGAAAACGGAGCCTGTATCGGCTCCGAATTATGAACCCCGACTGGTATTCCTGTTCCCTATTTTCGTCTGAAGGCCGTAACTTCAATACCATTAAACGTATTCTCCCATTCCTCAACAATTTTAAATAGTTCATCCTCTGTAAATAATGTATCTGCCCAAACAATGTAACCTGAGTGTTTTAAACCTTTCAAAAAGTTGTCTGAAATAACAAGCTTTAAATAAGACAATCCAGCTTCGCGGATTTTTGTTTCAAAAGTTAGTGCTCTTAGATTCTTTTCCTCTTCTGTGTCGTCAATAGCAAATTCCGGTTTAAAGTTTACGAAAAACAGCAATTCTTTATCAATGAATCTGTCTTGAAAGATATCTTGTGGAGTACAACCGGTGCCGTCCGAAACAGCTACACATTCAGTTAATCGTCTTACTGTTCTCGGAATATTCATATCTTTGAATAGTTTTGTGTACTCATCATTGATGTCTTTGAAGGTTCTTGTTTTAACATTTTTGTCCATAAAATTTCTCCTTTTTATCCTTTTATTTAATATAAAAATTAAATTTCAGGTGTCAGAATATGAAAATTTGCCCCGGAGTACTTGAAAACTAATTTCCTTAATAAGTTTTTAAGCTTAAAAATCTGGCAAAACAGAATGACAGCCTTTGTTTTAGGGCTGTCATTCTTATATGCAAAAACTTTATAAAAAAAATAGTGTAAACTATAAATTTTGTTCTTGTTTTTCCGGTTCTGACTCTTTTCCAAGCATATATTTTCCGCCAAATGAGGCCGCTATACCGTTTCTTCCTCCGTTACGCAGCATAATTTGGGCGTATGCAGTAAATCTATCCTTGAAAACCCGCTGGATGCCTAAACCATAGCTAAAATACGGTTTGATACTGAGTTCCGGAAGTGAGGTTGTGTTTGCTGTTACGTTTGTGTCATCCATTATGTTCCAGTGCATACCGAATGCTGCATAGGGCTGCCAGCCGTTTTGAGTGTTCATGATGAAACGAACATTCGGTGCAACCTGAATTGCGTGCAGAGGGTCTGAATTTATTTTCACTCCGGCTCCGTTTGTGTAGTCAAAAGCGTTGACAAATGTGTAGCTGAGCATTAAGTTTGGCTGTATTATGTAACGTCCGTTTTTGAATTCAAAGTTGTAACCTGTTTTATTAGCAATACCTGCCATCAGCATAGGAAAGTTTTCGTTTCCGTACATTGTGCTTGCTTCTGAAATATTCATACCAACACCTGCTGTTAAACCGGTGAAGAAATTACCTTTGTAGAATGTTGCAGTTGCACCGAGAGTACCGCCGTTCTGGTAAATTGAATTACCAGAATAACTTTGATGTGCACCTTGATAAGCTATGTACGGGCTTACTACACCATAAAACCCGTGTTTTGTTTTGAACATTTCTGTATCACCGCCGATAAATGAGCCATAGCTGAAATTATCTACTTTCGGTCCGTTCTTTAATCCTACGCTGTCGTATGATGCGTAAGGTCTGTACCACATTCCTTTTGAGTTCATCTCATTGGAATTGTATTCCACACCTAGAGTTTCTGAGAGTGCATATTGATTGGCTTTTTGTTCAGTAAGTCTTATTGTAGATGGTTTTAGCATATACATGTCCATGTGAGTGAATGCATTCTGGTAAGTATCAAGCATAGCCATATACCCGCCAAGCTGTGATGATACAGGAGATGACATTACAGCAGGGTTGTATGCGTCAGATGTTCCGGGGTTAGGATTTGGATTGTCAGGAGTACCTCCGCCACGGGTGAAGATAAAATTTCCGTCATCTTTATCGTAAGTAACTCCATATTTCCAAATCGGGGAATAAGCGACTTCCGAGATGGATGTTGTAACATTATTTCTCAAACCCTCATCTGCAAAAAGAATTTTTGTTATGTTTCTGTCTGTGCTTGTAAGTAAATTTATTTGGTTAACGTTGACTAAATTATTTCCGAGATTGTAGTTGTCTGCTGTAATTCTGTCCATTGATTTATTTGCCAAATCCACGTCAACAGCTAAATTTAAATTATCGTTAAGGGTAAAGTTGTTTAAGTGCATCGTACCGACTGCATTGTTTGCCATATTAAGATTTGATGCTGAATTAACAGTCATGTTATTGCCGTCAAACAAATCATCCGAGGCAATATTTACATTTGCCTGTTCCATCATTACGTCAAGTGCAGAAACTTTCTTTTCAAAGTTTACTGTTCCTCTGTTAATGTTCAGTTTTGCACCTGCAACGCCTGTTAATCTGTCGCGTAAAGTTATCTCGCTGTCTATCCCGCCTGTAAGAGTGATTACGGAAGTATCGGATGTTACGGTTATTCCGTTTCCGTTATTTTCTATTACAGAATTGCCTGAAATATTAACAGACCCTGCTGTTTTGATACCCTCTGAGTTATTGGAAATTTCTGAATTATTTATATTTACTACAGCATCTTTATTTGTACCGGTTACAACATTGTTGGCACCTGTTACTTTTACATTATTCAGATTTAAGGTTGTTGCGTTGTCCAGTTTGAATAATGAATGATTGTTACCGTTGATGATTGAACGTTCATTACTTTCAGAGGGTACAGGTGCAAGAACGCCATTTATATATATTGTACCAGCACTTGTTGTTCCCAAATCTGATGTAACTTCATATACATCGTTGGAGGAATCAAAGTTAAAATTTCTGTCTTCTTTTGTATCAAGCTGATTTATGAGAGCCAGAGTATCTCCCATAACTCCCTGATACGTTTTATCTTCCCAGACTGTATCTGTAACTGTCAAAGCAAGACTGTCATTTGTGGTGTCAGTTGTTGCAAGACCGATATTTCCGTAGTTTGTTCCTTTTTGTGAATAGTAATTAAAAACGTCATTCCATTTTACGGTTGGGGTTACAGTATCGTAAATGGTTTTTGAAACAGTTCCGAGTGCAATATTCTCACCTGAAATTTCTGCATCAAGAGCAAGCTGAATT
Organism: uncultured bacterium; assembly: GCA_900551915.1. Lineage (GTDB taxonomy): Bacteria > Cyanobacteriota > Vampirovibrionia > Gastranaerophilales > Gastranaerophilaceae > Scatenecus > Scatenecus faecavium. The sequence goes on from URXT01000006.1 coordinate 49,061, forward strand.
GAGTCATTGTTTGAGTCAATAAGCTGGACAATAAATTCCTTATCCGGTGTTGAACCGTTAATGAAATCAATGGATGAAACAGTAACAGTTCCGCTTGAACCGTCTCCTACGATAAGTTTATCTGCTGAGGCTTTTTCTCCGGACAAATCTATATCGAATTTATAACCTGTTTCCACAGTTGATGTAAGTTTTTCTATATTGTAATCTGTTGTTTTTTCATCCTGAAAATTTATGTTCCCGCTCTGTGCATTCAAAGAAGCATCTTTAAATGTATCTGAGTTAAATTCAAGATTGGAATTTGTGAGAGTTGCATTTGCGTTGCCTGCACTGCCGTTGATGATTGTTGTATCATTTTTACCTCCTGAAATATTCATTCCATATTCTGTGGAAGATAAAATATTTCCATCAATGTGAGCATTTTTCAAATTCACAACTGCATCAGGATTGGAAACAGTAATAAGTGTTTCGTTGCCTGTAAGTTTCGTATTATTTAGATTTAGGGTCGAGTTGTTTGCAAGTTCAAAGCCTGAATTTGAGTTAAGGTTTATTTCTGAACGGGTTCCGTTTTCTGCAATGCCGTTGATGTTCAATGTTCCTGCGTAGGTTTGTCCGGGATTTTCTGTTGCGTTGTACTTATCCTGAGCTGAGTCAAAGTTGAAATTTCGCTCCTCTGATGTCTGGAGCTGATTTACAAGTTTTAACGTATCGCCCATTGAACCTGATAAATTTTTTCACCTTCGGTTGTTTTTGTTAAATATTCAATACTGTCGTTGGTTGTGTTTGTTGTACCGAGGCTTAGACCAGTGGTTGTGGTATTTGTCTGCTCATATTTATTGAATTTATCTTTCCAGTTGACGTTTGCTTGTACTGTATCGTTGGTGTGAATTGTTTCTGTTGAAGTTGTGTTGTATTTATCTTTCAAATTATCTGATAATCCGAGTTGAATATTGTCATCCTGAGTTTTCAAAATCTGAGCATTAAAATCTTTCAATTCTCCGTTGAAGTTTATATCCGAGATTGTAACAGTGCCGGATGAGCCTTCTCCTGTTGAAATAGTATCAGGTACAGGAGCAAGTTTTGTCAGGTCGACATCCACTGTATAATTTACACTTTCTAACGATGTAAGCTGGTTAATCTGGTAATTTTCGGATTTTCCGTTTGCAAAGTGAACTGTTCCGCTATTGGCATTGAGATTTGTTCTTGTATCTGCAAAAGCTCTTTCACTAATATACAGGTTTGTGTCTGTCAGGCTTGCATTTGCGTTGATTACTGAATTGTTCAGGATTACTTTTGATGTGTTATCTCCTTGAATTTTAAGGTTATATTTTGTTGACCCGTTTATTGTATCGTCAAAATTTACAGTACCCCCATTTACTGATTTTAATGTTATTGTTGAGTTTGCTCCAACATAGATTGCGTTATTCTCACCTGAAGTTGTAGAGTTTCCGCTAAAATCTGTTAAATTTGTTTTCTCATTACTCCCATCAGCAGAAATTTGTAAATTTGTTGTTGTAAAAATTGCCCCGCCTTTTGAGGCATAGTTGTTATAAAATTTACCAGAAATGTTTCCAATATTACCTATATTATAGATTGCTCCGCCTCTTCCATCCTGAACCGTAAGTGTCTGTGCTTTATTCCCGATGAAATCACCGATAATATTACTAATACTCCCTGAGTTGTATATAGCTGCACCATAACCTGTTCCAGCATCCATATAATTATCTGTAAAATTTGAATTTATATCTCCAATCGTTCCTGCATTATATATTGCAGCACCATAACCTTGTTTACTTATTTCAATATAATTTTCTGTAAAATTTCCGCTTATACTTTTGATTGTGCCTTCGTTTGAGATAGCTCCACCCCTTGTGTAGAAAATATAAAGAGCATTGTTAGTCCATATTGAATTATGAATGAAATCTGCAATAATATCCCCTTGACTTTCTCCATATTTTACTTCTATTGCTCCTCCATATGTTTCTGCATAATTCCCATTTATTATTCTAATTTTATTAGGTTTTAAATCTTTATATACTGTATTTGCTTCAACCTGTTTGGCCAATAAAAATGTACATGATACGACAAATGCAACTTTTAATACTCTCTTTACGAGCTTTTTACTTATTTTCACAGCTATTTCCTCATTTAAACACACCAAAATAAATAAAACAGTGTATTATTGTGAAATTACACGTTATACAAGAATTTAGCCTGCGGATTTTTGTTTACATTTTGTAAAAAATACATCAAAAGTATTAAAGTTTTTTATTGCCTAAGACGTATAAATATGCTATAAGTAGTAGATAATGTGTAAATTACATCAGAATATTTATTTTAATGCGTCTTGAAATGGTGTATTTACAGCTCGAATTGTCGATAGCTGTTGTCGATTTCATCCTGACTTATACCGATATATCTCAAAGTGATTTGCGGGGAGGAATGGTTGAAAATCATTTGTAACATTGCAACATCTTTGAACTGTTTGTAATGGTGATAACCCATGGACTTGCGCATACTATGAGTGCCTATGTTTGCATTTACGCCGACGGCTTTACACGTTTCGTTCAACATTCTGTAAACTTGGGAACGGTCTAACCTGCGTTGTTTTTGACTCAGAAACAACGGTTCATCATCTTCTTTGTCTTTTATGAAGTCGTTTAGGAGTTTTTTGAGTTTGTCGTTGATGGGAAATCGTTTACACTTGCCTGTTTTTTGCTCGTTAAGTTCTATATGGGTTTTGTTACGAACATCTTTTACATCAAGAGACAGAATGTCTGAAACGCGTAAACCTGAATTACAGCCTAAAACAAATAATAATCTGTTACGCGGGCTTTTCTTTGCTAAGTAATTTTCCACGGCTTTTATTTGTTTCTTGTCCCTGATAGGTTCAACTAAATGCTTCATCTTTTTTCCTTTCTTTTACATCAAATTGCACAGTTTTGTGACTTTATTTAATATAAAATTCAGGATATGAAAAACCGGAGGAATTTACTCCGGCTCGACATTTATACTGACCTGTAATAACCTCTAACTTCGGTTCCATTGCTTCTGGTGTAGGGTCTGACATAAATCGTTCCGCCTCTGAGGCTTGCGGTGTAGAGTTCGTTTTCGGTCGGAACTCCTATTGATTGAAGCTGTGCCATAATTTCCGGTTCGTTTGCCAAGTATTCATCACCGGACATTTGAGAGATTGATTCGCGGGAGAAGATTTTGCCGCTGCCGCTTAAGGGGTTTAGATAGCCGGAGTAATCGACTTGTGGGTTTTCGGGTTTTATTAGGCCATCTTTTAATTGCTGTTCGATTATCGGGAGGTTCTTTTCAAATTCTTCACGGGTCATTTCGCCTATTTCCTGTGGCGTGAAGATTGGATTGCCGTCCTTGTCGACACGAAGCTCTACACCTATTTTAAAAAGTTTTGAAGGCTGTTGCGGAGTTGCTGTTCTGGCTGAATTAGGCTGTACAGTGGTAGTGCTGTCGCTTTTTAATCCTGTAATCCCGGATACATCGTAACCCGCAAACTTTTTTAAATATTCTTCAATACTTGTTCCGTAACCATCCTTGGGGATATACTTACCGTTACTTTGAAGATATTCCTTCAATTTACCTTGACCTAATAAATGTGTAGCTGCAAGCATTCCAGATTGAGTAATAGGTATCTCATTTATTACTTTTCCATCATATTTTTGGGCAAAATTCTTGATATAACTCCATTGTTTTTGTTTGTATATACGCTGTGCATTTTCCTGTGCTTGAGGGCTATTTAGGAAATCTTCAACGCTATATATCCCATCTTTGCCTGTAAATTCTCCATCCCATTTGTTATTATAATTATTATTTGGTTTTCGCTTATAATATCCTGCATCCACCATTGCAGCTTCTCCCATCTGGTATTTACCAATGTATCCGGCAGTATTTACGGCTTTGTAATTTCCGCCAGACTCTCTGGCTCCTAAATCATTGTAAAAGTCGTCTAGTGTTTTTCCCATAAATTTTCCTTTCATTTTCATTGCAAAATGAAGGTACTTTTTGTACCTTTTTGCGTGCTACTTATATTTCTACTCATTAGCAAAGTTTCTTATTTAAACTTATTGTTTGTATGCCCACTGATACATACCATCTTTGTACTTTGCCACATATTGTACATTGTCTCCGTTTGAACCTGTCAGTTTTATATCGTGATAACCATTAGTTTTTTCACTTCTGATATCGACTATTTCCTGCGGTTCAAACACTAAAGTCGATATATCTTTATATCCGTTTGGCTGTTTCTGTAAAATAAATAAGGAATATCCGGCGGTTCCCCAGTAAAATGTTGAATACACAAGTCCGATAATTTCGTTAATTCCATCTTCATTTAAATCAACTTCAAAAGCCCTGGCTGATTTCGGCTCAATTCCAGCAAGGTCTTTAATTTCAGCCGGCGACATGTTTTGTGATTTTAAAACATATTCATAAAGGATTTTACTTGCCTGCGGGTTTGGTTTGTCATCGTTAAAGTTCAGCTTTTTGTATGTTCCGAAGGCTAATACAGGCTGAACTAAAAATATTGTTATTAAGGATGAGAGGAAAACATTTTTTAACAAAGATATATACCTTATTAATTTGTACAGATTTATTATATCATTTGGGACTTGATTTCGTCAAGAAAGTTTATGCTGCAATTTCAGACTTTTATGAGAAGATATCTTAAGAAAAAAAGAATTGGGGAAGCAATATGGTAAAAAATATAACTGAATTAACGCAAGAATTAAAGCAATTAAAAACAGAATTGGAAAATTTGAACTCAATTATTGAAAATGACGGCAGGTTGTATGAAAATTTACGAATAATCAAATGTTTGAAAATGAGAATTGTTGAGTTGCAAGCAGCGGTAGATTTCCTCAAAAAAAAGAGCTGTTAAAATAACAGCTCAGTTACATAGATTGAAACAATTAATTTGTCTAAGAATTTTGCTCTCTCGTATATTTGCAAATTAAATTAAAGACTTCAACATCACTGCATTCGTAGTTCTTAAAATAATTTTCAATATCTTTGCCTTTTACATCCCAAAATGATTTTTGATTTTGTTTTTCAAATTGTTTTATAAGATAGTCGCACAATGCTAAGCAAGTAGTGTTAGCTTTTTCGTCATTTGCATACACAGTTTCTAACAATTTTTCTGTAGAAGGAGAATAGTTTAAACTATGATTTTTGCCTATTTGCGTGTCATTCAATCCATAATCCCATGTGGTAAACATTTCTTTTTTTTCTGTAATTTTAATGTGTTCTTTTATTTTATTTATATCCAGACACATTATATATGAGTCAGTAATACAAGATTGCCAATATTGTAAGAATTTCAGTTCAGAAAATTCGTCTAGGATTGATTGAATTAACTCTGTAGAAAAATACAGTAATTCGGATAAATCATAGATATCGACAAGAAAATACCATCCGCAATTATTTTTATGCTTTAGTGCAAAATTCCACTCATCAAGAAGCCTGCATAATAAAATTGCGGGTTCTGCACCCAAAATTTTTATTGCTGAATAGCCGACTAAAAGGTAGCCAAGTTCGTTAATAGATTTATAAATTGATGCCATGTTAATTCTCCTTTAATTTTATTTTAAGTTCTTGTAGTAATATTTTTTGCAATGGTTGTGCTGGTTTATTTCTCATATAATCCTCAAAAGTTTTGAGGATTCTGGATAAATCATAACCTTTTGGCAGCTCACATTCCCTAAATAAATGTCCTCGGACATTTTCAAGGTTATAACCACAATCATGTAAAATTGTAGAAATGCCTTTTTGTTTGATATAATTGATAATTTTCATTACACAGCACCTCCAGTCAATTCGTTTAGATTGTCATAAATAATATTGATATCAGAAAATAGGATATCTTTTGGATGAATTTTACTACCTTCTGCAAGATTAAAAGCTTTGCGAATTTTGCAAAGTCAGCGTCTTAAAAAGATGATATAAAAATATTTTAAACTATTTCAAAATTATCACTAATTTGATATTCTGCATTCCCATTACGTTTACTTACCCAAAAATCAACTTCATCTAATCCTATTTTTGATAAGAAGTTTTTTATAACCTTATTAAATTTAGTTACTGCTGCACGATTTTCAGTTGATGAGTTTGGAGAAAATTTGGCTAATGGATAATCTTTGTATGGAGCTTCGCAAATATCAATAAGGATTTTTTTTGATACGTAGAAAGTGGACATATTTTTTTATCTAACATTGAATGACCGTTAAGTGTTACTTTTAAAGGTTCCTTGGTAAATTGTATCCTGTATACTGTTTCATATTCATTAAGTCTTGGAATTCCGTTTATTGTGATTGATTGAAAATTATATGGAAGTCTCCCACCGTAATTTTTTAATCCTAAAATATCTCCTGTTAATTTAAATTCTTTTTTATCTATTTTTTCTTGCAAAAGTTCTAAAAAATTCATTTTATAATTTTCATAATAATTTTTTATCTCATCAAAAGAAAAGTATATTTCATCACTTCCAGAAGTACTGCTTTTTGTTGTTACAATGTCAACAAAATCTTTATTTTGTCTATGAATATGGTTAAGCTGGCGACCGGTTAAACTACCACAACAGCTTTTTTGTATGTAGTCTTCATAAAAGCTTTGAAATATCTCCAAGTTTGTTATTTCTATCTCGCACGAATCAAAATCGTAATGCCCTAATTCATAATATTCCAGAACATCTTCAGGTAAAGTTTCAAAGTTATCATATCTTTCAAAATAACATTTTGCTCTATTTACTTTATAATCTATATGAAAATCATTCTTTAATATCTGAAGAGACCTTTCAAATGTTGTAAAATAATTACAGTCGCCTTCAAAATCTGTTACTTCCGTATTTATGTCCGCATAATATTCTAACTCACTCATATTTGCTTGTTTCGACTTATTATAAAGAAGGAAAGCAAAAAATAATGTTTTTAAATCGAGATACTTCTTTACCATAATTGACATCACCTTTTGTTTTTATTATACTTTTATTAGTATAATTTATACTATAATATATAAAACAAAATCAAAAAGCAACAAGGTATATCAAAGATGATAAAAAATAATCTAAAAATAATCCTCGCAGAACGAAACCTATCAATGAAAAAATTAGCTGATATGACTGGTATTAGATACGCAACCTTGTATGCCTTTACTAAAAATACAAACAATTCTGCAAACTATACTGTAATGAATAAAATCTGCAAAGTTTTAAATATAACCCCGGGCGATATGCTAATTTATGAACCAGACAAAAAGGAGATTACACAGTGCGAACTTATCACAAAAACGGAAGATGGTATCTTGAAGGAATGATAAGAAAAAAACGGTTTCACAAAGCAATTCCAGAAGCTGTTACTAAAAAAGATGCCGAAAATTACATGAATATTTTTAAAGCTGACCTTCTTAGAGGTAAACTTGATTTGGTTGAAGATATAGGATGTGTTCAATTAAAAGAGGTCATTGATTTATATTTAAAGTATGTTGAAACAAATCTTAGGTCAACTGATACTGCCGTTAGAAATGCAAAACGTTTTCTTAAATTATGGGGTAATAAACAGTTAAGAGACATCACACCAAAAGAAATTGAAAAGTATAAACTTACAAGAAGTAAAACCGTATGGCACACAAAAATAATCAATGGAGAAGAAAAACCTCAATATATATCAGCGGCAACAATCAATCGAGAATTGGGCATTCTTAGTAAAATTTTTTCCATTGCCGTTTCTAATGGTTACACAAGAGAGAACCCCGTAAGACATGTAAATAACTATCAGTTAAGAATAAGATTGAAAGACACTTAAGTCCGGAAGAAGAATTAAGAATGTTTAAAGTTTGTAATAATGATTTTTCTTTTTTAAATATAAACGAAAAAGAAAAATATAAGTTAAGGCAAAAATGTTCTAATAAATATACTTATTTAAAGTCTATTTTGCTGGTAGCACTCAATACAGGTATGCGTAAAAGTGAAATACTTAATTTGACCTGGGATTGTGTTGATTTTGATACAAACGAAATTACGGTATTAGACACCAAAAATGGTAAGAAGAATATTATCCCAATGAGCTGCAAAATTAAAACCCTCTTAAGCGAAAAGTATAAAACAGAATCTCAGAACAAATATGTTTTCACAAATCCCATAACCAACGACAGATATGTCGACATCAAGAAGGACTTTAAAACAGTCTGTGAATTAGCAAATGTTGAAAAGCTTCGGTTTCATGATTTAAGACATACGGCTGCAACGAGAATGGTCGCTTGCGGTGTGCCTTTGCCGGCAGTAAAAGAGATTTTAAACCATGCAAGTATTAACACCACTATGCGTTATGCTCACACAATGCGTGCACAAAAAGAATCTGCGGTAGAAGCATTATCAAATTATGCTCAACTCACATAAATTGTTTACCGACTATTCAAGACACTTATAACCACCTGCTTAATAACTTCCATTGCAGCGGGATTGCTTTCTGCTATCAAAAGCGTTAGGGCAAAAAGCGATGCATTGTCAATTATTGGAAACCCATCATTGTAAAGTATTCCGTTTTTGTTCATAAAGTAAAGGAAACAACTTGCACCAATTCTCTTGTTACCGTCTGTGAAGCTGTGGTTTTTGACAATTAAATACAAAAGCATTGCAGCTTTTTCTTCCAAAGTCGGGTAAAGCTCTGTACCGTCAAATGTTTGGTAAATCTGATTAACCGAACTTGCAAAACTTTCATCTTTTGGAACTGCAAACACATCGCTTTCATAATCCGATTTCATTTCGTTTATGACTTGTAGAAATTCTTCTTTTGAAATTCGGATGGCTTCTTTTGTAGTATTTCCTTTTGTATCAAGTTCTTTATGGTCGAAATTATCAAGTAAATTCAAACCATGTGCGAAGTTTTCAAGGATTTTGGAGACAGATTGAGCCTGTTCAACTGTTTCCACCTGATTTGTAAGACTTCTTGTTAAAAGACTTATTGTACTTTGCAAGGTTTGTAATTTTTCCTGCTGTTTTGATAAAAGCTGTTTGTTTACGGAATACCCTTGGATTAAGTATTCTTTCAGAATTTTATTTGCCCAGATACGAAATTGTGTAGCGGTTTTGGACTTTACGCGGTAGCCGACAGCAATTATCATATCAAGATTGTAATAGGTTAAATTCCTTGAAACGCTTCTCTTACCTTCTTTTCGAACTGTTAAGAAATCCTTAATAGTTCGATTTTTATCAAGTTCTTCATCTTCATAAATATTTTTTATGTGCATGTTGATATTAGGCACCGTTGTATCAAATAACTGTGCCATAGTTTCCTGTGTAAGCCAGACGGTTTCATTCTGCATTTTGACATCAATTCGGGTTTGACCATCGTCTGTCTGGTAAATTACTATCTGATTGTCTAAATTTTCCTGTATTTGCATGGCTCTATTATATGACATAAGAATAAGCTTTGCAAAATGTAAATCCTTAAAATTCCTTGTGTAATATTTGTGTAGTTTTGTGTAATTTTAAGGATTTTTATCTATTTTTATTAATTTTAAAAACAGGCTAAAACACAAGAATAATAAGAAAAAATCAAAATTAATCAAACTATCGGTTATCCCTGATAAGGGTGAGGTCGGTGGTTCGAGTCCACTGCGGCCCAGATAAAGAATCCTCCTAGGTTTTAGGGGGATTTTTTATTGCGGAAATTAAGGTGGTTTTTAGAGTTTTGTGTAATATTTGTGTAGTGACAGATTATTTAAACTCAATTTATCTTGATTTTTCTTAAGACCCCTCCCCTAGCCCCTCCCGCAAGTGGAGGGGAAATTTATAGATTTTGAAAAATCCACTTCAAAGCAGTTAATATGTTTCTGGGACATTGAGACGAGAAAAATTTAATAAAAAATCAAACACACAGCTCGATTGAGGCTGTTTTTTAGTATTGAGATGTATGGGACATTTTTTGCACTCAAGTACTCTTTTCTTGCACTCTTTTGCACTCCATTTGTAAAATTTCAAAACCACATTAAGCTCAAATCGGCTTGGTGTTTGAAGTTAAACCCAGTGCAAAAAAGTGCAAAAAAGTGCAATTTTATTTTCGCTTACAAATTGAGATACACCAAATTATCTAAGAGATAAAGATAAAGTAAGTTTTTGAAATAATATTTTTGATTTATAATCGGTGTAATGGAGGTATTTATGCTTGAAGCTATTGATATTAATTTTGATTTTACAACTGATACTCCCCATTATTGGGAAGATTTCAAATCTGGCAAAAGTTGTAAAGACCCTGATATATGGAGCCCGACTTTGAGAAAATACCAGCAACTTTTATATAGTAAAAATTTGCCAAATGGAGAAATGTTTAAGCTAGAGATAGGAAGTACTCCAAATAATTATTTATATTGGAAAGATTTTAGTTTTGGTAGTGATTCCATAATAAATATGTACATACATCATAAAACATTGAGTTGGCTTATTAATGATGTAAAGAAACAAATAAATAATTTTGATAAATTTTATGAGGATTATTTAAGAAAAAGTTACACTATTGGCGGAGAAATTATATTTCCTAAATATCCTATATCTATAAATGTTGAAAGAGGTCGATATAATGGAAAAATTAAAGATAGATTTGATTTAACATTAGAATGCATAAGACTTTTTTATAATGAAGAACCAAGTCCATTATATAAAGCTTTAAAAGAAAATCATAATTTTTTTGAATTATTTGTTGATTTTAAAGGTTATGTTGATTTCTTTTATCTCAATGATTTGGTTTCGGAGGATTATAATTCTATTAATTTTTACTTAGATTTTGATAATTTTGAAAGAAATCCAAGACCTCAAACTGTTGAGGAATGGTTTACTCTTTATAATAAACAAATGGAATTCTTAAATGCGAGAAATGCCAGAATACATCAAAGTATAAATAACGTGTTGAAATATCTCTAAGACGGTATTTCAGGACTTGACTTCTGTCTCAAAACGAGTGATGAATGTGTTGCACAAAGCATTACAAGGATTTTGAGACAATGGAAAACCAAGTTGAGACAATCAAATACACCCCTGAGAAGGCAAAACAAAATGCTCTTGCAAAACTTGATTTAATCCGCAAATGGCAAGAATTTCGCCGTAAAGCCATCAACAAACTTCAAGCAGACTATGATTTTGTCAAACTGCATAATAGTTCAAATTCCTACCTTTTCAGTGTTTTAGGTAAAATCTCACGAGGAAGCCTGCATCGTTGGAAAGCAAGTTTAGACGGGACAGAAGATTATACAAGATTAATCCCCAATTACAAATACGTTTCTGTGAACGAATATAGAACCTGCCTGACTGATGAAGAAATCAAAATCTTTATGGGTTTACTTCTGCACCCGAATAGAATTTGTATCGGCAAAGCAATCGCACTTACAAAATACAAGCTCAAAGAGCAAGGTCAAAGTTTCATCCCTGCAGATATTACATTTAGACGCTATGCAAAATGGTTTAAGGATAACAATTACGACAAATGGGTGCTTGCTCGAGACGGAGAAAAGGCACTTTCTGACAAAGTCGAGCCTTATATTAAAAGAGATGCAAGCCTGCTTAATGTTGGGGATATTTTAGTCGCAGACGGGCACAAACTGGCGTTTCAAGTGATTAATCCGTTTACGGGCAAGCCTTGTCGAGCAACTTTGGTCGGATTTTTAGACTGGAAATCAACAGCACTTGTCGGTTACGAAATCATGCTTGAAGAAAATACTCAATGTATTGCAAGTGCACTGAGAAACGCAATAATAAACCTTGATATGATACCTAAAATTGTCTATCAAGATAACGGCAGAGCATTTAGAGCCAAATACTTTACAGATGATAAAGGATTCGGAGAATTAGGCTTTTATGGGCTTTATGCAAAACTTGGGATTGAAACGGTATTTGCAAGACCATATAACGCAAGGTCAAAGGTTATTGAGAGGTTCTTTAAAGAATTTCAAGAAGGATTTGAAAAACTAATGCCAAGTTATGTTGGCTCATCAATTATTAACAAACCTGCATACTTGAAACGAAACGAAAAATTCCACTCCAACCTGCATAATGCCCTCTTGGTTGGCGGCGTTAAACGGGCACGCAGCGAAGCTGACTCCAGCCCTCGGCCGCCAATCCGCTACATCCCAACAATAGAAGAAACAATCAAAATGATTGATATGTGGCTTAAGTTCAAAAACTCTCAGTCCTGCACAAATGCACCAAATATGACAATAGCAGAAGTTTTGGAAAATCGAAAGAAACAGAATATTGATAAAAGCTTACTTGATGACTTGATGCTGGCGACTGAAGTCAAAACAATTCAGCGAAATGGCGTAAGATTCTTAAACTGTGACTATTTTGACGAAAGATTATACGGGCTGAGAGGAAAAGTTCTGGTAAAATACAACCTGTTTGATCTGACAAGTGTAAAAGTTTTTACCCCGAAAGGCGAATACTTATGCACCGCAGAGCGAGTAACTGAAACTCACCCGATGGCAAAGATTTTAGGAACGGTTGAGGATTTAGAGAATTACAAACAAAAAATCCAGAAACAACAAAAACTGAAAAGGAAAACGATAAACTCGGTTAAAAAATTATTGACTAATGATGAAATAAAACTTATTGAAGCAAGGTCGAACCAAGAAGAGCTTGAGAATTCTAACAATTTTCAAAAAGAGTTCAAACCTCGTTCAAATGGGGTTCAAAAAATAAACAACGGAGAAAAATCACTCCCGATTTTCAAAAACAATTCAGAAAAGTACGAATATTTAATAAAACATAACCCAAGCGACACTTGGATTGCAGAATTTAAACAAACAAAGGAGTACAAACTGTTATATGAATAGCGGATTGCAAGCAGTGGGTCTAAGGCGAAGCCATACCCGTTTATTGCGACCAACCAAGAAAGGATAAAATGAAAAAAATCTTTATAAAAACTCGAAATGTAAGGAATTTTATAGGCTTAGTTGAAGCCCTGAAAAGCAAATCAAAAAACATTCCTAAAATGGGACTTATATATGGCGAGCCTGGGCTTGGAAAATCACAAACAGCACTTTGGCTAGCCTGCAAATATGACGGAATCTATATTCGAGCCTCAAATCTTATGACAAGCAGGTGGCTTGTTGAAGAAATCGTTAGAGAAATGGACGAACTCCCTCGGTATTTAACCTCGGACAACTTTAATGTTGTGATTAGCAAACTTATTCAAAAGCCAAAAATTATTTTTGTAGATGAAATCGACTACCTGATGAACAATTACAAAAGTGTTGAAACCCTAAGAGATATCCACGATAAAACAGATTGCCCGATAGTTTTTGTCGGGATGGGCTTGGCTCTTAGAAAACTTGAAAGTTACAAGCACCTGTATGACAGATTTAGCGAGATTGTAAAATTTGAAACCTTTGAAATAGAAGATTTGAGCCAAATTTTTAGCCAACTCTCTGAAATACAATTTACCCCTGATTCGATAGAATACATCCACAAAAAATACAATAGGTTTAGGCAAATAGTACAACTTATAAGCAAACTTGAAACTATTGCAAAAGAAAATGGTCTAACAGAAATTACATTTGAGATTATAAAGGAACTAGTATGAAGCGGATTTTCGGTAGGGCGCCGTGTGAGCGGAAGCGAACCCAGCCCGTAAGGCGTCGGTCAGACGTTACTCTGCCGACACCTCGAATAATCCAAGACGAAAGGACAATATGAATATAGAAAAATTAACTAAGAGATTAAAAGAATTTACCCTTGATGATATAGAATTGATAGCAGAATGCGATTGCAAAACAGAGCTTGAACAGCTTTTGAACAGCAATAAAATACTTTTTAAAAACGGAATTTATAAATACAATGAGGAAACGAAAACAGGAGAAAATTATGAAATATTCAGCCCGCTAAAGAATAAACACCTAAAAATTAGTATAGAAGATGCAAAAGAATATTTTATGAAAAATTATGTCAAAAAATACTGCAAATTCGAGACCTACAGGAACTATAACGCAATTTTCAATTTTAATATTATACCTTTTATAAACTGTTATTACCTGCATGAAATTGATATTGAGTCGATAAAAGAACTTTTTAAAGTCTGCGAATTAAGACGCCTAAAGCCCCGCAGAATTAAAAACACAATGGCACTTCTAAATCAATTGATAAAATATTTCCAACACCTTGGAGTGATTGATAGGAGTTGTGTTTATCAGGTTAAAAAAGTACAAGACAAAAACCATTTTGGAATAGAAAACTTAATTTTTGAGGGATTTTAATGAGTAAAATGAAATTATTTAAACAAGCAGAGCAAATGTTTTTAAAAGGCCTGACCGTTAGTGAAATCTCTTTAGAACTTGAGATTGCAAAAAGAACTTTGTTTTACTGGAAAAAGCAATATGATTGGGATAAAAAGCGAAAAGAATCAATGTATGATAAATCCCAGTTCAAAGAGGATTTGCAAAAGTTTGCACAAAAACTAATGGATAAAATCGCAAACAGTAATAAAACTAACAGCCAAATAAGCCAAGCAGAGTACTATTCCCTTGTGAATATTTTGAACTTCCTCCCTGAATTAAAAGAAAACAATACTCAAAACGAAACACCTCAAATAAAAACCGAACTTGCTCCGGACTTCATCCGTCAAATCGAGCGTGAAATTTTAGGTATAGAGTAAATTAATTGCTAAAGTTTTGTATAAAATTTCGCAAGTTTGATATATTTAGTCAGAAGTATAAAAGGTTTATACGGGTTTATGCTATTATAATTGTGTTATGGCAAAAGATTTCCGTATATTTTTAAAAGGTGAAGAATGTACTAATAAAGTTATTAGATACCAAAAAGTTGGAAATAAATATAACATTATATTTAATAATGGAAAACAATATACTTATGCTGGATATAATGTTGAAATAATTGAATCTGAACTAAAGAATAAAGAAGCAAAAAATTGTTTTGAGTATTTAAAAGATATAGCTAATGCCATCGGATTAACAAAAAACGGTGAAAATATTTTATTATCTAATTATAACAAAATAGATTTTATCGACAGCAATAGCATGCTGGCCAAATTTATAAGTCAAAAGCAGCCTAACAAAGATTATAAATTAAAGCAAAATATTGTTTATCCGTTCGGTTTTAATAATAGCCAAGCTTTAGCTGTCAATAGAGCATTATCAAATGCATTAAGTATAATTCAAGGCCCTCCAGGTACTGGGAAAACTCAAACTATTTTAAATATTATTGCAAACATTGTAATGTCAGGACAGAGTGTTGCAGTTGTTTCCAGTAATAATTCTGCAACTAAAAATGTATTAGATAAACTAAAAAAATATGATGTTGATTTTATTGCTGCGTTTTTAGGAAATCTGGAAAACAAACAAGAATTTATTAAATCCCAATCAGAAATACCTAATATTTCAAACTGGAAAATAAATGCGGAACAATTTACAGAATTAAACAATAAATTAAAAGATGATTATAAAGAATTACAAGAAAAATTAGACATACAAAATAAATTAGCCTTACTAAAGCAGGAATTTTCCAATGTAGAATTAGAGCAAAAACATTTTTTAGAGTATTATAAAACTCTTGAAGTAAAACAAGAGCCTAGATGTATAAGAAATTCTAAATCATCTTTAGAAATGATAGATATGATCTTTGCATGTGAAAATTATGAAGAAATTTCTCACGATAATATTGTAATAAAAATTCTTTTAATTATTTTTGAATATTTAAAGTTTTGGAATAGAAAACGACTAATATTGCATAATTTAATTAGGAAAAAGAAATATACTTTAGACTTTTTAAAAGCTCAATTTCAACAAAAATTTTATGAATTAAAGACACAAGAATTAAAATCAGAGATAAAAAAACTAAATGATAATTTATTAAACTATGATTTTGCTTCAAAAATGAAGGCTTATTCAGAGCTTTCAGCAAAAATGTTTAAACATTATTTAAGCGTAAAATATAACAATCTTGGTAGAGAGAGGTATAAATTAGAAGATTTGAAGCTAAAATCTGATTCATTTATAGACGATTATCCTGTAATATTAAGTACAACCTATTCTTTAAAAAATTGTCTATCAAATGATGTTATGTATGATTACATTATTATCGATGAGGCCTCTCAAGTTGATCTATGTACTGGAGCTTTAGCATTGGCCTGTGCAAGAAAAGCTATTATTGTAGGGGATTTAAAACAACTACCTAATGTCGTTAATAATAAAACGGCAGAAATAACAGAGAACATTTTTAAACAATATCAATTAAATGAAGCATATCGATATAAAAATCACTGTTTGTTATCCTCTATTACAGAATTATTTAAAAATGCACCTAAAACACTATTAAAAGAGCATTATCGTTGTCATCCTAAAATTATTGAATTTTGTAATAAGAAATTTTATAACAATGAATTAATTATTTTAAGTGATGTAAAAAGTAGCAGAATGCCTTTAGTTTTGTGTTATACAACTGAAGGTAATCATGCTCGTAATCATTATAACCAAAGACAAATAGACATGATTGTAAATGAAATTATTCCCCAATACAACATATGCATTGATGATAATTCCTTGGGTATTGTAACACCATATCGGAATCAAACTGAGGCATTACAGAAAACTTTTAAAAACACTACCGTTAAGGCTGATACTGTAGATAAGTTTCAAGGGCAAGAAAATAAGGTTATAATTATTTCTACCGTAGATAATGAAATAAGTGATTTTACAGATAATCCTAATCGTCTTAATGTTGCAATATCAAGAGCTATTGAACAATTAATCCTAGTCATTAATCCTAATGAAATGAGTAAGGATAAAAATATAAATGATCTTGTAAATTACATCAAATATAATAATTTAGAAATTTATGATAGTAAATTATATTCAGTATTTGATTATCTTTATAAATGTTATGAACAGAGAAAACAAGAAATTTTAAAAAAACATAAAAAAATATCGCAATATGATAGTGAAAACTTAATGTATATTTTTATCAATAAAATTATTAATAAGTATTACCCGAATCAATTTAATGTAACTCCACATGTAATGTTAAAAACTATTTTAAAAGATAAGTCTTTATTAACTACCAATAGAGAACTACAGTATGTGCTTAATAGCTTAACTCACATTGACTTTCTTATTTATAAAAACATTGATAAATCTCCATTTTTAGCGATAGAAGTAGATGGCTATAAATACCATTCTGAAGGAACTAAACAAGCTCAAAGAGACATTTTAAAAAATGAAATTCTTAAAAAGTATGGTATTCCTTTGTTAAGATTTAAAACCAATGGTAGTAACGAGAAAGAAATTTTAATTAAAACAATTGATGATATAAAATACTAAATAGTAGTCTTTACACTAGTTTATTTTTTGCTTTCATTTTGAAACGCTCCATTTCAGATACCGCTTACTAAGTTGTTACATTCTTAACTTTTTGCTTTGCAAAAATCATCTTCAAACCCTCTTATATTATCAAGTTCTATATTGTATCTTTTGCCTTGCTTATTTACACAAGTGGCAAAATCAACTTCGCCATCGGCAAACTTGTTTTTCCAAATACAAATCAGCAATCCGATTTCTTGAGTCTTTAGGTTTAAAACCCTTGTTCCATAAAGCGTATAATTTTTTTCCGCCATTATTCTTTCCTTTCGATTATCAAATTTGAATAGATCTCATCAGGCTTATCTGGATCTATTAAAAATTTCTTCATAAATGCAAATCTTTCACCGTAAGCATTTTCACAAATTACGGTGTCGAAGTTGTAAAATCCAATTATTTTGTAATACTCATTATCAGCGTTTTCAAAGCCTTTAATCTTTTTAAGTTTGTATTTTTTGCCTAATTCAATCATTGCTACCCCTTGCCAGCAATGACATATATCACTCTCAATGGGTTAAATATCAAGTAAGTAAACACAAAACGTATCATTCAGACACAGTTCATTTTTTGAACACATTTTGAACGGTATTAAAACTGGATTAAAACACCATTTAAAAATTCTTGTTATCAGGATAATTAATAAAATAAGCGTTTACAGTATCAGAATCTCGTCTTAAATTTTCGACGACTGGAGTAAGATTATATAGCTCTTCAATCTCTTGTTGTGTCCTGCAAAAATAATCAATTACAGTGACTGTGTTGTAAATCCGCTCAGCTAGTTTTTCCAACTTCCTAAAATCTTTTTGCTTAATGCGATATTTCTTATTTTTACTCATACGACCTCCTTTTTAGGTGTCGTATTCATTACTCGAAAGATATTAAATATCAAGACAAATTATTACTTATTACAAAAGAATTAAATAAGAAGAAAAAAGGCTGGAATGGCTTAAGTAGATTATTATCTCCCATTAGCACATTTTATGACAATGATTCTGCTGTTATTGGCACAAATCTTGATTATGCTGCAATTCATCAACTTGGAGGCCAAGCCGGTAAAAATCAATCTGTAACCATACCTACAAGACCTTATTTACAACTTAGAAATGACGACTTTGAAGAAATCCTTAATATGACCGAAAGATTTTTAAGAAAATAATATTAAATTAAATCTTGTTAGATTGTTTTATAGTTATCAATATATCATAGACAAATTTAATTAAAGGAGGTTAGTTTATGATATACGGGTACATTAGAGTTAGCACAGATGTGCAAACAGTTGAAAATCAAAGGTTTGAAATTGAACAATATGCTATAAAAAATAGTTTAATTGTTAATGGTTGGATAGAAGAAACAATATCTGGAACAAAAGCTTATAATAAAAGAGCTTTAGGAAAATTGTTAAAAAAGGTTAAAAAAGATGATTTAATTATTTGTTCTGAGTTGTCCAGATTAGGTCGTAATCTTTTTATGATTATGGAAATTTTAAATATTTGTATGCAAAAAGAATGCAAAGTTTGGACAATAAAAGATGGTTATAGGTTAGGGGATGATATACAATCCAAAGTTCTTGCTTTTGCATTTGGATTATCAGCAGAGATAGAACGCAATTTGATTTCTCAAAGGACAAAAGAAGCATTGGCAAGAAAGAAAGCTGAAGGCACAATTTTGGGGCGTCCTAAAGGAGCAAAAAGTAGTTATTTAAAGTTATCATCAAAAGATAAAAAAATAAGGGAATTATACAACGGCAAGGTTTCTAAGAGTGAAATAGCTCGTATTCTTGGTGTACATAGAATTACTGTTTCTAATTATATAAAGAGATACATTATAAATTAATTGAGCGTTTATATTAGTCAAAATTCTATTCCGCAGAAGTTTGATTCTAGCAGTTGGTGTATTTTGAATCCAATTGAACAAAGTATTAAAAATAAAATAGAAAGTATCGGTACACCGCTAAAAGATTGGGATATAAATATCAATTATGGCGTTAAAACTGGTTTAAATGAGGCATTTATTATAGACGGTGCCAAAAAAGATGAATTAATCGCACAAGATCCAAAAAGTGCCGAAATTATACGACCGATTTTACGTGGCAGAGATATTCAAAGATATTCCTATAATTTCGCTGATAAATGGATTATTAATACCCATAATGGAAGCAAAACTCAAAAACGAATCGATATTAATGAATATCCTGCTATAAAAGAACATTTAGATAATTACTATGACAAATTAGTCAAAAGAGATGACCAAGGTGATACTCCTTATAATTTGAGATGTTGTGCTTATATGGACGATTTTAATAAACAAATAATTTCTTGGCAACGAATTACACAAAAACCAACTTTCTGCCTTACAGAACCAAAGATGATTGTTTTAGATAGTATGGCTTTTTTGAGTAATATTGGACGCCAGAAATATTGGTTATTGGCTGTTTTAAACTCAGATTTAATTTATTTTTGGGCAAAATTAAATGTACATGAATATGGTGATACTGGTTTTAGATTATCAAATCAATATGTAGAACAAATTACAATACCTCGGATAGAAGAAGAATTACTAGAAAAAATTAATAATTTAATTATTAGTCAGATTAAAGAATTTAGTAATACGAATGAGGGAAAAATACAGAAATTAATTTATCAAATATATAAAATTTCTGATGAAGAAATAAAAATCATAAATAGTCGTATTAAATGATTACTATGTGTTTTTTAGCATAAGTTCATAGATATATGATTTTTCTGTCTGAGTAATATTGTATAACTCAAAAACCAATTCATCTATTTCAATTTGCGTATCATTATCAATTTCTGTCTGCCAAACTTTTTGTAATAAAAGCTCGATTTGTTGTATGATTTTACTATTCCTATTTCGTTGGATCATTGGAAATTGTTCTATAAGATTTTTTTGCAATCCTCTACTACCTGGTCCAAGTAAATTACAATAGCCATTATCTAATAAGTATTCAGATAATTTTGAATTTAAAATACCTAAAAAATATAAATTATTTTCTAATGGCATAAAAAATGTTGTTTTATCAAGATAAAAATTTTCATCTACAGCACAAAAACGAGGATAATTTCTTCTTCCATAAAAATATATTTTTATAGTTTCTGCCCAAACTAATTTCTGTTTAGAAAAATCGTCCCAATAAGCTATACTATCTTGGGTTTCAAACCATTTATTGCAAGTCTTTTTTCTTGCATTGTTTCCTTCAATACCATCGATATTTTTTTCTCCAGATTGTTCCAATATTCGTTTATCAAAGGATAGTAAATACTCCTTTATTGCAGGATATTCATCTATATTGTAATGTCGACTCGGAAAGGTCGCTATTAACCATTTATCAGCGAAATTATAGGAATATCTTTGAATATCTCTGCCACGTAAAATCGGTCGTATAATTTCGGCACTTTTTGGATCTTGTGCGATTAATTCATCTTTTTTGGCACCGTCTATAATAAATGCCTCATTTAAACCAGTTTTAACGCCATAATTGATATTTATATCCCAATCTTTTAGCGGTGTACCGATACTTTCTATTTTATTTTTAATACTTTGTTCAATTGGATTCAAAATACACCAACTGCTAGAATCAAACTTCTGCGGAATAGAATTTTGACTAATATAAATGCTCAAATTATTTAGACGTTTCATTTTTGATTCGATAGTGCAAGCCATTGTATTTCGAAGGTTTTGTGATTTTTGAACTAATAATATATTTACATCTACTGTTGCTGTTTCAAATACACTAACTCCCCCAAAATCAATTAATCTTATAGGATTTGTTTTAGTAGCAAAATAAGTTCTTAATTTTTCACCATAACCTGCTCTCATCCATTTATTTGAAGTTATATAACAAAGACAGCCATTTTTTCTTAAAATATCAATGCCCTTTTCATAAAATAAACAATAGATATCCCCATTTGAATCATGAACTTTAAATCCAGCATCTTTATATAATTTTTGAACAGGATCTCCTTTAAATTTTTGCAACTGTACATATGGAGGATTGCCTATTACTATATCAAAGCCACCATTATCAAACGCATCTGCAAAAAACAGTTGCCATGGGAAGAAATTTCTGTTTCCTTTATTTTGTGCGAAATTTCTAATCTTTTCTTCGTAGAAATCTTTTGATTTCCCTTCTTTTTCTGCTTTTTCTTCAAATTTTGTTTTAACAAGTTCAATAATTAAATCTTCAATTTCTTGTTTTATTTCTCTTTTTTTTGTTGCATATGGGGTTTTCAAAAATTCATGTTGCTTTTGAGATATTTTTTCAGTTATTTTTTCGCTTTTAGATGCAAACAAATCTAGTTGTTTTTCCGTTGGCTGATTTGCAACTATTTCATCAAAATCAATACCTTCATAGCTAGTAATTAGCGAGTTTCCTTGCATTATTTTATAATCTAGGTTTGGAAGAGGTTTTATATTTGCTGTATTTTCTTCATCAACTACTAACGACAGCCAAAATCTTAACTTGGCTATTTCTACTGCACCTGGATCAATATCAACACCATAAATTGATTTTTCTATGGCGTTTCTTTTTAAGTCATATACAGCTCTATCTGGTTTTCCTATATATTTACTTAATGTCGCTCTAACACGTACAATTTCATTCATCATTCCAACAGGGAAAGCACCAGAACCTATCGCTGGATCGCAAACTTTTATTGTAGAAAGAGCTTCATCTATAATACTTGCCGAATTTATAATTGAATCAGGCATTGTTTCTTTGACATTTGAATTAGAATAAATAGAATCACCTTTTCGAATTAAAAAAGAAATATCCTCTCTAGAAAAATTCTCCTCGAAAATTTCTTCCGTTAAAACCATTTGTTTTATTTTATTTTTCTTAAATAAAGATTGCTGTTCTGCTTGTTTTTCTGAGGAAAGTTTGACTATTTTGGTATTTAATTTGTTATAAAGATAATTAATCAAACTTTCTTGACACATATAGTGTACAATTTCTCGAGGAGTATAAAATGCCCCATTACCTTTTCTTGTATTTTCAGGAAGCAAATTTTCAAAAACTTTACCGAGCATTTCAGGGTCAACAGCTACTTCTTTTTCTAATGGTTCATCTTCTTTCACTGTAAAATTGTATAAATCAAAAGTATCAAAAATATCTTTAAAAATACCGTTATCTATAGTTAAATTGGTTACTTCATATTCATAACCGTTAACTGGTTCAAATAAACCTCCATTTAAGAAAGGAATTCTACAATTTAACCTATCAAACCAATCATTATTTTCTCTTTTTTGTGCAAGAGCTTCATAAAATAAATGTTCCAATACATCATTAAAAAAATTATCGTAATTTGATATATAACGCTTATCTTTTTCAAAAACATTTCTTAAAAATTTTTTATCACCCTGTCCCCAAATTCCATCTTTAGGAACTCCAAGCCAACCTTTTTTTTGAATAAAGTATAAAAATACGAGTTGCCCCATTGTTTTTTTTGCAAAATCTTCTTTTATAATTGAATGTTCATCAAAATCTCGTTTAATATCTTTATCTGTATCATAGAGCCTAGTTAATTCGTTTAACAATTTCCCATATAATTCTTTGTACTTCTCAAAAAACTCTTTTGAAACTTTTTCAATATCAAATGCTGCTACTAAATCTTCAAGAGTTATTTGTTCCCCCTTTGAAGATTTTTCTAAACAGTGATAAAATTGGCTTTGTGCAGTATGAGTATCTTCTGAAGAACCAACTAGAAAAGAAAATCTCTTAGCCGGAGTGAGTTCTACTGCTGTTTTTCTTTTCTTTTTACCATTAGATTTCTCAACAATTTCGGTAACATAGTTCATTTGAACAAGAGAAAATCGCCAGTCAGGAGAAATTTCGCCTTGAGAATCTTCAGAATAAAATGCAACTAATGCTGCGTCCATTAAGTAATTACGGCTATTATTAAGATATCTAGCAACAAAATTTCTTTGTGCTGTTCGAGCTCTGTCGACAGAAGTAGTTTTTCTAAGCTTTACTGCTAATACTGTTAGTACATTTTCATCAAATTCAGATGTTGAATATTTATATTTGCAAATACGTTTTGCACTTTTTATAAATTCTCTATACTCATTCGGTAATTGTATTTGTCCTTCTTTTGTAAAATCTGCATCAGGTAATAAATCATGTATAAAAATTTTAAATTGATCTTCATTATATTCTCTATTAAAAGTATCATTTACAATATTTTTATTGAAATTATTAACCATTATTCTCCTTTCTTATATAAAAATTCAGACAGTACAATCTCTCTTTTTTGAGAAGTTTTTTCGGACTTATTTTTCTCATCTTGATATAAATAGATATCAGGAACAATTGATTTTATACCTGCTAGTAATTTAATATCGTCAAATTCATTTTCAAAGAAATTATTTAACTTTTTAGCTATTGCATCTGCAATTTTTCTGTTTCCAAATGCATTGATTACAGTCTGCAAATAAACTTTTTCATCTTGTGTATATTTTGGACAATTTAAAAGTCCTTTCAAATCTTTAACTATTTTGTCCATTTTAGAGCGACCCTTTCTTACCATCATCGGCTCAGTATCAATAGGCTGCCCAAATAATTCTTTGTTTTTAGCAAGAAAATCAAAATATCTGTTTGGAAGTTGTTTCATTTTTTCATTAGGTTCGCATTCAAAATATTTAACAGCCTCATCAAAAGGTATTTCAACAGACGCATCTCCCTTTGTAATACAGAATTTGCGTAATTTACCTTTTCTAAAGAAGGTAATTAAGGAATCAGAAGAAATATCATCATAATCTTTTGCAGTTCTTATTTTCTTGGGAAGTTCAGCTATTTTTGCATACAAGTCAGTTTTTTTATCTCTTATATTTCTTAATATAGAAATATATTTTAACTCTGGGCTTTCTTCATCATCTTCATTAAATGTTTCTTTGGATTTTAGAGTCCTGTATAACTGTTCCCCTCTTAAATTATATGATTCAACTTCTTCCTCTTCGCTTAAATATTTTGCATCTTCACCTAAAGCATTATGAAAGGCTTGAATTTTTGCAATAATACTATTTTCAAGTCCCAATTGTTTATCGGTTTCTGATGTTGGGAAAAAGTTAAAAATATAGACCTTGTCGTGTTTTGTCCCAACACGGTTAACACGCCCTACTCTTTGCAGGACTCTGGTTGGATTCCAAGGTAAGTCATAATTTACTATAATATTTGAACGATGCAGGTTTATACCTTCTGCCAATACATCGGTTGTTATTAATAATTTAATTTTATCTTCTTGTTCATATTCTTTTTGATTTGGGTCATAGTTATATTTTATAACATCTTTTAATTCATCTTTTTGCCCTGAAGAATAATATAATACAGAATCTCCATATTCATCTTTTAGAATATTATATAAGTTTGCAGCAGTTTCTGCGGATTCTGTAAAAATTACTATTTTTTTATCTTTTAATAATTTATTCGAATGCAGCTGACTTATAAATTCTTCTTGTTTATAATCATGCTTTATTGATTGCCATTCGGATAATAACTCTTTCAATAAAGATAAATCTTGTTTAATATTTTTTATAAAATCTTTGCTGAAATCAGCTGAAGAAAATATTTCAAGTTCTTTTTCTTTGCCTTTTTCCAATAAATCTTCTATTGTTTTTGTATCGTCATCAATATAGTCTAGAACGTTGATATCTTTGCTAATATAGACTGAACCTGATTCATACATTTTAATCATTTTTTCATGAGACTTGATTGAACGTTTTAATGTCATTTCAAACGCATATTTGGAACTTTCAAGTCTTTTTACCAAACGGCTTTTCATAAAGCCCACGTTATTTCTTTGTTGAGTTTCTTCAAAAGCAGTTAATTGTTTATTTGTTAAATATGTTTTTGGAGCATACCTTGCATATGTTAATTTTTCATTTTTTGGTGTATCTTTAGTTCCAATTGTTTTTATTGTTTTTTCAAATACTTCATTTGTATGTGTATCAAATTCGTAAACAAGCCTTTCTGGGGTTTGAACTTCAGGGAAAAATAAACCTTGTTTCTTTATATCCTTTTGAAAATATTTCTTTATGTCAGTTCTGGTTCTTCTTATCATTAAATATTTAAGAATTTTATCTCTAACTTCCTGAGAAACTCTTTTTACGGCATTTATATATTCAGGAGAATCTTTACCTCCGCATTGCTTTTCTATAGTTTTAATTTCATTTCGTCTATTCGCAAAAAATGCTTCTAAATTCGGTAAACCAGGTATATCACTATCAACAGGATTTTGGAATAGTGATATCAAATGGTAAAAGTCAAAAAATGTGTTATTTAAAGGAGTAGCACTAATTAAAATAACTTTTTTATTTAAGCAAATTCTTTTTATTAAATCATATTGAGTATTATTTCCATTTCTAAATCTGTGAGCCTCATCTATGAAGATATAATCATATAACTTTTCACCACAAGCATCTGCTTTCTCAATTCTATTGGCAATTTTTTGCAACATTCCGCTTGATTCAATATCATAATTCTTAGATTTTATGTCAAAATCTTTAAATGCACCTATCCAGTTTGGAATAATTGGAGGAGGTGCTATAACTAAAATTTTTCCTGTTAAAATTTTAGCATACATAGCTGCAATATAAGTTTTACCTAAACCAACAACATCTGAAATAAATACACCATTATATTCTTTCACAATTTTGTCAATCTTTGCGATTGCATTTACTTGATAATCAAGTTTCAAGTAGTTATCCGGCAAATCATCCTTTGTAAAAATGTTCTCTATATTAATTTCGTCATAAAAATATTCGTATAAAAATTTTAAATAAATTTCATACGGTGTTATTTTTTCATTTAACCAAGTCTTTGTTTCAATAGCATCAATATAATCATCTGATATCGGGATGGCTTTTTCCCATAATTCTTCAAATCTTTCTAGCGCATATTTTACATCAGGGGTATCTTTTAACTCTACATTAAATTCATACTGGGCATTTAATCCATTTTCAGTAAAATTGCTTGAACCTGTTATTACAGAACCATATATTGGCATATCCTCATTATATCTTGTAATATACACTTTTGCATGGATATTTTTTTCACGACAAGCCCTAAGTTCTAATTTCCCAGCTTGCAAAAGCTCTTTAAATTTTTTTACACCAAAATCAATGTTTTCTGTATCTTCAGAATTTTCAAATTCTCTTTTTATTTCTTCCTTAAATTGTTCTTTTATTTTAATTTGAGAATTAAAATCCAGTTTTTGCTGTCTGATAGTTTCAATAGCATCAAAAACTTGCCTGTCAACATTGATTCCAACTAATATTCTTATTTTTTCGACTTTATCAAAAGATTTATATAATCTATGAAAACCGCTTGTACGAAAATAACCCACCAGAGCATCAAAATACTGAGCATTTTTCAGCGTATGATTAAAACGTTCATACAAATTAGAACCATCAGAATTTGTAAAAAACCTAGTATCTGTACTGTTACAAGCCATTAAGAACCTCCGAAGCTACTTTATTGTAACATAAAATTTAAAACTTATCATAATTAAGAATTTTAAATATTTAGATTCCCGTAAAAGACATTTGTAGTAAAATTATTTTATTAAAGGGGATTGTGTATGACTAAAAATTTATTTTTACAAGATTCTAATAATGACCATAACACCAAAGATAGTTTTGGAATACATACAAAAATTGCTGAAACAATTACTGATATAGCTAAAAATGAAACTTTATTAAAGTCATCTTTTAATTTGGGATTATTTGGCTCTTGGGGAAGTGGTAAAAGTTATATCGTTGATAAAATCATAAGCAATTTAAAAGAGGATTACATTACTTTTTATGTTGATGTTTGGAAGTATGTAGGTCACCCTTTGATGAGAAGCATATTATTTGATATAGATTCTCAATTAAAAGAAAAACAACTTGATGTTTATAAAGATGGTTATATTGATAAGAACAAAGAAACTTTAGAAAAAAAATTATATGCAGAATCAGAATTCAATGAAGAAATAAAACTCGATTGGCAAGAAATATGGCAAAAGATAAAACCAATCTTAATATCGCTATTAATTATAAGTGGGATTATATTAATAATATCAATGATTTGTTATTTTAATGGTAATAGTTGGTTAAAAGCATTAAGTATTCCCATATTTTCAGGTTTAGGCTTTGTAACTGCTCCAATGCTTTTTGTATATCTATTAAAATCACAGCTAAAGAATCTTGTAAAAACTGTATTCTGTAGTAAAAAAATTAAAACGTATGCATATAAACCAACTTTTTCACCTGAACAATTTGAAGCAATATTCTCTGATATTGTCAAAAATATAACAACAAATAAAAAAATGCTTATTATATTTGATAATTTAGATAGATGCGAACCCCAATATGCATATGAAACATTATCGGCAATTAAAACTTTTATGGATAAAGAAAATTGCTTTTATATAATTCCGTGTGATGATATAGCAATAAAAAAATATATAAGCTTAAATTACAATATTATTAATAACGACAATGAAGATAATAATGATAATGCCGATAAAAAATTCTGCAATGAAGTAGGAGATGAGTTTTTTGATAAACTATTTAATACATATATAAGAATCCCGCATTTGCAAGAAATTGATAGAGATATTTTTATCGAAGAACAATTAAAAGAATTATCTATATATAGGGATATTGAAACAAATATTTCTGAAATAAAGCAAATATTATTTTATGGTTATAATGGGGCTACTCCTAGACAAATAAAAAGATTTATTAATGATTTTTCATTAAATTACCAATTAGCTCAAAATATTGACCCAGAACATACTTTTTTATTAAAAGATTTAACTTTGTTTACGGTTATGATGGTGATAAAACAAAAATGGAGTAATGTTGAATCAGAGTTAATTGTAACTCCTGACTTATTTTCAGTTAAAAATTGTAAAGAATATTCAAAGTTTATAAACAGAGTTAAAAACCTTTTACCTAAAAACATTCCATCGATAATGTCTTTTATATATATGAAAGATGCAATAGATGTAAAATCTATATCCAATAATTTAAAACAAGGTAAGTTAATACAAGACATAAATGACAATTCTGTGATTATAATAAAAAATGAAATACAGAATATGATAGATAATAATGAAAAACTATATTTACAACAAACTGCATCATCTTTGTTTAATATTTTATATCAATCTAAAAATTTAAAAGAAAATAATAAAAATATGTTGATAAAATACCTAGGTGATATCTTATCACTAGAAGATATTAACTTTATTGATTTTATTAATCAAAACAAAACTGTAATTGATGAAATAGTTCTATATATTAAAGAAATGAGAGATTTTAACAAAGATAAAGTTAAACAAAAAATTTCAGATGTGTTGAGGTTAAATCAGGAGATAGACAAAAACATAAACAAGGAACAATGTTTAGATTGTGAAAATAAAATAAAATTATTTAAAAATGTTTTGGGGCATAATGAAATAATTGACAACTTATATATAAGTAAAGTATTTAGAGATATTAGCGAAATATCACAAATTGATGAACCTATGCAAAAGTATGTAGAGATATTGGGAGAACAGGGTAAACTATCTTTAATTCCGTCATCTTTTATAAATTTGATTATAAAATCAATTTCAAAAGACTCTTTTTCAGAAAACGTATATAATTGCTTAAAAAACTTCAACAGAAAAACACTTCCTGAACAGAATAAAAAAGTATTAGCTCAAAGATTAAATACTATAATTTCAGAAATTTCTTCGCAAATGAGTGTGTTTTACAATAAAGAAAATCTGTTTAATGGTTTAAATACGGCTATTAAATTGATAGACGATTCTTCTTTTGATAAAAGTGAAATAAGTCAATTCAATAATGTTTTGTATAACTTTATACAAAATCTAATGTCTTATAAACCTCAAATGACAATGGATTTTTTAATTGAAGCTCTGCGTTTTATAACAGTGGAAAATGATTCATCTTATGATGCAATATTGAGAAAATGCTTGCAACCAGTGGATAATCAGAAAATATTTGCAAATAGACTAGAAGAATTAAACAACAAAGAGTATGTTGAAAAAATAATAGACTGTCAGGCTTCAAAACAATTTTTATTCAATTTTGTAGAAATCAGAAAAATTTGTGTTCAATTAATGCAAGATTCTCTTTCAGATTGTTATGAGAAGTTATTAAGAGAAAAAGATGATAAAATGGATGATTTAAAAACATTATTAGAAATAAAAGAAAAATATCATACGGAACTAAATAAAAGTGAATTTAAAACCTTTATTTTTTCCAAATATTTTAACCCTGATAACTTAGAGAAATCATATTCATTATTGGAATTATTGAATATGTACAATATAAAAGCCACAGAACAAGATTTTAGTACTATTAAAAATAGTACATTAGAAGCATACAAAAGAGACCCTAAAAGTGGCATTAGGTTCTTAAAAATAGCTAGTGAAACGCTTACTGAAAAACAATTTAATAAGATATTTTTATCTCCATTGTTGAAATTTATAAATAGTGAATTACAGGCAACTAAATCGGTAGGAATATATTCTAATATCGTTTCAATTTTTAATCCCCAATTAGTTGTAAATAATGTTGATATTCTAAAAGAATTAATTACTCAATTACTGGAAGATGGGCAAGAAGCTAATGAATATGAATTAGCTGTACAAATAATTAATTATTTAAGTCAAAATTCCATATTAGTTGAAGAATTCAAGGAAATTGTTCAAAGTAAAACAAATCTTATAAGCAAGGAAGGACAAGATATTATTACAGAAATTTATAATAAATAAAGCACACTGGAGGGTATATGAGAAAATTTTTAGTTTTATTACTAATGTTATTCTTTGCAAATGTTGCTTTTGCAGTGAATTCTTATGACCGATATGGTCAAAAAACTGGTTCTTATAGGCAAACAACTTCAGGCTACAATTCTTATGACAGATACAGTTCTAAAACAGGCTCTTATAAAGAAACTTCCTCTGGCTATAACAAGTATGACAAATATGGACAAAAGACTGGAAGCTATAAAAAGACATCCTCAGGATATAATTCCTATGATAAGTATGGACAGAAAACGGGTAGTTACAAAACAAATTCTAATGGGGTAACTACAAAATACAATAAATACGGTCAAAAAGTAGGTTCCTTCAAAAAAGACTCA
Source organism: uncultured bacterium (assembly GCA_900551915.1). Classification (GTDB taxonomy): domain Bacteria; phylum Cyanobacteriota; class Vampirovibrionia; order Gastranaerophilales; family Gastranaerophilaceae; genus Scatenecus; species Scatenecus faecavium. The sequence continues at coordinate 79,581 of URXT01000006.1, forward strand.
TCCGGTAGAATTACCGAATACGACAAATACGGTAGAAAAGTCGGAAGCTATAAATAATTACTTTTAAGCCTATTAGCACAATGAAATTTCTACAAATAAAAATTCATATAACTTTCGTCGATTGTGTCTTGTTCAATTCCTATATATCGAAGCGTTACTGATGGGGAGGAATGGTTAAAGATTTTTTGCAGGAGTACTATATCATTATATTTTTTATAATGATGATACCCAAAAGTCTTCCTCAAAGTATGTGTTCCAATTCTTTCCTTCACTCCAACAGCTTGTGCTGCCTTATTCAAAATTCTATACGCCTGTGCTCTATCAAGCCTACAATGTTTTTGTGTATAAAAAAGCGGTTGTTCACTCGGCAAACCTTCTACAAATAAATCAATCTCCTCTTTCAAAAACCTATTAAGCGGAAATTTCTTATACTTATTCGTCTTTTTCTCTCTAATTTCAATATAATCTCTGTCCTTTACATCCCCAACATCAAGCGATAATATATCAGATATTCTGAGTCCTGTATTTATTCCAAAGCTGAAAAGCAGTGCATTTCTTGGCCTTTTTGCAAGATATTTTTTAATCTTTTGGATATCTTCTATCTTTTTTATAGGTTGTACTACATTCATTTTTAAACTCGCTTAATCACAGACAATGATTGCTTCTTCCCTATAAAAAGTAAAGTCTAATGACACAAAATTTAAACACTTGAGTTTGCGGAAAAATTGACATTTTTCTCGCAAACTGCGGGGAACGGTTTCGCATCAGGTTGTGTGCTATCCCGCACACGACCTGATACTCACACACCTAAGGTCGGATTTGAAAAATCTCAAAAATTTGTCAATTTTTGGATTTTTCCGCATCCTCACCATTTAAACAGTGTTTAAATATCGTTTAAATAGCATTCAAAAACTTACGCCTGCAAAAATCCATTCACCCCTTCCTGCTCATACATTTACCCCAAAATACAACACAACTTCATTTTGTTGTATTTTGGTAAACTAAAATTCTTTTAATATTTTAGTGCAATTTTTTTGTACTACCGATAAAATATCTTTTCCTATTTTATTGTCAAAGCTGCTTATCACATCCTCAACAATATCAGGAAGAGTTTCGCACTGATTTTTTATAACTTTTTTTAACTGAGTAAAACTTATATCATTGTCATTTGCCAGTTTTTCAAAATGCCTTAATAAAATCTCATCATGTTTATAATGACCGCCGATTTTCATTGCCATTTTATTTGATAATTCAGGATAAACTTGAGAACACAGAATATCGTATGCAGGTGCAAATTTTATCTCTCCACTGTCATAGTGCAGTATAGAAAAATTCTTGCCATGGGCATCATTATTTCCTATCAAGTAATTAAAAATCATCAATTGAATAAATTGGTTAATTGCGACTGCAGGCTGCGATGCTGCTCTTAAAATTTCAAAACATCTCTTAAAATCAACACCGCCTTCAGATTGGTATTTGTATGCGCTTGGAATGCTGGAGGCCTGACAAAAATCTTCTTGATGAATTCTTTTTATTTTGTTAGCAATTATTTCTCTATCATATCTTTGAATTAAAAAGTATTTTGTCTTATTTGCATAACCGATTTTGACATCGGGAACATTTATGCCCAAAACTTTCGCGGTTTTTATGCATATAAATTCATTTTCAATAGTTTCATTAAATCCGTTTATTGCTGGTTTTAAAATATGGCTTGTCGGCACATTACTTTTGGGAATTCCTATTTGCCCGTCAACAACTATTACAGAGGTTTTATCCTGTGCGCCGGCTAAAGATAACCGCATATCTTCAACTCCTGTTGCTAATGGTTTTTGTGGAAGTTCATTTATGAATTTTTCAAGTGCATTTTCTTCTAATGCCGTATAATCAATTTCATAAGCTTTTTGCAAGTATTTTGAAGGTGTTTGCGTATCAGAATTGTCAAAAAATGAAACAGCACCCGCGCAATCATATCCTATTGCTTGCAAAATTGAAAAATCGTTTTTGGAATTAATCCCGTATTTTTTCCCGATAGCAATTCTTGTATGTTCGCTTTCCGGCAGCAACCCGTTAAAAAATCCTCTGCATTGTTTATTATCAAAAGGGGCCTTTTGAATTGGCAAACTCAAAGATAAGATTCTATCCGCATTGGTCGAATATTGAAAAATTATGCCGCCATTACCGTCTTTTTCTAATACTCCGATATTTTTATCATTCAAAAATACGTTCAAAGAATTACTCAATATTTACCTCTTAAATTTTTTCATAAGGAGATTTTACATCTATTGTAATACCCAATGCACGGCAGACATTTATGACTTTCCCAATTTGGGCGGTTTCTTTCCCGTTTTCCAGGTCAACAAGAAACCTTACCCCGACATTCGCAGCAATCGCCAAATCTGATTGTGTAAGATGTTGTTCCTTACGGGCATTTTTAATATAAGTTCCCAGTTTTTTAGTATCTGTTATATTCATTTTTACCTATCGGTAAAATTTTACTATATTTTTATCTAAAAATCAATATTTTTTACCGAACGGTAAAAAACGCATACTTAGAAATAATTTTTAGTGTGAAATTTACCGTACGGTAAATTTTAACTTCTAAAATCAATCTCATATTCTTGTGTTTTTAATCTTACAATGTGAGTTTGTTTTAAGCAGTAATCAAAAAGCATCAGTTTCCACTAACGGCCTTCTAAAACGATTTTCACCTAATTCAGTGCCATTGTGTAGGAGCAAACTTCGTGCAAAAACCGTCACTTATGTCAGCCATCATTACAAAACGGGCACCGTTCCAAGCGATAAAAAGAAAGCCGTCAGTTTCCACTAACGACTTTCTAAAGCGATTTTCACCTAATTCAGTGCCTCATTGTGTAGGAGCACACTTCGTGTGTTCGGATTATTCGACTATCCTGCTCCTAGTGTTCGCTTCTAATTGCTTTCGCAATTTTGTCGCTCACTACGGAGCTGCGGATGTAACGGGTTACGCTCGCTATTCGCTCACTCCACCCTACCGAAAATCCGCCTATTCGGCACAACCAAAGGCAATGGTGATGTGTTCTCTCGGGTTGACCGCAGAAATTTTGTAACCTTTAGGGTCAACAAGATATGCAAATTCATCTCCTGTAGTCTGGAATAAGCCCATTGTACCGGACAATGCAGTTCTTGTTACGTCAATTGGAGCTTTAACTGTTTCCCAGATACCATCGCCAAGGTTACGTGCTGCAGCACCAAATTTACCCTGGAATACGTGTCCTAACATATAACCTGCATCATTAGAAACATTTTCAGCTGCGTTACCAACGTTTGTAATAACACCACCGACTGTACGGCCGGTAATACCAACTAATGAACCTGCCAGTGTAAACGGTGCTTCAACAAGTCTTGCGACAGGGTTAACCTGTTTTGATTTGTTAACCTGTGCTTTCAAAATTTGTTTCGGCAAGTTAGCTTTGCAATCGCCGTTCTTGATTGAGGTGAAGGACAATTTCAAAGCGCCTTTGTCACAGCCTGAAGGTCTGATAACTTCAACAACCTGACCTGTAACAGTTGAACCGCAAGGATAACATACGCCATTGATTGTAATATCTTCAAGAGTGTTAGCTCTGAAATATTGGCCGACATGAGAAGATTTTGCAGTTAACTGGTCAATCATTTTAACTTTAAGTGTCGGAATTTTAACAATTTCTTCCTGTTCAACAAAAGCATTTTTGTTTACAGGGCAAGCCGGACAAACATTGTTGGCTGTTTTCGGATTTGTGTCGTAGCCGAGCGCTACACGAACTGTTTGCATCATTGAAGCAATTTCAGCACGGGTTGCGTCGCGGTTAGGCATAATCATATTCGGATTCGGGCTGTCCTTCAAAGCACCGTTCATCAAAGACTTAGCAATAGGGATTTTTGCCCAGTTCGGAACAGTGTTACCGTCAGCATATTTGCTTAAGATTTCATCAGCTTTGCACTGATCCATATCGCAGGTCATACCTTTTGCAATTGTTGTTAATGCTTCAGCACGGGTTACTGGGTGATTCGGCTCAAATTTGCCGTTTGGATAACCTGCAAGCAAATTTTCATCAACTGCTTTTGCGATAGCAGCATTAGCCCAGTTTGAAGCAGGAACGTCTTTGAACATATTTTCACGGGTTAAGCCGCAGTTGTCAAGGTTAAAACCTTTAACAAGCATTGTTGCGAATTCTGCACGTGAAATATTTCTGTTAGGTTTAAACATACCGTCAGGGTAACCTACAACAACATCATTGATAGCAAGTTTGTCGATGTCGCAGGAAGCCCAGTAATTATTTGGAACATCCGGGAACATACAAGAATTACTTGATAAAGGGCTTGCAGCTCCTGTGCAGCTTTCTCCCGTAATTTCGTACGGAACAAAACTTTTTCTAACAGCATCAAGAGAGTTTTCCGTTTGAATGTCTATAGGGCAATTGTTACCATCCATAATTTTTTCATTTCTTTCAATCGGAATACCATTGTGCCTTGTCGGAGCTTCATTCAGACATGGAAGTTGAGAAGCCGCACCTGTAATTTGTCCATCAGTTGCGACTGTTGTACCGCTAATTTCCTGAGAAAGAGTTCTTGGAGTTCCTGCAAGCGGTGTGTCTGTTGAAAAAATAGAGTTTGCAGGCTGCCCTACGTAATTATTTGTACCGTAGATTGCATTCGGATAACCGTAAACCTGTTTCATATCTTTTCTGTCAGGTTTGCCTGTTCCGGGGCAAACTGCGCAAGCGGGTTCAGCAGGTTCATCACAGCTGATTTCATCGTTGCATCCGCAGTCTGATTTTTTCTTCTCGCATGGATCGCACGGATCAGGCGGGCAAGGGTCTTTTTTCTCGCATTCACAGTCAGGCAATGCTTTTTTACATTTTGGGCATGGAGCCTTTGTTTCACACGGACATGCAGGTCCGGTGACAACCGGTAATGCCTCTTCGCACGGACAAGCCGGTCCTGTCACTGTCGGCATCGGTTGTTCGCAGGGGCAAGCCGCCATTGCTTGATTCAAGGAACACGTTGCTATTCCAACGGCAATTGCAGCTGCCACAGTAAGTTTTTTAATTGTCATTTTTACCTCCTTGTGTTTATAGGTTTTTGCTGTGAAAAACCTGAAAAAAGTTTAAAAAACAAACTTATATTTGATTATGTACTTCAATTAATTTGATAAACATTACCGTAAGCGGTTATCCTGTCAGGCTATTTGGTTTTTGAAGCAGTCTTTCTTTTTTGCGGGAATTGACTTTGCCGGGGCATTTAAGTATCATGTCTTTATTAAGCGAGGAATAAGGAGCTGCATGTTTAAGAAATTAATTTGTACACTTTTACTTGTGACATTATTTACCTGTGCCTGTACAAAAGACAATTCTCAGGATGATTTAGATGTGATTATCAACCGGGGAAAACTGATTGTCGGAGTTAGGAGTGATGCTAAGCCTTTCGGGTATAAGGATATAACAGGCAAACTGCAGGGATATGATGTTGATTTGGGCAAAAAGATTGCAAAAGAGATTTTTTCAACTGAGGAAGCGGTTGAATTTGTGCCTGTAACTGCTTCTAATAGAATTTCAATGCTTAACACAAAAAAGGTAGATATGTTAATTGCTACAATGTCTGTGACTGATCAAAGACAGCTAGTTGCGGATTTTTCTGTTCCATACTATGTGGCAGGTCAGGCAATTGTTGTTCCCGCCAAAAGTGATATAACTTCATTAAGACAATTAAATGGAAGACAGGTTATAATAATCTATGGTTCAACCGGTGAAATGAGTGTGCGTATGAATGTTCCGGATGCAACTATAATAGGGTATAAGACATATATTGATGGATTTAATGCTTTAAAAGCCGGCAAAGCTGATGCAATGATTGCTGATGATACAGTTTTGTATGGTCTTACAATGGATGATGATTCTGTAAAAATTCTGCCGAAAAGATACTCAAAAGAACCTTATGCTGTGGCATTCCGCAGAGGAGAAGAATCTGACAGACTTAAGGCAAAAACAAATTATGTAATCAATTTTCTTACAAGAACCGGAAAGCTTTCACAAATGCAGAGAAAATGGGAAATTAAATAACACTTCTCTTGAAAATTTCAAAAAATAGATTATAATAAAAAAAGCAGAGGAAAAACATGTTAGAAAAGCTATAACGATAGCGAGAAGCGGGAACTTACAGAACATTTAAAGTAAATATATTTGTTTTCGAGGCGATAGCGAGAGCAGGGCGAGAGCGTGCCCGAGAAAATAAATATATTTACTTTAATAAAAAAGAAATAAAATCAAAGCTAGAAAAAAGGAGATTAAATTATGGAAAACGCAGTAAAGACAAGGTTTTTCGGGGGGGGGGCAAGGTAATTTAAGCACCATAACCGGTATTGGCGCAGGCTCAGGACCATTTCGCGCCGCCGAAAGAAGAACCATTAAACAAGGATTTACTTTAGCCGAGGTACTTATAACTCTGGGTATAATAGGTGTGGTAGCTGCTATGACTTTACCTGCAGTAATTACTAACACCAGAAAATCAGAAGCAAGTGCAAGGCTGAAAAAGTTCTATTCTGCCATGCAGCAGGCAATTGCAATGTCAGAGCTTAAATATGGTCCTTGCCTGGAATGGGAATATGAATCAATAGATGATTACGAAGATCCAGAACAGGCAGGTAAAAACTACGATATATCGAAAGCCTTTGTTGAACAGTATCTTGAGCCGTTTATGAAGCTAAAATCAGAGAAAAAAGAATGGATAACTTCAACACAACAGAAACTTGATGGGTATAGTTTAGTATTTGCCGACGGTTCTACGATGAACGCAAAAGTCGGAAGCTGTGTTGATTTGTCTTTTGATATTAATGGGGACAGGAAGCCTAATAAAAGAGGATATGACCAATTTATATTTGTCATTTGCAAAAGAGATAGCGGTCGTAATAATAAGCAGTGCTTTACCAGCTATTTCCCTGCAAAGACAAGAGAAAAAAATTTAGATAACTGCAAATCTAATTCTTATTACTGTTCGTCATTGCTTCAATGGGATAACTGGGAATTTAAAGATGATTATCCCTATAAGCTTTAAGTTAAAAAAAGCTCCCTTTATGGGAGCTTTTTAATTTTAGTTTAGTAAGTTGCAATTTCCTGTCCATTGGTCATCTTTTGGAGAACTTCAATTGCTTTTTTCAGCTGTACATCGTCTTTGTTTTTAACGTTTTCTTCAGTAATTTTTACAACAATGTCAGGAGTAATTCCTTTTTTGTTAATATCTGTTCCGTTTGGTGTCAGGTATTTTTGTATTGTAATATTTATACCAGCTTCATATGGAAGTTTGTTTATTTCCTGAACTAAACCTTTACCGAAAGATTGTTCTCCTATAATTACAGCTCTTCTGTTATCTTTCATCGCACCTGAGAAAATTTCGCTTGCAGATGCTGAGCCTTTATTAATCAATACTACGACCGGCTTATTTGTTACATAACCTTTGGTAGCTCTTTGTGTTTCTTTGTAGCCGTCACGGTCAACTGTGCTTACAATAATTCCGCCGTCAAGAAACATATCTGAAATATAGATTGCGTTACTTAAAAGTCCGCCTGGATTTGAACGAAGGTCTATGATAAATCCTTTTTTACCTGCGCTGTTTTCAAGTATGCTTCTGAACTCTCCTGCTGCATTTCTGCTGATGAATGAACTTAATCTGATATATGAAATATCTTCAGGCATTTTTATATTTTCAGGAATTTTTTGTGAGATTGATTTAATCTCAATTTCTGCGCGTGTAATTGAGTATAATTTTGGTTCACAATCTTTTCGTTTAATCAAAAGGTTAACCTGAGTGCCTTCTTTGCCTCTGATTTGGTCAGCGGCTTTGTCAACAGTAATCCCTTTTGTGCTTTTGCCGTCAATTTCCAGGATTTCATCATCCGCTTTTAGACCTGCTTTTTCAGCAGGAGTATCTTCAATCGGAGCAATAACGGTTAATTTCCCGTCTTTTACTGCAATCTGAATACCGATACCTTTTAAAGAGCCTTTTATTGAACTTGTTTCTTCGGCAAATTCTTTTGGATCAAGAAATTTAGTATAAGGGTCATTTAAGCTTGCAATCATTGTATTAATTGCGACATAGGCATCGTCATTTGTAACGATTTGGTTATCGTATTTGTGGCGCCATTTACCCCAATCCTGTGCGTTATTTGTCTGGTCGACAAACTTAGTATTAATTAAACGCCATACTTGATCATACAAATCGACAGGTGTATATGCCATTACATTGTTACGGATTACACAGCCGAAAAGAAAAATAAATACGCCTAAAAATATAACGCTTTTTTTCATAAAGTTTCTCATTCTCTAGTTTTTCCTCCAATTATCCCTAACTCGTAAAAAAAGCTCAAGCCTATTTTATATAGATGTATTTTTTACAAAAAAGTTTCCGTAATTCTTGAGTTTCTTCTCTGAGTAAGAATATCTGGTAATATAATAACACAGTTATAAAATTTTTGGTATTGTATTATAAACTGCTGTCATACTTAGAATTTTTCAAAACAATGCATCGGTCTTTACCATTCCACTCTAAACCGCTGCAATGCAGGTAGTCCATATTGGATTTAAGAATAACCCACGCAGTGCATCCGTATCCGTTAGAACTGCCTGAACAGTTATCTTTAAAGGTATAACTTGTATCGGATTCAAGACCATAAGGTTGAAGACCGTATTTTGTTACATAAAATCTAAAAATATCGTATCCAAACTGGTTTGGATTTTTACTTCCGTTAACATCAACTGTAAAAGTTGCACAAACATTTTTCAATGCCTTTGTTTCCCCGAATACTGCAGTACAGTCAGGGCTTTCTATATTAAAGGCATAATGTGAGCCGTCATTTATGGTAAAAGCTGCATATTTTGTATTTGTTTTGAAATTGTCGTCTGCATCAAGATTTAATTTTTTTGTTGTGACATCAGGCCAGCAATTCAAGTCTGCTGAACACATTTTGTTAACGTTAAAATAAGGTGACAGGATTTTAACCATATTAGCCGCGCCTACATCGCTATCTTTTGCTGTTAATTCCCAATAATCAGGAGTTCCGAAATCTGTTGTAGCTCGTGTTATTGCCTGTGTCATTGAACTGTATGCTTTTTTCAGTTTTGCGGTATTTTCGCGTTCTCTGTTTTGCACTAAAAGAGCAGGAATAGTCATAGCTGCTACAATTCCGATAATACCTATTGTTATAAGCACTTCTGCAAGTGTAAAGGCGTTTGTTCTTAGATTAATTTTTTTCATCGTCACCCCATTATTTCATATGCTATATTATAGCATATTTTTAGTAATGACGCAAATATTTACAACTTTTGTGTTATTAATGCGTAAATATCATTAAATACAACAAGCACCATAAGTGCAATTAATATCATAAAACCTGCTGTTCCGATTTTGTCAACAGTTTCTTCATTGAGCGGTCTGCCGCGTAGTTTTTCTATTAAAAGGAAAAGTACGTGACCGCCGTCAAGCGCAGGTATAGGTAAAAAGTTTACTATCGCTAAATCCAGTGAAATTAATGCTGTCAGCAGCAGACCGGAAAACATTCCGCTTGTATCTATTATATCGCCGCCTACTTTTGTAATTGCAACAATCCCATGGAGGTCTTTTAGCGGAATTTTTCCTGTAAATATCTGATACAATCCATAAAGCAGCATTGAGGTCTGTTCCCAAAGGTATTTTGCACTTGTTACGATAATGGCTTTCGGGCCTTTGGTAGGTATAAGAACTTCTTTAATTTCCATTTGAAGTCCCATAATTCCTTCTGAATTTGGATATATAGGAGAAAGTTCAATTGTTTTTCCCTCACGAATAACTTTCAGATATATCGGACGGGTATTGTCAGACAGCGCATATGCCAAGTCATTTAATGTAAAAGTTCCATCAGATATTAAGTATTTTTTTTCTGTAAGCTTATCTCTTAAGTTTTTTTGGTTATCTGATAGTGAAAGTTGGTTATCTTTATATTTTTCCAGCCCTTTTAATACATTTTGGCTTAATACAACAGGTGCTTCTGTCTTACGGGCAGGTAATTTTATGAGAATATCTTTCGGAATTATTTCATCTTTTGTGAAAGCCGGATTTAATTTTTTTAAATTTTCATAATTTTCATTTACAAACCTGTTATCAACTTTGCCGTCATTTTTTTTACTCAACTGGGAAGTAGTAATCAGGGCTGAGCTTGTTGTTACCGGAATACCATTTAATTCAACAATTTTGTCGCCTTTTTCAAAGGTTACGGTCACGGGAGTTATTGAGTTTACTGCGTTTTTCTTTGCAATTTCCGTGGCGACCTCATCTACGACCATATTTGGCACAATTACCTGTTCAAGCAGTGCAGAAATAACGCGCATTTCGCCTTTTGAGGTTTCAAAGTTGGAATTGCGAAGAATCATGCTGTTTAGCCTGTCCAGCTCAAAATCTTTTTCTGTTACGCCCTGTTTTAGGAGGTTGTCCAGAGTTTTGTCGGCTTTTCCGAAAGTGTTCATAACCCTGTCGTCATTTGCGTTAATCAGGTAGTTCAAAATGTAGTTTCGATATGCATTTGAGTTGTCAAAATCAAAAAGCAGGTTCATCTGGTCTTTTTTTGTTTGATAATCGCCTTTTTTGCTTCTGATTTTCAGAATATTTGCCTCAAGCGCCTTGTAATTGTTTTTTATGTAGCTGTCTTCCGCCGGTGTAAGGACGGGTTCAATTTTTTGAGCCATTTCCTTTTTGTACTGGTCGGTTTTGAAGGTATCAACGACTTTCATTGTTTTATATGCAACGACATCGCGTTTGCTGGTTCCGTCATCGCCGATAATGCTCTGAAAAAGGAAGTATTTTGCGCACAAAA